>NZ_CP117437.1:0-600000 GCF_030687535.1 Pseudomonas sp. FP2335
GTGGAGCTTTTGCGCGAGGAGCTGCCTGCCCAGCAATTCAACACCTGGATCCGTCCGCTACAAGTCGAAGCCGAAGGCGACGAGTTGCGTGTCTACGCACCCAATCGTTTTGTTCTCGACTGGGTCAACGAGAAGTACCTGGGCCGCGTTCTCGAATTGCTCGACGAACATGGCAACGGTGTTGCCCCTGTGCTCTCCTTATTAATAGGAAGCAAGCGCAGCTCCGCGCCTCGCGCTGCACCGAATGCGCCGTTGGCTGCCGCTGCCTCGCAAGCCCAGGCCGTGACGGCACCGCCGGCGCCGGCGCCAGCTCCCGCGCCATCCAAGGCCTCCGCGCAGAAAAGCGCGCCGGAGAACGAAGAGCCGTCACGCGACAGCTTCGACCCGATGGCCGGTGCCAGCTCCCAGCAAGCACCGGTTCGCGCCGAACAGCGCACCGTGCAAGTTGAAGGCGCGCTCAAGCACACCAGCTACCTGAACCGCACCTTCACCTTCGAGAACTTTGTCGAAGGTAAATCCAACCAGCTGGCCCGAGCGGCCGCCTGGCAGGTCGCCGATAACCCCAAGCATGGTTACAACCCGCTCTTCCTTTATGGCGGCGTCGGCTTGGGTAAGACTCACTTGATGCACGCTGTGGGTAACCACCTATTAAAGAAGAACCCGAATGCCAAGGTTGTGTACCTGCACTCGGAGCGCTTCGTGGCTGACATGGTCAAGGCCTTGCAGCTAAACGCCATCAACGAGTTCAAACGGTTCTACCGTTCCGTTGATGCCTTGCTGATCGATGACATTCAATTCTTCGCACGCAAGGAACGTTCACAGGAAGAGTTTTTCCACACCTTCAATGCCCTGCTCGAAGGCGGCCAACAGGTCATCCTGACCAGTGACCGCTATCCGAAGGAAATCGAAGGCCTGGAAGAACGCTTGAAGTCGCGCTTCGGCTGGGGTCTGACCGTTGCGGTAGAGCCGCCGGAACTGGAAACCCGCGTCGCGATCCTGATGAAAAAGGCCGACCAGGCGAAAGTCGACCTGCCCCACGATGCAGCGTTCTTCATTGCCCAACGCATTCGCTCCAACGTGCGTGAGCTGGAAGGCGCACTCAAGCGGGTTATCGCGCACTCGCACTTCATGGGTCGCGACATCACCATCGAGCTGATTCGCGAGTCCCTGAAAGACCTGCTGGCCCTGCAAGACAAATTGGTGAGTGTGGATAACATCCAACGCACTGTTGCCGAATACTACAAAATCAAGATTTCCGACCTGTTGTCCAAGCGCCGTTCGCGCTCGGTGGCACGTCCACGGCAAGTGGCCATGGCGCTCTCCAAGGAGCTGACCAACCACAGCCTGCCGGAAATCGGCGATGTATTTGGCGGTCGTGACCACACCACCGTGTTGCACGCGTGCCGCAAAATCAACGAACTCAAGGAATCCGACGCGGATATTCGCGAGGACTACAAGAACCTGCTGCGTACACTGACCACTTGATGACACCAGCGCAGCTTATTAAGGCAAGGGACTAGACCATGCATTTCACCATTCAACGCGAAGCCCTGTTGAAACCCCTGCAACTGGTCGCAGGCGTCGTCGAGCGCCGACAGACCTTGCCGGTGCTTTCCAACGTATTGCTGGTGGTCGAAGGCCAGCAATTGTCCCTGACTGGTACCGACCTTGAAGTCGAACTGGTCGGTCGTGTGCAGTTGGAAGAGCCTGCCGAACCTGGCGAGATCACCGTTCCAGCGCGCAAGCTGATGGACATCTGCAAGAGCCTGCCGAACGACGCGCTGATCGACATCAAGGTTGATGAAGCCAAGTTGGTGGTCAAGGCTGGTCGTAGCCGCTTCACCCTGTCGACCTTGCCAGCCAATGACTTCCCAACCGTGGAAGAAGGCCCGGGCTCGCTGACCTGCAGCCTGGAGCAGAGCAAGCTGCGTCGATTGATCGAGCGCACCAGCTTCGCCATGGCGCAACAGGACGTGCGTTACTACCTCAACGGCATGCTGCTGGAAGTATCCGAAGGCATCATCCGTGCCGTAGCCACCGACGGCCATCGCCTGGCCATGTGCTCGATGAAAGCCGACATCGGCCAGCCGGACCGTCATCAGGTCATCGTGCCGCGCAAGGGTATCCTCGAACTGGCGCGTCTGCTCACTGAGCCGGATGGCAATGTCAGCATCGTGTTGGGCCAACACCACATCCGCGCGACCACCGGCGAGTTCACCTTTACCTCCAAGCTGGTTGACGGCAAGTTCCCGGATTACGAGCGCGTACTGCCCAAGGGCGGTGACAAATTGGTGCTCGGCGACCGCCAGGCGTTGCGTGAAGCCTTCAGCCGTACCGCGATTCTTTCCAACGAAAAGTACCGTGGTATCCGTCTGCAACTGGCCAACGGTCAGCTGAAAATCCAGGCCAACAACCCGGAGCAGGAAGAAGCCGAGGAAGAAGTGGGCGTCGACTACAACGGCGGTTCCCTGGAGATCGGCTTCAACGTGAGCTACTTGCTGGACGTGCTGGGGGTGATGACCACTGAACAGGTTCGCCTGATTCTGTCGGACTCCAACAGCAGTGCCCTTGTGCAGGAATCCGACAACGACGACTCGGCTTACGTTGTTATGCCGATGCGCCTGTAATAGAAGCTAGATGTCCCTCAGTCGCGTCTCGGTCACCGCGGTGCGCAATCTGCACCCGGTGACCTTCTCCCCCTCCCCCCGCATCAATATTCTCCACGGCGCCAACGGCAGTGGCAAAACCAGCGTGCTGGAAGCCATCCACTTGCTGGGGCTTGCCCGTTCCTTTCGCAGTGCCCGCCTGTTGCCGGTGATCCAATACGAGCAACTGGCCTGCACGGTATTTGGCCAAGTCGAATTGGCTGAAGGGGGACATAGCGCCTTGGGCATATCCCGTGATCGCGGTGGTGAGTTTCAAATCCGTATTGATGGTCAAAATGCGCGTAGCGCAGCACAGCTGGCGGAAATCCTGCCGCTGCAATTGATCAACCCAGACAGCTTCCGTTTGCTGGAAGGTGCGCCAAAAATCCGCAGGCAGTTCCTCGATTGGGGAGTGTTCCACGTGGAACCGCGTTTTATGGCCACCTGGCAGCGCTTGCAGAAGGCCCTGCGGCAGCGGAACTCATGGCTGCGGCATGGTACACTTGACGCCGCTTCGCAAGCGGCCTGGGACCGGGAACTGTGCCTGGCCAGCGACGAAATTGATGAATACCGCCGCGCCTATATCAAAGCCTTGAAACCAGTCTTTGAGCAGACCTTGAGTGAGTTGTTGGATCTCGAAGGGCTGACGCTGAGCTACTACCGTGGCTGGGATAAAGAGCGAGAACTGAGTGCCGTACTCGCGACGTCCTTGCAGCGGGACCAGCAAATTGGCCATACCCAGGCCGGCCCCCAACGTGCCGATTTGCGCCTTAGATTAGGCGCTCATAATGCCGCAGACATCTTGTCCCGTGGCCAGCAGAAGTTGGTGGTGTGCGCGCTGCGTATCGCCCAGGGGCATTTGGTTAGCCAAGCCCGACGCGGTCAGTGTATTTATCTGGTGGATGACTTGCCGTCTGAACTCGACGAGCAGCATCGCCGCGCGCTATGCCGCTTGTTGGAAGACTTACGCTGCCAGGTGTTTATCACCTGTGTAGACCACGAATTATTGAGGGAAGGCTGGCAGACGGAAACGCCAGTCGCTTTGTTCCACGTGGAACAGGGCCGTATCACCCAGACCCACGACCATCGGGAGTGAAGGCATGAGCGAAGAAAACACGTACGACTCGACCAGCATTAAAGTGCTGAAAGGTTTGGATGCCGTACGCAAACGTCCCGGTATGTACATTGGCGACACCGATGATGGTAGCGGTCTGCACCACATGGTGTTCGAGGTGGTCGATAACTCCATCGACGAAGCGCTGGCCGGTCACTGCGACGACATCAGCATTATCATCCACCCGGATGAATCCATCACCGTACGCGACAACGGTCGCGGCATTCCGGTCGATGTGCATAAAGAAGAAGGCGTTTCGGCGGCAGAGGTCATCATGACCGTGCTCCACGCCGGCGGTAAGTTCGATGACAACTCCTACAAAGTATCCGGCGGTTTGCACGGTGTAGGCGTATCCGTAGTGAACGCACTGTCCGAAGAACTGATCCTGACCGTTCGCCGCAGCGGCAAGATCTGGGAACAGACCTACATCCACGGCGTTCCGAAAGAACCGATGAAAATTGTCGGCGACAGCGAAACCACTGGTACGCAGATCCACTTCAAGCCATCGGCTGAAACCTTCAAGAATATCCACTTCAGCTGGGACATCCTGGCCAAGCGTATTCGTGAACTGTCCTTCCTCAACTCCGGTGTGGGTATCGTCCTCAAGGATGAGCGCAGCGGCAAGGAAGAGCTGTTCAAGTACGAAGGCGGCCTGCGTGCGTTCGTTGAATACCTGAACACCAACAAGACTGCGGTCAACCAGGTGTTCCACTTCAACATCCAGCGCGAAGACGGCATCGGCGTGGAAATCGCCCTGCAGTGGAACGACAGCTTCAACGAGAACCTGTTGTGCTTCACCAACAACATTCCACAGCGCGACGGCGGTACTCACCTGGTGGGTTTCCGTTCCGCACTGACGCGTAACCTGAACACCTACATCGAAGCCGAAGGCTTGGCCAAGAAGCATAAAGTTGCCACTACCGGTGACGATGCCCGTGAAGGCCTGACCGCGATTATCTCGGTAAAAGTGCCGGACCCTAAGTTCAGCTCCCAGACCAAAGACAAGCTGGTGTCTTCCGAAGTGAAGACCGCAGTGGAACAGGAGATGGGCAAGTACTTCTCCGACTTCCTGCTGGAGAACCCGAACGAAGCCAAGCTGGTCGTCGGCAAGATGATCGACGCAGCACGTGCCCGTGAAGCCGCGCGTAAGGCCCGTGAGATGACCCGCCGCAAAGGCGCGCTGGACATCGCCGGCCTGCCGGGCAAACTGGCGGACTGCCAGGAGAAGGACCCTGCCCTCTCCGAACTGTATCTGGTGGAAGGTGACTCTGCTGGCGGTTCCGCCAAGCAGGGTCGTAACCGTCGCACCCAGGCCATCCTGCCGTTGAAGGGTAAGATCCTCAACGTCGAGAAAGCCCGTTTTGACAAGATGATTTCTTCCCAGGAAGTCGGCACCTTGATCACGGCATTGGGCTGCGGCATTGGCCGTGATGAGTACAACATCGACAAGTTGCGCTACCACAACATCATCATCATGACCGATGCTGACGTCGACGGTTCGCACATCCGCACGCTGCTGCTGACCTTCTTCTTCCGTCAGTTGCCGGAGCTGATCGAGCGCGGCTACATCTACATCGCCCAGCCGCCGTTGTACAAAGTGAAAAAGGGCAAGCAGGAGCAATACATCAAAGACGACGACGCCATGGAAGAGTACATGACGCAGTCGGCCCTGGAAGATGCCAGCTTGCACCTGAACGACGAAGCCCCGGGCATCTCCGGTGAGGCGCTGGAGCGCCTGGTCAACGACTTCCGCATGGTGATGAAGACCCTCAAGCGTTTGTCGCGCCTGTACCCTCAGGAACTGACCGAGCACTTTATCTACCTGCCAGCCGTTAGCCTGGAACAGCTGGGCGATCACGCAGCGATGCAGGATTGGCTGGCCCAGTACGAAGTGCGTCTGCGCACTGTCGAGAAGTCTGGCCTGGTCTACAAGGCCAGCCTGCGCGAAGACCGTGAGCGTAACGTCTGGTTGCCAGAGGTCGAACTGATCTCCCACGGCCTGTCGAACTACGTCACCTTCAACCGCGACTTCTTCGGCAGCAACGACTACAAAACCGTGGTCACACTGGGCGCGCAACTGAGCACCCTGCTGGACGATGGCGCATACATTCAGCGTGGCGAACGCAAGAAGGCAGTCAAGGAATTCAAAGAAGCCCTCGATTGGCTGATGGCCGAAAGCACCAAGCGTCACACTATCCAGCGATACAAAGGTCTGGGCGAAATGAACCCGGATCAGCTGTGGGAAACCACCATGGACCCAAGCCAGCGTCGCATGCTGCGCGTGACCATCGAAGACGCCATTGGCGCAGACCAGATCTTCAACACCCTGATGGGTGATGCGGTCGAACCTCGCCGTGACTTCATCGAAAGCAACGCATTGGCGGTTTCCAACCTGGATTTCTGATCCAGGCTACCGCTAAACCAAAAAGGCCAACGCTATGCGTTGGCCTTTTTTATTGGGTAAAACTACGGTTTTTAAAATGCTCCACGTGGAACATCCCAACTTTCAACCCTGTGAAGTTGCCGCCACACTCTCCAACCGATACCCATACCCATAGATCGTCAACAGCTGCCAACCCCTGTCTGCCGTGAGCCCCAGCTTGTTGCGCAGTCGGTAGATATGCGTATCCAAGGGTCGCGACGACACCATCTCTTCATGGGTCCAAAATCGCTCATACAGGTACTCTCGGGACAGAGGCCGCGCCAGGTTGGCAAACAGGCAACTGGCCAGGCGGTATTCACGTTCCGTGAGGTTGATCGGTTTGCCCGCGCGGGTCACGGTCAATTCGGCGTCATCAAAGGTCAGATCGTTGAAGCTCTGCACTTCATTGGCCGCAGATTTTTGCAGGCCATGGCGACGTAGAACTGCACTTACCCGTGCCTTCAGCTCATTGGGCCGAAACGGCTTGCTGACGTAATCATCGGCGCCACTGTTCAGCGCGGTGACGATGTCGCTCTCGGCATCCCGGCTGGTGAGCATGATGACGGCGGGTGGCGACTCCATGTGTTCACGGGTCCAGCGCAACAGGGCAATGCCGGAGATGTCCGGGAGCTGCCAGTCGAGGATCAGCAGGTCAAAAGTTTCCCGACGCAATTGGCGCAGCAGGTCCTCACCGCGCTCGAAGCAATGCAGGGTCCAAGGCTGTTCGGCGGTGCTGGGGATTTGTCGCAGTGTCTGTTCCACCCGACGCAGCTCGGCGGGCTCGTCATCCAGTATTGCGACACGCATGGGTAGTCCTTTTTTGTGGAGAGTACGGCAGTCGTCTGAGGGTACGTACTGCGCAGATGCCAGCCGTTGAATCTGAAGAATTGTGCCTGGATTCATCGACCCCTTGGATCTCTCGGTACGCTGAGATCAGTGGGCGGTTAAACCCATGAACACCCTCGGTACCAATGTGGGAAAGATACCGACTCCCGACCGTAAGGAAAAGGATCAGCCGACGCGTGAGCTGCCGTAAACTCCTGTGCGTCGATGTCGGATGCCTTTCCTTATGAACACCCAGCAGCGGAACTGTTCCAACCTGCCGAAAATGAGCTTCACTGGCTTTACCACCCATCAACCACACAGGCGCGCTGACCTATGATGCTCTGGGGCAAGCCCGAGAAACGCCAACCCACCCATGCCCAACGCTTGTTCCACGGCCTGGTGCGCGAGTGGTTATGGATTGGTTTGCTGCTGCTGCCCATCACCGCCTACCTGTCGTTGAGCCCCGGTCTGGCCTTGAACAACCCGCTCTACGACAGCCTGCGCCGCCTCGCACCGTTGCCAGTAGACCCCCGCATTCTGCTGGTGACCATCGACGGCCCGAGTCTCAAAAAACTAGGCCAGTGGCCCTGGCCGCGCAGTTTGCATGCCGATCTCATTGATCGCTTGAGCGCCTCCCAGCCGGCCGCGATTCTGTTCGATGTGATCTTCAGCGAGCCCGCTGACCCCACCCATGACAAACGCCTGGCCGACGCGGTCTGCAACGCCGGCAACGTCTTGCTGCCGCTGGTGCGTGAAGGTCCGGGGGGCTACAGCCAACCAGGGCCGCAAATGCTACCGCTGCTCAAATGCGCCAAGGGGCTGGGGCACATTAACGTCGAGGCGGACAGCGACGGTGTGGTGCGCAACCTGTACCTGCGTGAAGGCCCGGTGGGCGCGAAGGTGCCGCAACTGGCCTGGCTGGCGTACACAATGAGCACCCCTGAACCCGGGCCTATGCCGGGAACGTCCCACGGGAAGATCACCGAACAATGGCATCGCGAACACGGCATCCGCATCCCGTTTATCGCGACCGACAGTCATTTCCCGAGTGTGTCTTACGCCAGCGTATTACGGGGTGAAGTGGCCCCCGAGCTACTGCGTGATCGTCTGATACTGGTCGGCGCGACCGCGTCCGGCATGGGGGATCGTTTTGTCACGCCCATTTCCGCCACGGTCGGCACCACGGCGGGTGTGGAGGTGCAGGCGAATGTGCTCAACGGCCTGCTGCAGGGTCGCAGCATTGTTGATCTGCCCGGCTGGCTGGCGGCACTGATGGCGTCCTCCCTGGTGGCCTTGCTGCTGGGTTTGCTGCTCTATCGCCCCCGCTACGCGCTGTGGATGACCTTAGGCTGCATGGCCACCGCGTTGATCACTGCGTGGGCCTTGTTGCGCCTGGGCCACTGGTGGTCACCAGCCGCATGCCTGATCGGTTTGCTGCTCAGCTACCTGATCTGGAACTGGCGGCGCCTGAGCGTGATCCTCGCCTACTTCGGCTGGGAATTGGCCCGCCTGGACAACGAGCCCAAAGTGCTGCCCGAACGCCGCCGAGCGCCTGCCAGCAAAGGCGATGTGTTGCAGGGCCGTATCTTCGCCCTGGAACAAGCTGTAAGCCGCACGCGTGATACCCGGCGCTTCATGGCCGATGGCTTGGAGTGCCTGCCGGTGGCGACGCTGATTACCGATCCCAGGGGCAATATCCTGCTGGCCAACCGCATCGCCCGAGAAGTGTTCGGCAATGATCTGGTCGCCGATAACCTGCTGGAGCAACTGGCCGACCTGGGTTATCCACCCCTGCACAACGGCGTGCGCCCTGCCCTCTCGGCGCTGGAACTGGTTGAGTTCCGGGACATCCGCCAGCGTAGCCTGCGCATGGAACTGGCGCCTCTGCTGCCGGCTGAAGGCGACGTGGCGCTTGGCTGGTTGCTGAGCCTGACGGACCTGAGCAAGGAACGTGAAGCCCAGCAGCATCGCGAAACCATGCTGCGCTTTCTTTCCCACGACCTGCGTGCGCCCCACTCCGCGATCCTCGCGTTGCTGGATGTGCATGGCAGCGAGTCGCCGGTGTTTGCCCAGGTCGAGCAGCAGGTACGCCGGGCCTTGAGCCTTACCGAATCTTTCGTGCAGTTGGCAAAGGCCGAGGCGGACGGTTACCAGTTCCAGCCGACGCTGTTTGCCATGCTGGTGATGGACGCGTTTGACCAAGTGGCGTTGATTGCCCAGCTCAAGGGTATTCACCTGGTGCACGATCTGGACGAAGCCGACGAGGGCATGGTGTCAGCCGATCAATCGCTGCTGACCCGTGCGTTGTTCAACGTGTTGGAAAACGCCATCAAGTATTCGCCCTCAGGAACAACCGTCAGGTTGCGCCACCACACCGCGCAGGGCTGGTTGGAATGCCGCATCAGCGACCAGGGCCCCGGTATCGCCGCCGAGGACTTGCCGGAGTTGTTCAGCCAATACCGCCGCTTTGAGTCGGCTCAGGGCAGCGAGGGCTTGGGGTTGGGGCTGACCATGGTCAAGGCCGTCGTGGAGCGCCATGGTGGGCGGATCAACTGCGAAAGCACGCTGGGCAAGGGCACCACGTTCAGCCTGCAATTGCCGTTGCTGGACGACTGAAAAACGTATTTTTCGTTGTGCATAAAAAACCGGTCACAAGGACCGGTTTTTTTATACGGGGAAAAACTTATGCACCTTTTTCCGGATTTTATGCGCTCGGGAAATATGTAAGTAAATCAGGTTGTTATGAAGCAAAAATGCCAATTCGCCAACAATCCGTGCACAGGTTATCCACAGATGCTCACGCCACCGGCGTCTCCACCACAACCGGCTCTGGCGGCAGCGAACCCATGGCGCGTTGCTGAGCCTCATTCCACGCCGCAGCACGGTCATTCAGCGCAGCGATAGCCCGTGGGCCTTCGCCTTCGGCGTACATCGGCTCACCGATCACCACGGTGATGGTGCCCGCACGCTTGGCCCAACCTTCCTTGGGCCAGAACTTGCCGGCGTTGTGCGCAATCGGCAACACCGGCAGTTGGGCGTTGACCGCCAATGCCGTACCGCCCCGGGAGAACTTACCCACGGTACCAAACGGCACCCGCGTACCTTCCGGGAAGATCAGCACCCACACGCCGTCCTTGAGCAGCTCGTCGCCCTTCTTGGCCACGTGCTTGAGTGCGGCCTTGGGGTTGTCGCGGTCGATCGCGATCGGACGCAACATAGCCATGGCCCAGCCGAAGAACGGCACGTACAGCAGTTCGCGCTTGAGCACCTGGCTCAGGGGCGAGAAGTACGCAGAGAGGAAGAACGTCTCCCAGGTGCTCTGGTGGTTCGACAGAATCACGCAGGGCTGGTCCGGGACGTTTTCAGCGCCTTTGACTTCGAAGTGAATGCCCAGGAACACCTTGGACAGCCACAACGCACAGCGGCACCAATAAACGTTGATAAAGCGATAGCGCGCCTTGAACGGCAAAAACGGCGCAATAAAAAAGCTCAGGGTGCACCAGAGAAACGAACTGGTGCCCAGCAGCAGGTAAAAGAAAAAGGTTCTGATGGCCTGCAAGATCGACATGGCGGCATTTACCGTTGCGGGGCATGGCCCGCCTGTTAAAAGCGCACTCCCGAACACTCCTTGGTCAGGAAGTCGAGGGCGGCTAGTTGTTGATAAGTTCTGCGGCAACCGCCGCCAGATCGTCAAAAATCAAGGTGCCCACCGGCAGGTTTTTCGCCTGGGTCTTTTCGCCTTTCCCGGTCTTAACCAAAACTGGCTGAGAGTCGACGGCTTTGGCCGCCTCCAGGTCACCGAGGCTGTCCCCGACGAACCATATCCCAGCCAGTGGCACCTTGTAATGTTCTGCAATGATTTTCAACATGCCAGGCTTGGGCTTGCGGCAATCGCAGCCCTCGTCCGGCCCGTGGGGGCAGTAGACCACCAGCCCCACCTCACCGCCCTGCTCGGCCACCAACGTGCGCAAGCGCGCATGCATGGCGTCCAGGGTGGCGATGTCGTAGTAACCGCGAGCGATGCCGGACTGGTTGGTGGCGATGGCCACGGTCCAGCCGGCTTTGCTCAACTGCGCGATGGCCTCGATCGAACCGGGCAGTGGAACCCACTCCGCCACCGACTTGATGTAAGCGTCGGAGTCGTAATTGATCACCCCGTCCCGATCGAGAATCAGCAGTTTCAACATGATCAGCTCAGCGTCGAGATGTCGGCGATATTGACGAACAGACCGCGCAGACGCGCCAGCATGGCGTAGCGGTTTTTGCGTACACCCGGATCTTCGGCATTGATCATCACGGCTTCGAAGAACGCATCCACCGGGTCACGCAAGTTGGCCAGGCGCGCCAGAGCCTCGGCATAGTTGCGCTCGGCGATCAGCGGCTTCACCGCAGTTTCTGCCTTGGCAATGGCCGAGTTCAGCGAGAACTCCTTGGCGTCGGCAAACAGGCCAGGATCGACGTCTGTACTGCCCAGGCCTTCAGCCTTGCTCAGCAGGTTCGACACACGCTTGTTCACGGCCGCCAGGGCGTCGGCTTCCGGCAACTTGCGGAAGGCCTGCACGGCTTGTACGCGCTGGTCGAAATCCAGCGCCGAACCCGGTTGCAGGGCACGCACTGCCAGGTACACCGACACGTCCACGCCTTCGTCTTCGTAACGCGCACGCAGGCGGTCGAATACGAACTCCAGCACTTGCTCGGCCAGGCCGGCTTGCTTGACCTTGGCGCCGAACTGGCCGACGGCGAACACCACGGCCTGTGTCAGGTCGAGGTCCAGTTTCTTGTCGATCAGGATACGCAGCACGCCCAGGGCCGCACGGCGCAGGGCATACGGATCTTTGCTACCGGTAGGCAACATGCCGATACCGAAGATGCCGACCAGGGTGTCCAGCTTGTCGGCGATGGCCACTGCCGCACCGGTCAGGGTGCTTGGCAACTCGGCACCGGCACCGCGCGGCATGTACTGCTCGTTCAGGGCCAGGGCCACATCGTCCGGCTCGCCGTCGTTGAGGGCGTAGTAGTAGCCGGCAACGCCTTGCATCTCTGGGAACTCGCCGACCATTTCGGTGGCCAGGTCGCACTTGGACAGCAGGCCCGCACGTGCGGCCCAGGCGGAATCACCACCGATGCGCGGCGCAATGTAGGCAGCCAGCTTGGATACGCGCACGGCCTTGTCGTAGACGCTGCCGAGTTTTTCTTGGAACACCACGTTCTGCAGGCGCAGGTTGAAGTCTTCCAGCTTCTGCTTCTTGTCTTGCTTGAAGAAGAACTCGGCGTCGGTCAGGCGCGGGCGCACGACTTTCTCGTTACCGGCGATGATCTGCTGCGGGTCCTTGCTCTCGATGTTGGCCACGGTGATAAAGCGCGGCAGCAACTTGCCGTCCACATCCAGCAGGCAGAAATACTTCTGGTTGTCCTGCATGGTGGTGATCAGCGCTTCTTGCGGCACATCGAGGAAGCGTTCTTCGAACGAGCACACCAGCGGCACCGGCCATTCCACCAGGGCGGTCACTTCGTCGAGCAGGCTTGGCGGCACGATGGCGGTGCCTTCCTGCAGGCGCGCCAGTTCTTCGGTGCGCTTGCTGATCAGCTCGCGACGCTCGTTGGCGTCGGCCAGCACGTAGGCGGCACGCAGGTCGGCGGCGTAGTTGGCCGGCGAAGTGATGCGCACGGCTTCAGGATGATGGAAGCGGTGGCCACGGGAATCACGACCGGCTTTCTGGGCGAGGATGGTGCAATCGATGACCTGGTCACCGAGCAGCATCACCAGCCATTGGGTCGGACGCACGAACTCTTCCTTGCGTGCACCCCAGCGCATGCGCTTGGGGATCGGCAGGTCGTTCAGGGAATCTTCAACGATGGTCGGCAACAGGCTGGCGGTCGGCTTGCCGGTGATGACCTGGCTGAAGCGTAGCTTCGGGCCGCTCTGGTCGATCTCGCTCAGCTCGACGCCACACTTCTTGGCGAAGCCCAGTGCGGCTTGAGTCGGGTTGCCTTCAGCATCAAAAGCCGCCTGGCGCGGTGGGCCGTCGAGGTTGATGCTGCGGTCCGGCTGCTGGGTTTCCAGCGCGGTCAGCAACACCGCCAGGCGACGTGGCGCGGCGTAGACTTTTTTCGCGGCGAACTTCAGGCCAGCGCTGTGCAGGCCTTTTTCGATACCGGCCAGGAACGCGTCGGCCAGGGTGTTGAGTGCCTTCGGTGGCAGCTCTTCGGTGCCCAGTTCAACCAGGAAATCTTGAGCACTCATTGTGCAGCCTCCAGCTTAGCCAACACTTCATCACGCAGGTCCGGGGTAGCCATCGGGAAGCCCAGCTTGGCGCGAGCCAGCAGGTAGGCTTGGGCGACGGAACGCGCCAGGGTGCGCACACGCAGGATGTATTGCTGACGCGCAGTCACTGAGATCGCCCGGCGCGCATCCAGCAGGTTGAAGGTGTGGGACGCCTTCAACACCATTTCATAGCTTGGCAACGGCAGCGGCTGGTCGAGTTCGATCAGGCGCTTGGCTTCGCTTTCATAGAAGTCGAACAGTTCGAACAGCTTGTCGACGTTGGCGTGTTCGAAGTTGTAAGTGGATTGCTCCACTTCGTTCTGGTGGAACACGTCGCCGTAGGTCACCTTGCCGAACGGGCCGTCAGCCCAGACCAGGTCGTAGACCGAGTCCACGCCTTGCAGGTACATGGCCAGGCGCTCCAGGCCGTAGGTGATTTCGCCGGTGACCGGGTAGCACTCGATGCCACCGGCCTGCTGGAAGTAGGTGAACTGCGTGACTTCCATGCCGTTGAGCCAGACTTCCCAGCCCAGGCCCCAGGCGCCCAGGGTCGGCGATTCCCAGTTGTCTTCGACGAAGCGGATGTCGTGGACCAGCGGGTCCAGGCCGACATGCTTGAGCGAGCCCAGGTACAGTTCCTGGAAGTTGTCCGGGTTCGGCTTCAGTACCACCTGGAACTGGTAGTAGTGCTGCAGACGGTTCGGGTTCTCGCCGTAGCGGCCGTCAGTCGGGCGACGACTGGGCTGCACATAAGCGGCGTTCCAGGTTTCCGGGCCGATGGCCCGCAGGAATGTTGCGGTGTGGAAAGTGCCGGCGCCTACTTCCATATCGTAGGGCTGAAGTACCACACAACCTTGCTCGGCCCAGTACTGCTGGAGGGCGAGGATCAAGTCTTGGAAGGTACGCACGGCTGGCGTAGGCTGGCTCACGAAATTCACCTGTTACTTGGGCTGCGATTTAAAGAGCGGGAGTATACCCGATTCGGCCCTGCCACCACTCCCTGGAGCCTTATGCCACGCTGCTTTTGGTGTTCTGAAGATCCGCTGTACATGGCTTATCACCATCAGGAGTGGGGAACGCCGCTGCGCGATGCGCAGGGTTTGTTCGAGTTGCTTTTACTCGAAGGGTTCCAGGCAGGCCTTTCCTGGATCACCGTTTTACGCAAACGCGAGCATTATCGAAAGGTCTTGTTCGGTTTTGATGCCCAGCGCCTGGCGCGGCTGAGCGATGCCGAAATCGAAGCGTTGATGTTGGACCCGGGCATCGTGCGCAATCGCCTCAAGCTCAACGCCACCCGGCGCAATGCCGCGGCCTGGCTGGCGCTGGAAGACCCGGTGGGGTTGCTCTGGTCGTTTGTCGGCGGCGCGCCCAAGGTCAATCACTTCAAGGACCGCAGCGAAGTCCCGGCGATCACCCCCGAGGCGCAGGCCATGAGCAAAGCGCTGAAAAAGGCCGGTTTCACCTTTGTCGGCCCGACCATTTGCTACGCGTTCATGCAGGCGTCCGGCATGGTCATGGACCACACCCAGGACTGCGACCGTTACGCGGACTTGGCCAACGCCGGTTAGAATGCCCGCTTTGCGCACCACACACGATCAGGAGTGACCTGTGGAAAAGTTAAAAGGCGCCTTGCTGGTAGGGGCTCTGCGGTTGTTCGCCCTGTTGCCCTGGCGCGCTGTCCAGGCCGTCGGCACCGCGATTGGCTGGATCATGTGGAAAACCCCCAACCGCTCTCGCGACACCGTGCGGATCAACCTCTCCAAGTGCTTCCCGGACATGGACCCGGCCGCCCGCGAGCGCCTGGTCGGCCAGAGCTTGATGGACATCGGCAAGTCCCTGACCGAAAGCGCCTGCGCCTGGATCTGGCCGGCCCAGCGTTCGATTGACCTGGTCCGCGAAGTCGAAGGCCTCGACGTGCTGCATGAAGCCCTGGCCTCGGGCAAAGGCGTGGTCGGCATCACCAGCCACCTGGGCAACTGGGAAGTGTTGAACCACTTCTATTGCAGCCAGTGCAAACCGATCATTTTCTACCGTCCGCCCAAGCTCAAGGCGGTGGATGAACTGCTGCGCAAACAACGCGTGCAATTGGGCAACCGTGTGGCGGCGTCGACCAAGGAAGGCATCCTCAGTGTGATCAAGGAGGTGCGCCGGGGTGGCCAGGTGGGCATTCCTGCCGACCCTGAGCCGGCTGAATCCGCCGGGATCTTCGTGCCGTTCTTCGCCACCCAGGCGCTGACCAGCAAGTTCGTGCCGAACATGCTTGCCGGCCACAAGGCCGTGGGCGTCTTCCTGCATGCCCTGCGGCTGCCGGACGGTTCGGGTTACAAAGTGATTCTGGAAGCGGCACCGGAGGACATGTACAGCACCGACACCGCCACGTCCTGTGCGGCGATGAGCAAGGTGGTGGAGCGGTATGTCGGCGCTTATCCGAGCCAGTACATGTGGAGCATGAAACGCTTCAAGAAGCGCCCGCCGGGTGAGGAGCGGTGGTACTGACTAGCCGCTGACCTCTCTGCCAATGGAGGTTGAATGTGGGAGCTGGCTTGCCTGCGATAGCATCACCTCGGTGTAACTGACAGACCGAGTTGCCAGCATCGCAGGCAAGCCAGCTCCCACAGGAATTACTTCAGGCCTGGCGGTCGAGTTTTTTCAGGAACACCGTCATTTCTTTCTCCGCCTGCTTATCGCCATGGGCCTGGGCCGCTTCTATCCCCTTCTCCCATGCCTGCCGTGCGGCAGCTGAATCACCTGATCCAGCCTGCGCCTTGCCCAACAGCTTCCACGCCGCCGAATACTTCGGATCGAACTCGACGCATTTCTGCAAATGCTCCGCCGCCTTGGCGTTGTCCTTCAAATCCAGATACCCCTTGCCCAAACCGAAGCGCAGCAACGAGTTATCCACACCCTTGGCGAGCATTTTTTCCAGGGATTCGAGCATGTTGGTCACTCCGTCAAATCAGAAAAAACTCAGCCCCACGTGGAACAGTTTCTCCACATCGCGGATATGTTTTTTATCCACCAGGAACAGGATTACATGGTCCCCGGTCTCGATCACCGTATCGTCGTGGGCAATGATCACCTCTTCATCGCGAATAATCGCGCCGATGGTGGTACCCGGCGGCAGGCCGATATCGCGGATGGCCTTGCCGATCACCTTGCTCGATTTTGCATCGCCGTGGGCAATCGCCTCGATCGCCTCCGCCGCGCCTCGGCGCAGGGAGTGCACGCTGACGATGTCGCCGCGGCGCACGTGGGCGAGCAAGGTGCCGATGGTCGCCAGTTGCGGGCTGATGGCGATGTCGATGTCGCCGCCCTGGATCAGGTCGACGTAGGCCGGGTTGTTGATGATCGTCATCACCTTCTTTGCCCCCAGCCGCTTGGCCAGCAGCGACGACATGATGTTGGCCTCGTCGTCGTTGGTCAGGGCCAGGAAGATGTCGGCGTCGGCGATGTTCTCTTCCATCAACAGGTCGCGGTCCGAGGCGCTGCCTTGCAGGACGACGGTGCTGTCGAGGGTGTCGGACAAATGCCGGCAACGCGCCGGACTCATCTCGATGATCTTGACCTGATAGCGGCTTTCAATCGCCTCGGCCAAGCGCTCGCCAATCTGCCCACCACCTGCGATGACGATGCGTTTGTAACTCTCATCGAGCCGACGCATTTCGCTCATGACTGCACGAATATTCGCCTTGGCGGCGATGAAAAACACCTCGTCGTCGGCCTCGATCACCGTATCGCCCTGGGGCAAAATCGGCCGGTCGCGCCGGAAAATCGCGGCGACGCGGGTCTCCACGTTCGGCATGTGCTCCCGTAACTGGCGCAGTTGCTGGCCCACCAGCGGCCCGCCGTAGTACGCCTTCACCGCCACCAATTGCGCCTTGCCTTCGGCGAAGTCGATCACCTGCAAGGCCCCCGGGATCTCGATCAGGCGCTTGATGTAATGGGTCACCACTTGTTCCGGGCTGATCAGCACGTCCACCGGGATTGCGTCGTTGTCGAACAGGCCGGCGCGGGTCAGGTAGGCGGCTTCGCGCACGCGGGCGATCTTGGTCGGAGTGTGGAACAGGGTGTGGGCAACCTGGCACGCGACCATGTTGGTCTCGTCGCTGTTGGTCACCGCCACCAGCATGTCGGCGTCGTCGGCACCGGCCTGGCGCAGCACCGTCGGGAACGACGCACGGCCTTGCACGGTGCGGATGTCGAGGCGGTCGCCAAGGTTGCGCAGGCGTTCGCTGTCGGTGTCGACCACGGTGATGTCGTTGGCTTCGCTGGCCAAATGCTCGGCCAGCGTGCCGCCGACCTGCCCTGCCCCGAGGATGATGATTTTCATCCGGTCACTCCCTTAAACCCGTTTCAGCCGCGCGCGGCGGCGATCTTGATCAGTTTGGCGTAGTAGAAGCCATCGTGTCCGCCTTCTTGCGCCAGCAACTGGCGGCCGTGGGGCTGCTTGATGCCAGCCGACGTGGCGAGGTCCAGCTCCCGTGCACCGCTGGTGCGGGCGAGGAAGGCTTCGATCACTTCGGTATTCTCCGTCGGCAAGGTGGAGCAAGTGGCGTAGAGCAGGATGCCGCCGACTTCCAGGGTTGGCCACAGGGCGTCGAGCAACTCGCCTTGCAGCACGGCCAGAGCGGCGATGTCGTCGGGTTGGCGGGTGAGCTTGATGTCCGGATGGCGGCGGATCACGCCGGTGGCGGAGCACGGTGCGTCGAGCAGGATGCGCTGGAAGGGTTTGCCGTCCCACCAGCTGGCGGTATCGCGGCCGTCGGCAGCGATCAACTCGGCGCTGAGACCCAGGCGGGCGAGGTTTTCACGCACACGTACCAGGCGCTTGGCCTCCAGGTCGACGGCGACTACACCGGCGAGGTCTTTTTCGACCTCCAGGATGTGGCATGTCTTACCGCCAGGCGCGCAGCAGGCGTCGAGTACACGCTGTCCCGGTGCGAGGTCGAGCAGGTCGGCGGCCAGTTGCGCCGCTTCGTCCTGCACGCTGATCCAGCCGTCGACAAAGCCCGGCAGGCCGCGCACATCGGTAGCCGCTTCGAGCACGATGCCGTCGACGCTGTACACGCACGGCGTGGCGGTGATGCCGGCGGCCGTGAGCAATTGCAGGTAGGCGTCACGGCTGTGATGGCGGCGGTTGACCCGCAGGATCATCGGCGGGTGCGCATTGTTGGCGGCGCAAATGGCTTCCCACTGCTCTGGCCAGAACGCCTTCAGGGACTTTTGCAGCCAGCGCGGGTGGGCGGTGCGCACCACCGGGTCATGCTCCAACTCGGCCAGCAGCGCTTCGCTTTCACGCTGGGCGCGGCGCAGCACCGCATTGAGCAGGGCCTTGGCCCAGGGCTTTTTCAGCTTGTCGGCGCACCCGACCGTCTCGCCGATGGCGGCGTGGGCCGGCACGCGGGTGTAGAGCAACTGATAGAGGCCGACCAGCAGCAGTGCTTGCACATCCGCGTCCGCTGCCTTGAACGGCTTTTGCAGCAACTTGGCCGCCAGCGCCGACAAGCGCGGCTGCCAGCGGGCAGTGCCAAAGGCCAGGTCCTGGGTGAAACCGCGATCACGGTCTTCGACTTTATCCATCTGCGTAGGCAGTGAACTGTTCAGCGAAGCCTTGCCGTTGAGGACAGCGGCGAGCGCCTTGGCGGCGGCCAGACGTGGGTTCATTGCGCGGCCCCGAGGACGGTGCCAAGGGCAAATTTCTCACGACGGCTGTTGAACAAGTCGCTGAAATTCAACGCCTTGCCACCAGGCAATTGCAGACGGGTCAGACACAACGCCTGCTCCCCGCAAGCGACCAGCAGGCCGTCCTTGCTGGCGCCGATGATTTCACCGGGGGCGCCTTTACCGTCGGCCAAGCTCGCAGCCAGCACTTTCAGGGCTTCGCCGTTGAGGGTGCTGTGGCAGATCGGCCACGGGTTGAAGGCACGCACCAGGCGCTCCAGTTCTACGGCGGGGCGGCTCCAGTCGATGCGCGCTTCGTCTTTGTTCAGCTTGTGGGCGTAGGTGGCCAGGCTGTCGTCCTGCACTTCACCGTCCAGAGTGCCGGCAGCGAGGCCGGCGATGGCCTGGAGTACGGCGGGCGGGCCCAGTTCGGCGAGGCGGTCGTGCAGGCTGCCGCCGGTGTCCTGGGCGGTGATCGGGGTGGCGACCTTGAGTAGCATCGGGCCGGTGTCCAGGCCCAACTCCATGCGCATCACGGTCACGCCGCTTTCGCTGTCGCCCGCTTCAACGGCACGCTGGATCGGCGCCGCACCGCGCCAGCGTGGCAGCAGCGAGGCGTGGCTGTTGATGCAGCCCAGGCGCGGAATATCCAGCACCACTTGCGGCAGGATCAAGCCGTAGGCCACCACCACCAGCAGGTCCGGCTGCAACGCGGCCAGCTCGGCCTGGGCTTCGGCATTACGCAGGGTCGGCGGTTGCAGCACAGGAATGTTGTGCTCAAGCGCCAGTTGCTTGACCGGGCTCGGCATCAGTTTTTGCCCGCGACCGGCCGGGCGATCCGGCTGGGTGTACACCGCGACGATGTCGTAAGGGCTGGCAAGCAGGGCCTTGAGGTGTTCGGCGGCAAATTCGGGAGTGCCGGCAAAAACAATGCGCAGTGGCTCGGTCATGGGAGGTCTCGGTTAAAAGCAGTCACAAAAGAAAAAGGCTTGCCGCAGCAAGCCTTTGGAAGAAGGGCATCAAGCTTGCTGGCGATGCTTTTTTTCCAGCTTCTTCTTGATCCGGTCACGCTTGAGCGTGGACAGGTAATCGACAAACAGCTTGCCGTTGAGGTGGTCGCATTCATGCTGGATGCACACCGCCAGCAGGCCTTCGGCGATCAGCTCGAACGGCTTGCCGTCGCGGTCCAGCGCCTTGATCTTCACGCGCAGCGGGCGTTCGACGTTCTCATAGAACTCCGGCACCGACAGGCAGCCTTCCTGGTATTCGCCCATCTCTTCGGTCAGCGGTTCGAACTCGGGGTTGATGTACACCATCGGTTCGCTGCGATCTTCCGACAGGTCCATGACCACGACACGCTGATGCACGTTGACCTGGGTCGCGGCGAGGCCGATGCCCGGGGCTTCATACATTGTTTCAAACATGTCATCGACCAACTGACGAACCTTGTCGTCCACTACGGCCACCGGTTTGGCGACAGTGCGCAGGCGCGAGTCGGGGAATTCGAGGATGTTCAAAATAGCCATAAGCGTAATTGCTGCACATGTGAGGTAAAGGCAAATCGGCGGTGGGATGGACCCAGCCAGCCGGTGTGAAACGCCCAAAAGCCGCGAAGGCCAAGGCATTTCACGCGAACGCACATAATAAAGGAGATTCACCCCATGAGGAAATCGCTACTCGTCTTGCTGCTGTGGGCCCCGTTCGCAACAGCCCTGCTGCCCTCGTCCGGCCAGCGCCTGGATCAGGCGACACAGCAGGCCATCCAGCGTTTTTTACTGAACAACCGCATTCTTGATACACCGCAGGATCTGGACACTGCGCCCTACATTGTCGCCGCCGATACCGGGCGCGTGCTGGGCGCCAATGGTGAGCGCGTGCATGCCCGGGGCGACCTCGACCCGACCCAGCCGGACTACGGCATCTTTCGCCGCGGCAAGGCCTACACCGACCCCGACACCCGCGAACTGCTGGGCATCAACGCCGACGCCATCGGTACTGCGCGCTTTGTGACGGCGGGCGACCTCACCACCCTGGCGGTGCAGCAGGTCACCCAGGAGGTCCGTCCCGGCGACCGCTTGCTTCGCGCCCAGCCACCGGTCGATCCGGCCAGCCTGCCAGTGCAGCAATCGGCCCCGTTCATTGCAGGAAAAATCATCGACGTCCCCAGGGGCGTCACCCAGATCGGCGTGCTGGACGCCGTGACCCTGAACAAAGGCCGCCGCGACGGCCTGGTCGAGGGCCGATTGCTGGCGGTGATCAAGACCGGCGCCACCGTGCGCGATCCCCTCAGCGGTGCCCCACAAAAACTCCCCGATGAACGCGCCGGCACCCTACTGGTGTTTCGCACCTACGAAAAACTCAGCTACGGCCTGGTGCTCAACGCCTCGCGAGCACTGGCGGTGTTGGACCGTTTCGAGACTGCCCATCAAAGGTAATAAATAGCCTGCTAAATAAGTTACCAACAGAGTTATCCACAGCTTGTTCCGATCAAGGATGATCAGATGTATCCGACAAACAGCCATGAAATATCCCCGGCAGAACTGGAAGCGCGACTACGCTTGCACAGGCTGCCGGAACTGGGTCCCAAGCGATTTCACCGATTGATCGAAGCCTTCGGCAGCGCGTCAAAGGCCATCAGCGCCCCCGCCAGTGCGTGGCGCTCCCTTGGCTTGCCGGCCATCAGCGCGGATGCGCGGCGCAACCATGAAGTGCGCGACGGAGCCAGTGCGGCATTGGCCTGGTTGGCGGCTCCAGCCCAGCAATTGCTGATGTGGGACCAACCCGAGTACCCCGCCTTGCTCGCCCAGATCGACGATGCGCCGCCGTTGTTATTCGTCGCCGGCGACCCCTCGATCCTGGAAAAACCGCAACTGGCGATCGTCGGCAGCCGGCGTGCTTCGCGTCCTGGGATGGACACGGCGGCCGCTTTTTCCCGAAGCCTGGCCGGTGCCGGTTTTGTCATCACCAGCGGCTTGGCGTTGGGCATCGACGGTGCTGCGCATCAGGCCGCTCTGGAGGTGGGGGGGCAGACAATCGGCGTGCTCGGCACCGGGCTGGAAAATTTTTATCCACAGCGTCATCGGCGGCTCGCAGCGGCGATGATTGAGCAGGGCAGCGCGGTGGTTTCCGAGTTTCCGCTGGACGCTGCGCCCCAGGCCGGCAACTTTCCGCGACGCAACCGCATCATCAGCGGCCTGTCCCTCGGCGTGCTGGTGGTGGAAGCCAGCATGGCCAGTGGTTCACTGATCACCGCCAAACTCGCCGCCGAGCAAGGCCGCGAGGTGTATGCGATCCCGGGCTCGATCCACCATCCCGGCGCCAAGGGTTGTCATCAGTTGATCCGCGAGGGCGCGGTGCTGGTGGAAACCATCGAGCATATCCTTGAAGGCTTGCGCGGCTGGCAGGCGCTGTCGCGCCCGGCGCCGGTGTCGGTGCCGGTGACACACCCATTGGTGGCACTGTTGCACGCGGCGCCCCACACCAGCGAAGCCCTTGCGATGGCCAGCGGGCAGCCGTTGTCCCAAGTGCTGGCGACCCTCACCGAGCTGGAACTGGACGGCCGGGTGATCTGCGAAAGCGGGCGCTGGCTCGCGCGCCGCTAGGTTTTGTAACAGAGATCGGTAAACTGCCCAGAGCTTTAGTCTGGAGAGTAAACAATGGCCAACAGGTGGCGTGTGCTGGAAGCCGCACGAGAAATTCGCGCAGGCGCGGTGATTGCCTATCCAACCGAGGCGGTGTGGGGGCTGGGCTGCGACCCTTGGAATGAAGAAGCGGTGGATCGACTGTTGGCGATCAAGAACCGTTCGGTGGACAAGGGCTTGATCCTGGTGGCGGATAACATCCGCCAGTTCGACTTTTTGTTCGAGGACTTCCCGCAAGACTGGATCGACCGCATGGCCAGTACCTGGCCGGGGCCGAACACCTGGTTGGTGCCCCATCAGGGCTTGCTGCCGGAGTGGGTCACCGGTGTGCATGACACCGTGGCGTTGCGGGTCAGCGATCACCCGCTGGTGCGGGATTTGTGCGCGCAAGTGGGGCCGCTGATTTCCACTTCGGCCAACCCGCAGGGCCGCCCGGCGGCGCGTACGCGGATTCGCGTGGAGCAGTATTTCCGTGGCCAGGTGGACCTGATATTGGGTGGGGCCTTGGGGGGGCGCAAGAACCCGAGCCTGATTCGCGATCTGGCCACGGGTCAGGTGGTGCGCCCGTCCTGAAACCGAGGCGCAGCCTTCGCGAGCAAGCCCGCTCCCACACTTGACCGAGTCGTTCCAGTTGGAACCCGATCAACCTGTGGGAGCGGGCTTGCTCGCGAAGAGGCCCTTGAAGTTCTAGAGATCTAAAGTCTCACGGCAACAGAATCGTCGAGCCGGTCGTGCGCCGTGCCGACAACTCTGTCTGCGCCTTCGCCGCATCTGCCAGCGAATAGCGCTGGTTGATGTCGATGCGCACCTTGCCACTCTTGATCATCGAGAACAGATCATCCGCCATCGCCTGCAGGTTCTGCGGGTTGTTGGCGTAGGTCGCCAGGGTTGGGCGGGTCACGTACAGCGAGCCTTTCGCCGACAGAATCCCCAGGTTCACTCCCTCCACTGCGCCCGAGGCATTGCCGAAGCTCACCACCAGCCCGCGGGGTGCCACGCTGTCCAGCGAGGTCAGCCAGGTGTCCTTGCCGACGCCGTCGTACACCACTGGCACTTTTTTACCGTCGGTCAATTCCAGCACGCGCTGTGCGACGTTTTCCTTGCTGTAGTCGATGGTTTCCCATGCGCCAAGGGATTTGGCCAGGGCGGCTTTTTCCGGCGAACTCACGGTGCCGATCAGCTTTACGCCCAAGGCCTTGGCCCACTGGCAGGCCAACGAACCCACGCCCCCGGCCGCGGCGTGGAACAGGATGGTTTCACCACCCTTCAACTCATAGGTCTGACGCAGCAGGTACTGTACGGTCAGGCCCTTGAGCATGGCGCCGGCGGCTTGTTCGAAGCTGATCTCGTCCGGCAGGTGCACCAGGTTGGCGGCCGGCAGCACATGCAGTTCGCTGTACGCGCCCAGCGGCCCGCTGCCGTAGGCCACGCGGTCGCCGACCTTGAACTGGGTGACTTCACTGCCGACAGCGTCGACAACCCCCGCGCCTTCCGCGCCCAACCCCGATGGCAGCGCGGGTGGTGCATACAAACCGCTGCGGAAATAGGTGTCGATAAAATTCAGGCCAATCGCCTCGTTTCGTACGCGAACCTGCTGTGGGCCGGGTTCCGCTGGCGTGTAGTCCACATACTCAAGCACTTCGGGGCCACCATGGGCGCTGAACTGGATACGTTTTGCCATCTGCCTTCTCCTTTGGTCGAATTCGCGTAGTCGGCTATCGAACTCCTAAGCTTGATCTTCGTCAACTGCGGTGCAACCGGGTGCGGTGGTATCCTGTGCGCCCATTTGCCGCCGACGCCCAATGGCCTCGCGTAGCTTTGCCCGATTCAAGGTGATGCCATGACTACCCGCACCGAGGCTGTAAAGGCCTACCTGCTTGACCTGCAAGACCGCATTTGCAGCGCCCTGGAAACCTTCGAGGCAGACACTCGCTTTATCGAAGACGCCTGGACCCGGCCTGCCGGCGGCGGCGGTCGCACCCGTGTGATCGAGAACGGTACGGTGATCGAAAAAGGCGGCGTCAACTTTTCCCACGTGTTCGGCAGCGGTCTTCCACCGTCCGCCAGTGCCCATCGTCCTGAACTGGCCGGTCGCGGTTTTGAAGCCTTGGGCGTGTCGCTGGTGATCCACCCGCATAACCCTCATGTTCCGACTTCCCACGCCAATGTGCGCTTTTTCATCGCCGAAAAAGAAGGTGAAGAGCCGGTGTGGTGGTTTGGCGGCGGCTTCGACCTCACGCCTTACTACGCCAATGAAGAAGACTGCATCCACTGGCACCGCGTCGCCGAGCAGGCTTGCGCGCCATTCGGCGCGGACGTGTACTCGCGCTACAAGGCCTGGTGCGACACCTACTTCCACATCAAGCACCGCAATGAACCGCGTGGCATCGGCGGCCTGTTCTTCGATGACTTGAACGAGTGGGACTTCGACACCTGCTTCGCCTTCATCCGTGCCATCGGCGACGCCTACATCGACGCCTACCTGCCGATCGTGCAGCGCCGCAAGGCCACCGCCTACACCGAGCAACAGCGTGAATTCCAGGAATTCCGCCGTGGCCGTTACGTTGAATTCAACCTGGTCTACGACCGTGGCACGCTGTTCGGCCTGCAATCGGGCGGGCGTACCGAGTCGATCCTGATGTCGCTGCCGCCCCAAGTGCGCTGGAGCTACGACTGGAAAGCCGAAGCCGGCAGCGAAGAGGCGCGCCTCACCGACTATTTCCTGCAAGACCGTGACTGGCTGGGCCTTGCCGCGCCAAAGGCGGCGGTCTGATGGATCGTTATGTGGTATTCGGCAACCCCATCGGGCATAGCAAGTCGCCGCTGATTCACCGGATGTTCGCCGAACAGACTGGCGAGCAGTTGGACTACAGCACCTTGCTCGCACCCTTGGATGATTTCATCGGCTGCGCCCGTGAGTTCTTTCAGCAAGGCCGTGGTGCCAACGTCACCGTGCCGTTCAAGGAAGACGCGTACCGCCTGGCCAACACTCTCACCGAACGCGCCCTACGTGCTGGCGCGGTGAATACCCTGAGCAAGCTCGCCGATGGCACGCTGCTGGGGGACAACACCGACGGCGCCGGCCTGGTGCGCGACCTTACGGTCAACGCCGGGTTGAGCCTGCAAGGCAAACGTATCCTGCTGCTGGGCGCCGGTGGCGCGGTACGTGGCGCGTTGGAGCCGTTGCTGGCGCAGCAGCCGGCATCGTTGATCATCGCCAACCGCACCGTGGAAAAGGCCGAGATGCTCGCCGAGCTGTTCGACGACCTGGGCCCCGTGTCTGCCAGCGGTTTCGACTGGTTGCGTGAGCCGGTGGACGTGATCATCAACGCCACCTCCGCCAGCCTGTCAGGCGATGTACCGCCGATTGCCGGCAGCCTGATCGAACCGGGCAAGACGTTTTGCTACGACATGATGTACGCCAAGGAGCCGACGGCATTCTGCCGCTGGGCGACTGAACAAGGCGCGTCTGTGGCGATGGATGGCCTGGGTATGTTGGTGGAACAGGCGGCGGAAGCGTTCTTCCTGTGGCGCGGTGTGCGCCCGGAATCGGCGCCCGTATTGGCTGAACTACGCCGCCAACTGGCTTGACACAAACCCAATGTGGGCACGGTCAGTGTGGGAGCAGGCAAGCCAGCTCCCACACTGACCATATTCAGTCTTCGAAGTGAATGGGGCACCTGTCGGCCCCTTCCAGTTTCTTCAATTCCTCCACGACTTGAGGCCTTGCCCGACGCAAGGTCAAACTCCTCCCCAACCCCCGCAACCTGCGCGCCTCCTGGTGCAGCATCTCCACCCCGGAGTAGTCGATAAAGTTGATCTGCTGCGCCTCGATTACCACCCGCTCGCCCTGCAGCCGTTGCAGGCGCACTTGCAGGTAATGGCTGGCGCCAAAGAAGATCGAACCGCCCACCCGCAGCACATCCTCATCACCGTCGCGCCAATGCTGCACCCGTGGCTGCGAGGTGCGCTTGAGGTAGAAAAACAACGACGCCAGCACCCCCGCATAAATCGCCGTTTGCAGTTCCAGCAGCAGGGTGGCGACGCACGTGAGAGCCATCACCAGGAATTCGGCGCGGCTCACCCGGAACAAGGCGCGAATGCCGCGACGGTCCACCAGCCCCCAACTGATCAACAGAATGCTCGCGGCCATGCTCGGGATCGGGATATGGGCGATCAAGGCCGCGCCAAACAGCGCAAACAGCGCCACCCACAACGCCGAAAACACCCCGGCCAGCGGCGAGCAGGCGCCGGCTTCGTAACTCAGGCCAGAGCGGGTAAAGGAACCGGCTGACAGGTACCCGGAGAAAAATCCGCCGACGATATTGGATAAACCCTGCGCCCGGACTTCCTGATTGGCATCGAGCAACTGCTGCGAGCGCGCCGACAGCGAGCGTGCAATCGACAGGCTGGTCACCAGCCCGAGCATGCCCACCGCCACGGCGCTGGGCAGCAGGCGCAAGATCATATCCAGGTCCATCGGCAACGGGCTGAACGGCGGCAGCTTGCCGATAAACGAACTGACCCGCGCCACATGCCCGAACATCGCCGGCCACAGCCAGGCCACCAGGCTGCCCAGTGCCAGCGCGATCAACAGCGTCGGCCAGCGCGGTACCCGGTATTTCAGCAGCGCCCCCACCAACAATGTACCCAGGCCCAGGGCCAGTGAGGCGTGGTCCCATTCCCCGCTGTGATCCACCAGCGCCATCAGGCTCTTGATCGCCGTGGCCTGGCTGGGCAGATCCAGCCCCAACAGGTTCGGCAGTTGCCCCAGGGCAATGACCACGGCGGCGCCCAGGGTGAAACCCAGCACCACCGAGTGGGACACGAAATTCACCAGCGCGCCGAAGCGCAGCATGCCCAGCAACCACTGGAAAACCCCGGCAAGGAATGTGAGCAGCAGGATCAGGGTGATGTAGTCCTGGGAACCCGGCACGGCCAGTGGGCTGACGCTGGCGTACAGCACGATGGAAATCGCCGCCGTCGGGCCGCAGATCAGGTGCCAGGATGAGCCCCAGAGGCAGGCGATCAGCACCGGAATGATCGCGGCGTAGAGCCCATACTCTGGTGGGAGGCCGGCAATCAGTGCGTAGGCAATCGACTGCGGCAAGGCCAGTACGGCGCCGCTGAGTCCCACCATCGCATCCCGGCCGACGCTCGCGCGAGTCTGGCGCGGGAGCCAGCTGAGGAAGGGGAAAAGTGTGTGGCGGTTGGGCCGGGGCATCAGGGTCTCGGTCTTGAAGTTTGGCGCAGAATATCAGCACACACTGGACTTTGTGGGAGCGGGCTTGCTCGCGAATGCGGTGGTTCAGCTAAGCAATCGTTGGCTGACACACCGCATTCGCGAGCAAGCCCGCTCCCACATTTGGATTGCATCTGGTCTTAGAGTTTTGCTTTTACTGCCGATAGTGCATCTTTGCCATCCACGGTCTTCACCCCCTCCAGCCACTTATCCAACACCGCCGGATTGGCCTTGATCCACGCCTTCGCCGCATCCGCATTGCTGACCTTGTTGTTGCTCACCTCGGCCATGATGCTGTTCTCCATCTCCTGGGTAAAACTCAGGTTGGTCAGCAGTTTTCCTACGTTCGGGCAGGCTTGTGCGTAGCCTTTGCGCGTCAGGGTGTACACGCTGCCGGTGTCGCCGAAGTACTTCTCGCCGCCCTTGAGGTAATGCATTTTCAACTGCACGTTCATCGGGTGCGGGGTCCAGCCGAGGAAGGTCACGAATTTCTGCTTCTTAACCGCCCGCGATACTTCGGCGAGCATCGCCTGTTCGCTGGACTCGATCAGTTTCCATTGGCCGAGGTCGAAGTCGTTTTTCTTGATGATGTCCTGCAACGAGATATTTGCCGGCGCGCCGGAGCCGATGCCGTAGATTTTCTTGTCGAACTTGTCGGCAAACTTGTTCAAGTCGGCAAACTCATGCACACCGGCGGCCCACACGTAGTCCGGCACGGCAAGGGTGAACTCGGTGCCTTCGAGGTTTTTCGCCAACTGCACCACTTCGCCATTGGCGATGAACTTGTCATAGAACCCCTGCTGCGCCGGCATCCAGTTACCGAGGAACACGTCCACCTGGCCGTCCTTGAGCCCGCCAAAGGTGATCGGCACCGCCAGGGTGTCGACCTTGGCCTTGTAGCCCATGCCCGTCAGCAGAAAGCTGGTGATGGCATTGGTGGCGGCGATGTCGCTCCAGCCCGGATCGGCCATTTTCACCGTGTCACAACTGGTGTCCGCATACACATTGGCGCTGCTCAACGCCAAGATGCCCAGCACCGCAGTCAACTTTTGCATGGCCTTCCCTCTGTCTATTTATTGGTTTTGGCAGGGTTGTGGATAACGTGCCTTGCGCTCCAGGTCGTCGAGGTCGATGTGGTTGCGCATGTATTGCTGACTGGCGTCCACCAGTGGCTGGTGATCCCAGCTCTTCAGCTTGCCCTGGGTCAGGGCGTCAAACACCAGGCGACGGCGGCGTTGGCTGGCGAGCACCTGCTGGTGGATCGCCGGGATGTCCCATTTGGCCCGCGCCTCACTTAAAAACGCCTCGAACAGCGGCCGGTGTTCCGGTGACTGGCTGAGGTTCTCCCGCTCGTGCGGGTCGTTGTGCACATCAAACAGCAGGCACGGATCGTCCTCGCTGTAGATGAATTTGAAGCTGGCGCGGCGAATCATCATCAGCGGGCTGATGGTGCCTTCGGCCATGTATTCGCCAAAAACTTCGTCGTGCCCGCCCTGCCCCTGCAAGTGCGAGACCAGCGAGCGGCCGTCCAGTGGCAAGCGTGGGTCCAGCGCGCCGCCGGCCAGTTCGACCAGCGTGGGCAGCAGGTCGGCAGTGGACACGGCGTTGCTGACCCGCCCCGGCGCAAATTGCCCCGGCGCGCTGACCAACAGCGGCACCCGGGCGGCCATTTCAAACCAGTGCATTTTGTACCAGAGGCCGCGCTCGCCGAGCATGTCGCCATGGTCGCCGGAGAAGATGATGATGGTGTCATCGGCCAGGCCAGTGTCTTCCAGGGTTTGCAGCAATTTTCCGACATTGCTGTCGATGTAACTGCACGCGCCGAAGTAGGCACGCCGTGCATCGCGGATCTTATCCACCGGCAGCGGCTTGCCCCACAGGTCGTAGACCTTGAGCAGACGCTGGGAGTGCGGGTCGAGATCCTCCTGCGCAGGCGTTGCAGGCAAGGGGATTTCGGCGTCGTCGTACAAATCCCAGAACGGTTTGGGAATCGTGTACGGATCATGGGGATGGGTCATCGACACGGTCAGGCAGAACGGCCGGTCGCCGTCTTCGCGAATGTGGTCGAACAGGTATTGCTGGGCCTTGAACACCACCTCCTCGTCGAAATCCAGCTGGTTGGTGCGCACGCATGGCCCGGCTTGCAGCACCGAGGACATGTTGTGAAACCAACTGGGGCGCACGTCCGGTTCATCCCAGTTCACCGCCCAGCCGTAGTCGGCGGGATAGATGTCACTGGTCAGGCGTTCTTCATAGCCGTGCAACTGGTCGGGGCCGCAGAAGTGCATCTTGCCTGACAGCGCCGTGCGGTAGCCGAGGCGACGCAGGTAGTGGGCATACGTCGGTATATCGGCGGGGAAATCGGCCGCGTTGTCGTAGGCGCCGATCTTGCTCGGCAGCTGGCCACTGACCAGGGTGAAACGCGACGGTGCGCACAGCGGGCTGTTGCAATAGGCGGCGTCAAACACCACGCCCTGGGCGGCGAGGCGGCTCAAATTCGGTAATTGGATCGGCGAAGAACCGTAGAACGGCAGCAACGGTGCGGCCATTTGATCGGCCATGATGAAAAGAATGTTCTTGCGCTTCATGGGTTCTCGGCATTCCATAGGCGGTGTTTATGCGAATGAGCATGCAGCCCATGGAAATTGGGGTAAAGCCCATGAAACGCAATGTCTAGGATAAGCACAGCTTATGTATGAAGCCCTAGGGGATTTGTCCCTCGACCTGCTGCGCGCCTTTGAAGCGGCCGCGCGTCACCGCAGTTTTACCGCTGCCGCGATGGAACTGGGCACCACCCAGCCGGCCATCAGCCAGCAGATCAAGCGCCTGGAGGAACAGCTGGCAACCCGCCTGTTTGATCGTATCTATCGCGGCATCGAACTGACCGACGCCGGCGCGCTGCTGTTTGAGCACGTGCAAGGCGGTTTGCAGAACATCAACCAGGGCTTGAGCGCGATCACCCAGCAGGATCAGCACGAAGTGCTGCAAGTGGCCACCGACTTCGCCTTCGCCGCCTATTGGCTGATGCCGCGCCTGCATCGCTTCCACCAGGCCAACCCGCAGGTCGATGTAAGCCTGGTCACCAGCGAGCGCAACCACGCCAGCCTGCGCAGTGACATTGACGTGGCGGTGCTGTTCGGCGACGGCCGCTTCAAGCAGGGCGAAAGCCTGTGGCTGTTCAACGAGGAAGTGTTCCCGGTGTGCAGCCCGCAGTGGCTCAAGGCCCAGGCCACGCCGCTGACTGTACAGAATCTGCACGATTTTCCCTTGCTGCACCTGCGCCAGGAAAACAACAGCCAGTGGTTCGACTGGAGCGGCGTGTTCCGCGAGCTGGGCATCAGCGCCGCGCCGACGCCCGGGCAACTGCGTTTCGACAACTACACCCTGCTGATCCAGGCGGCCATTGCCGGCCAGGGCGTGGCAATCGGCTGGCGCCACTTGGTGGACAACCTGCTGGAGCAGAACTGGCTGTGTCGACCGTTCGGCGACACGGTGGTCTCGCGCTTCGGCTACTACGTGGTGCAGCCCCAGCGCAAACGTCGCGGGCAGTTGGTCGAGCGCTTTGTCCAGTGGCTATTGGCCGAACAGGCCAGCAGCGCGCAGTCATTGACCGGGCTGGCCCTCCCGTCGATTGCGGTCTAGGATTTGGCGCTTACTGGATCCGGAGGCCGTCATGCAACGTATCAAGGGCTACCACGCCCATGTCTACTTCGACGCGAGCACCCTCGAACAGGCGCGCACCTTGTGCGAAGAGGCCGCCAAACTTTTTCCGCTGCGCATGGGCCGTGTGCATGAACGGCCGGTGGGCCCGCACCCGGATTGGAGCTGCCAGCTGGCGTTCGATCCCGAATACATCGGCGTGGTGCTGCCGTGGTTGGTGATTCATCGCAACGGTCTGGTGGTGTTCCTGCACCCCGATACCGGCGATGACCTCAAGGATCACACCGACTACGCGGTCTGGATGGGGGCGATGCCAGAGTTGAATTTGTCAGCATTTTCTTAGATCAAATCCCTAAATATGGGATTGATATTTATATATTGAGACTTTCCTCCGCGTAGGTTTATATTCGTCGCATCCGCTCAGAACTCAGGTGAAGCGATGCAGGCGCAATTGATCGCGCTCGATTGGGGAACCAGCTCCCTTCGTGCTTACAAACTCGGCCCGGCAGGCGTCGTGCTGGAACACCGCGCGCTGGCGTGCGGGATCATGCATTTGCCCAGCGAGCCCCGGGACATTGCCGGCGTGCGTTGCAGTGATGGCTTCGAGCTGGCCTTCGACACGGCCTGCGGCGATTGGCTCGACGCCCAGCCAGGCGTGCCGGTGATCGCCTGCGGCATGGTCGGCAGCGCCCAGGGCTGGAGCGAGGCGGCCTATCGCAATACCCCCGTCGACGTCGCCAGCCTCGGCCAGGCTTTGCACCGCGTGCGTAGCCTGCGCGGGGTGGACGTGCATATCGTGCCGGGCGTGATCGAGCAGGCCGGCTTGCCCAACGTGATGCGCGGCGAAGAAACTCAGGTGCTGGGCGTGCTGCAAGGGCTTGGCGCCGACGTGCTGATCGGCCTGCCGGGCAGCCATTCCAAGTGGGTCGAGGTGGTCGATGGCTGCATCACCCATTTCGATACCTTCATGACTGGGGAAGTGTTTGCGGTGTTGAGCAAACACAGCATCCTCGGGCGCACCCAGCAGATCACCGAACAGTTCCAGGCCGAAGCCTTCGACCGTGGCGTGCAGGTGGCGCTGTCGGAGGACGGCCGGCGCGGTGTGCTGTCGACCCTGTTCAGCGCCCGCACCCTGGGGCTCACGGCCGAACTTTCGCCGCAGCAGCAGCCCGACTACCTGTCCGGCCTGCTGATCGGCCATGAACTGATCGGGCTGCCGGAGCGCGCCAAACAGCAGCCGATCATCCTGGTGGGCGCAGCGCCATTGTGTGCCCGCTACCAACGCGCCCTCGCCCTCTGCGGTTTCGCCCACGTCAGCCTCGCGCAGGAGGCCACCGCGCGCGGCCTGTGGCAGTTGGCCGTGGCCGCCGGGCTCACTCAACCAGCATTGCAGGTCTGACATGCTCAAGCACGCACTCGCACAAAACGGTTTGATCGCCATCCTGCGCGGTATCCGCCCGGACGAAGCCCAGGCCATCGGCCAGGTGTTGTACCAGGCTGGGTTTCGCGTCATTGAAGTCCCGCTCAACTCGCCGGACCCTTACACCAGCATCCGCACGCTGCGCGACAGCCTGCCCGCCGATTGCCTGATCGGTGCCGGCACGGTGCTGACGCCGGAACAGGTCGAGCAGGTGAAAGCTGCCGGCGGCCAGGTGATCGTCATGCCCCACAGTGACGCCAAGGTCTTGCGTGCCGCAAAAGCGGCAGGGCTGTTTTTGTCGCCGGGCGTTGCCACGCCCACCGAAGCCTTCGCCGCCCTGGCCGAAGGGGCCGACGTATTGAAACTGTTCCCCGCCGAGCAAATGGGCCCGGCGGTGATCAAGGCGTGGCTGGCGGTACTGCCGGCGGGCACGCTGCTGCTGCCGGTGGGCGGCATTACCCCGGACAACATGCAGGTGTTTATCGACGCCGGCGCCAAGGGGTTCGGGCTGGGTTCCGGGTTGTTCAAACCGGGTATGACAGTGGATCAGGTAGCGAGCCGCGCCCAGGCTTATGTCGCCGCCTGGAAAGCCCTGAGCTGAGATCAAGTCTTGCGCCCACAGGCGCCGCATCTATAAGAGAGATAACAGATGAAAATCACCAAACTGACGACCTTTATCGTCCCACCGCGCTGGTGCTTCCTGAAAGTCGAGACCGACCAGGGCGTGACCGGCTGGGGCGAACCCGTGGTCGAAGGCCGCGCCCACACGGTGGCGGCTGCGGTTGAAGAACTGTCCGACTACCTGATCGGCAAAGACCCGCGCAACATCGAAGACATCTGGACCGTGCTCTACCGCGGTGGCTTCTACCGCGGCGGCGCCGTGCACATGAGCGCCCTCGCCGGCATCGACCAGGCGCTGTGGGACATCAAGGGCAAGGCCCTCGGCGTGTCGGTCAGCGACCTGCTCGGCGGCCAGGTGCGTGACAAGATCCGTGTGTATTCGTGGATCGGTGGCGACCGCCCGGCCGACACCGCCCGCGCGGCCAAAGAGGCCGTGGCCCGTGGCTTCACCGCGGTGAAAATGAACGGCACCGAAGAGCTGCAGTTCGTCGACAGCTTCGAAAAAGTCGACCTGGCCCTGGCCAACGTCGCCGCCGTACGTGACGCGGTGGGCCCGAACGTCGGCATCGGCGTCGACTTCCACGGCCGCGTGCACAAGCCTATGGCCAAAGTGCTGATGAAAGAGTTGGACCCGTACAAGCTGATGTTTATCGAAGAGCCGGTGCTCAGCGAAAACTACGAAGCGCTCAAGGAACTGGCGCCGCTGACCAGCACCCCGATTGCCCTCGGCGAGCGCCTGTTCTCGCGATGGGACTTCAAGCGCGTGCTCAGCGAAGGCTACGTCGACATCATCCAGCCGGATGCGTCCCACGCCGGCGGCATCACCGAAACCCGCAAGATCGCCAACATGGCCGAAGCCTACGACGTGGCCCTGGCCCTGCACTGCCCACTGGGCCCGATTGCCCTGGCGGCGTGCCTGCAACTGGACGCGGTTTGCTACAACGCGTTTATCCAGGAGCAAAGCCTGGGCATTCACTACAACGAGAGCAATGACCTGCTCGACTATGTGCGTGATCCGGGTGTGTTCGACTATGACCAGGGCTTCGTGAAGATCCCCAACGGGCCAGGCCTGGGCATCGAGATCAACGAGGAATATGTGATCGAACGCGCGGCCATCGGCCACCGCTGGCGCAACCCGATCTGGCGCCACGCCGACGGTAGCTTTGCCGAGTGGTGATATTTCACTGAAGAAATGCGGTTGAAAATGTGGGAGCGGGCTTGCTCGCGAATACGGTGTGTCAGTCAACACATCTGGGGCTGAACTACCGCATTCGCGAGCAAGCCCGCTCCCACATTTTGATCCGGTTTCTTCAGTCAGCTCCTTTCCAGACCTCAATAAACATAAGAAGAGGCAACCCCCTCATGCATCCTGAATCCTTCACCGGGCAGGCTTCTTTAGTCACGCCTACCAGAAAGCGTTTCTTCATCATGGTGCTGCTGTTCATCACCGTGGTGATCAACTACCTCGACCGCAGCAACCTGTCGATTGCCGCCCCCGCGCTGACCAGCGAACTGGGGATCGACCCGGTACACGTCGGCCTGATCTTCTCTGCGTTCGGCTGGACCTACGCCGCCATGCAGATCCCCGGCGGCTGGCTGGTAGATCGCGTGCCGCCGCGCATTCTCTACACCGCCGCGCTGTTGTTGTGGTCCATCGCCACCGTGATGCTCGGCTTTGCCGCCAGCTTTATCGCGCTGTTCGTCTTGCGCATGGCGGTGGGCGCGCTGGAAGCCCCGGCCTACCCGATCAACAGCCGCGTGGTCACCACCTGGTTCCCCGAGCGCGAGCGCGCCACCGCGATTGGTTTCTACACCTCCGGGCAGTTTGTCGGGCTGGCGTTCCTGACGCCGGTGCTGGCGTGGCTGCAACACGCATTCGGCTGGCACATGGTGTTTGTGGTCACAGGTGGCGTGGGTATTTTGTGGGCGGCAATCTGGTACGCGGTATACCGCGAGCCAAAGGATTTCAAAGGTGCCAACACCGCAGAAATCGAGCTGATCCGTGAAGGCGGCGGCCTGGTGGATATGCAGGAAAAAACCGCGAAGACGCCGTTCAGCTGGGTCGACCTGGGGATAGTGCTGAGCAAGCGCAAACTCTGGGGCATCTACCTGGGGCAGTTCTGCCTGAACTCCACGCTGTGGTTTTTCCTGACGTGGTTCCCGACCTACCTGGTGAAATATCGCGGCATGGACTTCATCAAGTCTGGCCTGCTCGCGTCGCTGCCGTTTCTCGCCGCATTTGTGGGTGTGTTGTGTTCCGGGATCTTTTCCGACTGGCTGATTCGCCGCGGAGCCTCGGTGGGCTTTGCGCGCAAGTTGCCGATCATTGGCGGGCTGCTGATTTCCACGGCAATCATCGGTGCGAACTATGTGGACTCGACGGCGTGGGTCATTGCGTTCCTGGCGCTGGCGTTTTTTGGCAACGGGCTGGCATCGATCACCTGGTCGCTGGTCTCGACCCTGGCCCCGGCACGGTTGCTCGGGTTGACGGGTGGTGTGTTCAACTTCATCGGCAATCTGGCGGCAATCGCCACGCCGATCGTGATTGGCTTCCTGGCCAGCGGTGACTCGTTTGCTCCCGCGATTACCTACATCGCCGTGTTGGCGTTGCTGGGTGCGCTTTCCTACGTGCTGCTGGTCGGCAAAGTCGAACGCATCCAACTGTAACCCCCGTAGTGAGCGGGCTTGCCCGCGCTGGGGGGCAAGCCGTCCCAAACAGCCCCCGCGGTGTTTCAGAGAGACCGAGGTGTCTGGATTTGGGGCGGCTTCGCCCCCCAGCGCGGGGCAAGCCCGCTCACTACAAGACCCGGGTCAGTTGAGGACGCCGTCGAGGATCTCGTAGACGATGCCGGTGCCTACCGCGATCAACACGATGTCCGGCCCCGAACGGCGCCATTCATAACCCTGGTACACCGGCAGCCGTGCCAGCGCGCGGTTGTCCAGGCGTTCGCCGTAGTAACCATGGGGCAGCGGCTTGCCACGTACCAGGCGCACATTCGGCGGCGGCGGTGCGCCACGGGAGAACTGGCCGTGGTTGTCGCGGATCACCTGGCGTACCGGGCCGAAATCCTGGGGCGGGCCGCCGCGACGGTTGTCCTGCGGGCCACGATGGTCGTCGCCACGCGGCTGCTCATGCTGGCCTTGCGGGCCGCCACGCTCAGGGCCGCCCTGATCATTCGGCGCGGCTTGCACCAGGGCACTGGCGCCAAGCACCAGCACGCCAAGGCCGGCAATCACGGATTTAGGCATTTTCATCGGGTATTCCTCAGGGCACACAAACAAAAAAGGGATCTCGAACGAGGTTCGAAATCCCTTGGTCTTGTCAGTTTAGGTACTGAGTTTTCAGTTTGATTCCTGTGTATCAGGAACTTTACCTACCACTTACGAGCCGCTTACTTACGCGCGTTACGGACGCCTTCCGACAATGCCGCGCACAGGCCGAGCACGCCGTCGATGGCTTGCTGATCATTTTTCGCAGTGGCGATGTGATCAATCAACGCCGAACCCACCACTACGCCGTCCGCCAAACGGGCGATCGCCGCTGCTTGTTCCGGGGTGCGGATACCGAAACCGATGCTGATCGGCAGGTCGGTATGCCGACGCAGGCGGGTCACGGCTTCTTCAACGTGTTCCAGGGTGGCGGCACCGGCACCGGTCACACCGGCTACCGACACGTAGTACACAAAGCCGGAGCTGCCATTGAGTACGGTCGGCAGGCGCACGTCATCGGTGGTCGGCGTGGTCAGGCGGATAAAGTCGATGCCTGCAGCCTGGGCCGGGTCGCACAGCTCGCCGTTATGCTCCGGCGGCATGTCGACCACGATCAGGCCGTCGACGCCCGCCTCTTTCGCATCGGCGATGAACTTCGGCACGCCGTATTTGTGGATCGGGTTGAAGTAGCCCATCAACACCAGCGGGGTGTCGCGGTTGTCCTTGCGGAACTCGCGGACCATTTGCAGGGTTTTCAGCAGGTTCTGCTTGGCTTGCAGTGCGCGGATGTTGGCCAGCTGGATCGCCGGGCCGTCGGCCATCGGGTCGGTGAAGGGCATGCCCAGCTCGATCACGTCGGCGCCAGCGGCAGGCAAGCCTTTGAGGATCGCCAGTGAGGTGTCGTAGCCAGGGTCACCGGCGGTGACGAAGGTCACCAGGGCGGCGCGGTTTTGTTCTTTGAGTTGGGCAAAGCGGGTTTGCAGGCGGCTCATCAGTGTTTCTCCTGCTGCGACTGTTCCATGTGATGCATCACGGTTTGCATGTCTTTGTCGCCACGGCCGGAAAGGTTAACCACCATCAGGTGATCTTTCGGCAGGGTCGGTGCGCGTTTGAACACTTCGGCCAGGGCGTGGGCGCTTTCCAGCGCAGGAATGATCCCTTCCAGGCGGCAGCATTTGTGGAAGGCGTCGAGGGCTTCATCGTCAGTCACCGAGGTGTACTGGACGCGGCCGATGTCATGCAACCACGCGTGTTCCGGGCCGATGCCCGGGTAGTCGAGGCCGGCGGAGATCGAGTGGGCGTCGATGATCTGGCCGTCGTCGTCCTGCAACAGGAAGGTGCGGTTACCGTGCAATACGCCAGGTACGCCGCCGTTGAGGCTGGCGGCGTGCTTGCCGGTTTCGATGCCGTGGCCGGCCGCTTCAACACCGATGATTTCCACGCTCTTGTCGTCAAGGAATGGGTGGAACAGGCCCATGGCATTGGAGCCACCGCCGATGCACGCCACCAGGCTGTCCGGCAGGCGGCCTTCCTGGGCTTGCAGCTGGTCGCGGGTTTCTTTGCCGATCACGGCCTGGAAGTCGCGCACCATGGCGGGGTACGGGTGGGGGCCGGCCACGGTGCCGATCAGGTAGAAGGTGCTGTCGACATTGGTTACCCAGTCACGCAGAGCTTCGTTCATGGCGTCTTTCAGGGTGCCGGTGCCGGCGACCACCGGGATCACTTCAGCCCCCAGCAGCTTCATGCGGAACACGTTGGCTTGCTGGCGCTCGATGTCGGTGGTGCCCATGTAGATCACGCATTGCAGGCCGAAGCGCGCCGCCACGGTGGCGGTGGCCACGCCGTGCATGCCCGCGCCGGTCTCGGCGATGATGCGTTTCTTGCCCATGCGCCGCGCCAGCAGGATCTGGCCGATGCAGTTGTTGATCTTGTGCGCGCCGGTGTGGTTCAGCTCTTCGCGCTTGAGGTAGATCTTGGCGCCGCCGCAGAATTCGGTCAGGCGTTCGGCGAAATACAGCGGGCTCGGACGGCCGACGTAGTCGCGCTGGAAGTAGGCCAATTCCTCGTTGAACGCCGGATCGATCTTGGCCGCTTCGTATTCGCGGGCCAGGTCGAGGATCAACGGCATCAGGGTTTCAGCGACGTAACGGCCGCCGAACGCGCCAAACAGGCCGTTGGCGTCTGGGCCGTTGCGTAGGTCGGTCTGGGACTGAGTCATAGGACGCTCCAGGAAGGAATGGGTGTAGGAAACAATGACGGCCACTCTACCCCTGACGCAGTGGCCTGAAAACCGATAAGATCGCTGCAACATGTCAGGAAAACTCACATATGAGCCGCGACCTTCCGCCCCTTAACGCCCTGCGTGCGTTTGAAGCCACTGCGCGATTGAACAGCGTCAGCCAGGCAGCCGAGAGATTACATGTGACCCACGGCGCGGTCAGTCGCCAGTTGAAGGTGCTGGAAGAGCACTTGGGCGTGAGCCTGTTCGTCAAGGATGGGCGTGGCCTTAAACTCACAGATGCCGGTGTGCGCCTGCGTGACGCGAGTGCCGAGGCGTTCGAGCACTTGAGGGATGTGTGTGCAGAGTTGACCCAGGCCAGCGCCGACGCGCCGTTCGTGCTCGGTTGTTCAGGCAGTTTGCTGGCGCGCTGGTTGATTCCGCGCCTGGGCCGCCTGAATGCAGACCTGCCGGATTTGCGTCTGCACCTGTCGGCGGGTGACGGTGATCTTGACCCACGGCGTCCGGGACTGGACGCCTTGCTGGTGTTCGCCGAACCACCGTGGCCGGCGGACATGCAAGTGTATGAACTGGCCAGCGAACGCATCGGCCCGGTGCTGAGCCCACGCTTTGCCGGCTACGAGCGGCTGCGGCATGCGCCCGCCTCGGCCTTGTGCGGCGAAGCCTTGCTGCACACGACTTCGCGCCCGCAAGCCTGGCCCAGTTGGGCACAGCAACACGGCATTGAGCCCGGTGCGTTGAAACACGGCCAGGGGTTTGAGCATTTGTATTATTTGCTGGAAGCAGCGGTGGCCGGGTTGGGCGTGGCGATTGCGCCGCAGCCGCTGGTGGCCGAGGACTTGCGCGCGGGTCGCCTGGTGGCGCCGTGGGGTTTCAGCGAAACCCCGGCGCACCTGGCGTTGTGGCTGCCCAAGCGCGCCGCAGACGGGCGCGCCGGGAGACTGGCGCAGTGGCTCAAGGCTGAGCTTGAGCACCCGCCGGTTTAGTCACCGCGTTTGCACAGCAAGTAAGCAGCCAGCAGACCCAATGCACCTACCGCCACACCGGCTGTAGTCCATGGGTGCTCCTGCGCGTAGTCCCGGGTTGCAACACCGGTTTCGCGGATTTTCACTTTGCTTTCTTCGTAGGCATCGCTGATCAGGTGGCGGGAATGCTTGAGGGCATTCTCGGCGTTGCTTTTCAGGGCCTTCAAGGTCTTGCGCGACTCGTCGGACGCGTCGTCCTTGAGGCTTTCCAGAGACTTGAGCAGGCTCGAAATCTCGGCTTCCATGCTTTCCAGCGACGCTTTGCGTAAAGAAGTGTTGGCCATGTGGATTCTCCTGAAGTGATTGAGTGGCGTGTGTAGATACCGACTCCAGCGCTTTCAGAAAGTGCAGTAAATCTGAACTTTCGCGTAGGAACGGTCGCCAGAAGCAGTATGAACATTGACTGCTAGGCTTTATTGACGACCCTCAGGAGAAACACCATGTCTGATCATCACACCTACAAAAAAGTGGAATTGGTGGGCTCGTCCACCTCCAGCATCGAAGACGCCATCAACAATGCGCTGGCCGAGGCCAACAAGAGCATCAAGCACCTGGAGTGGTTCGAGGTGGTCGATACCCGTGGGCATATCAAGGATGGCAAGGCCGCACACTTTCAGGTCACGCTCAAGGTGGGGTTCCGAATCGCCAGTAGTTGATCGCCGCGGTTGAACTTGCCGACTGGCCGATTGCCATAACCTGCGCTACAACCAATGGGTGCCGACGCCACGAGCGTCGGCACGCTCTTTTTGAACAGCGCAAGGACGGTAACGGATGAAGAAGTTTCTGCTAGCGGTAGGTTTGTTGAGCATTGCGGGTACGGCCCTGGCGGCGGGCAAGCCTTGTGACGAGCTGAAGAGCGAGATTGCAGCGAAACTGGATGCCAAGGGCGTTGCGCACTATTCCCTGGACGTTGTGGAGAAAGGTGCTGCGGGTGACGCCAAAGTGGTTGGCTCGTGTGAAGCCGGCACCAAGGAAATCGTCTACAAACGCGGTTGACCCCGTGTTGCCGGCACCTGTGGCGAGGGAGCAAGCTCCCTCGCCATAAGTGCGTTCTTCAGCCCTTCATCAACTGCGCCAGCAGTTCGTAGGAATAAATCCGGTCGGCGTGTTCGTACAGGTCGCAGGTAAAGATCAACTCGTCTGCACCGGTTTGTTCGATCAGCACTTCCAGTTTGGCGCGGATTTTTGCCGGGCTGCCGACCATCGCCAGGCCAAGGAAGCTGCCGACGGCATCTTTTTCATGGGGTAGCCACAGGCCGTCCATGCTGTTCACGGGTGGGCGCTGCACCAGGCTTTGCCCGCGCATCAGCGCGAGGATGCGCTGGTACACCGAGGTGGCCAGATAGTCGGCTTGCTCATCGGTGTCCGCCGCCACCAGCGGAATGCCGAGCATCACGTACGGTTTATCCAACACGGCTGAAGGCTTGAAGTGATTGCGGTAGACGCGAATCGCCTCGTGCATCAAGCGCGGTGCGAAATGGGAGGCGAAGGCGTAAGGCAAACCGCGCTCACCAGCCAGTTGTGCACTGAACAGGCTGGAACCGAGCAGCCACACCGGCACATTGGTGCCGGTGCCGGGTACGGCGATGATGCGTTGGTCCGGGGTGCGCGGGCCGAGGTACGCCATCAGTTCGGCAACGTCCTCGGGGAACTCGTCGGCGCTGCCGGAGCGTTCACGGCGCAGGGCGCGGGCGGTCATCTGGTCGGAGCCGGGCGCGCGGCCCAGGCCCAGGTCGATACGGCCGGGGTAGAGGCTTTCCAGGGTGCCGAACTGCTCGGCAATCACCAGCGGCGCGTGGTTGGGCAGCATCACGCCGCCAGAGCCGACGCGAATCGTCGAGGTGCCGCCGGCCAGGTAGCCAAGCAACACCGAGGTGGCCGAGCTGGCGATGCCGTCCATATTGTGGTGTTCCGCCACCCAGAAACGGTTGTAGCCGAACTTTTCCACGTGCTGGGCCAGGTCCAGGGAATTGCGCAACGACTGCGCCGGGCTGCCGTTGGCCCGCACGGGCACGAGGTCGAGGGTCGAGAATTTCACGTCGGACAGCGATTTCATAAGCCTGCTTCTCCAAGGGGGCGCGCAGGCTGTGTAGACGAACCAAGACCTGGCGCTTCATGTGCATGTTCTATGCAATGAGGGCATATACCCGAGATTCAATAGCACGGCAGGAAATTTCCTACTTAATTGCTAGGTTTCTCCGACAGGATGAACTTTGCCTGTCCGACTATCCTCAGAACCCTTACTGACGCAAAACCATCGTTCGAGGAGACCGCTATGAGTATCGTGAAAAAAGCATCTGCACATTGGGAAGGTGATTTGAAGACGGGCCTGGGTTCCATTTCCACGGAAACCGGGGTACTGCGCGAAGCGCCTTACGGCTTCAAGGCGCGTTTTGAAGGTGGCAAGGGCACCAATCCGGAAGAGCTGATCGGCGCGGCCCACGCCGGATGTTTCTCCATGGCGTTCTCCATGATTCTCGGCGATGCCGGGCTCAAGGCTGACAGCATCGACACCCAGGCTGAAGTGACCCTCGATCAAGTCGATGGCGGCTTTGCGATCACGGCGGTGCATCTGATCCTCAAGGCCAAGATCCCGGGTGCGAGCCAGGCGCAGTTCGAAGAACTGAGCAAAAAGGCCAAGGAAGGCTGCCCGGTGTCCAAGGTACTGAATGCGAAAATCAGCCTGGATGCGACGCTGGTTAGCTGATACCGCGGGTCAAAAAATGTGGGAGCGGGCTTGCTCGCGAACGCGCAGTGTCAGCCACTGAATGTGTTTCTGATACCGCGCCTTCGCGAGCAGGCCCGTTTCCATATTGGTTTTGCGTTAAATCAGAACCTGCGTGGGCAAACTATGGTCCTATAGCCATTGCAGCCTAGGCGCACACCCGTGCGCAATGCATTCAGGGAGCTTCACACATGAAACGTTTTGCTTTGGCGATCATCTGCGGTGTGTTGGCCACTTCGGCCGTGGCCGCGCCCAAAGATTGTGAAGAGCTCAGGAAAGAGATCGAGATCAAGATCCAGGCGAACGCCGTGCCGTCCTACACCTTGGAGATCGTGACCAAGGAAGAAGCCGACAAGCACGATGTAGCCATGGTCGTCGGCAGCTGTGAGAACGGCACCAAGGCCATCATTTACCAGAAGAACAACGACTGATCAGAGGCAGTTGACGCTGCGCTCCTCGGCCAGCAGCTTGCGCGCGGCGTTGTACAGCCGGATGTTCGGGGTGTACGCCAGCGAGCGCCCTTCCAGCACATAGCGCTGGCCTGCCTGGAAGTGGTCGTACTGCAACGTTATGAAGCAGGTGCGCTCGGCAGTCTGCCCCAACCCGCCGAAACCGCCGCCAGTCGGCACCTCGAAATCAAAACGCACCATCAGCTCGTGGCGCCCGGGCGGCACTTGGAAGAAGCGCCCATCGTTGAGGTTTTTGCCGTCCAGGCGCTGCGCCATGAGCAGTTTGGCGCCCGGTGTAGGGGTGGTGAAATCGACCCAGGCCTGTTGCGGATCGACTGCCGGTAACGGCGTCGAGGTGCAGGCGCTGAGCAGCAGGACGGCGACGGGAAGCAAGAGCTGACGCATGGCGGGCACTCAATGAAAGAAATGAATTGAGCCTGACGCTACAGACTCCCCATGAGTATAAACACCGCAGGCCATGGAAAAATTCCGTGCCGGCGCGATAGTCTTGCGAGCAAATCACCCAGGAGCGGTTGGGGCATGGTCAGGCGTTTTCTTCCGGGGTTGATGGTGCTGCTGCTCAGCGGCTGCTCAAGTGTCAGCTATTACGGCCAGTTGGCTAGCGGCCAGTGGCAATTGCTGCGCGCTCGAGAGCCGGTTTCCACGGTCATTGCCGACCCCTCTCGCCCCCAACTGCTGCGTGAACACCTGGCGCAAGCGCAAAAGGCGCGGACCTTTGCCAGCGAACAACTGCATTTGCCTGACAACCAGAGCTACAGGTTGTACGCCGACATTGGCCGGCCCTATGTGGTGTGGAATGTCTTCGCCACGACAGAATTTTCCCTGTCGCCTGAAACCCACTGCTTTCCCATCGCCGGTTGCGTCGCCTATCGCGGCTACTACAACCAGGGCGCTGCACGGGGTGAAGCGGCGTTGTTGCGCCAGCGAGGCATGGACGTGTCGATTGGCGGCGTCGAGGCCTACTCGACCCTGGGCTGGTTCAACGACCCGATCCTGAATTCGATGATGAACTGGGGTGACGAGCGCCTGGCCACGCTGATCTTTCATGAGCTGGCGCACCAACGTTTCTATGTGAAGGACGACACCGAATTCAACGAGTCATTTGCCAACTTCGTCGAGCAGGAAGGCACGCGCCAGTGGCGTGCCGCACGGGGGCTGGCGCCGCTCGGCGATGGGGCGTTGCAGCAACGTGACCAGTTTATCCGGCTGATTCTCGATACTCGCCAGCGTCTGGAAAAGCTCTACGCCCAACCGCTGTCGAAGGAGGCGATGCGGGCGGCCAAAGCGCTTGAGTTTGAGCGCTTGCGCAGCGATTACCGGCAGATGCGTGATAGCCAGTGGGCGGGCGACAAGCGTTATGACGCCTGGATCAACCAGCCGATGAACAACGCGCGGCTGTTGCCATTCGGGCTGTATGACCAGTGGGTGCCGGCGTTTGCGGCGTTGTTTCGGCAAGAAGGTGGGGATTGGCTGAGGTTTTATGCGGCGGTGGAGCGGATGGGGGCGTTGCCGGTGGAGCAGCGCAAGGTGGCGTTGAGGCAGTTGGAGATGGAGGGGCTTTAGGGCCTCATCGCGGGCAAGCCCGCTCCCACATTTTGATGTGTGAATACAGTCGGATGTGGGCGCTGGTTTGCCTGCGATAGCGGTTTCAAGGCTGCTGCAAAAACGCCTGATGCATCTCGGCCAACGTCTCGAAGTGCCAAGTCGGGGCCTCGGCATGCAGCTCTTCAAAGCTGCCAAATCCATAGCCTACCGCCGCTGAATCCAGCCCGTTGCTACGTGCACCGATCAGGTCGTGCTTGCGGTCACCAATCATCAGGGTGGTCGCCGGGTCCAGGCCTTCTTCGCGCATCAAATGGGCGATCAGCTCGACTTTGTTCGTGCGCGTACCGTCCAGCTCGCTGCCGTAGATCACTTTGAAGTGCTTGGCAAAGTCGAAATGCCGGGCGATCTCGCGGGCGAATTCCCACGGCTTGGAGGTAGCCACGTACAACTGGCGGCCCTGGCTGTTCAATTCTTCCAGCAACGGCATCACGCCGTCGAACACGCGGTTTTCATACAGGCCGGTGACCTTGAAGCGCTCGCGATAGAAGTTCACCGCTTCCCACGCCTTGGCTTCGTCGAAACCGTAGAACTGCATGAAGGCTTGCAGCAATGGCGGGCCGATAAAGTGTTCGAGCCTGGTCAGGTCCGGCTCGTCGATACCGAGCTTGGCGAGGGCGTACTGGATCGAACGGGTAATGCCCTCACGCGGGTCGGTGAGGGTGCCATCCAGGTCGAACAGCACGGTTGGGTAATGCAGGGTCATTGATCGAATCCTTCAGCCAGGTGCAGGTCTTTGAGCTTCACGTAGTTCGCCGCACTGTAGGTGAAAAACGCGCGTTCCTTGTCAGTCAGTGGGCGGATTTGTTTAACCGGGCTGCCCACATACAAAAAGCCGCTTTGCAGTTTTTTGCCTGGCGGCACCAGGCTGCCGGCGCCGATGATCACGTCATCTTCCACCACGGCACCGTCCATCACGATGCTGCCCATGCCGATCAGGACCCGGCTGCCCACCGTGCAGCCATGCAGCATGACCTTGTGGGCGATGGTCACGTCATCGCCGATCAGCAGCGGGAAACCGTCCGGGTTGAAAGGCCCGGCGTGGGTGATGTGCAACACGCAGCCGTCCTGCACGCTGGTGCGCGCACCGATGCGGATGCGGTGCATGTCGCCACGGATCACGGTCAGTGGCCATACGGAGCTGTCGGTGCCGATTTCGACATCGCCGATCACCACCGCCGAAATATCGACAAAAGCCCCGGCGCCCAGGGCTGGCGTGTGGTTCTGATAGGTGCGAAGGGTCACGATAGCTTCTCTCTCTTCTGCTGATAGCTGCGGTGGGCGTTGATTGTAATTAAGATGGCCCCATCTTTGTTCTTACATGTCTTCAGCCAAGGTACCCACCGTGAGCGCGAACAACCCTCTTCTGCAGCCCTACGACCTGCCGCCGTTCTCGGCGATCCGTGCCGAGCACGTACAGCCGGCCATCGAACAGATCCTCGCCGACAACCGTGTCGCCATCGAAGGCATCCTGCAAAGCCAGGGGAAAAATCCTACGTGGGCCGGGCTGGTCTTGGCCATGGACGAACTGAATGACCGCCTGGGCGCCGCCTGGAGCCCGGTCAGCCACCTCAACGCCGTGTGCAACAGCGCTGAACTGCGCGAAGCCTACGAAGGCTGCCTGCCGGCGTTGAGCGCCTACTCCACCGAGATGGGCCAGAACCGCGAGCTGTTCCAGGCTTTCGAAGCCCTGGCCAACAGCCCGGAAGCGGCAGGTTTCGACGTGGCGCAAAAAACTATCCTGGAACACTCCCTGCGCGACTTCCGCCTGTCGGGTATCGATTTGCCGCCGGAGCAGCAAAAACGCTACGCCGAAGTGCAGAGCAAGCTTTCCGAGTTGGGCAGCAAGTTTTCCAACCAACTGCTGGACGCGACCCAGGCCTGGACCAAACACGTTACCGATGAAGCCACCCTCGCCGGCCTGACCGACTCGGCCAAGGCGCAGATGGCTGGCGCTGCCCAGGCCAAAGGCCTCGATGGCTGGCTGATCACCCTGGAATTTCCGAGCTACTACGCGGTAATGACCTACGCCCAGGACCGCGCCCTGCGTGAAGAGGTCTACGCGGCCTACTGCACCCGTGCGTCAGACCAAGGCCCGAATGCCGGTCAGAATGACAACGGCCCGGTGATGGAAGAAATCCTCGACCTGCGTCAGGAGCTTGCTCAACTCTTGGGCTACGCCTCGTTCTCCGAACTGAGCCTGGCCACCAAGATGGCCGAGTCCAGCGACCAGGTGCTGAGCTTCCTGCGTGACCTGGCCAAGCGCAGCAAGCCGTTTGCCGCCCAGGACCTGCAACAGCTCAAGGCCTATGCTGCCGAGCAAGGCTGTGCCGACCTGCAAAGCTGGGACAGTGGTTTCTACGGCGAAAAACTCCGTGAGCAGCGTTACAGCGTGTCCCAGGAAGCGCTGCGTGCCTACTTCCCGATCGACAAGGTGCTCGGCGGCCTGTTCGCCATCGTGCAACGCCTGTACGGCATCGAGATCGCCGAACTGAAGGGCTTCGACACCTGGCACCCGGATGTGCGCCTGTTTGAAATCAAGGAAAACGGCCAGCACGTTGGCCGCTTCTTCTTTGACCTGTACGCCCGCGCCAACAAGCGTGGCGGCGCCTGGATGGACGGCGCGCGCGACCGTCGCCGCAAGATCGACGGCGTGCTGCAAAGCCCGGTGGCCAACCTGGTGTGCAACTTCACCCCGGCCGACAGTGGCAAGCCTGCCCTGCTGACTCACGATGAAGTGACTACGCTGTTCCACGAATTCGGCCACGGCCTGCATCACCTGTTGACCCGCGTCGAGCACGCTGGCGTGTCCGGCATCAACGGCGTGGCCTGGGATGCGGTGGAGTTGCCAAGCCAGTTCATGGAGAACTGGTGCTGGGAGCCGGAAGGCCTGGCGCTGATCTCCGGTCACTATGAGAGCGGTGAGCCGCTGCCCCAGGACCTGCTGGAAAAAATGCTCGCGGCGAAAAACTTCCAGTCCGGCCTGATGATGGTGCGCCAGTTGGAGTTCTCGCTGTTTGACTTCGAGCTGCACGCCACCCACGGCGACGGCCGCAGTGTGGCCCAGGTGCTCGAAGGCGTGCGCGATGAGGTGTCGGTGATGCGTCCGCCAGCCTACAACCGTTTTCCGAACAGCTTTGCGCACATTTTCGCCGGTGGTTATGCGGCTGGGTACTACAGCTACAAGTGGGCCGAAGTGCTCTCCGCCGATGCCTTCTCCAAGTTCGAAGAAGACGGCGTGCTGAATGCCGAAACCGGCCGCGCATTCCGTGAGGCGATCCTGGCACGCGGTGGCTCCCAGGCGCCGATGGTGCTGTTCGTCGACTTCCGCGGACGTGCACCGTCGATTGACGCACTCTTGCGCCACAGCGGCCTGAGTGAGGGCGCGGCAGCATGAGTGAAGGACCTGTGGTGACCAAAAAGCAATTTATCGCCGGCGCGGTCTGCCCGGCGTGCAGCGAGCCGGACAAGTTGAAGATGTGGACTGAAGACAGCGTGCCGCACCGTGAGTGTGTGGCCTGCGGTTATACCGACACGCTCAATGATCAGGGTCTGTCGGTACCCAAGGAATTAGGCACGCGGGTGAATACCTCGGCGCTGAAGGCGCCGGACCCGAAGGTGCAGGCGGTACAGTTTTTTCCTAACCCGAAACTGAAAAAAGACTGACGCCCATTCAGGGTTTTATCGCCAATCCCGTATCGTTCGTTGGTTCAACACGGCCGGTTCCAGCCGTGTTGAGCCAGCTCTTCATCGAGCACAGTGCAAATGCACTGGTGCTGCAATCGCCATTCGCCAGTGCTGTACGCAACTTGTCGATATCGGCCTTCATCATGTAGCGAACGCCGTCCTTGAAGCCATTGCTGGTGCCAAAGCCGCCCAGGGTCATCTCGTTCAGCGCCTCTTCCTTGCTCCATCCTTGCACCACCACGCGATACATCGCTGCCATCAGGCCGGTACGGTCGGAGCCGTGTTTGCAGTGCATCAGCACCGGGCCGTTGGCCTCGGCTTCCTTGATTGCTCTGAGTGCTGCCAGCACGTCGGAATCATCCACATGATTGGTGCGATAACTCAGTTGGACTTGACGGATGCCCGCAGCCTTCAGCCAGTTGCCATCCGACTCGGGCAGGAAGTTGATCACGGTACCGATCTTGAGCTTTTGCAGGAGTGGCACGGCGCTGCTGTCCGGCAGAGCGCTGCGATACAGCGTCGGCGTCATCTGGTGCAGGTTGTATTGGCTGCCCACGGGCTGTGCCCACTCGGCTGAGCGGATGGAAGGGCTGTCATCGGCTTGGGCATAAACCGTGGCGAACAGTGCCGTAAGTGCCAGGCCGAGCGCTGGCAGCCAGCGATTCTTGAACATGGGCAACGTCACCGAATGGGCTGTGGGTAGATAGCGCGCAGATTGGTCTGCGGGGGGTCAATGGGGCGTGAGGCGCCCGTCAAAAAAGCGTGAATCCTCAGTCTTTAGTCGCTGGAACGATTCTGTTGATGGTTAGGCTGCTATCATTTGTAACTATTGATTGCCGCTGCGTTCTATCCAACACGCTGCCCGCACACCACAAGCCGCTCCCAAGAAGCGGCTGTCGAACCCGTGACCACATGATGAGGTGCACCCATGTCTGATCAAGATCAAGACAACCCCCGGCGTGACTTTTTGCGCAAATCCTTGACCTTGATCCCGGTGGTCACGGTTGCCAGTACCGGCCTTGGCGGCTCGATGTTGATGGCTACGCCCGAGCCGGCACAGGCCAGCCCGGCTAAGGCGCCGGTCAACGAAAAGGCCTACGAGCCAAGTTACTTCACTGCCGAAGAGTGGGCGTTTATCAACGCCGCCGTCGCGCAGTTGATTCCTACCGATGCCCAGGGCCCAGGCGCCGTGGAAGCCGGTGTGCCGGAATACATCGACCGTCAGATGAACACGCCTTACGCCAGTGGTGCGTTGTGGTTCATGCAGGGTCCGTTCAATGCCGACGCGCCGCCTGAGATGGGCTGGCAGAGCAAACTGGTGCCCAAGGACATCTATCGTCTGGGCATCGCCGCGACGGATGCATGGTCGAAAGCGTTCAACGGCAAAGTGTTTGCTGCGCAAGACAGCGCTACCCGAGACGATATGCTGCGTCGCCTGGAGGCTGGGGGCAGTGAGGTGACCGCGCATTTCGACGCGGTGCCGCCGAAGATTTTCTTCAACCTGCTGCTGCAAAACACCAAGGAAGGCTTCTTCTGCGACCCGATCCACGGTGGCAACAAAGGCATGGTCGGCTGGACCATGATCGGCTTCCCCGGCGCTCGCGCCGACTTCATGGACTGGGTTGAACGCAACGAGCAATACCCCTTCCCGGCAGTTTCCATCCGCGGCGAGAGGGCATAAACGTGGCGACCATCATGAAGAAAGTAGACGCTGTGATCGTAGGCTTCGGCTGGACCGGCGCGATCATGGCCAAGGAGCTGACTGAAGCGGGCCTCAACGTGGTAGCGCTGGAGCGCGGCCCGATGCAGGACACGTACCCGGATGGCAACTATCCGCAGGTCATCGACGAACTGACCTACAGCGTGCGTAAAAAACTCTTCCAGGACATCTCCAAAGAGACGGTGACCATTCGCCATAGCGTGAATGATGTGGCCCTGCCCAACCGCCAACTGGGTGCGTTCCTGCCGGGCAATGGCGTCGGCGGTGCGGGCCTGCACTGGTCGGGCGTGCATTTTCGGGTCGACCCGATCGAGCTGCGCATGCGCAGCCATTACGAAGAGCGTTACGGCAAAAACTTCATCCCCAAGGACATGACCATCCAGGACTTTGGCGTCAGCTATGAAGAGCTGGAGCCGTTTTTCGACTACGCGGAAAAAGTCTTCGGCACCTCCGGCCAGGCCTGGACCGTCAAAGGCCAGTTGGTCGGTGAAGGCCGTGGCGGCAACCCGTATGCGCCGGATCGCTCCAACCCATTCCCGTTGGAGGCGCAGAAAAACACCGTCTCCGCACAGCTGTTTCAGAAAGCGGCTAGCGATGTGGGTTACAAACCCTACAACCTGCCATCGGCCAACACCTCTGGGCCCTACACCAACCCCTACGGTGCGCAGATGGGCCCATGCAACTTCTGCGGGTTTTGCAGCGGCTACGTTTGCTACATGTACTCCAAGGCTTCGCCGAACGTGAACATCCTGCCGGCGCTGCGCCAGGTGCCGAACTTCGAGCTGCGGCCCAATTCCCACGTGCTCAAGGTCAATCTCGACAGCACCAAGAGCAAGGCCACCGGCGTGACGTATGTCGACGCCCAGGGCCGGGAAATCGAGCAGCCAGCGGACCTGGTGATCCTCGGCGCGTTCCAGTTCCACAACGTGCGGTTGATGCTGCTGTCGGGTATCGGAAAACCCTACGACCCGATTACCAATGAGGGTGTGGTGGGCCGGAACTTTGCCTACCAGAACATGGCCACTATCAAGGCGTTCTTCGACAAGGACACCCACACCAACAACTTCATCGGTGCGGGCGGCAATGGCGTGGCGATGGATGATTTCAACGCCGACAACTTCGACCATGGTCCCCATGGCTTCGTTGGCGGCTCGCCGATGTGGGTCAACCAGGCTGGCAGTCGGCCGATTGCCGGTACGTCCAACCCGCCGGGCACCCCGGCCTGGGGCAGTGCGTGGAAGCGTGCCACCGCCGATTACTACACCCATCAGGTGTCGATGGATGCCCACGGTGCCCATCAATCCTACCGGGGCAACTACCTGGATCTAGACCCGGTTTACCGCGATGCCTACGGCCTGCCGCTGCTGCGGATGACGTTCGACTGGCAGGAAAACGACATCAAGATGAACCGCTTCATGGTCGAGAAAATGGGCAAGGTTGCCGAGGCGATGAACCCCAAGGCGATTGCCGTGCTGGGCAAAAAGGTCGGCGAGCATTTCAACACCGCGTCGTACCAGACCACCCACCTCAACGGTGGCGCGATCATGGGCACCGACCCGAAGACCAGTGCGTTGAACCGCTACCTGCAATGCTGGGATGTACACAACGTGTTTGTCCCGGGCGCTTCCGCTTTCCCACAGGGCTTGGGTTACAACCCTACCGGCCTGGTGGCGGCGTTGACCTACTGGTCGGCCCGCGCGATCCGCGAGCAGTACCTGAAAAACCCCGGCCCACTGGTTCAGGCATAAGGAGCGATGACCATGAAAGCACTTGTTATCGCGACGTTTGCACTGTTCGGCAGTTGCTCGGTGAGCGCTGCTGAAACCGACCTGGTCAAGCAGGGTGAATACCTGGCCCGCGCCGGTGACTGCGTGGCTTGCCACACCGCCAAGGGCGGCAAGCCGTTCGCTGGTGGCCTGCCGATGGAAACGCCGATTGGCGTGATCTATTCCACCAACATCACCCCGGACAAGACCGGCCTGGGCGACTACAGCTTCGAGGATTTCGACAAGGCCGTGCGCCATGGCGTCGCCAAGAGCGGTAGTACGCTTTACCCGGCGATGCCCTACCCGTCTTACGCGCGCGTCAGCGACAGCGATATGCAGGCGCTGTATGCGTACTTCATGAAAGGGGTGGAGCCGGTCGCTCAAGAGAACAAGGCGAGTGATATTCCCTGGCCGCTGAGCATGCGCTGGCCGCTGGCCGCGTGGCGTTGGATGTTCGCGCCTGAGGTTGCCGAGCCGCAGCCAACTGCGCAGGCCGACCCGGTGATCAGCCGTGGCGCCTATCTGGTGGAAGGCCTCGGCCACTGCGGCGCATGCCATACGCCACGGGCCCTGACCATGCAGGAAAAAGCCCTGAGTGCCACTGATGGCAGTGCATTCCTGTCCGGCAGTGCGCCGCTGGAAGGCTGGATCGCGAAGAACCTGCGTGGCGATCACAAGGACGGCCTCGGCGGTTGGAGCGAGGAGCAACTGGTGCAATTCCTCAAGACCGGCCGCAGTGACCGTAGCGCGGTGTTTGGTGGCATGAGTGATGTTGTCGTCCACAGCATGCAGTACATGTCGGAAAACGACCTGACCGCCATCGCCCGTTACCTCAAGAGCCTGCCGGCGGTGGACCCCAAGGATCAGCCGCATCAGTACGACAAGCAGGTCGCCGACGCTTTGTGGAAAGGCGATGACAGCCGGCGCGGCGCGGCGGTGTACATCGACAACTGCGCGGCCTGTCACCGCACCGACGGCCATGGCTACACGCGGGTGTTCCCGGCGCTGGCGGGCAACCCGGTGCTGCAGACGGCGGACGCCACCTCGTTGATCAACATTGTGTTGAACGGCGGCACCTTGCCCGCTACGCACACGGCGCCCTCCACCTTCACCATGCCTGCGTTCGCCTGGCGTCTGTCGGACCAGGAAGTGGCGGATGTAGTCAGTTTCATCCGTGGCAGCTGGGGCAATAAAGGCGAGCCGGTGAAAGCGGGCGACGTGGCGGACTTGCGCCAGAAGCACTGATCCTTCCCTGGCCGCCAAACGGCACTGGTCAGAACCCGCGCGCCTCGATACTGTATATAAAAACAGTATCGAGGCGTTTTCATGTCTACTGCGCTGCCACCCCGTGGCCGAGGTACGGCCACCAACCTGCATAACCGCTTTGCGCCGACCGTCAGCGTGGCCGAGGACGACGGCTGGTATCAGGAAGTGCCGCCGACCCAGGGCACCGAGGTGCGGATCGAGACGGCCAAGACCATCATCACCCGCAACAACTCGCCGGACCTGCCGTTCGACCGTTCGATCAACCCTTATCGCGGTTGCGAACACGGCTGCATTTACTGCTATGCGCGGCCCAGCCATGCGTATTGGGACATGTCACCGGGGCTGGATTTCGAGACCAGGCTGATCGCCAAGAGCAATGCCGCAGACGTGCTGGAACAGCAACTGTCGAAACCGGGCTATGTCTGCGCGCCGATCAACCTGGGCTCCAACACCGACCCGTACCAACCCATCGAGCGCGAATACCGGATCACCCGGCAAACCCTTGAAGTGCTGCTGCGCCACCGGCACCCGGTGACAATTATCACCAAGGGCTCGCTGATCCTGCGCGACCTCGACCTGTTGACCGAATTGGCCAGGCAGCGCCTGGTGGCCGTGATGATCAGCCTCACCAGCCTGGACGACGAGCTCAAGCGCATCCTGGAGCCGCGTACGGCGGCGCCCAAGGCGCGATTGCGGGCGATCCGCGTGATGCGCGAGGCAGGCATCCCGGTGGGCGTGCTGTGCTCGCCGATGATCCCGATGATCAACGACAGCGAACTGGAGAGCCTGCTTACCGAAGCCCACGCTGCCGGGGCACAAAGCGCAGCGTACATGATGTTGCGCCTGCCGCTGGAGGTGGCGCCGCTGTTCGAGGAGTGGCTGGCGGCCCATTACCCGCAGCGCGCCGCCCATGTGATGAGCCTGGTGCGCCAGGTACGCGGTGGCGAGGTTTACGACAGCCGCTTCGGTGTACGCATGCGTGGCGAGGGGCCGTTTGCCGAATTGCTGGCCCAGCGCTTCAGCAAGGCCATCAAACGCCTGGGGCTCAACCGTCGGGAAGGATTCAACCTGGATTGCACGGCGTTCTGCCCGCCGGGCAGGCAGATGGCGTTGTTGTAGAATGCTGGGAAAGGTGTACTTTTTCTGTAGGAATAGTCTCACTTTGACATCACTGAAACCCGCGATCTAGAGCGGTTCATTCAGTTTGAGTTAAGTTTCGGCGGCTACCTTGTTCAGCGAGTGACTGATGAGTCGGCAGTCTGATTTGTGGCATTTGCAACAAATTGCATTGGCCTGGCGTCGAACTGGCTTGAACACTCCCCTGCATTAACCAAGAGGATGAATCATGAGTGATAAGGATAAACAGCCGTTGGCTGCGTCGGCTTCAGCCCCTGAGGTGGCGGAATCCGCCGATGCAGCGCTAAAGCATATCGTTGACGGCTTTTTGCATTTCCATCACGACGTCTTCCCCCAGCAGGAAGAACTCTTCAAGAAACTCGCCACGGCCCAGAGCCCGCGGGCGATGTTCATTACCTGCGCCGATTCGCGCATCGTCCCCGAGCTGATTACCCAGAGCTCACCGGGCGACCTGTTCGTGACCCGTAACGTCGGCAACGTGGTGCCGCCCTACGGCCAGATGAATGGGGGTGTTTCCACTGCCATCGAGTACGCCGTACTCGCCCTGGGCGTCCAGCACATCATTGTCTGCGGGCACTCCGATTGCGGTGCGATGCGTGCGGTGCTCAACCCCGACAGCCTGGAAAAAATGCCGACGGTGAAGGCCTGGTTGCGGCATGCCGAGGTCGCCAAGACCATGGTCCATGACAACTGCGACTGCGCCAACGAAGGCGAGAGCATGAAGGTGCTGACCGAAGAAAACGTCATCGCCCAGCTACAACATTTGCGCACCCACCCCTCCGTGGCTTCGCGCATGGCCAATGGTCATTTGTTTATCCATGGTTGGATCTACAACATCGAGACCAGCGAAATCCGCGCCTACGATGCCGATCAGGCCACGTTCAGACCGTTGAACGGCGAAGGGCCGATTCCTTGCGCGACGCCTAAAGCGCGCTTCTAAAACACTTCCCTGCCGGGTGATGCGGTGGCTGCCATGGATGCAGCCAGGCATTACCGCGCCCGGCGAATGCCTCGGGAGAGTCATCATGCGTGCTGCTCAATTGAAAGCTGTATTGCCACGGGAGCTGCTCGCCTCGGTGGTTGTGTTTCTGGTCGCCCTGCCCCTGTGCATGGGCATCGCGATTGCTTCCGGGATGCCGCCGGCCAAGGGGTTGATCACCGGGATTATCGGTGGCCTGGTGGTCGGTTGGCTGGCGGGCTCGCCGCTGCAGGTCAGCGGTCCGGCGGCGGGTCTGGCGGTGTTGGTGTTCGAGTTGGTGCGCCAACACGGAATGATGATGCTGGGGCCGATCCTGCTGCTGGCGGGCTTCCTGCAACTGGTGGCTGGGCGTTTGCGCCTGGGCTGCTGGTTCCGCGTGACGGCACCGGCGGTGGTGTACGGCATGTTGGCGGGGATTGGCGTGCTGATTGTGCTGTCGCAGATCCATGTGATGCTCGACGGCGCGCCCAAACCCTCCGGGCTGGATAACCTGGCAGGTTTCCCGGCTGCGGTGGCGCAAGCGATTCCGAGCCTGGGCTGGCAAGCCGGCTTGCTTGGCTTGTCGACGATGCTGGTGATGTACCTGTGGGACAAATTCCGCCCGCAATCCCTGCGGTTTGTGCCCGGCGCGCTGTTGGGTGTGGGGCTGACCACGCTTGTCAGCCTGTTGCTGGTGTTGCAGGTCAAGCGGGTGGAGGTCCCGGAAAACCTCGCCGATGCCATCGATTGGCTGCGCCCCAGCGACCTGCTGAACCTGGCTGATCCGCAGCTGTTGATCGCCGCCTTTGCCGTGGCGTTTATCGCCAGTGCCGAAACCCTGCTCTCCGCAGCGGCGGTGGACCGCATGCACAGCGGCCAGCGCTCGGATTTCGACAAGGAGTTGTCGGCTCAAGGTGTCGGCAACATGCTGTGTGGTCTGGTTGGCGCCCTGCCGATGACTGGTGTGATCGTGCGCAGTTCGGCCAACGTGCAGGCCGGCGCCACCACGCGCTTGTCGGCCATGTTCCATGGCCTGTGGCTGCTGGCCTTCGTGTTGTTGCTGTCGAGTGTGCTGCAAAGCATCCCGGTGGCGAGCCTGGCGGGCGTGCTGGTGTACACCGGGATCAAGCTGGTGGACATCAAGGCGTTCAAGGCCCTGGGGCGTTACGGGCGGATGCCGATGTTCACCTATGCGGCGACTGCGCTGGCGATCATCTTTACCGACCTGCTGACCGGTGTACTGGTGGGGTTCGGGCTGACGCTGGTCAAGCTGGCGCTCAAGGCCTCGCGTCTGAAAGTGAGCCTGATCGACTTGCCGCAGGATGGTGAGATGGAGCTGCGTTTGAGTGGCGCGGCGACGTTCCTGAAAGTGCCGGCGCTGACCCAGGTGCTGTCGGCGGTGCCGGCGGGGACGACCGTACATGTGCCGCTGAACAACCTGAGTTACATCGACCATTCCTGCCTGGAGTTGCTGGAGGAGTGGGGGCGGGCCAATGCGGCGAAGGGGTCGAAGCTGGTGATCGAGGCGCGCGGGTTGAAGCGGCGTTTGGAGGGGCGGGTCAGAACGACGACGGGGATAGGCTCCGCACCCGCAACAGGCTGACGAAACCGAATCAAAAATGTGGGAGCGGGCAAGCCCGCTCCCATATTGGATCGTTTGCGTAGCAGGAAATCAGGCCGGCTGGTCCAGCGTCAACTCAACCCCCAACTGCCGCGACAGGCACGGCCAGCGTTTCCACGCAGCTTCCGTGTCCGGGCTCTTAAGGGTTTCGCGGTAAGCCTCCACCGACTCCAGCGCAAAGCTTTCTTCGTTGAGCATCTCATCCACCGCCAAATGCACGGCCTCATCCAGGCTGTTGGCAAATTCTTCGCCAATCAGCTGGTGCGCAATCACGTTGGCCACCGTGGTATCGGCCGGGATCAGCGGCTGGCCGAAATGCTTGATATACAGATCGTTGACTTCTTCCACCAGGCGGTGCGCCAGGTAGGCCTCATCCAGCAGGCCGTCGAGCCCCTCGTGCCCGGCCAGGATCGCCGGCGGTTGCAGGAAGAACTGTTCGGCGATCTTCAGCACCGGCTTGATCTGGCTTTCGATACCGGCCTCGCGGGCCACGTCATTGGCGGCTTCGAGCAGGTCCGGGACGAGTTCGATGTAGGCTGTGACGAAGCGCGTCATGACAATGTTGCGATCACCGTCTGCCAGGGCAATGGCCGAGTGCAGACGTGGCAATTGGCTTGCCAGTTGCTGGGCCAACTGGCCCGTGCTGGCTTCGTGTTGATGGGCACGGGAAATCTGCTCGCGCAATGCGGCGGTGTTCATGAGGGCTCCAGTGAAACAGGTGTAGGAAAAGGGAGATGACAAGGTAGCTCGTTTATACGAGCACCTCAGACGCATTTGTCATAATTATTTCACGGTTATGCACCTGCGTTATATCGAAACCCCATCGTTCGTCGGATAAACGATTCTGCTCCCGGTTTTATTGGCTCCGCCTGTCCGTTTTTGCTGATTTGCCCCTACACATTGCGGGGTTGCAGACCCTGTCTATACTCGGATTTGTACGCAATTAGCTGATGACGCCAGACTGCATAAGCAGGTGAGGCTAAGCGGTTGTAAGCAGTATGGAAGCCGCTCCCTTCGACGCAGGTGCAAACCGGCGGGATAACAAGAACGATAAGGGGAACCCGCAATGACGCGACATCCACATGTTTGGATGGGCCTTCTGTTGTGGTCGGTATTCGGTCAGGCGCACGCCGCCTGGACAACGAATATGGCGCCAGGGGCGACTGAAGTCAGCCACGCTGTGTTTGACCTGCACATGACCATTTTCTGGATCTGTGTGGTGATCGGCATCATCGTGTTTGGCGCGATGTTCTGGTCGATGATTCTGCACCGGCGCTCTACAGGCCAGGTGGCGGCCAAGTTCCACGAGAGCACGACCGTGGAAATCCTCTGGACCGTGGTGCCCTTGCTGATCCTGATCGCGATGGCCATCCCGGCGACCAAAACCCTGATCAATATCTACGACAGCACCGAGTCGGACATCGATATTCAGGTCACCGGCTACCAGTGGAAGTGGCATTACAAATACCTGGGCCAGGATGTGGAGTTCTTCAGCAACCTGGCCACTCCCGCCGAGCAGATCCACAACAAGGCGACCAAGGGCGAGCATTACCTGCTGGAAGTCGACCAGCCGCTGGTGCTGCCGGTGGGGGCGAAAGTTCGCTTCCTGGTGACCGCCGCCGACGTGATCCACTCCTGGTGGGTGCCGGCCTTCGCGGTCAAGCGCGACGCCATCCCCGGGTTCGTCAACGAGGCCTGGACCCGCATCGAGAAGCCCGGCATCTACCGTGGCCAGTGCGCCGAACTGTGCGGCAAGGACCACGGCTTCATGCCCATCGTGGTCGAGGTCAAATCCAGGGCCGACTACGACACTTGGCTCGGCGAGCGCAAGGAAGAGGCTGCCAAACTCAAGGAGCTGACCTCCAAAGAGTGGACCCTGCAAGAGCTGGTGGCCCGTGGCGACAAGGTCTACCACACCACCTGCGTGGCCTGTCACCAGGCCGAAGGCCAGGGCCTGCCGCCGATGTTCCCGGCGCTCAAGGGCTCGCCAATTGCCGTCGGGCCCAAGGAAGACCACTTGCATCGCGTCTATTTCGGCAAGCCCGGCACCGCCATGGCGGCGTTTGGCAAGCAGCTCTCGGAAGTGGACATCGCCGCCGTGGTCACCTACGAACGCAACGCCTGGGGCAACAACAAAGGCGACATGGTGACGCCCAAGGATGTGCTGGCTCTGAAACAGGCGGAAAGCAAATGACTTCCTTCATTGCATCTGCCCTGAACCACCCCGCCCACTCGTTTGCAGGAGAACGGCCATGAGCACTGTGATCGATGACCATGGTCACGCCGACCACGCCCACGGTCCCGCCAAGGGCCTGATGCGCTGGGTGCTGACCACTAACCACAAAGACATCGGCACCATGTACCTGTGGTTCGCCTTCACCATGTTTTTGCTCGGCGGCTCGTTCGCCATGGTGATCCGTGCCGAGTTGTTCCAGCCCGGCCTGCAGATCGTCGAGCCGGCGTTCTTCAACCAGATGACCACCATGCACGGCCTGATCATGGTGTTCGGCGCGGTGATGCCGGCGTTCGTCGGCCTGGCCAACTGGATGATCCCGCTGATGATCGGCGCGCCCGACATGGCCCTGCCGCGCATGAACAACTTCAGCTTCTGGCTGCTGCCGGCGGCGTTCCTGCTGCTGGTGTCCACCTTGTTCACCCCCGGCGGCGGGCCGAATTTCGGCTGGACCTTCTACGCCCCGCTCTCCACCACCTATGCGCCGGAAAGCGTGACGTTCTTCATCTTTGCCATCCACCTGATGGGCATCAGTTCGATCATGGGCGCGATCAACGTGGTCGCCACCATCCTCAACCTGCGTGCCCCGGGCATGACCTTGATGAAAATGCCGCTGTTCGTCTGGACCTGGCTGATCACCGCGTTCCTGCTGATTGCGGTGATGCCGGTGCTGGCCGGTTGCGTGACCATGATGCTCATGGACATCCACTTCGGCACCAGCTTCTTCAGTGCGGCCGGTGGCGGTGACCCGGTGCTGTTCCAGCATGTGTTCTGGTTCTTCGGCCACCCCGAGGTGTACATCATGATCCTGCCGGCCTTCGGTGCCGTCAGCTCGATCATCCCGACCTTTTCGCGCAAGCCGCTATTCGGCTACACCTCGATGGTCTACGCCACGGCAAGCATCGCGTTCCTGTCGTTCATCGTGTGGGCGCACCACATGTTCGTGGTCGGCATTCCGTTGGTGGGTGAGCTGTTCTTCATGTACGCCACGCTGCTGATCGCGGTGCCGACGGGGGTGAAGGTGTTCAACTGGGTCAGCACCATGTGGCAGGGCTCGCTGACGTTCGAGACGCCGATGCTATTTGCCGTGGCCTTCGTGATCCTGTTCACCATCGGCGGTTTCTCCGGGCTGATGCTGGCGATCGCGCCGGCGGACTTCCAGTACCACGACACTTACTTCGTGGTGGCGCACTTCCATTACGTACTGGTGCCCGGTGCGATCTTCGGCATCTTCGCTTCCGCCTACTACTGGCTGCCGAAATGGACCGGCCACATGTACGACGAAACCCTGGGCAAGCTGCACTTCTGGCTGTCTTTCGTGGGCATGAACATGGCGTTTTTCCCGATGCACTTCGTCGGGCTGGCCGGCATGCCGCGCCGGGTGCCGGACTACAACCTGCAGTTCGCCGACTTCAACATGGTCTCGTCGATCGGCGCGTTCATGTTTGGCGCCACGCAGATCTTCTTCCTGTTCATTGTGATCAAGTGCATCCGTGGCGGCCCGCCGGCGCCGGCCAAGCCGTGGGATGGTGCCGAAGGCCTGGAGTGGAGCGTGCCCTCGCCCGCGCCGTACCACACCTTCACCACGCCGCCGGAGGTCAAATGAGCACTTCGGCCACCCAGCCACCGCAAATCCCCTGTGGGAGCGGGCTTGCTCGCGAAAGTGGTGTATCAGTCGCCACATGCAGTGCCTGGCACACCGCATTCGCGGGCAAGCCCGCTCCCACATTGATCGCGTTCACTTTGGGTGGTCGTTATGGCTGAGTCCGTACCGATCAGGCGGCTGGTGACGCGCCTGTTGATCCTGGTGGTCGCCATGTTCGCCTTCGGCTTCGCCCTGGTGCCGATCTACGACGTGATGTGCAAGGCGTTCGGCATCAACGGCAAGACCGCCGGGCAGTACGAGGGTGAGCAGGTAGTGGACCCCTCGCGGCAGGTTCGGGTGCAGTTCCTGTCGACCAATGCCATCGATATGGTCTGGGAGTTCCACGCCAAGGCGGATGAGGTGGTGGTCAACCCGGGCGCCGTCACCGAGATGCTGTTTGTCGCCTACAACCCCACTGACAAGGCGATGACCGCGCAGGCGGTGCCGAGCATTTCCCCGGCCGAAGCGGCGATGTATTTCCACAAGACCGAGTGTTTTTGCTTCACCCAGCAAGTGCTGCAACCCGGCCAACGCATCGAAATGCCAGTACGTTTTATCGTCGATCGCGACATGCCCAAGGATGTGAAGCATTTGACCCTGGCGTACACGCTATTTGATATCACTGCGCGCCAACCGCCGGTGGCTGTCCACACCGGGGGCTAGCTACTGTTTGCCCCCTCAATCAGGAGAGCGAATACATGTCGACTCATGATACGTACTACGTACCAGCACAAAGCAAATGGCCGATAATTGCCACGTTTGGCATGTTGGTCACCGTGTACGGCCTGGGTGTGTGGTTCAACGATCTCAAGGCTGCACGCCCGGAATCCCACGGCCCGTGGATCTTCTTCGTCGGCGGTCTACTGCTGGCCTACATGCTGTTCGGCTGGTTCGGGGCGGTGATCAAGGAAAGCCGCGCCGGTTTGTACAGCCCACAGATGGACCGCTCGTTCCGCTGGGGCATGACCTGGTTCATCTTTTCCGAAGTGATGTTCTTCATCGCGTTCTTCGGTGCGCTGTTTTATGTGCGGCACATGTCGGCGCCCTGGTTGGCGGGCGAAGGCTCAAAGGGCATTGCGCACATGCTGTGGCCGAATTTCGAGTTTGCCTGGCCGTTGCTCAACAACCCTGATCCAAAACTGCATCCCGCGCCCGAGGGCACGATCAGTCCGTGGGGGCTGCCGTTGGTCAACACCATCCTGCTGGTCAGCTCCAGTGTGACCATCACCATCGCCCACCACGCCCTGCGCAAGGGCCATCGCGGCGCGCTGAAAATCTGGCTGGCGCTGACCGTGTTGCTGGGCTGGGCGTTTCTGGGCTTCCAGGCCGAGGAATACATCCACGCCTACAAAGAACTGGGCCTCACGCTGGGCTCTGGGGTGTACGGCGCAACGTTCTTCATGCTCACAGGCTTTCATGGCGCCCACGTGACCATCGGGACGATCATTTTGTTTGTGATGCTGATGCGCATCCTCAAGGGGCACTTCAATGCCGAGCACCAGTTCGGTTTCGAGGCGGCCAGTTGGTATTGGCACTTTGTGGATGTGGTCTGGATCGGGTTGTTTTTCTTTGTCTATGTGCTGTGAGGTGAATTACCACGGCGCGTGAGAAACCAACTGGCCACTGAAGAAGCCCCAGGTGATCAGCGCCAGGGTGATCACGGCCAGCACCACACGCACGGTCAGGGCGGTGACGAGGCGATTGGAGTGGCCCTCGTCCTTGACCAGGAAGAACAGACCACTGAACAGGCTCACGACAGTTGCGATCAGCATCAGGGCAATGGCTGCTTTGAGCATGGTCGGGCTCCTGGGGTTCAAGGGGGAGGCGGGCAATGAAAACAAGTATAGCCAGCGCCAGGAAACGCTTTCATCCAGGGATCGCCCCCACGTTGGTGGTGCTGGTGCTGCTGCCGTTGATGGTGGGATTGGGGTTTTGGCAGCTGTCCCGTGGTCATGAAAAACAGCTGTTGGTGGACAGCTACGCCGAGCGGCGTGCGGCTGAGCCGATCAGCAGCGCGCAGCTGGTGGATATGGCTGATCCGGCTTTCCGCCGCGTGCGCCTGCGCGGCCAATTCGATGCCGAGCACAGCGTGCTGCTCGACAACCGCATGCGTGACGGCAAGGCCGGTGTCGAGCTGTTGCAACCTTTCCACGACAGGGCCAGTGGCCTATGGCTGTTGCTCAATCGCGGCTGGCTGCCCTGGCCGGACCGCCGCACCCCGCCCGCCTTCACCACCCCGGACCAGCCGGTGAACCTTGACGCCTGGGTGTATGTCGCCCCCGGCGAGACCTTCCAACTGCATGCCGACCCCGCGACCGCGCAATGGCCGCGTTTGCTCACCGCCCTGCACCCTGCCGTGTTGTGGGCCGAGTTGGATCGCAGCGGCTTTGCCTACGAACTGCGTGCAGAAGCCGGCCCTGGTACGTACGACACCTCTTGGGCCGTAGTCGCCATGGGCCCAGAAAAACACCTCGGCTACGCCGTGCAGTGGTTCGCCATGGCGTGCGCACTGCTGGCGCTTTACCTCTATCTCGGCTGGCACAACACAAAGGAGAAGTCCCATGGGAGCGGCCATGAATCCACCAGACATGTCTGAGGCGCCGGACCGCCGCAAAGGCCGCTGGCAACTGATCCTGATCTTGATGATGGTGATCGGCCCGATGGCGCTGGCCACTTTCATGTACAAGCTGCAGTTCTGGGTGCCGGACAGTCGCAGCTATCACGGCGAGATGATCGGCAACGGCCAGACTCGCGCCGACATCGGCGTGCAGGCCGATGAACAGCGCTGGCAACTGCTGGTCACCGCCCCCGCTGCCTGCGCTGCTGATTGCCAGCAGCTTGTGTATCTGGCGCGCCAGCTGCAAATCAGCCTGGGGCGTGATGCGTCCCGGGCCAGCCATGCCTTGGCCAGTGCGCAACCGGTGAGTGTCGACTACGAAGCCAAGCTGAAAGCCGAATACCCGCAGCTGCAACGCTACTCGCTGGACCTGTCGGCATTTACCAAAGGCGCCGCCGCGCCGGGTGATGCGCAGCTATGGATTGTCGATCCCCACGGCAACCTGGTGTTGCGTTACGACGCCACGGTCAAGGGCAAGGACTTGCTCAACGACCTGCGCCACCTGTTGAAACTGTCGAATATCGGATAAGGGCATCGTCATGGCCAAACCAGGATTTCGCCTCGCGTTGTTTGCCACCCTGCTGGCGCTGATTGTCGTGCTGCTGGGCGCATATACCCGCCTGACCCACGCCGGGCTCGGTTGCCCGGATTGGCCGGGTTGCTACGGTTTTATCAGCGTGCCGCAAAGCGAAACCCAGCTGGCCCATGCCGAGTTGCACTTTCCCGACACGCCGGTCGAGGCGGACAAGGGCTGGAGCGAGATGATCCATCGCTACTTCGCCGGCACCCTGGGGCTGTTGATCGTGGTGCTGGCGGCGCGCTCGTGGAGCCACCGGCGCGATCCGGGCCAGCCGGTGAAACTGCCGCTGTTCCTGCTGGCGGTGGTGTTCGCCCAGGCGGCGTTTGGCATGTGGACGGTCACGTTGAAACTGTGGCCGCAGGTGGTCACGGGGCATCTGTTGGGTGGGTTTGCCACGTTGAGCCTGTTGTTTCTGCTGACGCTGCGTTTGTCCGGGGTGTTGCCCGCGCTGATCGTGCCCAAGCGCCTGCAATATTGGGCGACGGCCGGGTTGGTGCTGGTGATCGGCCAGATTGCCCTGGGCGGCTGGGTCAGTTCCAACTATGCCGCAGTGGCCTGTATCGATCTGCCGACCTGCCATGGCCAGTGGTGGCCGGCGGCGGATTTTGCCAACGGCTTTCATCTTACCCAGCACATTGGGCCCAACTACCTGGGTGGGCAGTTGGATAGCGAGGCGCGCACTGCGATTCATCTGACTCACCGCATCGGCGCGGTCGTGGTTACCCTGGTGCTGTTGGGCCTGGCCTGGCAACTGCGTGCGGTGGGCATGAGCCGCCTGGCGGGCCTGCTGCTGAGCGCCCTGGGCGCACAAATCTGTCTGGGCTTGAGCAACGTGTATTTCCATCTGCCGCTGCCGGTCGCGGTGGCCCATAACGCGGGCGGTGCCGCGCTGTTGCTGAGCCTGGTGCTGGTCAATTATCACGCGCGCACCAGCCTGGTCCGTGTGCGCAACCAGTTGCCGTTCGGCTGGCGTTTCATCCCGCGCAAACATGTCTCGGGCCTCATCACCCTTAAAGGAGAGATGCCATGGCGACCTTGATCGGCGCGCACCGCGGGCGGGCAATCTGGCGTGACTACCTGGAGCTGACCAAGCCGAAAGTGGTGGTGCTGATGCTCATCACCTCGCTGGTGGGGATGTTCCTTGCGACCCGCGCCGGGGTGCCGTGGACGGTGCTGGTATTCGGCAACCTGGGGATCGCCCTGTGTGCGGGCGGTGCGGCGGCGGTCAACCATGTGGTGGACCGGCGTATCGATGCCGTGATGGCGCGCACCCATAAACGACCGCTGGCAGAGGGGCGTGTGTCGCCCTTGGCGGCGCTGGCCTTTGCATTGTTGCTGGCGGTGGCCGGGTTGGCGCTGTTGCTGGCGTTCACCAACCCACTGGCGGCGTGGCTGACGCTGGCTTCGCTGTTGGGCTACGCCGTGATCTACACCGGTTTTCTCAAGCGTGCGACGCCGCAGAACATTGTGATCGGCGGTCTCGCGGGGGCGGCGCCGCCGTTGCTGGGCTGGGTGGCTGTCACCGGGCATGTCAGCGCCGAGCCGTTGTTGCTGGTGCTGATCATCTTCGCCTGGACCCCGCCGCACTTCTGGGCCCTGGCTATCCATCGCAAGGAAGAGTACGCCAAGGCCGACATTCCCATGCTGCCGGTCACTCACGGCGAGCACTACACCAAGGTGCATATCCTGCTCTACACCTTCGCCCTGCTGGCGGTGAGCCTGATGCCCTACGTCATCCATATGAGCGGCCTGCTGTACCTCGCCTGCGCGCTGGTATTGGGTGGGCGCTTTCTGCATTGGGCCCTGGTGTTGTACCGTGGCGGTCGGCCGCACGCGGCGATCAACACCTTCAAGTACTCTATCTGGTACTTGCTGCTGCTGTTTATCGCCTTGCTCCTAGACCACTACCTATTGTTGAACCTATGACCCGAACTCAAAAAACCGTCTTTATCCTGGTGGCCATCGTCGCGTTGATCATGGGCCTGACCGTTAATAAAGTGCTCAACGGCAAAGGCCAGGGCGACCCTACTGCGCTGATCGATGCTGGCATCATCCTGCTGCCCCAGAGCCGCCAACTGCCGGCGGTGAGCATGACAAACCAGGACGGCCAGCCTGTATCGGTCAATGAATTGAAGGGCAAGTGGAGCCTGCTGTTCTTCGGTTACACCTTCTGCCCGGACATCTGCCCGACCACCCTGGCCCAACTGCGCCAGATCAAGAGTGAGCTGCCCAAGGAGGCGGTGGACAAGTTGCAGGTGATCCTGGTCAGCGTCGACCCGCACCGCGACACGCCGACCCAGCTCAAGCAATACCTGGGCTACTTCGACCCGCAGTTTGTCGGCCTGACCGGCGCGAATGTCGAGGAGGTGCAGAAGGTGTCGAATGCGGTGAGCATCCCGTTCATTCCGGCGGACACCAGCAAGCCGAACTACACGGTGGATCACAGCGGCAACCTGGCGCTGATCGGGCCGGATGGGATGCAGCGTGGGTTTATCCGGGCGCCTTTGAATAATCAGAAGCTGGTGGTGCAGTTGCCGGTGTTGTTGCAGCGCAACTAAGTCGTACGCAGATCTGGCTAGCAATACATAGCAAATGTGGGAGCGGGCTTGCTCGCGAATGCAGTGGGTCAGTCAATATCTTCATCGACTGATACACCGCATTCGCAAGCAAGCCCGCTCCCACATTTTTTTGATCTCCGGTGTCTGGGAGATCGGGTTGGATCAGAACGCCGGCTTGATCGCGCCTTTGTACTTCTCTTCGATGAATTTCTTCACTTCAGGCGTGTGCAGTGCTGCGACCAGCTTCTTCACTGCATCCGAATCCTTGTTGTCTTCGCGGGTCACCAGGATGTTCACGTAAGGCGAGTCGCTGCCTTCGATGACCAGGGCGTCCTTGGACGGGTCCAGCTTGGCTTCCAGGGCGTAGTTGGTGTTGATCAGCGCCAGGTCGACCTGGGTCAGCACGCGCGGCAGGGTGGCGGCTTCCAGTTCGCGGAACTTCAGGTGTTTCGGGTTGGCGGTGATGTCCTTGATGGTCGACAGGATGTTGTTCGGCTCCTTCAAGGTGATCAGGTCGTGCTTGGCCAGCAGCAACAGCGCGCGGCCGCCGTTGGTGGCGTCGTTCGGGATTACCACGTTGGCGCCGTCAGGCAGCTCGGCCAGGGTCTTGTACTTGCTGGAGTACGCGCCCAGGGGTTCCAGGTGCACGGCGCCGACGCTCACCAGGTGAGTGCCCTTGGTTTTGTTGAACTCGTCCAGGTACGGCTGGTGCTGGAAGAAGTTGGCGTCCAGGCGCTTTTCAGCCACCTGTACGTTGGGCTGCACGTAGTCGGTGAAGACCTTGACCTGTAAGTCCACGCCTTCTTTGGCCAGGGCAGGTTTCACGAATTCGAGGATTTGCGCATGCGGCACCGGCGAGGCGGCGACCTTGATGGTCTCGGCGTGGGCGGAAAACGCGGCGACCGCAGCGAAAGCAACCAGTAGTTTTTTCATCCAGCAAGCTCCTTGTTCGGGCATCTGCCGACTGATAGTCGGCAATGGCCGTTATTTTCGAGAGTAATGTGTCACCAGCTTGTCGCCGATGGTCTGCAGAATTTGTACAAGCACAATCAACATCACCACGGTGACGACCATGACGTCGTCCTGGAAGCGTTGGTAACCATAGCGTATCGCCAGGTCCCCGAGCCCGCCGGCGCCCACTACGCCCGCCATGGCGGTATAGCCCACCAGGGCAATAGCGGTCACGGTGATTGCGGCAATGATGCCTGGCTTCGCCTCTGGCAGAAGCGCCTTGGTGATGATCTGGCGAGTGGTGGCGCCCATGGCTTGGGTCGCCTCGATGATGCCGCGATCGACTTCGCGCAAAGCGGTTTCCACCAGTCTTGCGAAGAATGTCGAAGCGCCGACCACCAGCGGTGGAATCGCGCCGGCTACACCCAGCGAGGTGCCGGTAATGAAGATCGTTGTCGGAATCATCACAATCAGCAGGATGATAAATGGCAGCGAGCGTATGGCGTTGACCACGAAGGCCAGCACGCCATAGGTGGCTTTCTGCTCCAGCAACTGGCGGGGGCTGAACAGGAACAGCAGGATGCCCAGCGGCAGGCCTACCACTACGGTGAAGAACAGCGAAGTGCTGAGCATCAGCATGGTGTCGCCCGTGGCGACCCAGATGTCGGCCCAGTCAACGTTGTCGAAATAATGCAGTAATACGTCCATTAGCGCAGAACCTCCATGTGGACATCCGCCGCAACAAAGCGGGCAAATGCCGCTTCCATGTCGCCGCCGGTAATGGCCAGAGTCAGTTGCCCGTAGGGGATGTCTTTGATGCGGTCGATACGACCGGCGAGGATGCTGTAGTCCACACCCGTTTCGCGGGCGACGGTGCCCAGTAGCGGCGCGTAGGTCGCATCGCCCTGGAACGTCAGGCGCACGATGCGGCCTGGGACGTGGGCGAAGTCGTCGCGTTGCTCGTTTTCGTCGACCTGCTCGGACTCTTGCACGAAGCGTTTGGTGGTCGGGTGCTTGGGATGCAGGAACACATCGGCCACCGTGCCTTGCTCGACGATCACGCCGGCATCCATCACGGCCACCTGGTCGCAGACGCGGCGGATCACGTCCATTTCATGGGTGATCAGCACGATGGTCAGCTTCAGCTCGCGGTTGATCTCGGCCAGCAGTTGCAGGACCGAAGCGGTGGTCTGCGGGTCGAGGGCGCTGGTGGCTTCGTCGCACAACAGGATCTTGGGCTTGGTCGCCAGGGCGCGGGCGATGCCGACGCGCTGCTTCTGGCCGCCGGACAACTGCGCCGGGTATTTCTTGGCGTGGTCCGACAGGCCGACACGGGCGAGCAGTTCGGCGACGCGCAGGTCGATGTCCTTGCGCGACAATTCGCCGGCCAGGGTCAGCGGCAGTGCCACGTTGTCGGCGACGGTCTTGGATGCAAGCAGGTTGAAGTGTTGGAAGATCATCCCGACCTGCTGGCGGAAACGGCGCAGGCCGTTGGCGTCCAGCGCGGTGACTTCTTCACCATCAACCGTGATCTGACCGCCGCTGGGTTGTTCCAGGCGGTTGATCAGACGCAGAAGGGTACTTTTTCCCGCGCCTGAGTGGCCGATCAGGCCAAACACCTGGCCGTTTTCGACACGCAGGCTAGTGGGGTGCAGAGCGGGGATCTCCCTACCGGCGACGCGGTAGGTTTTATGGACGTTTTGAAACTCGATCACGTAGCGAACCTTGTGGGGCGCATGAAATAGGGATCAGCGGTTAGCCGGGCGCGCATTTTAGCCTGTCCGTCCAGCGTTTCTTAGCATTTATTTCGCAATCAACCAGTGATTTGGCAATAACGCGATCAAAGGTCATAAAAAAGGAACGGCCCAAAACCTCATCAGTCACTACTTAGGTAACGCGACTTCCCGGGTGCCGTGCCTGGGTCTGAATAAGGAGTTTTGACTGATGAGTACGAAAAAGCCCCAGAGCGAACTCGCCGGAACCGACACCCTGGACCGCAAGAACACCAACGCCAAACTAGAGGCTTTGGAAACGTTCCGCTCCGACGCCACCGGCCAAGCGCTGCGTACCAACCAGGGCGTGAAGATTTCGGACAACCAGAACAGCCTGAAGGTCGGCGCGCGCGGGCCTTCGTTGCTCGAAGACTTCATCATGCGGGAAAAGATCACGCATTTTGACCATGAGCGCATCCCTGAACGCATCGTGCATGCGCGTGGTACCGGCGCCCATGGCTATTTCCAGACCTATGAAAACCATTCGGCACTGACCAAGGCCGGTTTCCTACGCGACCCTGGCCATAAAACCCCGGTATTCCTGCGCTTTTCCACGGTGCAGGGCCCGCGCGGCTCCGGCGACACGGTTCGCGATGTGCGCGGCTTTGCCGTCAAGTTCTTCACCGAGGAAGGCAACTTCGACTTGGTGGGCAATAACATGCCGGTGTTTTTCATCCAGGATGCGATCAAGTTTCCCGACTTTGTCCACGCCGTGAAGCCCGAGCCCCATAACGAGATTCCTACAGGTGGTTCGGCTCACGATACGTTCTGGGACTTTGTGTCGCTGCAGCCGGAGTCGGCGCACATGGTGATTTGGGCAATGTCCGACCGGGCGATCCCAAAAAGCCTGCGGGCCATGCAGGGCTTTGGTGTACATACCTTTCGCTTTATCAACGCGCAGGGGCAGTCCAACTTCGTTAAGTTCCACTGGCGGCCTACGGCCGGCACCTGCTCGTTGGTCTGGGACGAAGCGCAAAAGCTCGCCGGTAAAGATACCGACTACCACCGTCGCGATCTCTGGGAAGCCATTGAGATGGGCGATTATCCCGAGTGGGAGCTGGGCGTGCAGGTGATTCCCGAGGATAAGGAGCATGCGTTCGATTTCGACATTCTCGATCCGACCAAGCTGATCCCCGAAGAATTGGTGCCGATTACTCCGTTGGGCAAAATGGTGCTGAACCGTAACCCGGACAACTTCTTTGCCGAGGTCGAGCAGGTTGCCTTCTGCCCAGGCCATATCGTGCCGGGGATCGACTTCTCCAATGATCCGCTGCTGCAGGGGCGCCTGTTTTCCTACACCGATACTCAGATCAGCCGTCTGGGTGGCCCGAATTTTCATGAGTTACCCATCAATCGCCCGGTAACGCCGCTGCATAACGGCCAGCGTGATGCCATGCACCGGACCACCATCGATAAGGGGCGTGCGGCGTACGAGCCCAACTCCATTGATGGCGGCTGGCCCAAGGAAACCCCGCCTGCGGCGCAGAACGGTGGTTTCGAGTCTTATCACGAGCGCATCGATGCCCATAAGGTGCGTGAGCGCAGCGAGTCGTTTGGCGATCATTTTTCTCAGGCGCGCCTGTTTTTCCGCAGCATGAGCAAGCATGAGCAGGAACACATCATTTCGGCCTACAGCTTTGAGCTGGGCAAGGTGGAGCGTGAATTCATTCGTGTGCGCCAGGTGAATGAGATCCTCGCCAATATCGACCTGGAACTGGCCAAGCGTGTGGCGCAGAACCTTGGCTTGCCGGTGCCGAAAACAGGTACGGTGCCGGAGCGCAAGACTTCGTTGTCACGCTCGCCGGCCTTGAGCCAGGCGAACCTGCTGTCGGGTGACATCAAAACGCGCAAGGTGGCGATCCTGGCCGCGGACGGTGTGGACGGCGCGGCAATTGCGGCGCTGAAAAAGGTGCTGAAGGAGGAAGGTGCCCATGCCAAGTTGCTCGGGCCGACCTCGGCGCCGGTGACCACGGCGGATGGCAAGAGCCTTGCGGTGGACGCATCCATGGAGGGCTTGCCGTCGGTGGCCTTTGACGCGGTGTTTGTGCCGGGCGGCGCCAAATCGGTGAAAGCCCTGAGCGAAGACGGCGTGGCGCTGCATTACCTGTTGGAGGCTTATAAGCACTTGAAGGCGATTGCAGTGGTGGGTGAGGCCAAGCAGTTGCTGGAGTTGTTGAAGCTGGAGGTGGATGCGGGATTGATCGTGGGTGGCGATGCCAAGGCGTTGAAGGCCTTTGTCGCCGCAATTGCGCAGCATCGGGTGTGGGATCGGGAGCCGAAGGCTAAGGCGATTCCGGCTTAAGTCATCTGTTGTTGGTTGGATAGCTATCGCGGGCAAGCCCACTCCCACATTTTGAGTTGTGGATACACTCAAGTGTGGGGGCGGGCTTGCCCGCGATTGCTTTATTCCGTCTTGCGCGGAATCAACACAACCTGCGCCGGGATCTTCTTCAGGATCTGCCGGTGGATCTTCAGGTCATACGCCGAATCCATGCGTTTGACCCGCTTGGTCAGCAGCGTGGCCAGCCAAGGGTAATCCTGGGTGCGCGGCACCTGGAGGCTCACGTCGCACTGATAATTCACCACGTCGGTGGCGATGGCATCGAGCTGATGACGCAACGCCTGGATGTCCGTGAGGTTCAGCGCCACGGTGGTGCTCTCGGCCGCCGGGTCGATGACCTTGGCCTGGGGCTTGGCTTCGGCGGCTTTCAGCGCGGCTTCGGCTTTATCCAGCTCGGCCTTGCGGGCGTGGCTGATGGCGCTGTTCACGCCGCCGGTCAGCGCCGGGGCCTTGGGCATCAGTGCGCGGGCGCGGCTGAGGGCAGTGGCGGCGGCGTTGACGTCACCTTTTTGCAGCACGATCTGGCTGCGCTGCAGGTAGGCTTCGGCCAATTGGCGCTGGTAGGACTCCAGCGCCGGGTCGTTGGGCGACTGCGCTTGCAGCGCCGCAAGCTGGTCTTCGGCGGTGGCCAGCTCACTGCTGGCGAGGTTTTGCTCCAGCTGCGCGATGGCCGCAGCGCGAGCGTCCGGGGCCTCGGGGGCGGCGGGCGGTGTGCTTTGACAGGCGCCCAGCAGCAAGGAAAATGCGGCAAGGAGCAGATAACGGGAGGTGAACGGCTTCATTCCTGCGACTCTCTATTTGCGCAAAAAGCGAGCAAGTCTACACCCCTCGACGGGGCAGGACAAAACTCAGCAGAAACAGCGCGGCGGCCGTGACCACAATCGACGGCCCGGCCGGCGTGTCCTTGAACCAGGACAACGCCAGGCCCCCGCATACCGCGAGCATCCCCAGCAGGCTGGCGCCAATCGCCATCTGCTCCGGTGAACGGGCATGGCGCTGGGCGGCGGCGGCGGGAATGATCAACAGCGATGTGATCAACAATACGCCGACAATCTTCATCGCGACAGCAATCACCACCGCGATCAACAACATCAGGGTCATGCGCAGGGCCGGCACGGGCAAACCTTCCACCGTGGCCAACTCTTCATGCACGGTGATCGCCAGCAGCGGCCGCCACAGGGCCAGCAGCAACACCAACACGGCCGCGCTGCCGCCGAGGATCCAGCCCAGGTCGGTGGTGCTGATGGCCAGCAGGTCGCCGAACAGGTAAGCCATCAGGTCGATGCGCACTTCGTGCATGAAACTCAGCACCACCAGCCCCAGGGACAAGGTGCTGGGCGCGAGGATGCCGAGCAGGGTGTCGGACGCCAGCGGCTGGCGCTGTTGCAGGGTCACCAGCAGCACCGCCAGCAGCAGGCAGCCGACGGTGACAGCGATGGTCGGGCTGACATCCAGCAGGAAGCCCATGGCCACGCCCAGGAGCGCGGCGTGGGACAACGTGTCGCCAAAATAGGCCATGCGCCGCCAGACGACGAACGAGCCCAGCGGGCCCGCCACCAACGCCAAAGCCAAGCCTGCCAGCAGGGCGTAAAGCAGAAAATCAGCCATGCTTGCAGCTATCTCCATGAACGTGGGTGTGAGGTGTCGCGGGGTCGTCGACGACTTCGCCATGTAAATCGTGGGCGTGGTCGTGATGGTGATGGTAGATCGCCAGGCTTTGCGCGTTCTTGCCGAACAGCTCGACGAACGCCGGGTCGCCACTGACTTGTTCCGGGTGGCCGGAGCAGCACACGTGGCGATTGAGGCATACCACCTGATCGGTGGTGCTCATCACCAGGTGCAGGTCGTGGGAAACCATCAGCACGCCGCAGCCATGGCGGTCGCGCAGCCGGGTGATCAGGCTGTACAGCTCGGCCTGGCCGGCGACGTCCACACCTTGTACCGGTTCATCCAGCACCAGCAGTTCCGGTTCGCGCAACAGGGCGCGGGCCAGCAGCACGCGCTGCATTTCGCCGCCGGAGATGCTTTGTACCGGGCTGTCGATCACCTGCTCGGCGCCGACTTCCTTGAGCGCGGCCTGGGCGCGAGTGCGGTCGACACCGGGGACCAGGCGCAGGAAGCGCAGCACAGACAGTGGCAGCGTCGGGTCGACGTGCAGTTTTTGCGGCATATAGCCGACACGCAGCTTGGGCTTGCGCCACACGCTGCCCGTGTCGGGCTTGAGCAGGCCGAGCACGGCGCGTACCAGGGTGGTCTTGCCGGCGCCGTTGGGGCCGATCAGAGTGACGATCTGCCCCGGTTCGACGCTCAGTGCGATGTTGTCCAGCACGTTTTGCCCGGCGAACGTGACACCGACCTGCTCCAGGCGGATTAACGCATTGCTCATCAAGCCCCCTGGCAGCCCGAGCACAGGCCGACGACTTCGACCGTTTGCCCTTCGACTTTGAAGCCTACGTCGGCAGAGCTTTTGATGATGGCGTCGCTGATGCTTTTTTGCTCAAGCTCGATGGCGGCGTGGCATTCGCGGCAGATCAGGAACTGGCCCTGGTGCGCGTGTTCCGGGTGGTTGCAGCCGACAAACGCGTTGAGCGAAGCGATGCGGTGCACCAGGCCGTTTTCCAGCAGGAAATCCAGCGCGCGGTACACGGTTGGCGGCGCGGCGCGGCGGCCGTCCTGCTCGCTGAGCACGCCAAGAATGTCATAGGCGCCCAGCGGCTTGTGGCTCTGCCACACCAGTTCCAGCACGCGGCGACGCAGGGCGGTCAGGCGCAAACCCTTCTGCGCACACAGGGTGTCGGCTTCCGACAGCGCGGTGTGTACGCAGTGAGAGTGGTCGTGGGGACGGCTGGCAAGCGGTGTTATAGGCATGAGCGGCGACAGATATTTGATAGAGACGTTATTATGTTACCCGTTCCTACGCCATTGAGTGGTCATCGTGTCCCGACTTTTTCCTGTTTTTGTCGTATTCATCACCAGTTTGTTTATCTCGGGTGCCGCCCAGGCCGAGGTCAAAGTGCTGACCAGCATCAAGCCGCTGCAGTTGATCGCCGCCGCTGTGCAGGACGGCGTGGCGGTTCCGGAGGTGTTGTTGCCGCCGGGGGCGTCGCCGCATAACTACGCGCTGCGTCCATCCGACGTACGGCGCGTGCAGTCGGTGGACCTGCTGTATTGGATCGGACCGGATATGGAGAGCTTCCTGCCTCGCGTGCTCAAAGGTCGTACAGCGCCGACGGTTGCGGTGCAGGATCTTCCAGGCATGAAATTGCGTCGTTTCGCCGAAGATAGCCACTCCCACGCCGATGAAGCCGACGAGCACGACCATGATCACCGTCCAGGCAGCCTGGATGCGCACTTGTGGCTGTCCACCGTGAATGCGCGTGTGATTGCTGCACGAATGGCGTCGGACCTGGCCGCTGCCGACCCGGCGAATGCGGCGCGTTACCAGAGCAACGTCAAGGCCTTCAATGAGCGTCTGGATGCGTTGGATGCACGTTTGAAAGCGCGGCTGGCGTCGATTGGCGACAAGCCTTACTTCGTTTTCCATGAAGCCTTCGATTACTTCGAAGATGCCTACGGGCTCAAGCACACCGGCGTGTTCAGCGTTGCCGCCGAAGTACAACCCGGCGCCCAGCACGTAGCGGCGATGCGTACGCGTCTGCAGGAAGTGGGCAAGACCTGCGTGTTCAGTGAGCCGCCGTTGCGTCCGCGGTTGGCGGAAACGCTGGTGACTGGCCTGCCGGTGAAGTTGGCGGAGTTGGATGCGTTGGGTGGGTACACGCCGGCTACGGCTCAGGGATATGAGCAGGTGCTGGAGAAGTTGGGGAATGATCTGGCGGGTTGCCTGGAGTCGCTCTGACAGTCAACACAAGGCCCATGTGGGAGATCTATGGTGGAGGGCAATATCTCCACCAGGGGATGGCAGTGCCTGGGCGATCTCCAGCCGAACACTCACTATCCATCAACACCAATCAACTGTGGGAGCGGGCTTGCCCGCGAAGGCGGTGTTTCAGTGCCAGATGTACTGACTGACACACCGCCTTCGCGAGCAAGCCCGCTCCCACATTTTCTTGACCGAGTTGAGCCCTTAGAGGGCGAACGGCAGTTGTATCGTGACCTGCTGGCGTTGCGCCAGGCGGTGTTCGAACTCCGCCGGGTCATGAATCAACACATCCTGACCCGCAAACGACTCAGCCGCGATCAGGCGTGACAGCCAGAACCGCACGCATGCCACTCGCAACATCGTCGGCCACAATTCGGCTTCCTTCGCCGTGAATGGCCGCAGCCCCGCGTAGGCACCCAGCAATGCACGGGCGCGTTGCCCATCTATCACGCCCTCCTCGTCCGAACACCAGTCGTTCAAGGCGATCGCCACGTCGTACAGCATCGGGCCGGAGCAGGCGTTGTAGAAGTCGATCAGGCCTGTCAGATGCGTGCCTTCGAACATAGCGTTATCGCGAAACAGGTCCGCATGAATGTTCGCGCGCGGCAGGGCGAGGATCTGCGCCTTGTGGGCTTCGATCTCGTCCAGTGCGTCTTGCAGCAGGCGCTGCGGTGCTGCTTCCAGGTGTGAAATAAGTTGCGCACCTTCACTGAGCATCCAATCCAGGCCGCGATCGGTTTTACGCTCCAGTACTTTGTCGCCCTGGGTGGCCAGGTGCAGATGGCCGAGCAAGTCGCCGACCTGGGCGCAATGTTGCGCGTTGGCGTCCTTGATGTGCTTGCCGGCCAGGCGCGGTTGCAGCAGCGCCGGTTTGCCTTTCAGCTCGCGCAGGGCCACGCCGTCGGTGGTGCGCAGGGCGTAAGGTACGGGCAGATCGGCGTCGTGGAGTACGTCGAGCAGTTCGATGAAGAACGGCATTTCGGCGACGGGGCCACGTTCAACCAGGGTCAGGACGAACTCGCCCTGTTCCAGGCTGATAAAGAAGTTGGTGTTTTCGCTACCGGCGGCAATTCCCTGGAAATCTAGCAGGCGGCCGAGCCCGTAAGGGGCGAGAAAGGTTTCCAGCTCGGGCCGAGCCAGGGGGGTGAACACAGACATGGTTAAAACTGCCAGTACGGGCGCCGCGGTGCGCGGCGCCAATTTAAGTTAAGAAATCATTTCCATTCGAAAATCTTCCATGACGGGATCAGCATATCCGGCTGGTCAGAGCGGATGAAGTTCGCATCGGTTCCGTCCGCGCGCACCAGGAAATACGGAGGCGCGCCCTTGGGCGTTACCTTGATCGCGTACAGGAAGCCATTTTGGCGGTATTCCTGGATGGTCTTGTCGCCTTCGGTGCGGATCGTGACCTCAGGGTCACCACCGGGGGCGCTGTCGGCTGCCGTGGCGGCCAGCGGCAGGAGTGCAATCAAGCCGGTCAACAACAAGCGATTCGCTGTACGCATGATAACCTTGTCCCTTTGTCGTCATTGGTCCGGCTATTCTAGCGCCTGACCCGCCGAAAAGGTTGATCCTGCTCATGAGCCAAGCCCCCCTCGTCCTGGTGGACGGTTCTTCATATCTGTACCGCGCCTTCCACGCGTTGCCACCGCTGACCACCTCCAAAGGCCTGCCGACCGGTGCGGTCAAGGGCGTGTTGAACATGCTCAAAAGCCTGCGCAAGCAGTACCCGGGCAGCCCATTCGCAGTGGTGTTCGACGCCAAGGGTGGGACCTTTCGCGACGACATGTACGCCGAATACAAGGCCAACCGCCCGAGCATGCCCGATGACATGCGTGTGCAGATCGAGCCGCTGCACCAGAGTGTGATCGCCCTGGGCTTCCCGTTGCTGTGTGTCGAAGGCGTCGAGGCCGATGACGTGATCGGCACCCTGGCTCGCAGCAGTGCGGCTGCCGACCGGCCGGTGGTGATTTCTACCGGCGACAAAGACATGGCTCAACTGGTCGACGGGCACATTACCTTGGTCAACACCATGACCGGTAGTTCGATGGACATCGACGGCGTAAAGGAGAAATTTGGCGTCGCTCCGGAGCAGATCATCGATTATCTGGCGTTGATGGGCGACTCGTCCGACAACATCCCGGGCGTTCCGGGTATAGGTCCGAAGACCGCTTCCGGCTTGCTGGTGGGCGTGAATGGCGGGATCAAAGAGCTTTATGAGCAGCTGGACATCGTGCCGAGCCTGCCGATCCGGGGTGCCAAGACCCTGCCGGCCAAGCTCGAAGAGCATCGGGAGATGGCGTTTCTTTCCCACCAGTTGGCGACGATCAAGTGCGATGTGCCGCTGGACGTGGGCCTGGATGACCTGCACCTGAACGAGCCGGACCGCGACAAGCTGCTGGAGCTGTACGCGCTGTTGGAGTTCAAGAGCTGGTACGACGATATTCAGCGTGATGCCAAGCGTGTCGAGCTCAAGGCCGCACCTGTTGCCGGAGATGAAGTGGTCGAGGAGGTTCCCGCTGCGCCGCTGCAAGCGTCCTACACCACCATCCGCGACCAGGCCACGTTCGATCTCTGGCTGAAAAAACTCAATGACGCGAAGTTGTTCGCTTTTGACACCGAAACCACCGGTATCGACGCCCAGCAGGCGCAACTGGTGGGGGTTTCCTTCGCTGTTCAGTCCCATGAAGCAGCCTACATCCCGCTGACTCACTCCTACATCGGTGTGCCTGAGCAACTGGATCGCGACACCGTGTTGCTGGCTCTCAAGCCGCTATTGGAAGATCCGACCAAGCTCAAGGTCGGCCAGCACGCTAAGTTCGACATGAATATCCTGGCCAACTGCGCCATTGGCGGTGACCCGGCCCACGGCATCACCGTGCGTGGCATCGCCTTCGACACCATGCTCGAATCCTACGTGCTGAACTCCACTGCGACCCGGCACGACATGGACAGCCTGGCCAAGAAGTACCTGGACTACGACACCGTCAGCTTCCAGGACATCGCCGGCAAGGGGGCCAAGCAGCTGACGTTCGACCAGATCGCACTTGAGCAGGCAGGCCCCTACGCGGCTGAAGATGCTGACGTGACCTTGCGCCTGCACCAGGCGCTGCACGCCCAACTCACTGCCATCCCGAGCCTCGCCAGCGTGCTGACCGACATCGAGATGCCGCTGGTGCCGGTACTGGCGCGTATCGAGCGCCAGGGCGCGCTGGTGGATGCGGATTTGCTTGGCGTCCAAAGCATTGAGCTGGGTAACAAGATGGTTGAGCTGGAGCGCCAGGCGTTCGAGATCGCTGGCGAGGAGTTCAACCTTGGTTCACCCAAGCAGCTCGGGGCCATTCTGTACGAAAAGCTCGGTTTGCCTGTGCTGAAAAAGACCAGCAAGGGTCAGGCGTCTACCGCCGAGGAAGTGCTGGCCAAGCTGGCCGAAGATGACTACCCGCTGCCCAAGGTGCTGATGCAGTACCGCAGCATGAGCAAGCTGAAAAGCACTTACACCGATCGCCTGCCAGAGCAGATCAACCCGCGTACCGGGCGTATCCACACGTCCTACCACCAGGCGGTGGCGGCGACCGGGCGGTTGTCGTCCAGCGATCCGAACCTGCAGAACATCCCGGTGCGTACTGCTGAAGGGCGTCGGATTCGTCAGGCGTTTGTCGCGCCAAAAGGCTACAAGCTGCTGGCGGCGGACTACTCGCAGATCGAACTGCGGATCATGGCGCACCTGTCCAAGGACGAAGGCTTGATGAATGCCTTCCGCGATAACCTGGACGTGCACACGGCCACTGCGGCCGAAGTGTTCAAGGTTGAGCTGGGTGAGGTCACGTCCGACCAGCGCCGCAGCGCCAAGGCGATCAACTTCGGCCTGATCTATGGGATGGGGGCGCAGAAGCTCGGCAAGGACATTGGTGTGGATACCAAGACCGCCAAGGCTTACATCGACGTGTACTTCGCCCGCTACCCCGGGGTTCGCGAGTACATGGAGCGCACCCGCGCCCAGGCTGCCGACCAAGGCTATGTCGAGACCTTCTTCGGCCGCCGCTTGTATTTGCCGGACATCAACTCCAACAAACCCCAGGAGCGTGCCGCGGCGGAACGCACGGCGATCAACGCGCCGATGCAGGGCACGGCCGCTGACATCATCAAGAAAGCCATGGTGCTGGTAGACAACTGGCTGGCCGACTCGGGCCTGGATGCCAAGGTAATCCTGCAGGTGCACGATGAATTGGTACTGGAGGTGCGTGAGGATCTGGTCGCCGAAGTCAGCGAGAAAATTCGCCAGCACATGAGTGCTGCGGCGCAGTTGGATGTGCCGCTGCTGGTGGAGGTGGGTGTGGGCAATAACTGGGACGAAGCGCACTGATTTGCACGGCCTTGCCACCACAAGCCGTGGTGGCAGAGTGCTTTAGATCAGATATTGCCGTTAGTTATTTCCAATAGTTTTTCGCACCGGCCGGAACTTAACCCGTGAAGTGCCACTCAGAGTTACTGAATGGGTGGTGAAGCCCTTCAATGCTCCTATGTTGTGTTAAGTGTTGGCAGATATCTGGACCCCGCCCTAGCGGTCCGGAACTTGAACCCCGAACTTCCCCTCCCCATACGAAGTCCGGGGTTTTTTTTGCCCGCAGGAAAGTTACTCGGCGATTTCAGCGCCTTTGTCGGCCAATTCCATCCAGCCGGCCAGCACGGTGTAGGCCTCTTCCAGGCCCATGCGTTTAGGCGCCGAGAACAGCTGGATAGTGATCGCGTCACCCCAACCCTTGCGGATTTCCGCCTGCACTTTGAGCAGGGTGTTCTTGGCTGCGCCATAGGTCAGCTTGTCGGCCTTGGTCAGCAGGATATGCATCGGCATGCCGCTGGCCACGGCCCAGTCGAGCATCAACAGGTCGAAGTCGGTCATTGGATGACGGATGTCCATCATCAGGATCAGACCCTTCAAGCTCTCGCGGCCACCCAGGTAAGCCTCCAGGTGACGCTGCCAGTGCAGCTTCAACGGGATAGGTACTTTCGCGTAACCGTAGCCCGGCAGGTCGACCAGACGCCGATCATCGTCTAGCTTGAAGAAATTGAGAAGTTGCGTGCGCCCCGGGGTTTTCGACGTACGTGCCAGGCTGGCGTGGGTCAGGGTGTTCAGCGCGCTGGATTTACCGGCGTTGGAACGGCCGGCAAAGGCAACTTCAAAGCCTTCGTCATCGGGGCATTGGTCAACTTTGGCGGCGCTGAGCATGAACGTGGACTGTTGGCACAGACCGAGGATGGGATTCTTGAGTTGCATGAGGTTTCCGATGTGGGCGATGCCGAGAAAGGGTGCGGCAAGCGGTGTCGTTTCCGTTTCAGTAGCGCCAGTATATAATGCCGCAGATTTTGTGTGTGCTTTGTCCCAGCGAAGGATGAGGTTCACGGGAGCGATAGACCTTTATTGCGCATTAGAACGCAAAACGCTCTCAAGCCCTGAAATGGTCGACGTATGACCAGATGGTTGCTCGCTTTTGGTGTCCTGGTTCCGCTTTACGGCGCTCAGGCTACACAGGATCCGGAGGCGGTGTACAACCGAGTTTGCGTGGCTTGCCATGCCGGCCAACTGCCCAACGCCCCCAAACGGGGTGATCAGGCAGCCTGGGCGCCAAGACTGGCGCAGGGCATGGACACGCTGGTGCAGCACGTGACCCAGGGTTTCAAGGCAATGCCGCCGCGTGGTTTGTGCATGGACTGCAGTACTGAGGATTACCAGGCCGTCATTCATTTGATGGTGAGTAAACCCGGTAGATAACTCTTAAACCCCTTAGCCGTAGTTGGATTAGCTGATGAACAAACTGATCGTGAGTCTGCTGTTGACCCTGGGCATCACTGGTGTTGCCCATGCTGCAGGCGACGCTACAGCGGGCCAGGCGAAAGCCGCCGTGTGTGGTGCTTGCCACGGACCGGATGGCAACAGCCCGGCGCCGAACTTCCCTAAACTGGCCGGCCAGGGTGAACGCTACCTGACCAAGCAGATGCACGACATCAAGGATGGCAAGCGCACGGTGCTGGAAATGACCGGCTTGCTGACCAACCTCAGCGATCAGGACCTGGCAGACATTGCGGCATATTTTGCCAGCCAGAAAGGCAGCGTGGGAGCGGCCGATCCGAAGCAGGTCGCCCGTGGCGAAGAACTGTTCCGCGGCGGCAACCTGGAAAAAGGCATGCCTTCGTGCATCGGTTGCCACTCGCCCAACGGCGCAGGCCTCGCCGCTGCAGGCTTCCCGCACTTGAGTGGGCAGCATGCACAGTACGTTGCCAAACAGCTGACGGACTTCCGTGAAGGTAATCGCGTCAACGATGGCGACACCAAAATCATGCAAAGTATCGCCGGCAAGTTGAGCAACAAGGACATCGAAGCGGTGTCGCAGTACATCCAGGGCCTGCACTGATCCAGGCGCTACGTTAACGCTCGATTAATCCGTCGATGCAAGCATAAAAAGGGTGGCCCAGGCCGCCCTTTTTTGTGGCCGGTGCCGTTACACTAACGAACTCATGTCCGCGTAGACCTGTCACAACAAAGGTCGCGTGAGGCGACTTTATTTGTCCAGGAGTAAAGCATGCGTAATCTGATCCTCAGCGCCGCTCTCATCACTGCCAGCCTCTTCGGCATGACCGCGCAAGCTGCCGATGTGCCGCTTGAAGCCGGTAAAACCTATGTTGAATTGACCAACCCCGTACCGGTTTCGGTACCTGGCAAGATCGAAGTGGTGGAGCTGTTCTGGTACGGCTGCCCGCATTGCTACGCTTTTGAGCCGACCATCAATCCATGGGCCGAAAAACTGCCTTCAGACGTAAATTTCAAACGCATTCCGGCCATGTTCGGCGGCCCATGGGATGCCCACGGCCAATTGTTCCTGACCCTGGAAGCCATGGGCGTGGAGCACAAGGTCCACAACGCGGTATTCGATGCCATCCAGAAACAAGGCAAGCGCCTGACCAAGTCTGACGAAATGGCTGATTTCGTCGCCACCCAAGGTGTCGACAAGGACAAGTTCCTGGCTACCTTCAACTCCTTCGCCATCCAGGGCCAGATCAAACAGGCCAAAGAACTGGCGCAGAAGTATGGCGTGCAAGGTGTACCGACCCTGATCGTCAACGGCAAATACCGCTTTGACCTGGGTACTGCCGGTGGTCCTGAAGCTGTCCTCAATGTCGCCGACCAGCTGATCGCCAAAGAGCGCGCAGCCAAGTAAGGGGCTCGCCATGCGCCGCTGGGGTACTGAACGCGTTGTTGGCCTGCATGATCCGCAGGTCAACGAGCATCACCTGGAATCCACGGGCCTGCCGGCAGACAGCCGGCTGCGTCTGCTCAGCTTCAATATCCAGGTAGGTATCAGTACCGAGAAGTACCGGCACTACCTCACCCGTGGCTGGCAGCACCTGCTGCCCCATAATGGGCGCGCCGGCAACCTGCAGAAAATCGGCAACCTGCTGAGCGACTTCGACTTGGTCGCCTTGCAGGAAGCTGACGGCGGCAGCCTGCGCTCCGGCTACATCAACCAGGTTGAACACCTGGCCCAGCTCGGGGCGTTCCCGTACTGGTATCAACAACTCAATCGCAACCTCGGGCGCCTGGCGCAGCACAGCAATGGCGTGCTCAGCCGCTTGAGGCCGTGGGCGATCGAAGATCACCCGCTGCCTGGCCCCAAGGGCCGTGGCGCGATCCTCGTGCGCTTCGGCGAAGGCCCTGAAGCCCTGGTAGTGGTGATGATGCATCTGGCGCTGGGCGCACGCACCCGCACGATGCAACTGGCCTACATCCGCGAGCTGATCGGCAATTACAAACACCAAGTGCTGATGGGGGACATGAACACCCACGCCAGCGACTTGCTGAACAATTCCCCGCTGCGGGACCTCGGGCTACTGGCGCCGCAAGTCGAAGCCACGTTTCCCAGCTGGCGCCCGCAACGTTGTCTGGACCATATCCTGCTCAGCCCGACCCTCACGCTCGAAAGCGTGCAGGTACTGGCGCAGCCCATCTCCGATCACCTGCCGGTCGCGGTAGAGATTCGTCTGCCGGGTTCGCTCACGGCTGATGCATTGCCCGCGTTGAGCCCTGGCCCCCGCGGACCCCTTGCATGAGCGACGACGCCCAGCGCTGGAAAGAAAAATACCTGCTAAGCATCGAACAACAAGAAAAGCTCGAGCGCCGTTGGGCCGCTCGCCTCGACTTGTTGCGTCGAGGGCTGGTGCGCAGCACGCTGGCGGCTGAAGGGACCGACCGTGCGGTCGACCAATGCATGAAGGAAATGCGCGACGTGGTGCGCACCGACGACATGGACGCCGCCCTCGCTGCCCTGTTGCCGCGCCTGGAAAAGGCCGTGCTGGATTCCGAGCAGCGCCGCGAAACCCGTGTCGACCAGATGAGTACCGCGTTGGCCTCCCTGGTCGCGCAGTTGCAGAAACTGCCACTGCCCCGTGAGGTCGCGCGCCCGCTGAAGACCTTCGCCAAGCAATTGGACGGCCGTGTGAGCCAGGCCCGCGAGATCCCGTTGCTGCTCAGCGAGTTGAGCAGCCTGCAAGGGCAGGCGCTGGAAAACCTGGAGCCGGATGGCGAAACCCCACGCCCGGGGCCAGGACTGTTGCAACGTTTGTTTGGTGGCAAGGAGGTTGCCAGTGAGGCGCAGGTGAGTGAGCCTGTGCCGGTTGCCGCGCCGCAGCCGCAGCCGCAGCCGCAGCCTGCCGCCGCCAAGCCCGTGCCCGTGACCGTGCCCGAGCAGCCCGCGCAGTCTGATGAGTTGGCCGAGGCGCTGCGGGCTTTTGCGCCACTTGCGCCGGCTGCACCCGAGCCCGAGCCCGCGCCATTGCCGCCCGCCCCTGTGCAGGCAGTCGCCAGCCCAGCGGTTGCAGCCGCAGCACCGCTACCCGCTGCCGCGGTGCCAGAGCCCAAGACGCCTGCGCCCGAAGAGGCTGCCCCGCAGAGCGCACTCGCCACCTTTGTCCAAGCGCCATCGGTGCCCGTCGATACCCCGGCGCTCACCGTCATCGGCAGCCTGTCGCTGCCGCCGGTGCTCGAGCGTGCCGACCCCGACGAGCTGCAATCGGACGGTATTTACGCCCTGCCCGATTCGCCCGAGCCGTCCTACAGCTCCGTGGCCAAACATATCGAAGACACCCTGCTCGGCCTGCTCGAGGACCTGTCGCTGCCCGAACGCCATCGGCCCCAGGCCGAAGCCATGCGTGAACGCCTTGCCCATGGCTTGAACTGGTACGAACTGCTGCCAATCCTCGATGACCTGGCGGTGTTGATGCTGGCGATCACCGACAGCGGCCAGCACGAGTTCGAGGCTTATCTCAAGCAGCTCAACGAACGCCTCGAAGCGTTCCAGGGGCATCTGCAAGTGGCCAGCGATGGTCATGCAGACAGCCGCGACGCTGCCCGCGAGCTGGATACGCAGATCCGCGAACAAGTCGATGGCCTGCAAAGCAGCGTCCAGGACGCGGCCGACCTCGACAGTCTCAAGCACGTGCTGGAAAGCCATCTTGAAGGCTTGCTCGGCACCATGGACCAGCACCAGCAGCAGCGCGACCAGCGTGAGCAGGAGGTCGCGGCGCGTTTGAAAGGCCTCGCCGAGCGTGTTGCGAGCATGGAGCAGGAAGCCCAGGGCTATCGCGAGCACCTGGAGGTGCAACGCCAGAAAGCCCTGATCGATCCGCTCACCGGGCTGCCCAACCGTGCGGCCTGGAGTGAACGCCTCGACCATGAGGTCAATGCCTGGCACCAGCAGGGCAACAGCCTGTCGCTGGCCATGCTCGACCTGGATCACTTCAAGCGGATCAACGACGGTTACGGCCATTTGGCCGGCGACAAAGTGCTGAAAATCATCGCCAATGTGCTGCGCAAGCGTCTGCGCTCGAGCGATTTTATCGCGCGGTTTGGCGGTGAAGAGTTTGTGTTGCTGATGCCCAGCTCATCGCTGACGGATGCGCTGGCGGCTGGCGAGGTGTTGCGCGCGGCCATCGAGGCGTGCCCGTTCCACTTCAAAGGCGAGCCGGTGACGATCACGGTATCCATGGGCGTGGCGCAGTTCCTGCCAGGTGAGCGCAGTGACCTGGCGCTCAAGCGCGCCGATGCAGCGTTGTACCGGGCCAAGGCGGCGGGGCGCAACCAAGTGCAGGCGGCGTAAAAGATGTTCCATTTTGTGATTTGACCGTCTGGTTGCAGTCGGTACGTTACACTGTTGCATTATCGTCTTCAGCGTACTGCCTTCTGCCATGAAATCCTTATCCATCGCCTTTGTGTTTCTCCTGATCGCCGGCTGCGCCAGTGGCCCGCGCCTGGACACCAGCCATCCCTCTTCGAACCACGACAACCGCGTGCAGTTCGTGATCGTCCACTACACCTCCACCGACCTTGAGCGCTCCCTGGCGCTGCTGACCCACGGCCAGGTCAGCAGCCATTATCTGATCGGCGATGACGCCTCAGGCAGGATCTACAAGCTGGTGGATGAGAGCCAGCGCGCCTGGCACGCCGGGGAAAGCGAGTGGATGGGGCGCACCTGGCTCAACTCCAGCTCCATCGGCATCGAAATCGTCAACCCAGGCTATCGCGACACGCCGACGGGGCGCGTGTGGTATCCGTATTCCGAAGCGCAGGTGCAGTCGCTGGTGGTGTTGCTCAAGGACATCAGCAAGCGCAACGGCATCGACCCGAAGAACATCATCGGTCACAGCGACATTGCCCCGCTGCGCAAACTGGACCCGGGCCCGCTGTTCCCGTGGAAGCGCCTGGCCGAGCAGGGCCTGGGGGTATGGCCGGACGCCCAGGCGGTAGCGCGGCTCCAGGTGCAATATGCCGCTGAGCTGCCAAGCATCATCTGGTTCCAGCAGGAGCTGGCACGTCTGGGCTACCAGACACCGCAGACCGGCGAGCTGGACGTGGCCACGCGCCATGTGATCGCAGCGTTCCAGATGCACTTCCGTCCGGCGTTGTTTGATGGCACTCCCGATGCCGAGAGTGCCGCGATCCTGCGGGCGCTGAACCGCCGCTAATCCGTGGCGAGCGGGTTGCTGCGGCAATGCAGCTTCTTGTGGCGAGGGAGCTTGCTGTGGCCAACCCCCTCGCCACCGGCTACAGCGGCAGTGCCATATAGAACTGCGTCCCCTGCCCCGGCCGCGAATACACACCCATGCGGCCACCGTGCAGTTGCACGATCTCCTTGCACAGCGCCAGCCCCAGGCCGGCACCGCCTTTCTTGCGGCCGACCTGCACGAACGGCTCGAAAATGCGCCCTTGCTGGCCATAGGCGATCCCCTCGCCGTTATCCTCGACGCTGATAATCACTCGCTCCCCATGGCGTCGCGCCTGTAGGCGAATCTGCCCACCTTCGGCGGTATGGCGCAAGGCGTTGGCCAGTAGGTTGTCGAGTACGCGCTCCAGTTGCGGCTGGTCGGCGTACAGGCGTGGCAGGTCGGGTTGGGCTTCTACCAGCAGTTCGATTTTTTGAGCATTGGCCGGTTCGGTGAACCGTCCACGGGCGTGTTCCAGCAGATCGGTCACGTCGCACGGCCCCAGGGTGAGTTTTTGCAGGCCGTTCTGGTAGCGCGAGAAGTTGAGCAAGTCGTTGATCAACTGCATCAGGCGCTGCATTTCTTCGTTGACCGTATCCAGCAGGTCCGCTTCGCGGGACTCCGCCGGAAATTTCGCGCGTTCGCGAAATAGCCCGAAAGCCATGTGCATGCCGGTCACCGGAGTGCGCAGCTCATGGGAGGCACGCAACACAAACTCGCTGCGCACGCGTTCGAAGGCGCGCTGCTCAGTGACGTCATGCAGCACCATGACCGCGCCAAGGATATGCCCCTGGGTATGACTCACCGGCGTGAGGCTATAGGTCAGCAGGCGCAGTTCACCCTCGACTTCCACTTCCAGGTCATCCGGTGCGCGCTCCAGGTTGCCACCGCGCAGCACCAATTGCAGTTGTTCATCCAGCTCGGGGCGCATCAAGGCTTCACCCAGGCCTTGGCCGAGGCGTTCCTCATCCCAACCCAGTTGGCGCTGTGCCACCGGGTTGAGGTGCTCCAGACGGCCTTGGCGGTCGATCATCAGCAGGCCGTCGTCAATGCTGTCGAGTACCGCCTGCAGACGCTGCTGGCCGGCGAGCAGTTCGTCGACATTGGTTGCCTGGTGCTGGCGCAACGCCTCGGCCATGATGCCGAAACGCCGTGTCAGCTGGTTCATCTCGGCTGCTGAGGAAATCGGCAGTGTCACCTCGAAATCACCCTGGCCGATCTTGTCCGCCGCCTTGGCCAGCGCTTCAATCGGTCCGCCAAATCGCCGGGCGATACCGTGGGCGGTGACAAAACCGATGATCAGCACCGCCAGCCCCACCAGCCCCAGCAGGCCGGCGATGAGCAAGGCGCGCTCGCGGGATTTGTGTTCGCTGGTGCTGATGTTTTCAAGGGCCTGCTTGTGTTCGACGATCAGGCCGTTACGCAGCACATTGAAGGTTTCGGTGAGTTTTTCCTTGCTGCCCGGCGGTGGCGAGGCTTGCTGGAACTGGTCAAACGCGTCCAGCAGATTCTGGTAATCGCTCCGGGCCTGGACGAAGCCCGTGCCTTGTCCGTTGCGCTGTTCGTGGGCGACGCCCTGGTCCAGCAGCTCGAAGTAGTGCTGCTTCGACGCTTGCAGGGCCAAGGGGTCGGGACGCTGCTCCAGCATCATGATCAGTTGGTCGCCAAGGCTCTGGCGCAGCTTGAGGCCCAGGTCCAGGGTGATGAAGTTGCTGCGGATCAGCGACTCCTGGGTCTTGGCCATTTGCATGACGCTGACCAGGCCGAGGATCAAGCCCAGCAGGGCGACGGTGATCAGCGCTGAGATACTCAGGAACAAGCGAGTACGCAGCTTCATCGCTAACTTCATAAGGTGCAGCTCACAGGTTGTACTGTTTGCGTTTGCGGTACAGGGTCGACGCGTCGATGCCGAGGGTGCGGGCCGCTTGGTCCAGGGTGTCGCTGGTGGCCAGCACAGCGCCGATGTGGGCCTTCTCCAGCTCGTCCAGGCTCAGTGCCGCGCCGATGCGCGGGGCATTGTTGGTTGGTTGCTCGGCCATGCCGAGGTGGCTGATCTCGACCTTCTCCTGCGGGCAGATGATGCTCGCACGCTCCACAACGTTGCGCAGCTCACGGATATTGCCCGGCCAGCGATAGTTGAGCAGTGCTTCGCGTGCTTCGTCGCTGAAGCCGCGCGCCGGACGCGCGTATTCCTTGACGAAGCGCGCCAGGAAGCGGTCGGCCAGGGTCAGGATGTCTTCGCTGCGTTCGCGCAATGGCGGCAGGTGCAAGGTGATGACGTTGAGGCGGTACAGCAGGTCCTCACGGAAGCGGCCGTCGCGCACCATGTCTTCCAGGTTCAGGTTGGTGGCGGCGAGGATGCGCACATCGGCGCGGCGGGTGACCGGATCGCCGACGCGCTCGTATTCCTTGTCCTGGATGAATCGCAGTAATTTTGGTTGCAACGTGAGCGGAAAATCGCCGATCTCGTCGAGAAACAGCGTGCCACCGTCGGCCTGGTTGACCCGCCCCAATGTGCTTTCACTCGCGCCGGTGAATGCGCCGCGGCTGTGGCCGAACAATTCGCTTTCCATCAGCTCCGCCGTCAGCGACGGGCAGTTGATGGTCACGCAGGATTTCTTCGCGCGTTTGCTCCAGCCGTGGATGGCCCGGGCCAATTCACCTTTACCCGTGCCGGACTCGCCGAGGATCAGGATATTGGCGTCGGTCCCGGCGACTTGGCGCGCGGTTTCCAGCACGACCATCATGGCCGGGCTATGGGAATCGAGGCCGTCTTTGGGCTGGCGCACTGCGCCTTCCAGCGCTTCCAGGCGCGCGGACAATTGGCGCACTTCCAGTTGTTTGGCTGTGGCCAGGCGCAACTGGTCCGGGCTGCACGGTTTGACCAGATAGTCCGCCGCGCCTGCCTGGATCGCATCCACGGCAGTATCCACGGCGGAATGCGCGGTGACGATCACCACGCGCATCCATGGCGCCTGGATGCGCATTTGGGCCAGCACATCGAGGCCGTTGTCTTCACCCAGGCGCAGGTCGAGGAAGCACAGATCGAACACCTGGCGTTGCATCAGGGTATCGGCCTGGGCGGCGCTGTTGGCAGTGGCGACGGTGTAGCCTTCATCTTCCAGGCAATAACGGAAGGTGCGGAGGATCGCGGATTCGTCATCCACTAAAAGAATGCGGCCTTGAAGTTCCTTGGCTGATTCCATCTGTCCCGCGCTCCTTAACTATGAATGATGGTGATTAGTCCCGGAATAATCGGGCAAGTTGCATGGTTTATTCTGATCGATAAAAGGAGGTGCCGTGCAGGTATCTGCGCTGCTTCCTACAAAGCCCTGCCTGATGGCGTTTTCATGCCGTCTTGCCACTTCGGCAACTCACCGACAGCTTTCTATCCATTGATCCGACCGCTGGTGATCGTGCAATTCGCACGGCTCCCTTGGGAGCATCGTGCAGGATGCTGTGCCAACCAGCCTTGGCTTATATCTAAGTCATTGATTTTATTGAGTTTTATTTTGTAAAAAAACTGGCATGCGCCCTGCAATACCTCTCCCAACGAATAATCAGAATGCGGGAGAACATCAGCATGACTCGCCAAAGCCTCAGCCAATTGCATGTATCGCCACTGCGCTTGCAGCAAGGTCTGTTTGCCAGCCTGGCCCTGATGGTCACGCTGATTGGCGGCCAGCAGATGCAGCATTGGCAGCAGAGTCAGCAACAAGCCCCGCACTTCGAGCGTCCGCTCATGACGCAGACCCATTTCAGTTCCATCAGCAGCGTTTCCGCCGGTGTAACCGCACCCCAATTGAGAGTGGCTGACCAGGATTCGACCCCTGGCGAGCTGCCTACCCAAGAGCGTTGGGTGTTTTAGGCAATACATACGCTCGCTCACCTTGAGCGTCCGTACCGCACGACCTCTATAAAAGCGTAAGGAGAATCACCATGTTGAGTTGGGCAATCACGTTTCTGATCATCGCCATTGTGGCTGCAGTCCTGGGCTTCGGTGGTATCGCGGGCACCGCCACGGGGATCGCCAAGATCCTGTTTGTTGTCTTCCTGGTGATGTTCATCGCTTCGTTCTTCTTTGGTCGTCGCGGCCGAGGCTGAAAATGACCACTTTGTCCTTTAAAACCCTGGCTGCCGCCCTGCTCTTGGGCGGTAGCGGCTTGGTGATGGCCGCCAATGACGGCCAATCCCGCGCCAACGAATTGCTCGCGGCGGACCCGCAATACCGCGAAACCTGGCAAGGCGTGGTGAAGAAAGAAGAGCGTCTGCCGGAGTGGGTACTGAACCTGTCGGGCACGGCCGAGCAAATGAATGCCGTGCAGGAAGACGGGGACAAATACCTGGTCGGGCCGCTCTGCGAAACGGCCGACACTTGTCTGAAGAAGCGTCTGATCGTTGCCTTCAGCCTCGACAAGGAAGATGCCTACGCCCTGTTGGTGGAAGTCCCGGCCGGTTTGCCGGCGGACAAGTCGCCAACGCGGCACGCCGACTACCGTTTTATCGGTAAGCCGGACGAAGGCATGCAGAAGCTGTTGATGGAGCAGTTGAAGAAAGATCCGAATTGGTACTAGACCCTGTCTGGCGAGCCGAGTCAGGTTGCAAAGCGTCGACGCAGGTTCACAAGCTCACGGCTTGCTGAACTTGCGACGGGCTTGTGACGTTCATCCCCTGCCTCTCATGCCGCTCGTAGTCGCAAATTTCCTTTTCGCCCGACTCCAACCATTACTTGGTGTGTCGGCGTGACCATCTATCGATAAAATTTGCTTGGTGCCATAGGCCATTTCTGACATGGCACCCGCGTAATCCCAGGTATTTCTGCCATCCCTTCCAAGTTGTCCTGAATCTCTGAGCGAGCCGGGTTTGGCAGGTTCACGGCATATTCAACGGGCAATTTGTCGCATTTGAACTGACCGTTCGGACAGTTATTATGAAAAAAAGCCATGCCGATTCGGCATAGGGTAGGCGTTTACGGCATTAGACGCCGCTCCCTTGCATCGGAATAGTTGCGCCTTTTTTCGCCTGCCAGTAAGCCATTTCGGCCACGCTGCGGTGACCTTTCATGGAGGCAGATGCTCACACTTTTTCGCTTTCGAGCGTTGCGGCTGGCGCATTTGCCTTGAGTTCACTTGAAGTAAGGGTAATGACATGAAGAAGGCAAAGCTAAGCCTCGCCTGGCAGATCCTCATCGGTTTGGTATTGGGGATCGCGATCGGTGCAGTGCTCAACCATTTCAGTGCTGAAAAGGCCTGGTGGATCAGCAATGTGTTGCAGCCAGCGGGCGATATCTTTATTCGCCTGATCAAGATGATCGTGATCCCGATTGTGATTTCCTCGCTGATCGTCGGCATTGCCGGTGTCGGTGACGCGAAGAAGCTCGGGCGTATCGGCGTCAAAACCATCCTTTACTTCGAAATTGTCACGACCATCGCCATCGTGGTCGGGCTGCTGCTGGCCAACGTGTTCCATCCGGGTGCCGGCATCGACATGAGTACCCTGGGTACGGTCGATATTTCCAAATACCAGGCCACGGCTGCCGAAGTGCAGCACGAGCATGCGTTCATCCAGACCATCCTCAACCTGATTCCGTCGAACATCTTCGCCGCCGTCGCCCGTGGCGAAATGCTGCCGATCATCTTCTTCTCGGTGCTGTTCGGCCTGGGCCTGTCGAGCCTCAAGCCTGAACTGCGCGAGCCGCTGGTGACCATGTTCCAGGGCGTGTCCGAGAGCATGTTCAAAGTCACCCACATGATCATGAAGTACGCGCCTATCGGCGTATTCGCACTGATCGCGGTGACTGTCGCCAACTTCGGCTTCGCCTCGCTGCTGCCGCTGGCCAAGCTGGTGATCCTGGTTTACGTCGCCATCCTGTTCTTCGCCTTTGTAATCCTCGGCCTGATCGCCCGCCTGTTCGGCTTCTCGGTGATCAAGCTGATGCGCATCTTCAAGGATGAGCTGGTGCTGGCCTACTCCACCGCCAGCTCCGAGACGGTACTGCCGCGTGTGATCGAGAAGATGGAAGCCTACGGCGCGCCAAAAGCGATCTGCAGCTTCGTGGTGCCGACCGGCTACTCGTTCAACCTCGACGGTTCGACCCTGTACCAGAGCATCGCGGCGATCTTTATCGCCCAGCTGTATGGCATCGACCTGTCGGTCGGCCAGCAACTGATGCTGGTACTGACCCTGATGGTCACCTCCAAAGGCATCGCCGGTGTGCCGGGCGTGTCCTTCGTGGTGCTGCTGGCGACCTTGGGCAGCGTGGGTATTCCGCTGGAAGGCCTGGCGTTCATCGCCGGTGTCGACCGCATCATGGACATGGCGCGTACCGCCCTGAACGTGATCGGCAACGCCCTGGCCGTGTTGGTCATCGCGCGTTGGGAAGGCATGTACGACGACGCCAAAGGCGAGCGCTACTGGAATTCCCTGCCGCACTGGCGCAGCAAGGACGCGGCTCCGGCTGCCCAGGCGACTCGCAGCTGATAGCGCGAGCGCTGTGAGACAAACCCCGGGAAATCCGGGGTTTGTCGTTTCTGCCAGCCCCGTTATCATTCGGCCCATCATTCGGGGGATTTAACTGATGCTCAATGGCCTGTGGCTTGGCTTCTTTGTCGTGGCAATGGTGTCAGCGCTGGTGCAGTGGCTGGTGGGCGGCAACGCCGGGATATTTTCGGCAATGGTCGAAAGCATTTTCGCCATGGCCAAACTGTCGGTGGAAGTCATGGTGCTGCTGTTCGGCACCCTGACCTTGTGGCTGGGCTTCCTGCGTATCGCGGAAAAAGCCGGGATCGTCGATTGGCTGGCCAAGGCCCTTGGCCCGCTGTTCCGTCGCTTGATGCCGGAAGTGCCCGCCGGCCACCCCGCCATCGGCTTGATCACCCTCAACTTCGCCGCCAACGGCCTGGGCCTGGACAACGCCGCCACGCCCATCGGCCTCAAGGCCATGAAGGCGCTGCAAGAGCTCAACCCCATCCCCAGCACTGCAAGCAACGCGCAGATCCTGTTCCTGGTGCTCAATGCGTCCTCGCTGACGCTGTTGCCGGTGACCATCTTCATGTACCGCGCCCAGCAAGGCGCCGCTGATCCGACGCTGGTGTTCCTGCCGATCCTGCTGGCCACCAGCGCCTCGACCCTGGTCGGCCTGCTGTCGGTGGCGATCATGCAGCGCCTGCGCCTGTGGGACCCTGTGGTGCTGGCCTACCTGATTCCCGGCGCGTTGGTGCTGGGTGGCTTCATGGCGTTGCTGGCGACCCTGTCCGCTACTGCGCTGGCCAGCCTGTCGTCGATCCTTGGCAACCTCACCTTGTTTGGCTTGATCATGCTGTTCCTGATCATCGGTGCGCTGCGTAAGGTCAAGGTGTACGAAGCGTTTGTCGAAGGCGCCAAAGAAGGCTTCGACGTGGCCAAGAACCTGCTGCCGTACCTGGTGGCGATGTTGTGTGCGGTCGGTGTGTTGCGCGCCTCGGGGGCGCTGGAGTTCGGCCTGGAAGGGATTCGCCACCTGGTGGCCTGGACCGGCATGGACACGCGCTTCGTGGATGCCTTGCCGACCGCGATGGTCAAGCCGTTCTCCGGCAGTGCTGCACGGGCGATGCTGATCGAGACCATGCAGACCCAGGGCGTGGACAGTTTTCCGGCGCTGGTCGCGGCGACGATCCAGGGCAGTACCGAGACCACCTTCTACGTGTTGGCGGTGTACTTTGGCTCGGTGGGGATTCAGCGGGCGCGGCATGCCGTGGGCTGTGCGTTGCTGGCTGAGTTGGCGGGTGTCGTCGCGGCTATCGCGGTGTGCTACTGGTTCTTTGGCTGAGGCTGAGATCGTTATCGCAGGCACGCCAGCTCCCACATTTGACTGTATTCACAAATCAAAAATGTGGGAGCGGGCTTGCCCGCGAAGAGGCCCTCAGCGTTTCGGCGCTGTATTGCCCTGCTGCACCACCCATTCCACCACCTGCTTGTTCAACTGATCCCCCGCCAGCCCAAACCCGGCCACCACCGCCGGCACTTTGGTGTCATTCACCGGCTGCCTCACTTCAAACCGCCGGCTGGCAATAATCCGCTGATCACTGCCGCGCACCAATCGTGCGTCGAGGCGGATCACCACCTCCACGGCATTGCCGCGGTATTCACTCTGGAACGCCTGCAATTGCCCGCCCAGCTCGTAGTCGGCTTGCAGATTGGTCTCGTCGGTACTCAGCAACGTTACCCGCCCATCGCGCTGGAACCCGTCCAGCAGGCGATTGCGCAGCAGCACCGGCGACGGATCGCTCCAGCGCGAATTGGCGTAGCTGCTGATCAGGTCGCCATTGGGCACCACGGCAATACGTGGGCTGTCGAGAAATTCGCTGGTCTGGGGCTTGGTCACGCGCAATGACCAGGCCACTGGCGTGCCTTGGGTCGCCGTTGGGGCTGCCGCCAGGCGGTACACGTCCGATGGGTCAGGCTTGGGCAGGATCGAGCACGCGCTCACCAGGGCCAGGGCTACAGGGGCGATCAGTTGATAAGCACGCTTCATGGCGTGAACTCCTTGTTCTTGTCGCTGCCCAGCAGGTAGCCACTGGGGTTGGCTTCCAGGCGGCGGGAGATGGCGCGCAGCGAGCCGAGGGTTTCGCGCAGTTCGCGCACGGCCGGCGCCAGTTCGTTGAGGCCCTGCATGCCGCTGTTCACCGAGTCCTTGTTGTCGGTCAGCAAGGTGTTGATGGTGGCGGTGCTTTTTTCCAGGGACTTCATCGCTTGCTCGGCACTGCTGAACGCCTGCTTACCTTGATCGTTGAGCAGGCCGTTGGCGTTGCGCATCAACACTGTGGTTTGTTCCAGGGCGCCGCTGGCTTGCTTGCTCACCTGCATCAGTTGCTGCATCACCACTTTGATGTCGCCGCGCTGGTCGGCGATGGCGCCAGTGGTTTGCTGCAAGTTGTCCAGGGTAGTGGTCAGGCGCTCGACGTTCTCCCGGGAGAACAGCGCATTGGCGTTATGTAGCAGCAGGTTGATGCTGCTCATCAGGTCGTTGCTGTTGTTGAGCAAGCGCGCGATCGGCGATGGAGAGGCGATGATTTCCGGCAGGTTGCCGTTCTTGCCCTTGAGCACCGGGCTTTGTGGCGTGCCGCCGCTGAGCTGGATGATCGAGGTGCCGGTGATGCCGGTCAGTGCCAGTTTGGCCTGGGTGTCTTCCTTGATCGGCGTCTGCCCGGCCAGGCGGATGCGCGCGAGGACGCGGCGTGGGTCCTTGGGGTCCAGGCGCAGGCTGATCACGTCGCCGACCTTGATCCCGCTGTACTGCACCGAACTGCCTTGGGACAGGCCGCTGACGGCCTCGTTGAACACCACTTCGTAATCCTGGAAGGCGCTGTCGATGCTGGACTTGGCCAGCCACAGGCCAAACAGCATCGCGCCGACCACTACGATCACGCTGAACAGACCGATCATCACATGATGGGCGCGGGTTTCCATGTCATACCTCGTTGAGCGGTTGAGCGGCATCCAATGCCGCACGGCCCCGGGGGCCGTGGAAATATTCGTGAATCCAGGCGTCATCGGTTTCCGAGACGACATCGATGGCATCCGCCACCAGCACTTTCTTTTGCGCCAACACCGCCACGCGGTCGGTGATGGTGTACAGCGTGTCCAGGTCGTGGGTGACTAGGAACACACTCAGGCCCAGCGCATCGCGCAGGGTCAGGATCAGCTGGTCGAATTGTGCCGCGCCAATCGGGTCGAGGCCGGCGGTGGGTTCGTCAAGGAACAGGATGTCCGGGTCCAGGGCCAACGCACGTGCCAGGGCGGCGCGCTTGATCATGCCGCCGGACAGCGACGCCGGGTATTTGTCGGCCGCTGACAGGGGCAGCCCGGCCAGTGCGAGCTTGACCGCTGCCAAGTGCTCGGCGTCACGGCGGCTGAGGCCGGCGTGTTCGATCAACGGCAGGGCGACGTTCTCGGTGACGGTCAACGAGGAAAACAGCGCGCCCTTCTGGAACAGCACGCCGAAGCGCCGTTCCACCAACGAACGTTCATGCTCCGCCAGGCTCGGCAGGTTCTTGCCGAACACCCGCACTTCGCCTTCACTGGGCCGCCGCAAGCCGACGATGCTGCGCAACAGCACCGACTTGCCGCTGCCGGAACCGCCGACCACCGCGAGGATCTCGCCCTTGTACAAATCCAGGTCGAGGTTCTCGTGCACGCTCTGGCTGCCAAAGCGATTGCACAGCCCGCGCACTTCAATCACCGCCTCACTGGGCGCTCGGTGCAGGCGACTCACCAGCTCATCTCCATGAAGAACAGCGCGGCGACCGCATCCAGCACAATCACCACAAAGATCGATTGCACCACGCTGGAGGTGGTGTGGGCGCCGACCGACTCGGCACTGCCGCTGACCTTGAAGCCTTCCAGGCAGCCGATGGCTGCGATCAGGAACGCGAAGATCGGCGCTTTCACCATGCCCACCAGGAAATGCTGTACGCCAATGTCGGATTTGAGCAGCGAGAGAAACATCGCCGGGGAAATATCCAGCGCCACGGCACACACCACGCCGCCGCCGACTATCCCTGACAGCATCGCCAGAAACGTCAGCATCGGCAGCGACACCAGCAGTGCCAGCACGCGTGGCAGCACCAGCAACTCCATGGGGTCCAGGCCGAGGGTTCGGATCGCGTCGATTTCTTCGTTGGCCTTCATCGAGCCGATTTGTGCGGTAAAGGCACTGGCGGTGCGGCCGGCGATCAGGATTGCAGTCAGCAATACGCCGAATTCCCGTAGGAAAGAAAACGCCACCAGGTCCACGGTGAATATCGTTGCGCCAAAGCTCTTGAGCACCGTCGCACCGAGGAACGCCACCACGGCGCCGACCAGGAAGGTGAGCAAGGCGACGATGGGCGCGGCATCCAGGCCGGTCTGTTCGATATGCGCGACCATCGGCGTGATGCGCCAGCGCTTGGGCCGGAAAATGCCGCGGGCCAAGGTCTCCAGGATCAGGCCGATAAAGCCGAGCAATTGCTTGCTGTCGATCCAGACCTTGTCCACCGCCCGGCCAATGCGTGCCAGCACCTGGATGCCGGTGGCTTCTTCTGGGGCTTTATCGGGTACGCAGAAGTCATTGAGGGAGCGGTAGACGGTCTTGAGCAGTGCGCGGTCGGCGGCAGACAGGCTGCAATCGGTCTGTTCGGCGGATTGCTCGATACGGGTGGGGCCCAGCAGTTCCACCAGCAACGACGCACCGGCGGTGTCCAGGGCGCCGAGGCCGTTAAGGTCGATGCGTGCGCCGGCGTCGTATTGGCCGTCGAGCTTGTCCGACAGCTTTTTCAGGTTTGCGTAGTGGGCAAGCGTCCAGTCCCCCGTAATCTTGAGTAACGGCGGAGTGGAGGACGTATCGAGATGGGCTGCGCCGGCCGTGGTACTACTGGTCATGAGCTCCGAGCTTGTTTGGCTATCCACAATTCCTACGTAATAGCACGAACCTACCTACTTTGGGTTGTCCGTTTGTGCTGCGTCGACGACTTTGAACCGCAGTACGCCGATCACTTGGCCGTCTTCGGTCAGCACTTGCACCTGCCAGCGGCCGACGGCATCGCCGGGGAAATTCTGCTTGTGGGTCCAGGCGCGATAGCCTTCCTTGCGGCCGCCGTGGATGTCCAGGGCGATGCGGTCGACCTCTTTGCCATTGAATTTCCACACATGGTAGATCCGCTCGTCCAGGCCACGCGGGGCGTTGATCGCGGTGTAGGCGTAGAGCCCGTCGCTGCGCAGTTGGGCGAGGCTGACTTGCTTGAGGTCATCGCCGGGCGTGCGGTCTTGCAGTTGGGTGCTGATGGCCACTTCTGTCAGCCACAGGGTGGCCGGCGGTACCCAACTGCGTAGGAACCAGCCCGCGCAACCAATCGTGGCAGTGACCCCCAGCAGCATCACCCAGCCCTTGAGGCTGCGCAGCGGCAGGCTCACCGCCAGGCTTGGGATCGACAACGCCATGGCGACGCCCAGGGCGAGCTTGTAACTTTCGGCGGTGGTCAGGTGCAGGATGATCGGCAACGCGGTGAGCAGCGCGGCAAACAGGGTCAGGGTGTGCAGCGCGAGGAACAACGAGCGCTTGGGTGCCAGCCACTTGTAGTACAGCGGGTCGACGATCGACACCAGCGCTGCCGCGCCGAGCAGGCCGGTGAACACCGATTGGCCGCTGTTCCAGGCAGTGGTGACGAAAAAGAATGGCAATACGAAGAACAGGCTTTCCTGGTGGATCATCTGGGTCGCGTAGCGCAGCAGCGGCTCGGGGATTTCCCGCTTGAAGACCTTGGTGAACAGCTGGGTAAAGCTGTTCTCCAGCATCAGCCACAACCAGCTCACCAGCATGATCACCGCGATCCAACTGGCCATGCCCTGCTGGCGATCCACCAGAATGAAGCTGCACACACCCGAGATAAAGCCGCCGAGTGCAATCACCCCTGGGTAGCGCTTCATCAGTTCGAGGATGCGGGTGATCAAGCGGGTCAGGTTTTGCATTCGGCGGTTCGCAGTCTTTGTAGGAAAAATCCCAGACAGAATAACGTCTTAGTCCTGGGTCCGGTGCCCGATTACGCGATCCGTTTGCGATAAACCCGCACGCTGATCAATACAATGGCAATCAGCCCGAGCAACCCGGCGCCGATCCAGTTCAGCATGTTGTAGCTCAGCAGCGGTTTTTCGATGCGCCAGTAGCCCGGCTGTTTGAACACTTGGCGCATGGCGCCGTTGGCCTGGTCCAGGCTCACGGCCTTGATGCGTTTGACCGGGTCGCTGAAGTGGCCGTTGTTATAGTCGCCCGCCGCGCTCCAGTAGTAATCGGCCAGGGCGCTGTTGCCCTGCACGGCCCAGGCCTGTCGGGCAATGGCGGCGTGTTGCACGCGGGCGAATACGGCGGGGTCGAGGCCATCCTTTAGCAGTTGTGTCTGCAGGTTTTTCAGCACCTGTTCGGCTTGGGGGAGGTTTTCCCGCTCCAGGTCGGCATTCAGGCTGAGGAAACCGACGCCGCCGAGCACTTCGCGTTCGCTCCAGGGGCCGTAGGACAAGGTGTGTTTGAGGCGCAGTTGGCGGTACAGCGCCCAGTCGAGATAGTCCTTGAGCAGGTCGTAGGTCTCGTCGTGCTGCTCGTCCAGTACCGGCTCGGGGAACAGCCAGTGCAGCTTGGCGCTGTTGCCGACCCAGCCGTGGATCAGTTCGCGGTGGTTGGCGGCGGCGTGCTGGATTTGCGGCAGCTCGGGGTGTTCGGTGGGGTCGACCGGGTCGAGTTGGCCGTAGGTGCGTTCCAGGTAGGCGGGTAGGAGTTTGTCGAGGTCGCCGACGATGATCAGGGTCATGTTGTTGGGTGCGTACCAGTGTTTACGCAGTGTTTCCAACTGATCGCGGGTCAGTTGGCCGACTTCGGCTCGTTCCGCGCATTTGAGCCCCAGTTCGACGGCCAGTTGGTTGCTGGCGGTATGGCCGAGGTCCTGGCGGTCGAGCAGACGTTGCAGGTGCGAGTAATGGCCGCCGTCTTCGCGCTCCACCACTTGCTTGGCCGCATTGATATTGGCCTCGGTCAGTTCGGTGCGGGTGATGATCGCCAGCAGCAGGTCGAGGACCTTGCGCTGGTTTTGCGCCGGGGCTTCGATCACGAAGGTGGTATCGGCGTTGCTGGTGTAGGCGTTCCACTCGCCGCCGAGGGCTTGCATGCGGTCTTCCAGGTCGCCTTCGCCGCCGCCGTCGATGCCGCTGAACAGCAAGTGTTCGAGCAGGTGCGGCAGTTCCTTTTCCTCGCAGGGGAAGTCATCCAGGCCTACACCGACCACCAGGCGGATCGCCACATGCCCACGCTCGGTGCCCGGCTTGAGTAGCAACTGCAGGCCGTTGGGCAAGGTGTAGCCCTCCACTTGCAGGCGGTCAAAGGCGTAGGCGTGGGCAGAGCCCATGAGCAGGCAGATAAATAACAGGCGACGCATAACAAGCTTCCTGGCGAGTGAGGTCAGTTTTAACTGACTTCGCGGGCCATCGTACGTTCAGGGCGAATGTGTGATGTCGGCAATATCTTCGGCAGAGAGCGCGCCGGTCTCGGACGTTTCCAACACGACATAGGCGCTGCTGCAAAACAACGAGTTGAGGCGTTTCATGTCGGCAATCAGCTCCAGGTGCAGGGAACTGGTCTCCAGGCTCTGTACGATCTTGCGCTGCAAACGGCTGACATGGGCGTGGGCCAGGCGCCGTTCCTGGGCGCGAAAGCGGCGTTTCTCGCGCAGCAATTGGCGAGCACTTTCCGGATCGGCGCTGAGGAACACCGACAGGCCCAGGCGCAGGTTGGCGATCAGTTGGCTGTGCAGGTCGGACAGTTCTTCCAGGCCGACTTCGGAGAACTGGCGACGCTGGGAGGTCTTCTGCTGCTGGACTTTGCGCAGCATGCGTTCGATCAGGTCGCCCGCCAGCTTGAGGTTGATCGACAACTCGATGATCTCGGCCCAGCGCCGGCTGTCCTGCTCGCTGAGGTCTTCGCGGGGCATTTGCGCCAGGTAGAGTTTGATCGCGCTGTACAGCGCTTCGACGTCATCGCTGAGGCTGCGCATCTCCTGGGTGATGGCGGTTTGTTTGCCGCGCAGTACTTCCTGCATTGAGGTCAGCATGTTGTCGATCAGGTCGCCCAGGCGCAGGGTCTCGCGGGCGGCGTTGGCCAGGGCCAGGCTTGGCGTGGCCAGGGCGGCAAGGTCGAGGTGGCGCGGCTTGGCCTTGCCGTTGAGCTCTTCCCGTTCGGGCAGCAACCAGGCGCACAGGCGTGCCATCGGGCCGATGGTCGGCAGCAGGATCAGGCAGCGGCTGACGTTGTAGAGCAGGTGGAAGGTGATGACCATGCCTTGGACGCCGTAGTCCAGGCCATCCATCCAGCGTACGAGAGGGTCGAGTACCGGGATGATCAGCAGCAGGCCGATCAATTTGTACAGCAGGCTGCCCAGCGCCACCTGGCGCCCGGCGGCGTTTTGCATGCTGGTACCGAGGAAGGCCAGTACGCCGCTGCCGATGTTGGCGCCGATCACCAGGCCGATGGCCACGTGCAGGCTGATCACGCCGGCGCCGGCCAGGGTCGCGGTGAGTAGGACGGCGGCCAGGCTGGAGTAGGAAATCATCGCGAACAAGGCGCCGACCAAGGCATCCAGCAGGATGTCGCCGGTCAGCGAGGCGAAGATGACTTTGACGCCCTGGGCGTGGGTAATCGGACCGGCGGCTTCGACGATCAATTGCAGCGCCAACACGATCAGGCCCAGGCCGATGCCAACGCGACCCAACTGCCCTGCCCGCGTCTGTTTGCGCGACAGGAAGAAAATCACTCCAAGAAAAATCAGCAGCGGCGAGAGCCAGGACAAGTCAAAGGTCAGCACCCGCGCCATCAGCGCCGTGCCGACATCGGCGCCAAGCATGGTGGCCAGGGCGGGCATCAGCCCCATCAACCCTTGGCCGACGAATGAGGTCACCAGCATTGCCGTGGCGTTGCTGCTCTGCACCATGGCGGTCACCAGGATACCGGCGACAAACGCCAGCCAGCGCTTGGACATGTTCTGCCCGATGACTTGGCGCAGGTTGGAACCGTAAACCCGCAGGATGCCGGTTCGGACGATATGCGTGCCCCAGATCAGCAGGGTCACGGCGGAAAGCAGATTGAGCAAGGTCAGCATGCTCGGCCCCCCGTGTAGGTGCGCTTCAAGAGAAGCGTAGGAAAGTTGCCGCGTGCCGCTCTACGTCTTGTAGTTAAGCTGTAGTTGGCTAATGGCGTGCGCGCCAGCATCGCATAGCTGAAATGGTGATTGAAACAAAACTGTCATGAAATCAGCTTTTTGCAGACAAAAAAAGGGGCTCATAAAGCCCCTTTTCTGACTGGCTCGGGTTTATTGACCCGGAATGTCTTTGCGCAGTTTCACTGGGTCCTGCTGTTTCTTCTTTTTCGCGATGGCGGTGCGCATCTTGATGTTCACCGCTTCCACTGCCAGCGAGAACGCCATGGCGAAGTAGACGTAGCCTTTTGGCACATGCACATCGAAGGCTTCGGCGATCAGTACCGTACCCACTACCAGCAGGAACGACAGCGCGAGCATTTTCAGCGACGGGTGCTTGTCGATGAAGTCGCTGATGGTGCCGGCAGCCAGCATCATCACCAGTACCGCAACGACGATCGCAGCGACCATGACCGGTACATGGGAGACCATCCCGACCGCAGTGATTACCGAGTCCAGGGAGAACACGATGTCGATGATGGCGATCTGGATGATGGTGTAGATGAACTTGCCACCGGCGCCCTTCGGCTCGTCGTGGGTTTCGTCTTCGCCTTCCAGCGCGTGGTACATCTCCTGGGAGCTTTTCCACAGCAGGAACAGGCCACCGAAGAACAGGATCAGGTCGCGACCGGAAATGCCTTGGCCGAAGACCACAAATAGATCGGCGGTCAGTCGCATGACCCAGGTGATCGAAAGCAGCAACAGGATCCGGGTGACCATAGCCAGGGCCAGGCCGAAAATCCGGGTGCGCGCCTGCATGTGCTTGGGCATGCGGCTGACCAAGATCGAAATCATGATGATGTTATCGATGCCCAGGACGATCTCGAGAGCCGTCAGGGTGAAGAAGGCAATCCAGATTTCCGGATTGGTCAGCCATTCCATGTGTATTCCTTTGCGCGTGTGTTAGACCGCGCCGGCTTAGGGCCGGCGCAGTTGGGTTGAACGATTATAGAGTGCTGAACAGCGGAAAAATCCCCATCAGCAATGCGGCGAACATTATGCACAGGCATACCAGCACTGCCCACTTGAGGGTGAAGCGTTGGTGATCGCCGAACTCGATACCGGCCAGGGCCACCAGCAGGTAAGTCGATGGTACCAACGGGCTGAGCAGGTGCACCGGCTGGCCAACGATCGAGGCGCGGGCCATTTCCACGGCAGTGATGCCGTAGTGGCTGGCGGCTTCGGCGAGTACTGGCAGTACGCCGTAGTAGAACGCATCGTTGGACATGAAGAAGGTGAATGGCATGCTCACCAGCGCGGTGATCACCGCCAGGTAAGGGCCCAGCGCGTCAGGGATGACTGCCAGCAAGCTCTTGGACATGGCATCGACCATGCCGGTGCCCGACAGGATGCCAGTGAAGATGCCTGCTGCGAAGATCAGCCCGACCACTGCCAGAACGCTACCGGCATGAGCGGCGACGCGGTCTTTCTGCTGCTGCAGGCACGGATAGTTGACGATCATCGCGATACTGAACGCCACCATGAACAGCACCGGCAGCGGCAACAGGCCCGCGATCAGGGTGCACATCAGGGCGAAGGTCAGCGCACCGTTGAACCAGATCAGTTTCGGACGGCGGGCGTCCGGGTATTGCGACACGCTGATCTCGCTGTGGTCGATTTCGTCGCCTTGCAGGTGCAGTTCACCCAGGCGGGCACGTTCGCGCTTGCCGTACATGTAGGCAATCACCAGGATCGCGACCACGCCGGCGGCCATCGCCGGGATCATGGGAACGAAAATATCCGACGGGTCTACATGCAGTGCACTGGCGGCACGGGCGGTCGGGCCGCCCCAAGGCGTCATGTTCATCACGCCACCGGCGAGGATGATCAGGCCGGCCATGATCCGCGGGCTCATGCCGATGCGCTGGTACAGCGGCAGCATGGCGGCCACGCAGATCATGTAGGTGGTGGCACCGTCACCGTCGAGGGACACGACCAGGGCCAGTACGGCGGTGCCGACCGAGACTTTGAGCGGGTCGCCCTTGACCATTTTGAGGATCTTGCGCACGGCCGGGTCGAACAGGCCGGAGTCGATCATCAGGGCAAAGTAGAGAATCGCGAACATCAGCATCACGCCGGTCGGCGCCAGCTTGGTGATGCCCGCAAGCATCATCGGGCCGATCTCGGGTGCGAAACCGCCGAACAGGGCGAACAGGATCGGCACGATGATCAGGGCGATCAGCGCGGACAGGCGCTTGGTCATGATCAGGAACATGAACGTGATGACCATGGCAAAGCCAAGGAAAGTCAGCATAGGAATACTCCAGGCGTAGCGCGGCTAGGGAATGGCGAACCGGGTGGGGCTCAGCGCAGAACGAAAGGCACGAGGCGTACGGGTGGAGTCGGGGCGAACAGGCGGGTACGGGCGGACATCGGGAATCACCATTGTTGTTGTTAACAGCCGGTCTGTTGCCGGCAGTGGGGGCGATCCTAGACGGGAAAGCTTTCAGCCAGCTTTCGTCGGGAAAACAGGTGATGAAGGGAAGAGGCACAATCTTGGGATTTATGCAGATCCAAATGTGGGAGCGGGCTTGCTCGCGAATGCAGTCCGTCAGTTGATGATGCATCGACTGACACTGCGCTTTCGCGAGCAAGCCCGCTCCCACATTTGGAGTATGTTTGGCTGGAGTTCTTAGGGTAGTTCGAGGCCGCCAGCGGCTTTGTGCAGGGCTCTTAGATGCTCACCCACCTGCTTGAGGTTGGCCTCACACGCAGCAATCTCATCGGCCCGGGCCGGATCGAGCAGTGCCCTCACCTCTTTATCCAGGTCGCCGGTCAGGGATTGCAGCTGTTTCTGGCGCTCGGCGCTTTCCGATTCCAGGCGCTTGGCTTCCGACGGTTGCGGCAGGCCGTAGCCAGTGCTGCCCAGCAGCTCCGCCGGGCGGCTGAGGAAGCCGCTGTTGGCGAGGATCTGTTGCAGGGTGTTGTTGGCCTTTTCCATGCCGCCGTTTTTCAGCTCGCGGGCACCCAGGTAGCGTTGTTTGACTTCGTCCTGGGCGAGCATCAGTTGCTTGCGATAGCTCGCTTGTTCCAGCAGCAAGAGCGCGGCGCTGGTGCGCAGGTCGGCGCTGTCGAACCACGGGCGGCGTTCGGCGGCGCTGAGGGATAGCCAGTCTTCGACCTGGGTCTGCTTGATCGGCAGGTGTTTGCGCAGCACGTCGAACATTGCCTGGTAGCGCTCGCGGAACGAGTCGAAGTGGTAGCCCAGGCGCAAGGCGTTGCGTTTGTCGTCGAGCACGCTGGTGTCGGCCAGGCCGCGGGCGCTCAACACCTCGAGCAAACCGTTGGGGGTGATGTTGTCCAGGCCGGTCAGTTGGGGGTTGGCGCTGCCACTGCGTAACAGTTTCAGGCTTTCGACCGCACAGTTGTTGGAGATGAAGAAGTAGCTGCCGTCGTAGCTCCAGTGCATTTCGGCGGCATGCTCGACGGTATCGTTGATTTCCTGGCGTGTGAGTTTCAGTGGCACCGACGCCAGGCCACGCAGTTCGGTCTTGGTGTACTCGTCGATCACTTGGGCCAGGGGCAGCACGAACAGCCGCGACGGGTATTTGCCGACCAGGCCGTCCCAACTCGACAGCTGTACGTCACCGACGAAAGCGCGGTAGGACAAAACCAGATGCTGATCCAGATCCAGCCGACAATCCGGACCGCGCGGGCGGCCAGGCGCACAGATCACCAGGCGCAACATGCTGTGGCCCCAACGGCTGACCAGGTTCTGGTTGGCTTCGGCGAGCAGGTAGTCGATCTCGTAGACGCGTTCCGGGTCGATCTGGCCCAGCGGGGTCTTGGCGAAGTCGTTGCCGGCGTTGAGAAAGGCGTAGGTCTTCGCGCAGGCGTCCTGTGTCGGCGGCGCCCAGCCGAAGTGCTCCTTGTAATAACGGAACAGCGCGGGGCGACGGCAGGCGTAGCTCGGGTCGAGCAGGAAGTACTCCATGTTGACCGCGACGAACTCCAGCGGGCTGGTGGTTTCGTAGATGTCCGGGCTGCGGGCAACCTGGCGGTTGTGCTGTTCGCGCTCGCCACGACGGCCGACGTATTGCGGCCAGCCGGCGAGGTCCAGCAGGCGCGGGTCGTCGCTGAGGGTGAAGCGGCGGTCATTCTGGCCACGGCATTGGTCGGGCAGGCCGATCAGGCCGGTGAGCTTGTTCTGGCGGCTGCAGCGGTTGATCAGTGCGCGGTCGTCGTTGGACCACAGGCGTGCACGGTCATAGATGTGGGTCAGTTCATGCAGCACGGTGGCGAGCATTTCCCGGCGCACGGTGCCATGGGGGCGATTGGTCTTCTGGGTGGCGGCGCTGCCGTCGGTCAGGCTGTCGAGCAGGTTGCTGTTGAGGTCCAGTTCGGACACCAGCGACGCCTGGCCGTAGGCGTTTTCGGGCATCTTGTCGGTCCAGCCGACGTCGATTTGCCGGTCCAACTGTTCGACGAAGCGCGGCGGCAGTGAACGCAGCGCTTCATCGAGCAATGCCTGGCTGGCCTGCTGTTGCGCGGGGCTCAAGCCATCGGTCTTGAGCCGCAGTTGCAGGCTGGCCTGGGCTGCGCTGGCACAGAGCAGCACAGTCCCGGCCAGGAGCCAGGCGGCGAGGCGCCTCACAGCGCGAGGATAGCTTCGGCGAGGGTCTGGTCGCTGGCGTCGCGGGCTTCTGGCACGCGGGTGCGCAGGGTATCGAAGGCGGCTTCCAGTTGTGCGCCGCGAATCTCGCCGTTGCTGGCGACGAAACTGGCTGCATCATCGTGGGCTTCGCGCACGATTTTGGAGTCGCGGATGGAGGTGGTGGTGTCCGAGGTGAAATCAATGGTGCGACCGGAGGCACGCACAATGATGTTACTGGTGGCCACCAAGGTATGCGCCTGGGCAACGTCGGCCAACAACAGTAGGCCTAGGGTGGCGGCGATCAGCGGGCTACGCATGGAGTGACTCCGAAATACAAAGATGTTTATTGGACGAGAATTGCTTGCGCCAGTTCACGATCGCTGGCGTTTAGTTTTGGGTGGGTGCGGCGCAGGTAATCCAGTGCGGATTCCAGGCGTGCTCCCCGCCATTGGCCGTCAGTGGCGATGAACGCGGCAGCGTCATCCCTGGCGGCCACGATTTTGCGGTCGAAGGGCGCGGAAGTCACCTTGCTGGTGGCGTACGCGCTCGCGACGGTGCCCTGGGTGGTCACGTCAAAGGCCGAAGCCGTGAGCGACCAGCAGGAGGAAAACAATACAGGGACAATTAAAAGGCGGTATGAAAAAGCCATGGGACTCGACAACTGAAAACGAGCGTCAAGGCTAGCGTAATGCCCCGGCGAGAGCCAGTGCCGAGGCATGCGGTGTGTCGTCAGATGGCCAGGATGGCTTGGGCCAGTTGGGCGTCAGTCGCGGTGTTCAGTTGCGGCGCTTGTTGGCGGATCTGGGCCAGGGCGCTTTCCAGCTTCACGCCACGGATGGCGCCTTCGCTGGCGACAAAACTGGCGGCGTCGTCACGGGCGGCGCGCACGACTTTGTTGTCACGCAGGGACGAGGTGGCATCGGAAGTGGCGTCGGAGGTGGCCTTGAGCGCGCCAACGATCGAGTCAGTGGTCACGATCAGGCTGGTCGCGTTGGCGTTGGCAGCCACGGCCAACAGGGCGGCAGCACTCAGCAGGCGAAGACGGGACATGGGGTGACTCCTTTAGATGAACGGATAACGTGGCGCAGGGCGGCCATTGGGGATCAGACGCCTGTTCTACACAGTTCGCCACGCGGTGGCTGGATATTAAGCCGCCGCTTATCCGTTCGGAAAGCATCTTGACCGACTAGTCACGCCAGAACGGCTTGGACAGCTCGGTCATTCGATCAGCGGAGCTGATGCCGAGATCCGACAGTTCACGAGGATCGAGTTGCGCCAACTGGCGCCGTTCGTGGGCCTGGCGCGCCCACTTGGCAAGGGTGCAGAGCAAGCGTTTGTAGATGGGGGTTTGGGTATCCATGGTGGGCGCCTTTCTTTCATGAGGTCCTGGAACACCATGTTGGGGGAGTCGTCTTGACCGATACAGATACACCCATGTCAAATTGTACTGCTTATCTGTTAGATTTTTTCAACTGTACCTGTCCGCGTGTATGGCTACTGTTTTTGCCGCCAGAAAGCCCAATCCCAGAAACAACAAAGCCCGCCTCCGGTCTCCCGGGGCGGGCTTTGTTTTGACAAATCAGGTTGCTGGCAGTGGACCCGGCAGGTCAGGGCCAGCGAGCGCTAAATCAGCGCCAGAACGGCTTGCTCAGCTCTTCGTAGCGTTGAGCTTCGCTGATACCGGCGTCAGCCAGCAGACGCGAATCCAGACGAGCCAGTTGGTGGCGGCTGGAGATGCGGCGCTGCCACAGCATCAGGTTGGCGAGAACGCGCAAAGGCAGGGAGGCCTGGGTGTTTACAGCTTTTTCTTCGAAGAACAGTTCGGAACTGAGTGTACGTTCCATGATGACATCCTTCCGCTTGTGGCGGGATTAGGTAGTGGTTTAACTGATGCCAATGATCCTCCTCCGGCGCAAGACTCTCTAGATACAGTTCACCTGTATTGTGAGGGGCCAGTTAACTGTTTATGGGTGCTGTACTGTACGGAAATGGGGCAACTGTACCTGTCTGCACTGAAACAGTGCGAAATAGGCATTTCCAACGAGGGATGTGGGATTTTTCGGTGGGAAATGACCAGTACAGCAGTACAGTTTTTTACAGAAGTGCGGGTGATTGAGTCGGGCTGATGAAACTGTGTTTGCATCAGCCCGCATCTGTATCAATCACGCCTTGAGCATGTGCCCGGTTTCTTCCAGGTTGATGTGCCAGCTCAGTGCTTCACGCAGGATGTGCGGGGTATGCCCGCCGATGGCGCAGGCGGCATCGAAGTAAGTGTTCAGCGCGTCGCGGTACGCCGGGTGCACGCAGTTGTCGATGATCACCCGCGCACGTTCGCGTGGCGCCAGGCCGCGCAAGTCTGCCAGGCCCACTTCGGTCACCAGGATGTCGACGTCATGTTCGGTATGGTCCACATGGCTGACCATCGGCACCACGCTGGAGATCGCGCCGCCCTTGGCAATCGACTTGGTGACGAAGATCGCCAGGTGCGCATTGCGCGCAAAATCGCCGGAGCCACCAATGCCGTTCATCATCCGCGTGCCGCAGACGTGGGTGGAGTTGACGTTGCCGTAGATGTCGAACTCCAGCGCGGTATTGATGCCGATGATGCCCAGGCGCCGCACCACTTCAGGGTGGTTGGAAATCTCCTGTGGGCGCAGTACCAGCTTGTCCTTGTAGTGTTCCAGGTTGCCGAACACATCGGCATTGCGCCGCTCGGACAAGGTGATCGAGCTGCCCGAGGCGAAGCTCAGCTTGCCGGCGTCGATCAGGTCGAACGTGGAGTCCTGCAACACTTCCGAATACATGGTCAGGTCTTCGAACGGCGAGTCGATCAAGCCGCACATCACCGCGTTGGCGATGTTGCCGATCCCGGCCTGCAGCGGGCCGAGTTTGTTGGTCATGCGCCCGGCGTCCACTTCCTGCTTGAGGAAGTTGATCAGGTGATTGGCGATGCCCTGTGTGTCGCTGTCAGGCGGCGTTACGGTGGAGGCGGAGTCGGCCTGATTGGTGATCACGATGCCGACGATTTTCTCCGGCGGGATCGGGATTGCGGTGCTGCCGATGCGGTCGTCGACTTTCACCAACGGGATCGGCGTGCGGGTCGGCCGATACGTTGGGATATAGATGTCGTGCAGCCCTTCCAGGTTGGGGTTGTGCGCCAGGTTGATCTCGACGATCACCTGCTTGGCGAAAATCGCGAAGCTGGCGGAGTTGCCCACGGAGGTGGTCGGCACGATGTGGCCTTGCTCGGTGATCGCGACGGCTTCGATTACCGCGATGTCCGGCAGCTTGAGCTGGTTGTTGCGCAGTTGTTCAACGGTTTCCGACAGGTGCTGATCGATGAACATCACCTCCCCCGCGTTGATCGCCTTGCGCAGCGTGCTGTCGACCTGGAATGGCATGCGGCGGGACAGCACACCGGCTTCGGTCAGTTGCTTGTCCAGGTCATTGCCCAGGCTGGCGCCGGTCATCAGGGTGATTTTCAGCGGCGACGACTTGGCGCGTTCGGCCAGGGCGTGGGGCACGGCCTTGGCTTCACCGGCGCGGGTGAAGCCGCTCATGCCGACGGTCATGCCGTCTTCGATCAGTGCGGCGGCGTCGGCCGCGCTCATGACCTTGTCTAACAACGAAGGCAAGCGGATGCGATCACGGTACATGGATTCTTATCTCAGGCTACGGAAGCAAGGTGCGCAGTTTAGTGATTTCAAAAAAATTCGGCCCGCTACCATGGTCGAATGCCGGGCAGCGTTTTAGAGCCTTTGGTCGGGTTTCATGCAGTAATAAAAAACCCCAGCCTACAAGAGGCCGGGGTTTTGAGTATTGCGCTGTAGCAGTGTTACTCGACGGCTTTGACCATATCTTCGATGACCTTCTTGGCATCACCGAAGACCATCATGGTCTTGTCCAGATAGAACAGCTCGTTATCCAGGCCGGCATAGCCGCTGGCCATCGAGCGCTTGTTGACGATGATGGTCTTGGCCTTGAACGCTTCCAGGATCGGCATGCCGGCAATCGGCGAGTTCGGGTCGTTCTTGGCGGCCGGGTTGACCACGTCGTTCGCGCCCAGCACCAGCACCACGTCGGCCTGGCCGAACTCGGAGTTGATGTCCTCCATCTCGAACACCTGGTCGTAAGGCACTTCGGCCTCGGCCAGCAGCACGTTCATATGGCCGGGCATGCGGCCCGCCACCGGGTGGATCGCATACTTCACGGTCACGCCGCGGTGGGTCAGTTTCTCGGTCAGTTCCTTGAGCGCGTGTTGCGCGCGTGCCACTGCCAGGCCGTAGCCTGGAACGATGATCACGGTGTCGGCGTTGGTCAGCAGGAAGGTCGCGTCGTCGGCCGAGCCGGATTTGACCGGGCGTGCTTCTTTGGCGCCGGCTGCGGCACCCGCATCCGGCGCATTGCCGAAACCGCCGAGCAGTACATTAAAGAAGGAACGGTTCATCGCCTTGCACATGATGTACGACAGGATCGCACCGCTGGAGCCCACCAGGGAGCCAGCGATGATCAGCATCGAGTTGTTCAGCGAGAAGCCGATACCTGCTGCTGCCCAGCCGGAGTAGCTGTTGAGCATCGACACCACCACCGGCATGTCGGCGCCGCCAATCGGGATGATGATCAGCACGCCCAGCACGAACGCCAGGGCCAGCATCAGTGCGAAGGCAGTGAGGTTGCCGGTGAACATGAACGCCAGGCCCAGGCCCAGGGTAGCGAGGCCAAGCACCAGGTTGATCTTGTGCTGACCGCCGAACTGTACTGGTGCGCCCTGGAACAGGCGGAACTTGTACTTGCCCGACAGCTTGCCGAACGCGATCACCGAACCGGAGAAGGTAATCGCACCAATGGCTGCACCAAGGAACAGCTCCAGGCGGTTGCCCGCAGGGATGGCGTCGCCCAGGTGTTTGACGATACCCAGGGACTGCGGCTCGACCACCGCAGCAATCGCGATGAACACCGCTGCCAGGCCGATCATGCTGTGCATGAACGCCACCAGCTCCGGCATCTTGGTCATTTCTACGCGCTTGGCCATGATCGAGCCGGCGGTGCCGCCGATCAGCAGGCCAACAATGACGTAACCGATACCGGCTGTTGCGAGTTCAGCGCCCAGCTTATAGATGAGGCCTACGGTAGTAAGCACCGCCAGCGCCATGCCGAGCATGCCGAACAGGTTGCCGCGACGCGACGTGGTCGGATGCGACAGGCCTTTGAGGGCCTGGATGAAGCAGATCGACGCGATCAAGTAGAGCGTCGTTACCAGATTCATGCTCATTACTTAGGCGCCTCTTCTTTTACTTTCGGGGCTTTCTTCTTGAACATCTCAAGCATCCTGCGGGTTACCAGGAAGCCGCCGAACACGTTGACCGCTGCCAGGGCCACGGCCAGGGTGCCCATGGTCTTGCCCAGCGGGGTCACGGTGAGGGCGGCGGCCAGCATGGCGCCGACGATCACGATTGCGGAAATTGCGTTGGTCACCGCCATCAACGGTGTGTGCAGCGCGGGGGTGACGTTCCAGACCACGTGGTAACCGACATAAATCGCCAGCACAAAGATGATCAGGTTGTAGATACCGGGGGAGATAAGCTCTTCCATCGTCTGAATCCCTGCTTAGGCGTTTTTGCGGATGACTTGGCCGTCGCGGCACATCAGGCACGCGGCGACGATGTCGTCTTCGAGGTTGATTTCAAACTGCCCTTCCTTGGTGAAGACCAGCTTCAGGAAGTCCAGCAGGTTGCGCGCATACAAGGCTGACGCGTCGGCGGCGACAGCGCCGGCGAGGTTGGTCGGGCCGCAGATGATCACGCCGTTCTCCACTACCACTTGGTCGGCGACGGTCAGCGGGCAGTTGCCACCCTGGGCGGCCGCGAGGTCGATGACCACCGAGCCGGGTTTCATCTGCGCGACGGTGTCGGCGCTGAGCAGGGTCGGCGCTTTACGGCCGGGGATCAGTGCGGTGGTGATGACGATGTCGGCCTGCTTGGCGCGTTCGTGCACGGCCAGGGCCTGGCGCTGCATCCAGCTGGTTGGCATTGGGCGCGCGTAACCGCCGACGCCGACGGCGCATTCGCGCTCTTCATCGGTTTCGTAGGGCACGTCGACGAACTTGGCGCCGAGGGACTCGATCTGCTCTTTTACGGCCGGGCGTACGTCAGACGCTTCGATCACCGCACCCAGGCGTTTCGCCGTGGCGATGGCCTGCAAGCCCGCCACGCCGGCGCCCAGGATCAGCACGCGAGCGGCTTTGACGGTGCCCGCGGCGGTCATCAGCATCGGCATGAAGCGCGGATAGTGATGAGCGGCGAGCAGCACGGCTTTGTAACCGGCGATGTTGGCCTGGGAGGACAGCACGTCGAGACTCTGGGCGCGCGAGGTGCGCGGTGCAGCTTCGAGGGCAAAGGCAGTGATGCCCCGCTCGGCGAGCTTGGCGATGGTTTCGTTGCTGAACGGGTTGAGCATGCCCACCAACACGGTGCCGCTTTTGATCAGCGCAAGTTCGCTGTCGCTGGGGGCCACCACCTTGAGAATCAGCTCGGCGCCAAACGCATCGTTGGCGCTGCCAATGGTTGCGCCTGCCGTTTCATAGGCACTGTCAGTGATGCTGGCTTTAATGCCGGCACCGCTTTGTACAGTGACCTTATGGCCCTGGCCGATCAGCTTCTTGATGGTTTCCGGGGTGGCAGCCACCCGCGTTTCACCGGTCTGGGTTTCGAGAGGAACACCAATGTGCACGTCAAATCTCCTGCATGATCTTTTTGCTTTTGATCTTTTTGTAAAAAGGCCAGTGCACCGTGAGTGGCGCATCTGGGGCGGCCGATCAGCACGATCCCGCTGAAATGACAGCGGGGCGCGGCATTTTGCAGGCGAACTTTACGGCCTTCAAGGGATTATGACGGGTGACGAAAAATTAACTACAAGTCACCCTGTGACTGATTGTCGCAATGCTTTGAAATAACCTCTTCAAATACAGGGGTTTAAAGGGCTGCAGGCATTTATCGGGTCTTTTGCCATCGCTGATGTGAATAGTCGGGCATTGGCTTGTGAGAGTCGCTGAAGGCCATGAAAATCATGGCTTTGGGCCTTATCTTTGGTCAGCAGGTACAGTCTGCTGAAATGCGACATATACGTACATCTGTAGGATTTGATTTTTGCTGACTACAAAGTCAGCAATTGCCTAGTGTCCTTTAAATACTGGGGCTATAGCGGTGTGATTGATCAATCAGCCAGTCTCTGAAAGCGTGCAGCGAGGCCGATTCGACTTTTCTGTCGGGAATCATCAAGTAATAGGCCTTTGAACTGGTCAGTGCCTCGGGACTTGCAATCACGAGTTGGTGTTCATCCAACTCCCGCTGGATAAGGAACGGCGGGATCAGCGCGATCCCCATGTCATGCATGGCTGCCTGGGACAGCATTGAGAATAGCTCGTATCGGGGGCCTGTCATGTCGCGGGGCACGTTCAGTTGCTGGGCGTTGAACCATTGGCGCCAGGCGTAAGGCCGGGTGGTCTGCTGTAGCAAGGGCAGTTCCGCGATCTCCTGCGGGGCAAATTGTGTGCGGCTGGCCAGCAGTCGTGGGCTGCACACGGGGACAGGGTTTTCTCCCATCAATCGGTGGGATTCTGTACCGGACCAATCGGCATCACCGAAGTAGATCGCTGCATCGAAGTCGGTATCGGCAAACAGGAACGGACGCGTGCGGTTGGTGAGGTTGACCGTGACTTCCGGGTGTTGGCGCTGAAAGTCCTTGAGTCGAGGTATCAGCCACTGAGTGCCGAACGTAGGGACGACGGCCAGTTCGATCACGTTGGCGCCCTGCTGGCCCATGACCGACAAGGTATCGCGCTCCACCGCGTCCAGCTGGGTAGCAACGCGACGGCTGTAGGACAGGCCCGCTTCCGTCAACTTGACCCCGCGACGCGAGCGCCGAAACAGCTCGACACTTAAAAACTCCTCAAGGCCGGCGATTTGTCGGCAGATGGCGCCCTGGGTGATGGAGAGCTCTTGCGCAGCCTTGGTAAAGCTCTCGTGGCGGGCCGCCGCTTCAAAGCTGACCAGGGCGGTGGTGCTGGGAATTTTTCTGCGCATGTACCTTGTCCTCACATATAAAACGCATAGGCGGCGCTATTTAGTGTTTCGAAGTGAGAAATTAGCACAAGCCTATGCAGAAACCTCGTTTGCCCTCCTCGCTCGTCCGGCCTAGGCTCCATCCACGACTTCTGATTTATCTTCGCGAGGACTTATTCATGGCTGGCAAGGCAAGCTTCAACTGGATCGATCCACTGCTGCTGGATCAACAGCTCACCGAAGAAGAGCGCATGGTGCGTGACAGCGCTGAGCAGTTCGCCCAGGACAAGCTGGCGCCGCGTGTGCTCGAAGCCTTTCGCCATGAGAAGACCGACCCGGCCATTTTTCGCGAGATGGGCGAAACCGGCCTGCTGGGGGCGATGATTCCCGAGCAGTACGGTGGCAGTGGCTTGAACTACGTCAGCTATGGATTGATCGCCCGTGAGGTGGAGCGTGTCGACTCCGGCTATCGGTCGATGATGAGCGTTCAGTCGTCCCTGGTGATGGTGCCTATCAATGAGTTCGGTACCGAAGCACAGAAGCAGAAGTATCTGCCTAAGCTGGCTTCTGGTGAGTGGATTGGCTGCTTCGGTCTGACCGAGCCGAATCATGGTTCCGACCCGGGCGCGATGATTACTCGTGCGCGCAAAGTGGAAGGCGGCTACAGCCTGACGGGCGCGAAGATGTGGATCACCAACAGCCCTATTGCGGATGTGTTTGTGGTGTGGGGCAAGGACGATGCAGGCGACATTCGTGGGTTTGTATTGGAGAAGGGCTGGAAAGGCCTGAGCGCTCCGGCGATTCACGGCAAGGTGGGTCTGCGAGCCTCGATCACTGGCGAAATTGTCATGGACAACGTGTTTGTGCCGGAAGAGAACATCTTTCCGGACGTGCGGGGTTTGAAGGGGCCTTTCACCTGCCTTAACTCGGCGCGTTATGGCATCTCCTGGGGGGCGTTGGGTGCAGCTGAGTTTTGCTGGCACACCGCACGCCAATACACGCTGGATCGTCAGCAGTTTGGACGACCGTTGGCGGCAACCCAGTTGATCCAGAAAAAGCTGGCCGACATGCAGACCGAGATCACCCTGGCGCTGCAAGGCTGCATGCGGTTGGGTCGGATGAAGGATGAAGGGACGGCGGCGGTGGAGATCACGTCGATCATGAAGCGCAATTCGTGTGGCAAGTCCCTGGACATCGCGCGCATGGCGCGGGACATGTTGGGCGGTAACGGTATCTCCGACGAGTTCGGGGTGGCGCGTCATCTGGTCAACCTGGAAGTGGTCAACACCTATGAAGGCACCCATGACGTGCACGCGTTGATCCTGGGGCGTGCGCAAACCGGTCTTCAAGCGTTCTATTAATAGGAGTTCGGTATGGGCGCGCTTTCGCATCTGCGGGTACTGGATCTGTCGCGAGTGCTGGCGGGGCCGTGGTCCGGGCAAATTCTTGCGGACCTTGGGGCTGAGGTCATCAAGGTCGAACGGCCAGGCAGTGGGGATGACACTCGCGCCTGGGGGCCGCCCTTTCTTAAGGATGCCTATGGCGAAAACACCAGTGAAGCGGCGTATTACCTGTCGGCCAATCGTAACAAGGAGTCTGTGACGATCGACTTCACGCGACCGGAGGGGCAGAAGCTGGTGCGTGACCTCGCAGCCAAGTCCGACATTCTGATCGAGAACTTCAAGGTGGGTGGTCTGGCTGCGTATGGGTTGGACTATGAGGCGCTCAAGGAGATCAATCCGGAGTTGATCTATTGCTCGATCACCGGTTTTGGCCAGACGGGGCCTTATGCGGCGCGTGCGGGCTATGACTTCATGATCCAGGGATTGGGCGGGCTCATGAGTCTGACCGGGCGGCCCGAGGGGGATGACGGGGCCGGGCCTGTCAAGGTTGGCGTGGCGTTGACTGACATTCTCACGGGGCTCTACTCCACCGTGGCGATCCTGGCGGCGTTGGCCCATCGGGATCATGACGGCGGCGGGCAGCATATCGATATGGCGCTGCTGGATGTGCAGGTGGCATGCCTGGCGAATCAGGCGATGAATTACCTGACGACGGGGGTGTCGCCGAAGCGTTTGGGCAATGCGCATCCGAATATCGTGCCGTATCAGGATTTTCCTACTGCCGATGGCGACTTTATCCTGACAGTGGGTAATGACGGGCAGTTTCGAAAGTTTGCTGAAGCCGCTGGGCAGCCGCAGTGGGCGGATGATCCGCGCTTCTCTTCCAACAAGATGCGGGTGGCCAACCGTGCACAGTTGATTCCGTTGATTCGGCAGGCGACGGTGTTCAGGACGACGGCTGAATGGGTGGCGCTGTTGGAGCAGGTTGGCGTGCCATGTGGGCCGATCAATGATCTGGCGCAGGTGTTTGCCGATCCCCAGGTCAAGGCGCGTGGGTTGGCGATGGCGTTGCCCCATGCACTGGCGGGAATGGTGCCTCAGGTGGCTAGCCCTATCCGATTGTCCAAGACTCCCGTGGAGTATCGCAGCGCGCCTCCTCTGCTTGGCGAGCATACGGTTCAGGTGTTGCGTGAGGTGCTTGGATTGGAGGACGCCAATGTGGCTGCTCTGAGGGCTGCAGGGGTTATCTAGGTCGCTTCTTCTATATAGAAGGGATCAGGAGGCTGTTTTGGTGGTTTTTTAATCAGTTTCGGTTAATTGATAGAAAAACCAAATTAATGGTTGACGGCAGATTCTGGATGTCTATAATTCGCCCCACTTCCGGCGCAGTCGAAACGGAAAACTCCTTGGTAAACAATGAGTTACGCAGTTTTCGGCGGCAGGTTGCTTCAGTTCATCGAAGCGCTCAGGAAGTTGAAAAAGAGGTGTTGACAGCAGCGTGTAACGCTGTAGAATTCGCCTCCCGCTAACGAGAGATCGTAAGCGCAAGTGGTTGAAGTTGTTGAAGAAATCTTCGAAAGCTTCTGAAAATAATCACTTGACAGCAAATGAGGCTGCTGTAGAATGCGCGCCTCGGTTGAGACGAAAGATCTTAACCAACCGCTCTTTAACAACTGAATCAAGCAATTCGTGTGGGTGCTTGTGGAGTCAGACTGATAGTCAACAAGATTATCAGCATCACAAGTTACTCCGCGAGAAATCAAAGATGTAACCAACGATTGCTGAGCCAAGTTTAGGGTTTCTTAAAAACCCAAAGATGTTTGAACTGAAGAGTTTGATCATGGCTCAGATTGAACGCTGGCGGCAGGCCTAACACATGCAAGTCGAGCGGTAGAGAGAAGCTTGCTTCTCTTGAGAGCGGCGGACGGGTGAGTAATGCCTAGGAATCTGCCTGGTAGTGGGGGATAACGTTCGGAAACGGACGCTAATACCGCATACGTCCTACGGGAGAAAGCAGGGGACCTTCGGGCCTTGCGCTATCAGATGAGCCTAGGTCGGATTAGCTAGTTGGTGGGGTAATGGCTCACCAAGGCGACGATCCGTAACTGGTCTGAGAGGATGATCAGTCACACTGGAACTGAGACACGGTCCAGACTCCTACGGGAGGCAGCAGTGGGAATATTGGACAATGGGCGAAAGCCTGATCCAGCCATGCCGCGTGTGTGAAGAAGGTCTTCGGATTGTAAAGCACTTTAAGTTGGGAGGAAGGGCAGTTACCTAATACGTATCTGTTTTGACGTTACCGACAGAATAAGCACCGGCTAACTCTGTGCCAGCAGCCGCGGTAATACAGAGGGTGCAAGCGTTAATCGGAATTACTGGGCGTAAAGCGCGCGTAGGTGGTTTGTTAAGTTGGATGTGAAATCCCCGGGCTCAACCTGGAACTGCATTCAAAACTGACTGACTAGAGTATGGTAAGGGTGGTGGAATTTCCTGTGTAGCGGTGAAATGCGTAGATATAGGAAGGAACACCAGTGGCGAAGGCGACCACCTGGACTAATACTGACACTGAGGTGCGAAAGCGTGGGGAGCAAACAGGATTAGATACCCTGGTAGTCCACGCCGTAAACGATGTCAACTAGCCGTTGGAAGCCTTGAGCTTTTAGTGGCGCAGCTAACGCATTAAGTTGACCGCCTGGGGAGTACGGCCGCAAGGTTAAAACTCAAATGAATTGACGGGGGCCCGCACAAGCGGTGGAGCATGTGGTTTAATTCGAAGCAACGCGAAGAACCTTACCAGGCCTTGACATCCAATGAACTTTCCAGAGATGGATTGGTGCCTTCGGGAACATTGAGACAGGTGCTGCATGGCTGTCGTCAGCTCGTGTCGTGAGATGTTGGGTTAAGTCCCGTAACGAGCGCAACCCTTGTCCTTAGTTACCAGCACGTAATGGTGGGCACTCTAAGGAGACTGCCGGTGACAAACCGGAGGAAGGTGGGGATGACGTCAAGTCATCATGGCCCTTACGGCCTGGGCTACACACGTGCTACAATGGTCGGTACAGAGGGTTGCCAAGCCGCGAGGTGGAGCTAATCCCATAAAACCGATCGTAGTCCGGATCGCAGTCTGCAACTCGACTGCGTGAAGTCGGAATCGCTAGTAATCGCGAATCAGAATGTCGCGGTGAATACGTTCCCGGGCCTTGTACACACCGCCCGTCACACCATGGGAGTGGGTTGCACCAGAAGTAGCTAGTCTAACCTTCGGGAGGACGGTTACCACGGTGTGATTCATGACTGGGGTGAAGTCGTAACAAGGTAGCCGTAGGGGAACCTGCGGCTGGATCACCTCCTTAATCGACGACATCAGCTGCTCCATAAGTTCCCCACGAATTGCTTGATTCATTGAAGAAGACGATAAAGAAGCAGCCCGAAATTGGGTCTGTAGCTCAGTTGGTTAGAGCGCACCCCTGATAAGGGTGAGGTCGGCAGTTCGAATCTGCCCAGACCCACCAATTTTGTGTGGGAAACGCCTGTAGAAATACGGGGCCATAGCTCAGCTGGGAGAGCGCCTGCCTTGCACGCAGGAGGTCAACGGTTCGATCCCGTTTGGCTCCACCACTACTGCTTCTGTTTGTTGAAAGCTTAGAAATGAGCATTCCATCGTGACGATGGTGAATGTTGATTTCTAGTCTTTGATTAGATCGTTCTTTAAAAATTTGGGTATGTGATAGAAAGATAGACTGAACGTTACTTTCACTGGTAACGGATCAGGCTAAGGTAAAATTTGTGAGTTCTCTTAGTTGAGAAATTCGAATTTTCGGCGAATGTTGTCTTCACAGTATAACCAGATTGCTTGGGGTTATATGGTCAAGTGAAGAAGCGCATACGGTGGATGCCTTGGCAGTCAGAGGCGATGAAAGACGTGGTAGCCTGCGAAAAGCTTCGGGGAGTCGGCAAACAGACTTTGATCCGGAGATGTCTGAATGGGGGAACCCAGCCATCATAAGATGGTTATCTTGTACTGAATACATAGGTGCAAGAAGCGAACCAGGGGAACTGAAACATCTAAGTACCCTGAGGAAAAGAAATCAACCGAGATTCCCTTAGTAGTGGCGAGCGAACGGGGACTAGCCCTTAAGTGGCTTTGAGATTAGCGGAACGCTCTGGAAAGTGCGGCCATAGTGGGTGATAGCCCTGTACGCGAAAATCTCTTAGTCATGAAATCGAGTAGGACGGAGCACGAGAAACTTTGTCTGAATATGGGGGGACCATCCTCCAAGGCTAAATACTACTGACTGACCGATAGTGAACTAGTACCGTGAGGGAAAGGCGAAAAGAACCCCGGAGAGGGGAGTGAAATAGATCCTGAAACCGTATGCGTACAAGCAGTGGGAGCAGACTTTGTTCTGTGACTGCGTACCTTTTGTATAATGGGTCAGCGACTTATTTTCAGTGGCGAGCTTAACCGAATAGGGGAGGCGTAGCGAAAGCGAGTCTTAATAGGGCGTCTAGTCGCTGGGAATAGACCCGAAACCGGGCGATCTATCCATGGGCAGGTTGAAGGTTGGGTAACACTAACTGGAGGACCGAACCGACTACCGTTGAAAAGTTAGCGGATGACCTGTGGATCGGAGTGAAAGGCTAATCAAGCTCGGAGATAGCTGGTTCTCCTCGAAAGCTATTTAGGTAGCGCCTCATGTATCACTGTAGGGGGTAGAGCACTGTTTCGGCTAGGGGGTCATCCCGACTTACCAAACCGATGCAAACTCCGAATACCTACAAGTGCCGAGCATGGGAGACACACGGCGGGTGCTAACGTCCGTCGTGAAAAGGGAAACAACCCAGACCGTCAGCTAAGGTCCCAAAGTTATGGTTAAGTGGGAAACGATGTGGGAAGGCTTAGACAGCTAGGAGGTTGGCTTAGAAGCAGCCACCCTTTAAAGAAAGCGTAATAGCTCACTAGTCGAGTCGGCCTGCGCGGAAGATGTAACGGGGCTCAAACCATACACCGAAGCTACGGGTATCACGTAAGTGATGCGGTAGAGGAGCGTTCTGTAAGCCTGTGAAGGTGAGTTGAGAAGCTTGCTGGAGGTATCAGAAGTGCGAATGCTGACATGAGTAACGACAATGGGTGTGAAAAACACCCACGCCGAAAGACCAAGGTTTCCTGCGCAACGTTAATCGACGCAGGGTTAGTCGGTCCCTAAGGCGAGGCTGAAAAGCGTAGTCGATGGAAAACAGGTTAATATTCCTGTACTTCTGGTTATTGCGATGGAGGGACGGAGAAGGCTAGGCCAGCTTGGCGTTGGTTGTCCAAGTTTAAGGTGGTAGGCTGAGATCTTAGGTAAATCCGGGATCTTAAGGCCGAGAGCTGATGACGAGTTACCTTTTAGGTAACGAAGTGGTTGATGCCATGCTTCCAAGAAAAGCTTCTAAGCTTCAGGTAACCAGGAACCGTACCCCAAACCGACACAGGTGGTTGGGTAGAGAATACCAAGGCGCTTGAGAGAACTCGGGTGAAGGAACTAGGCAAAATGGCACCGTAACTTCGGGAGAAGGTGCGCCGGTGAGGGTGAAGGACTTGCTCCGTAAGCTCATGCCGGTCGAAGATACCAGGCCGCTGCGACTGTTTATTAAAAACACAGCACTCTGCAAACACGAAAGTGGACGTATAGGGTGTGACGCCTGCCCGGTGCCGGAAGGTTAATTGATGGGGTTAGCTAACGCGAAGCTCTTGATCGAAGCCCCGGTAAACGGCGGCCGTAACTATAACGGTCCTAAGGTAGCGAAATTCCTTGTCGGGTAAGTTCCGACCTGCACGAATGGCGTAACGATGGCGGCGCTGTCTCCACCCGAGACTCAGTGAAATTGAAATCGCTGTGAAGATGCAGTGTATCCGCGGCTAGACGGAAAGACCCCGTGAACCTTTACTATAGCTTTGCACTGGACTTTGAATTTGCTTGTGTAGGATAGGTGGGAGGCTTTGAAGCGTGGACGCCAGTTCGCGTGGAGCCATCCTTGAAATACCACCCTGGCAACTTTGAGGTTCTAACTCAGGTCCGTTATCCGGATCGAGGACAGTGTATGGTGGGTAGTTTGACTGGGGCGGTCTCCTCCTAAAGAGTAACGGAGGAGTACGAAGGTGCGCTCAGACCGGTCGGAAATCGGTCGTAGAGTATAAAGGCAAAAGCGCGCTTGACTGCGAGACAGACACGTCGAGCAGGTACGAAAGTAGGTCTTAGTGATCCGGTGGTTCTGTATGGAAGGGCCATCGCTCAACGGATAAAAGGTACTCCGGGGATAACAGGCTGATACCGCCCAAGAGTTCATATCGACGGCGGTGTTTGGCACCTCGATGTCGGCTCATCACATCCTGGGGCTGAAGCCGGTCCCAAGGGTATGGCTGTTCGCCATTTAAAGTGGTACGCGAGCTGGGTTTAGAACGTCGTGAGACAGTTCGGTCCCTATCTGCCGTGGACGTTTGAGATTTGAGAGGGGCTGCTCCTAGTACGAGAGGACCGGAGTGGACGAACCTCTGGTGTTCCGGTTGTCACGCCAGTGGCATTGCCGGGTAGCTATGTTCGGAATAGATAACCGCTGAAAGCATCTAAGCGGGAAACTAGCCTCAAGATGAGATCTCACTGGAACCTTGAGTTCCCTGAAGGGCCGTCGAAGACTACGACGTTGATAGGTTGGGTGTGTAAGCGCTGTGAGGCGTTGAGCTAACCAATACTAATTGCCCGTGAGGCTTGACCATATAACACCCAAGCAATTTGCGTCGAAAGGCCAGATTGCGGTGTGTGAAGACGAAATGAACCGAAAGTTCGACGCTCACAAAACACCGAAAGCTATCACATACCCAATTTGCTGAAGCGGGGCATACGCCACGACTCAGTACCCGAATTTCTTGACGACCATAGAGCATTGGAACCACCTGATCCCATCCCGAACTCAGCAGTGAAACGATGCATCGCCGATGGTAGTGTGGGGTTTCCCCATGTGAGAGTAGGTCATCGTCAAGATTAAATTCCAAAACCCCTGTTTGCTAACGCAAACAGGGGTTTTGTTTATGTAGAAGTCCATGAATTTCACTGGCACGTTGCTAACGCAACGGTCCGGTACACAGAATTTCTTGACGACCATAGAGCATTGGAACCACCTGATCCCATCCCGAACTCAGCAGTGAAACGATGCATCGCCGATGGTAGTGTGGGGTTTCCCCATGTGAGAGTAGGTCATCGTCAAGATTGAATTCCGAAACCCCTGTCTGCTAACGCAGACAGGGGTTTTGTCGTTTAAGGGCCTTGAACCGTAACGGATCAGAACTGATAGCTGACTGTAGCGCTCACATTGCGCTCTTCCCCCAGGTAACAGAAGTTCAGGCTGGCACACGACGCCACGTACGTCTCATTGGTCAGATTGTTGGCATTGATCCGTACATCCACGCCCTTCAATCCGATCTTGCCCAGGTCATACCCCACCGAAGCATCAAGCAAGGTATAGGACGGGACTTTCATCGTGTTTTCCGCATCCGCCCAGCTATAGCCCACATACCGCAAGCCGCCCCCGAGTCGCAATCCGTCCAGGGCTCCACTATTGAATGCGTAGTCAGCCCACACCGATGCCATGTGGCGAGGTGCCTGGGTCGGAGAGTTACCCTCGTTCTCGATCAGATTGTCAGCCGTACTCAAAGTACTCACCATCGACTTCGTGTATTTGATGTCAGTGAAGGTATAACTGCCCAACAGCTTCAGGTTTTCGCTCACTTGCATGTGTGCTTCCAACTCAAGCCCCTGCGAGCGAACAGCACCTACAGCACGATAGAAGTTCTCCTGCGGTAGTTTGGTCGCCAGATTCTCCTGATCGATGCGAAACCACGACGCGGTAAACAGGTTGTCTGTACCCGGCGGCTGATACTTCAGCCCCACCTCCCACTGCGTCCCGTCAGTAGGCGCCAACGGGTTACCTGTGCTATCGGAATAGGAGTTGGGATTGAAGGATTCGGAATAGCTGACGTAGGGCGCCAGGCCGTTATCAAACAGATACAACGCACCTGCACGCCCAGTCAGCTTGGTCCGTTTATCACTGATTTGCGTGCCTGCCGGCCGCCCGGTCTCAGCGACTCGGTTCTCGTCGGAAGTCTCTACCCAGTCCTGGCGCAGCCCGAGGGAAAACCGCCATTTATCCATTTCGACCAAGTCTTGCAGATAGACACCGGTCTGCTCCAGCCGTCGTAGGTAGCTGGTCGGGCTGTAATAGCTGATCGCCGAATTACCATAAACAGGGCTGAACGCGTCGATCGGTTGCAGCGATCCGCTAGTCCAGTCCACTACGGTTTTACGTCGCTGATAATCCGCCCCCATCAATACGGTCTGCTTGATTGCGCCGGTAAAAAACTCCGCCTGTAGCATGTTGTCGATGATGAACGCATGCAGCTTCTCGTCCCCTCCGGAGTAGTAGCGGTTCAGCTCGTTGCCGGTCGGCGTGCTCCAGCCATAGGCGTAGACCTGATCCAGCCGCACCTTGGAGTCCAGATAGCGAAAGTTCTGCCGCGCAGTGAAGACATCATTGAAGCGATGTTCAAATTGATAGCCAAACGACTGCTGATCACGCTTGTAGCCGTCGAGCCCAGGTTCACCTTCGAAGAAATGGCTGGAGATTCGCTGGCCGTTACGCTGATGCAACGCACCATCTGCCGGCATGCCCCCGTGATAACCCCCATCAGGGTCGTGCTGGAGGTACGCTTGGAGTACAAGCGACGTATCATCGGTGAAGTCGATGCTCACGGTCGGTGCCAGTGCAAAGCGCTTTTCTTTGGCGTGGTCAAACTGGGTGTCGGACTTATCCGTCAAACCTGTCAGTCGGTAGGCAATCCGCTTGTCGTCATCCACAGGCCCACTGAAGTCAAACCCCATGCCTCGTTGCCCGTTGCTTCCTACAGTCGCTTGTACTTGATGATAGGGCTCGAACAACGGCTTCTTACTGGTCAGTGCCACCAGCCCGCCCGGCGAACTGCGCCCGTACAGCACCGAAGACGGGCCCTTGAGAATATCCACCCGCTCGAGGAAATACGGATCAACCTGCATCGTGCTGTAGGTGCCGCTGTCGCCCATGGACTTGAGCCCGTCCAGGTAAATGTTGTCTACCGAGCCGTCGTTGAAGCCGCGCATTGCCACGTAGTCGTACCGGTGTGTCGCCCCATAGGGGTTGGTCAATACGCCTGGTGTGTAACGCATGGCCTGGGCTACCGTCTGGGAGCCCTGGTCGTCCATCTGCTCGCGCGTGACCACCGAGACGGTTTGCGAGGTCTCGAGCAAAGCGGCGCTGGTTTTGGTCGCAATCTGGCTGTGAGTCGCGTTGTAGCCTTCCATGCTGCCCAGGGCATTACCCAGCGCAAAGCCCTTGATGTCGGTGGTTGGCAGGGTAAGTGCGCTATCTTCCGGCGTCACTTGCACTGTGAAGCTGACGTCATCCTCGGAAACCGCCTGCAACCCAGAACCACGGAGCAAAAGATTCAGGCCGTCTCTGGCCGAATAGTCGCCGCGCAGTCCTGCCGAATGCAGGCCCTGGGTGTGCGCAGGTGTGCTGGAAAGCATGATGCCGGCCTGTCGGGCAAACTGATTCAGCACCTCGGTCAGTGGGCCTGCGGAGATCTCATAGCGTTGATGGGGGCGTTCGGCACTCGCGTCTGCGGCCATGGCAGTGAAGGGCAATACGTGTAGGCCCATCGCTGTCGATAGCAGCGCCACACGTACGGCTTTACTCAGCAATGAATAGGAAGAATTACAGGGAAAACGCACAGTCATGGTCAAGATCCGTAGAGGCCGTTGAGGGCAGATTGAAAGGCTTACTGTCTAAGCCGGACTCACGGAAAAAAGCCGCCAAAAAAACCTTGAAGTTCAGGCTGATCGATCCAGGCTCACCCACCAGCGGGTGCGGTAGCGCAATTGAACCGGCAGCGTTTGCGGCAGGATCGCCAACAATTTATCGGTGTCCTCTAAACGGAAAACGCCCGATAGCCGCAAATCGGCGATGTCTGCCGAGCAACCCAGGTAGCCATGACGATAACGCCCGACTTCTGCCAGGAAAGCGTCGAGGCGCATGCTGCGTGTCACGATAAGTCCATCGGCCCAGGCGCCAATGTCCATGTCCAAAGGCGCGGCGGGGATAGCTTCGGTCTGACGCACGAGGTAGCTTTCTCCTGCGTGCACCTGGGTCGACAGCCCTTTTGCCCCATGTGGTGAATGAATGACCACATTGCCGCTGACCACGCTCAACCGCGTGCAGGCACTGTCCTGTCGAACGGCGAAGCGGCCGTCGATGCCTTCGAACAAGCCATGCCGCGTTTGCACCAGCAAAGGCGTCGACCGAACTGCGCCGCACGTCACCAGGGCCTCCCCACGTACCAGCGTGATCAATCGCTGCTGCGGGTTGAAATGCAGGTCCACGGCGCTGTCGGTATTGAGTTGCAAGCGAGTCCCGTCGGGCAATTGCACGCTACGGCGTTCGCCGGTGGCAGTCGCGAGGTCGCAGGTCCAGCGTTGCCAGCCCGTCAGATCCCGGCTTACCCACGCCGCCGTACCCACCAGCAGCACGCCAGACAACACCTTCAGCGCCTGCCGTCGGCCCAAGCCCTGTGCGCTGTTTTCCAGCGCCGCATGCGCCCCTGGAATCGCCGCCAGTTGGCCACTCAATTCCTGCTGCAACGCCTGCACCCGCTGCCAGGCCAACTCATGGTCGCCGTGGGCCTCACGCCAGTCTGCACATTGCGCGCGCAGCTTTGGATTGGCGCGGTTGTTGCGCAAGCGCAGCGACCAGTTGATGGCTTGCTTGACCGCCTCGGGACTGGGGCTTGGGCGCACCGCGTTGTTCATCGGCGTCATGTTTCATACCGCAGCACATAGCAGTGGTACAGCGCCTGCGCAACGTAACGCTCGACGGACCGCAGCGACACGCCCATCTGCTGCGCGATCTGCTTGTAAGTCAGTCCATCGCACTGCGCCAGCAGAAATGCCTTGCGTACCTTTGGCTTCAGTCCTTCAAGCAGTCGAGCAACTTCTTCCAACAACTCCAGCACCAGCGCACGGGCTTCAGCGCTGGGCGCTAATCCCTCGGGCAGATGGGCGATGGACTCAAGGTAAGCCCGTTCGATTTCTTCGCGGCGCCAGTGATCAATCACCAGGCCGCGGGCGATGGTGCGTAAAAACGCACGCGGCGTCTTGAGTTCAAAACGCTCGGTCTTCTGCAGCAGACGCACAAAGGTGTCCTGCGCCAGGTCGGCAGCATCCGCGGCATTGCCCAAACGCCCGCGCAGCCAGGTGTTCAGCCAGTTGTGATGGGTGCGGTAAAGCGTCTGCACGACACTTTCACACGGGATGTACTCGGAGGATGCCATTCACACGGGCTCGGCCAAACGTTACAAATGATAATTAGTCGCATTGTTTGGGAGGCTGAAAAAATTTGCAACTCTGATCCCTGTACGGCAACCGCCTGTCGGTTTCCTACATAAAATGAGGAAACACCTTACAGCGGCCTAAGTTTTACCCTGATTTGGCCGAAAGCCTGATGAGCCATGCGTGCACCGAAATAGAGCGGCTACAAAGACGATCTATGCCGCAACATGGAATGCTCCACTCGGCACGCTAACCCCCCTTTGGCAAAAAGAAGTCGATGAAATGAATCTCAAGTTCAGTCATAAAATTCTGTTGGCCGCGTCAGGCGTCGTGGTTTTAGCGTTCGCGTTATTCACGCTCTACAACGACTACCTGCAGCGCAGCACCATCAAGCAAAACCTGGAGTCGTCTATCCAGCAATCCGGTGAACTCACGGCCAGCAGCGTGCAAAACTGGCTCAGCGGGCGAATTCTGGTGCTAGAAAACCTTACGCAAAACATCGCGCACCAAGGCGCGGGGGCTGACCTTCCGGGCCTGGTCGATCAACCGGCCTTCACCTCGAACTTCCAGTTCACCTACGTCGGCCAAACCAACGGCGTATTCACCCAGCGCCCTGATGCCAAGATGCCCGACGACTACGACCCGCGTCAGCGCCCTTGGTACAAGCAGGCTGTAGCCGCCGGTAAACCCATGCTCACGCCGCCGTATATGGCCGCCGTGGGTGGGCAGATCGTGACCATCGCCATGCCGGTGAAAAAGAACGGTGAATTGCTCGGTGTGGTTGGCGGCGACTTGAGCCTGCAAACCCTGGTGAAGATCATCAACTCGGTGGATTTCGGCGGCATCGGCCACGCATTCCTGGTCAGCGGTGACGGTCAGGTGATCGTCAGCCCGGACCAGGACCAGGTGATGAAAAACCTCAAGGACATCTACCCGGGCGCCCAACTGCGCATCGAGAAGCTCAACCAGGACGTGGTGCTCAACGGTCAGGATCGCATCCTGTCGTTCACCCCGATCAGCGGCTTGCCTGGCGCTGACTGGTACATCGGTCTGTCGATCGACAAAGACAAGGCCTACGCACCTCTGGGCAAATTCCGCACCTCCGCGTTGATTGCGATGCTGATTGCCGTAGTGGCGATTGCCGTGCTCTTGAGCCTGTTGATCCAAGTGTTGCTGCGACCCCTGACCACCATGGGCGTTGCCATGCAGGACATCGCCCAGGGCGAGGGCGACCTGACCCGCCGCCTGGCCGTGACCAGCAAAGACGAGTTTGGCGAGGTCGGCAGTGCGTTCAACCAGTTCGTCGAACGTATCCACGCGTCCATCTCCGAAGTGTCATCGGCGACGCGCCAGGTACATGACTTGTCCCAGCGCGTGATGGCCTCGTCCAACGCGTCGATCATCGGTTCCGACGAGCAAAGCGCCCGCACCAACAGCGTGGCGGCGGCGATCAACGAACTGGGGGCCGCCACCCAGGAAATCGCGCGCAACGCCGCCGATGCTTCGCAGCATGCCAGCGGTGCCAGTGAACAGGCCGACGATGGACGCAAAGTGGTGGAGCAAACCATCCTGGCGATGTCGGAACTCTCGCAAAAGATCAGCCTGTCCTGCACGCAGATCGAAACCCTGAATGCGAGCACCGACAACATTGGCCACATTCTCGATGTGATCAAAGGCATCTCCCAGCAGACCAACCTGCTCGCGCTCAACGCCGCAATCGAAGCCGCCCGTGCCGGTGAAGCCGGGCGTGGGTTTGCCGTGGTTGCCGACGAGGTGCGTAACCTCGCGCACCGTACCCAGGAGTCGGCCGAAGAGATCCACAAGATGATCACCTCGCTGCAAGTGGGCTCGCGTGAAGCGGTGACCACCATGAACGCCAGCCAGATTTCCAGCGAAGAAAGCGTCGAAGTGGCCAACCAGGCCGGTGAGCGCCTGGTCAGCGTGACGCAGCGGATTGTCGAGATCGACGGCATGAACCAATCGGTCGCAGCTGCCACCGAGGAGCAGACCGCCGTAGTGGAAACCCTCAACGTCGACATCAACCAGATCAACCTGCTGAACCAGCAAGGCGTCAGCAATCTCAACGAAACGTTGAAGGATTGCGACGCGTTGTCCCAGCAGGCCAGTCGCTTGAAGCAACTGGTCGATAGCTTCAAGATCTGACGATGTGCGCAGGAGCGAGTGTTCTCGCTCCTGCCGCTCAGTCGAGCATCCGCCGTACGTTCTCCAGGGCGCTGTCGGCAAACGTCTGCACAAACTGCTCAAACCCCGCCTGCGCCGCATCTACCGGCTCGGCAACAATGGTCCAGGTCGCCCTGGCACATCGCTCGCCCAGTGTTTCCACACGCATTGACGCCCACAGCCTGGCGATTCCCAACGTGTTGTAGAGGGCGGTCCAGGTCATGTACATGGCGTCGTCGTCACGGCTGTTGAGTTGCTCGACGACGCAGTGCCCATCGCGGAAAAATTTCGTACGCAATGCGCCGATGCCCTCTCCGGTCATCGTAATGTGCGAGAGGGCAGGAATGAACTTATCGAAGCCTGCGAACTGACCTACCAAGCCCCACAGCCGGGTGGCTTCGCAGGCGACTACCACCGAGGCTACCTGCGGTGCGCTGTCGGGGTTGCGGATCAATGTATCGGGTTGCAGCGGTTTCATGGGGGATGTCCTGGTAGGGTTCAGAGAAAGCCGATGGCCTTGAGGTAGTCGCAACCCTTGCGCAACAACGCCGGGCTTTTTTCGGGGTACTGCGCGTGCATGGCCTGCACCCCCCGCCGCGCGTTGTCGTGATGGATCATCGAGGTGTCGCCGATGTCTTCCCCCAGGCCTTCCAGGTAAAAACCCAACACACCGAACAACGCGTTGTCGGCGCTGACGGTGTGCAGCGCGTGCTGCCAGCAGGCCACGCTGACACGCTCGAACCGGAAGCCGGCGAGGCTGAAGGCATCGAGATAGTGGTCCCAGCTCAGGGGCTGCGGGTTATGCAGGTTGAACACGTTTCGCCCGCACTCAAATCGGCCGCAGTGGAACGCGAGAAAACGCGCGAAAAAATCCACCGGCATCAAGTCGTAGTTCACCGCCAGGCGCGGCAGCAAACCCAATTGCAGCGAGCCCTTGAGCATCAACATCAGGCGGTTCTTCTGGGGTTGGCACACCCCGTTGCGACTGTTGAAACTGATGTTTCCCGGGCGATGAATATTCACCCAGGCGCCTTGCGCCACCGCGCGGCCGATCAGGCGCTCGGCAACCCATTTGGACAGGTTGTAACCGTTCTTGATGTACAGCGGCAGGCTGCTCGCGGCGGGCGCTTCGAGGATGTGTCCTGCGGCGTCCATAGCGCTGCATGCCGACAGCGTCGAGATGAAATTGCACACCTTCTTGCTCCCGGTTTCACACAGGCGCAGGCATTCCAGCACGGGTTCGACGTTATCCCCGGCCAGTGCGCCGTAGTCCAGCACATGGTTGACCTGCGCGGCGTTGTGTACCAGTGCACCAAAGCCCCTGGCGAGCTCGTTGTACACCGCGTCGTCCAGGCCTAATCGCGGCTGGCTGATGTCGGCGGGGTATACCCGCACCCGGCTCAGGTCGAGGTGTTCCAAGCGGTATTCGCAAAGGGCCTGGTTGAAGCGTTGCAGGGCCGAATGCCCCGGCAGTTCGCGCACCAGGCACGCCACCTGCGTGGCACCACCGGCCAGCAACGCCTCGACGATATGCACGCCGATAAAACTGTTGGCGCCCGTAACGATGACCTTGCGGCAGTCGCCCGCACGGTCCTCGGCCAGCATCCGCACCGACACACTCCGTTGCGCATCGCGCACGGCCTGGCCGGACGGTGCGCAGGGCAACACGTCATCTGCCATCAGCAACGCGAGCGTGCGAATCGTCGGCACTTCGAAGAAACGGTTCAATGCCAGGCTGCGCCCAAACCGCTCGCGGATGCGCAGCAACAACGTCGAGAGCAGAATCGAATGGCCGCCGAGGTTGAAGAAGCTGTCGTCGATCGACAACTGCGCCACGGGCACTTGCAACAGTTCGCTCCACAGATCTGCCAGCTGCGTTTGTAGAGGTGTTTGCGCGGGTTGGTCCGAGCCGATCGACGTGGCTTGAACCGGCAAGCCCAGTAACGCCTGGCGGTCGACCTTACCGTTGCTGGCGTACGGCAGGCTTGGCAACTGCGTCCACACGTCCGGTTGCAGATAATCCGGCAGCCACTGCCGTGCGTGCTGTTTGAGTGCGCACAGTGTGGCACCGGGTTCCGGCCGGGCGACAACGCCACGGATTCTCTGCTCGGCATCCACCACCACCGCCACCTGGCGGTACAACCGGCTGTCGCGCAGGCATTGCTCCACCTCCTGCGGTTCGACCCGGAAGCCGCGGATCTTCACCTGCCCGTCGCGTCGGCCACCGAGGACGATACCGTCAGCGGTCCACTGCGCCAGGTCTCCACTGCGATACGCCCGCACAGCCTGGCCGTCGGGCAGCGCCAGGGTCACGAAAGGGTTATCGCTCGATTGCGCGGCATCCACATACCCCAGGCTTACCCCAGGACCGACGATGTACAACTCGCCCATCACCTGTTCGTCCACCGGTTGCAGGTCGTCGTCGAGGATCAGTACCTGGCTGTTGGCAATGGGACAGCCCACGTTGCAATTGCTGTCCCCCGCTTGCAGCCGCCGATGGGTGACCAGCACCGTGGCTTCGGTGGGGCCGTAGAGGTTGTGCAATTGGCACTGGCCAGCCAACCGCTCGATCACGTGGGGCTCGCAGACTTCACCGCCGGTCAGCAGGTGTTGCAGGCCCAGGGGCAGATCGGGCGGCAGGAGGCTGAGCACCGCCGGCGGTAGGAACCCATGGCTGACGCGTTGCTCGCGGATCAGTGCGACCAACTGATGGGGATCCAGCCGTTGCGCCTCGTTGGGCACGATCAACTGCGCGCCGGCGATCAGGCTGGGGAAAATATCCATCAGCGAAGCGTCGAACCCCAGTGAGGCGAACTGCAGCACGCGGCTCTCTTCACCCAGTGCCATGCGAGTGGTGAACCATGTTGTGAAATGTGCGAGGTTGCCTTGGCTGAGCAATACGCCCTTGGGGCGGCCGCTGGTGCCTGAGGTGAACAGCACCATGCAGGGCGCATCCAGGTTGGGGCGCTGCAGCAGCAACGATTGCGTGGTGTCGATGCCCGCGTCGCCGGCGCGGCTCACATCCAGCGCAACGAATTGCCCGCGCAGCGGGTGTCGGCCGTCGTCGAGCAACACCTTGGCCCCAGCGCTTTCCAGCAGGGCCTGCTGGCGCTGTGGCGGATGCTCCGGTGCCAGCGGCAGGTACACTGCGCCACAGCCCAGCAGCGCAAGCAGGCTCCCATAGAGCGCTGCGGATTTCTCCAGGCACACGCCGACCACTGCCGGTACTTCGAGATCGGCCAGCAGTGGCCTCAACTGCTGCTGGATCGCCAATGCCTGACGGTGCAATTGCCGATAAGTCAGCACCTCGCCCGCGATATTCAGGGCCGGCCGCCCGGCGAAGGTCCGCAGGCTGACCTGCAACCGTTCGATCATCGGCACCTGGGCGGCTTGCCGCAGCGTTGGGTCAGCGGTGCGATTGAACCTGTGCATGAATGCCAGCGCGTCCAGGCCTTGCAAGCCCTGTTCCGGCCAACGGTTGGCGCAGGTTGGCTGGGCAAGGTACCCAGGGTCGCGGGCAAGACCGCTGACGTGCAGGGCAACCCATTGCGCCAGCGTGTCCGTCGCCTGTCGATGCAAGCGCTGGCCGTTACCACTGGGCTCTTCGGGCACGTCCTGGGTCGCCAGCAACCGCTGTTCACGGTCATAGCTGCGCAGTTGCAGGGCGGGCAGGCCGGATTCGTTCAGCGGGCCAACGCCCAGGCGCAGGCTTAGCCGCGGCGCGTGCGCCAGGTGTGTCGGCAGCGGTTGGCTGCCGTCTTCGATCACCAGATCGGCCAACTCATGCCCAGGCCCATGACCGTACTGCTCGACCCATTGCCTCACGGCCTCCAGCGCTTTGCTGACACCGACCCAGCCAATCATCAGGCGTCTCATCGCGGGCTCCCGGCGCACGGCAGGTAGTCGCCCAGCGCCTGGGCCACGCTGGGCGTCTGCAGCAAACCACTGCGGTGCAGGAACCCCATGATGTTGCCGACCAGCGGGTGTTGGCGGGTAATCGGGAACACCAGCGCGTTTATTTCATCGCGCAGGGCGTGGCGCACGCTCGCGTCAACGTCCAGGTGTTCGATCAGTTGCAGATCAAAGCGCTGCTGCAGGTCGTTGGTCAGGTAGTGCGCCAGGAACGTGGGCAGGATGTGGGCGATGGTGTCACGGTCGGCTGCGCTTGCCGCCTGCCAGTAGAGGCGCACCAGGCGTGTCCAGAACTGCGCGTGGCGGCCTTCGTCGCACAGATGATCGGCCATCAAGCCACGGACGGAGGCCTTGATGCTGTGGTCCTTGGCGAACGCCGCCACATCATGGGTGATGGTATTTTCGGCGATGGCTACGCCGATCAGTTCCACGGCATCGCGCAGGTGAGCCGGGGCCAAGGCCTGCGCCAGGGGCAGGGCGCGGCTCAGTTCGATCTGTGACGGCAACTCGAGCGGCTGGAGGCCGGTCATTGTCACGGCCTGCTGCAGGAAATCCAGTGCGACCAGGGCGTGATAGTCCTCATCCACCACCACCGTCATCGCGTCGTAGCGGCAGGCGGGCGGGAAGGGCAGCGAGAAGCGGTTCTTGGCAATGCTGCGTGCGGTCTTGTCGACGATCTCGGTCTCGAAAATCACCACGTCGTTGATGTATTTGTAGAAGCTCTGGGTTAGCACGAAATCGCGCCACTGCGGGCACTGTTCGGTAAAGGTTGCACTGAGCGCCAGTGGCTGGCGCGCCAGCGGGTAGATCAGTTTGTCGTCGTCTTCCAGCATGCGGCGCGGGCGGGTGCGGATGGTGGCGTGGCGTTCCCAGTCTTCGGCAGCGCTGTGGTAGTCGCTGAAGTTCATGGATGTGCCTCCTGCAATGAAGCATGTATGTCGTCCCACAGCGCAATGCGGCTGTTGACCACATCCAGGGCGGTATCCTCGGTTTGCTGCTGGCGCTGGGGGTCTGCGCCGGTCAGGCGTTGCAGCAAACGCAGGGCTCCCGGTTCGTGGTCCTGGGAGTCCAGCTCGATATGACGGCGCAGATACTGGCTCAGGGTGGGCGCCTGGCGGCTGATGATTTCACTGCCCCGCAGCAAGCGTTCGAACATGGCCGGGATGACACTCTCCCGGCCATGCAGGAACGCCGCGGCCACACAATGGGTCGGCGCGTTCAGCGCGATGTGCAAGGTAGCGGCAACAAAGCGCGCCACCCCCGGCAGGACGTTGATCCGTTGCAGCGCGGTACCGGCGTCCACGCCCTGGCGTTGCAGGGTAATGAAGGTATCGATCGCGACGGTGCTGGCGCCGACTTCGACCATGGCGTCCCGGTACAGCTCAAAATGGCTGCAATGACCGCGGTCGGGGTGCTGGTCGGACTCCTCGCTCAACACGATCTCATTGATCAGTCGTGCCGCTTCGGGGTCGGTCGGTGGGAGCCAGGGTAGCCGGGTGCACGTCAGGTCCCGTTGCAGGCGCTTGGTGAGGGTCATGAAGTCCCAGACCGCGAATACATGGCTTTGCATGAAAAGTTGTAACTTGCTGAGTGAATTGATTTCGATAAATAACGGATGACTGCACAGCCGTAACCTTTTTTGTTCCAGCGAAACTTGATGCATGGTTGATGCCTATGAGTTGTTGCAACTGCAGTGACAGCAGTGGTGGCTATTCTTTTACAGACGAGAGTGGCGTTGATAACGCGTAAACAAACCGTATACGGCACCGGCTCATGCGCACGCTGGCACGGCCGGCTGGAGTGTTTGGTTTATTCGAAAGATGATAAGCCGATTAAACACTTGGATGAGCTTATGAATGTATGAGATGTTTTTTCGGGAAGTTACTTGGCGTGGGTAACTTGCAGGGTTAAATGTGGGAAACTTCCCGGTTGGTTGCGGGCTTAATTAAGTTTATGGGTTTAGTTGCGGGGCTTCCTTAATTGGAAAGTTGCCCCGCGCGGCGTTGAACCGACTAGCGTGGGTCTTTCTTGCCAGCGGCATCAAGACCGGCCAGGTAAGTGGTGATCACTTCCATGCCTCGGGTCAGGTGATTGCGCAGCGTCAGCACGCTTTCGTCGACTTTCTTCTGCGTCACCAGGCTCAGCAGTTCACGGTGATCTTCCTGGGACGTCTCGCCCAGCCCCATCGCCTCAAGGTTGAAACGCAGGAAGCGCTCTTCCTCGTTCAAACCGTGTTCCACCAACGTAAGCAGACGCTGATTGGGGGCCTTGCCATACAGCGCCATATGGAACAGGCGATTGAGGCGGCCCATCTCGCAATAGTCTTTTTCCCGCTCCAGGGCACTGATGCAGGCGTCTGCCTCGGCGATGTCAGCCTCGGTGAGCAACGGGATCGACAAGCGCAGCGCTTCAGACTCCAGCAGCATGCGCAGGGCGTAGGTCTCCGCCGAATTGTCTTCGATCAATGGCGCCACCACGGCACCCTTGTGCGTCACCACATGCAGCAATGATTGGGCTTCGAGCTGACGCAAGGCCTCGCGCACCGGCATGCGGCTGACCCCGAACAGGCTGGCCAGCTCTTGCTGGCGCATGGCAGTACCACAAGGCAATCGGCCATCGAGGATCGCATTACGCAAGGTTTCTTCAATCACGGAGCGGGCAAGATGGGCGGGAATGGGTCCGCTGACTTTGATACTGCTCAAAGGGTTCGGCTTCTGCGTCACGACTACGCTGTCCTCCTTATTAGAATGGGTTGAAACAATTGGATCCAAAGAACACTAGAGACTGCCCAATGGCTTGTCAAACAGGCAAGATTTGCGGCTTGTAAGTGGCTAAACACGCGGTTCCAGGCGCCCACATCAAGGATTTGCAGCGTCTTACACGCCAGCGTCATAGTGCTATGAACTGAGCGCGGCGTCGCCCTCGTTTATGCCTTGACCGCCATACGGCAAGGAGTTGTCCCGCTGGATTGCGCATATGCATATTCGCTAACGGTATTTAAAATGCAGTTCTTATATCTATAAAGTCATTTCCCTGTCTGACCGGGAGTGACCTCATGTCCGCCACCTCTACTGTTCCAACAGCGACCTCCACCGCCCAAGCTTTCGAGATTCGCCCACTGCCCGGTAGCGTCGGCGCCGAGATCATCGGCCTGGACCTGGCCCGACCTGTCAGCGACGAAGATTTCGCCCGCATCCATCGCGCGCACCTGGACCACCACGTCGTGGTGTTCCGTGACCAACGCATCACCCCCGAACAACAGATCGCCTTCAGCCGCCGCTTCGGCGTGTTGCAGATCCACGTGCTCAAACAGTTCCTGCTGGCCAACCACCCGGAAATCCTGATCGTCTCCAACATCATCGAAAACGGCCAATCCATCGGCCTGGGGGACGCGGGCAAGTTCTGGCACTCGGACCTGTCCTATAAAGAACTGCCGAGCCTGGGCTCGATGCTGCACGCCCAGGAACTGCCCGCCGAAGGCGGCGACACGCTGTTCGCCGACATGCACAAAGCCTGGGACCAACTGCCCGCGCACCTGCGCCAAGCCGTCGAAGGCCGCAGCGCCGCGCACTCCTACACGGCGCGTTACAGCGAGAGCAAATTCGAAGGCAACTGGCGTCCCACCCTGACCCCCGAGCAACTCGCTCAGGTTGCCGAAGTGGTCCACCCGATCGTGCGCACCCACCCGGAAAACGGCCGCAAGGCGCTGTTCGTCAGTGAAGGCTTCACCACCCGCATTGTCGGCCTGCCGGAAGACGAAAGCCGCGACCTGCTGGCCCAGCTCTACGCCCACAGCGTGCTGGCGCAGAACATCTATCGGCATCAATGGCAGCCCCACGACCTGGTGTTCTGGGACAACCGCTCGCTGATCCACCTGGCCGCCGGTTGCCCGAGCCACCTGCGCCGCAAACTCTTTCGCACCACCATCCAGGGCGACGCGCCTTTCTGATCCGGAGTATGACCATGTCCAGGAAAATTCCATTTGCACGCCTGGCCGCGACCGTCGGCCTGGGTGTCAGCCTGTTGGCCGGCAGCCTCGTTGCACCGGCGGCAGCGCAGGCTGAAGGCGAGATCCGCATCGCCGAGCAGTTCGGCATCGTCTACCTGTTGCTCAACGTGGTGCGCGACCAGAACCTGATCGAGAAATACGGCAAGCAGGAAGGCATCGACATCAAGGTCGACTGGACCCAACTGTCCGGTGGCGCGGCGGTCAACGACGCGTTGCTGTCCGGCTCCATCGATATTGCCGGTGCCGGCACCGGCCCGCTGCTGACCATCTGGGACCGCACCCGCGGCAAGCAGAACGTCAAGGCTGTCGCCTCCCTTGGCAACTTCCCCTACTACCTGGTGAGCAACAATCCCAAGGTCAAGACCATCGCCGACTTCACCGACAAAGACCGCATCGCCGTTCCGGCGGTAGGCGTTTCCGTGCAATCACGCTTCCTGCAATACGCCGCTGCCAAGCAGTGGGGCGACAAGGAATTCAACCGCCTCGACAAATACACCGTCGCCGTCCCGCACCCTGACGCCACCGCCGCATTGATCGCCGGCGGCACCGAACTGACCGGGCACTTTTCCAACCCGCCGTTCCAGGACCAGGCCCTGACCAACCCCAACGTACACGTGGTGCTGAACACCTACGACCTGCTCGGCCCGAACTCGCCGACCGTGCTGTTCGCCACCGAGAAATTCCGCAACGACAACCCGAAAACCTACAAGGCCTTCATCGACGCACTGACCGAAGCCGCGCAGTTCGCCCAGAACGACAAAGGCGCAGCGGCCGACACCTACATCCGCGTGACCAAGGCCAAGATCGACCGTGCCGAGTTGCTGAAAATCATCGACAACCCACAGTTCGAATTCAGCATCACGCCGAAAAACACCTACCCGCTGGCGGAGTTCCTCTACCGCGTCGGCGCCATCAAGAACAAGCCTGAATCGTGGAAGGACTACTTCTTCCAGGACGCCAAGCCGTTGCAAGGAAGTTGAGATGAACGCGCTCTTGCAAGGCCACACGGCCAGCAACCGGCACACTCCTTTGCCGTTGCTGGCGGTGGATAACGTCAGCCTGGAATACCGCACGCCCGAGCGCGTGGTGCGTGCCACTCACCAGGTCAGTTTCGAGATCGATCCGGCCGACCGCTATGTGCTGCTCGGCCCGTCGGGTTGCGGCAAATCCACATTGCTCAAGTCCATTGGCGGGTTTATCAAACCCTGCGAAGGCGAGATCCGCCTGCTGGGGCAAAAGGTCGAACAACCGGGCCCGGATCGCATCGTGGTGTTCCAGGAGTTCGACCAGTTGCCGCCGTGGAAAACCGTCAAGCAGAACGTGATGTTCCCGCTGCTGGCGTCCAAGACCTTGAAGCGCGCCGAAGCCGAAGACCGTGCGCTGCACTACCTCGATAAAGTCGGCCTCACCGCCTTTGCCGACGCGTATCCCCACACCCTGTCCGGCGGCATGAAAGCCCGCGTGGCCATCGCCCGCGCGCTGGCCATGCAGCCGAAAATCCTGTTGATGGACGAGCCCTTCGCCGCCCTCGACGCCCTGACCCGGCGCAAGATGCAGGAAGAATTGCTGCTGCTCTGGGAAGAGGTGCGCTTCACCCTGCTGTTCGTCACCCACTCCATCGAAGAAGCGCTGGTGGTGGGCAATCGCATCCTGTTGCTGTCGCCGCATCCGGGGCGCGTGCGTGCGGAAATCCACAGCCATCAATACGACCTGCACAGCCTTGGCGGCGTGGAATTCCAGCACTCGGCGCGGCGGATTCATCGCCTGTTGTTCGATGAAACCACCGAGGCCGAGCCCGAGCTGGGTTTTGCTGACATCCGCATCGCCTACTAAGGGGCCACTTCTCATGCGCCAGGAATACGAAATACACCTCGAACCCTTGCTCAGCGTCCCGGTGGAGCGCGAGCTGCCTCTGCGCCAGCGCCTGTGGCAACAAGGCTGGTTGCGCAAGGGCCTGATCCTGATCGTGCTGGCGATCCTCTGGGAAGGCGTCGCACGCTACCAGAACAACGACCTGCTGCTGCCGAGCTTCCTGCAGACCTTCCACGCGCTCTACGACGGCCTGCTCAGCGGCGAATTGTTGAGCAAGGTGAGCATCTCGCTGGTGGTGCTGATCAAGGGCTACCTGATCGGCATCGTGCTGGCATTTGCCCTGACCACATTGGCGGTCTCGACCCAACTGGGCCGCGACTTGCTCAGCACCCTGACCTCGATGTTCAACCCGTTGCCGGCGATTGCCCTGTTGCCGCTGGCGCTGCTGTGGTTCGGCCTGGGGCAGAACAGCCTGATCTTTGTGCTGGTGCATTCGGTGTTGTGGGCGTTGGCGCTGAACACCTATTCGGGGTTTCTCGGCGTGTCCGAAACCCTGCGCATGGCGGGGCGCAACTACGGCCTCAATGGCATGCGCTTTGTGTTGTTCATCCTGATTCCGGCGGCGCTGCCGTCGATCCTCGCCGGCCTCAAGATCGGCTGGGCATTTGCCTGGCGCACGCTGATCGCTGCCGAGCTGGTGTTCGGTGCAACCAGCGGCAAGGGCGGGTTGGGCTGGTACATCTTCCAGAACCGCAACGAGCTCTACACCGACAAGGTGTTTGCCGGGCTGGCGGTGGTGATCCTGATCGGCCTGCTTGTGGAGAACCTGGTGTTCGACACCTTCGAGCGGCTCACCGTGAAGCGTTGGGGCATGCAACGCTGATCACCTGTTACGATTGCAGCCCATTCACGCCTTAGTCATCACGAGTGCTTGGCATGCAACTACCGGACATGAACCTGCTGGTCGCCCTCGACGCCTTGCTCGACGAGGGCAGCGTGGTCGGCGCCGCGCGCCGCATGAACCTCAGCCCGGCGGCCATGAGCCGCACCCTCACGCGCATTCGCGAAGCGGTCGGCGATCCGGTGCTGGTGCGCGCCGGGCGTGGCCTGGTGCCGACGCCCAAGGCGTTGCAGTTGCAAGCCCAGGTACGCAACGTGGTGGAACAGGCGGCGCTGCTGTTTCGTTCGGCGGACCAGGTCGACTTGAGTACCTTGCGCCGCCGCTTCAGTGTGCGGGCCAACGACTTTTTTATCGGCGTGTATGGTGGTCGCCTGTTCGACACCATGGAACGCGTGGCGCCGCTGTGCGAGCTGTGCTTCGTGCCCGAGGGCGACACCGACGACGAAGCGCTGCGCGAAGGGCGCCTGGACCTGCGCGTCAGCAACACCATGCCCTCCAGCCCCGAAGTGAAGGTGCAGAACCTGTTCTCCACCACCTTCGTCGGCCTGGCACGACAAGACCACCCGCTGTTCGATGAAGAAATCACCGCCGCGCGTTTTGCCAGCTACTCCCACATCAGCATTTCGCGGCGCGGCATCGCCCGTGGGCCGATTGATACCGCGCTGAACGCCCAGGGCCTGGAGCGCCGCGTGGCGATGATCGCGCCGGGTTTTCACGGTGCGATGTTCATGCTGCCCGACTCCGACCTGATCCTGCCCGTGCCCAAGGAAGCCCTCTACAGCGCCAATCGCCTGAAGTTGCCGCTGCGCGCGTTTGCGTTGCCGATCTCTCTGCCGACCCTGGTGTTAGCGCAATCCTGGCACCCACGCTTCGACAAGGACCCGGCGCACAAATGGCTGCGCGAGACCCTGCGCGAGAGCTGTCACGCTACCTGGCTGGAAGCCCAACCCACCTAAAGTGAACTCGGTCAAAATGTGGGAGCGGGCTTGCTCGCGAATGCGGAGTGTCAGAAACACATTACGTGAATGGCCCACCGCATTCGCGAGCAAGCCCGCTCCCACACAAGCTAGCATCCACAGGAACCTGCGTTGGGTTTGAGGGTTGCGTTTGGTGCACTTATAAGCTGCCGACATGTAACTTTTTGTCATGTGTGTGCCTGATTAAACTGCTCGGGTATTGATCATTCCGAGTTTCCCGTTCATGACTTCCCTCGCTGCCCCCACCCTCGCGGCCGCAGCCAAACCCGTCAGCATCAGCCCTCCCGTGTTCGGCCCGCGCATCATCCTCGGCCTGGTCGGCGTGTTACTGGCCGTGCTGGTGTCCGGTCTCAACGAGATGGTCACCAAGGTCGCCCTCGCCGACATCCGCGGTGCGCTGTACATCGGCTTTGACGAAGGCACCTGGCTGGTTGCCGCCTACACCGCCACGTCAGTCGCGGCCATGGCCTTTGCACCCTGGTGTTCGGTGACGTTTTCCCTGCGCCGTTTCACCCTGTGCGCCATCGGCCTGTTCACCGTGCTGGGCATCCTGTGCCCGTTCGCGCCGAACTACGAAAGCCTGTTGTTGCTGCGCACCGTGCAAGGCCTGGCCGGTGGAGCATTGCCGCCAATGCTGATGACCGTCGCGCTGCGCTTCCTGCCGGCCAACGTCAAGCTCTACGGTCTGGCCGGCTACGCGCTTACCGCCACCTTCGGCCCAAGCCTGGGCACGCCGTTGGCGGCGTTGTGGACCGAATACGTCGGCTGGCAATGGGCGTTCTGGCAGATCGTCGCGCCGTGTCTGCTGGCAATGGCCGCCGTGGCCTACGGTTTGCCGCAGGACCCGCTGCGCCTGGAGCGCTTCAAGCAATTCAACTGGCGCGGCCTGCTGCTGGGTTTTCCGGCGATCTGCATGCTGGTCATCGGCATTCTCCAGGGCAATCGCCTGGACTGGTTCGAGTCGGGCCTGATCACCTTCCTGTTGAGCGGCGGCACGCTCTTGCTGGTGCTGTTCATGCTCAATGAATGGTCGCACCCGATGCCGTTCTTCAAGCTGCAGATGCTCGGCCTGCGCAACCTGGCGTTTGCCCTGATCGTGTTGGCCGGCGTGCTGATGGTGCTGACCTCGGTGATCATCATCCCGTCGAGTTTCCTCGCCCAGGTCCAGGGTTATCGCCCGCTGCAGACCGCGCCGGTGATGCTGCTGATGGCGCTGCCGCAGTTGATCGCGCTGCCGCTGGTGGCGGCGTTGTGCAACCTGCGCTGGGTTGATTGCCGCTGGGTACTGGGCATTGGCCTGGGCATGCTGGTGCTGTGTTGCCTGGGCAGTTCGCAGCTGACTTCGCAATGGATTCGCGATGATTTCTACGGGCTGTACCTGCTGCAAATCTTCGGGCAACCGATGGCCGTGCTGCCGCTGCTGATGCTGTCCACCGGCAGTATCCAGCCGATGGACGGGCCGTTCGCCTCGGCCTGGTTCAACACGGTCAAAGGCCTGGCCGCCGTGATTGCCACGGGTGTGCTCGACACACTGACCACCCAGCGCCTGCACTTGCACTCGACCATGCTGGTCGACCGCCTGGGCAACTCGCCCCTGGTCGACGGCGACGCACCGGGCCTGGCGCACCGCCTGCACGAGCAGGCCGTGGTGCTGACCTCTTCGGATCTGTATGTCGTCATGGCCGCGGTCGCGGTGGCGTTGATCCTGCTGATTTTCTGGATGCCCACGCGGATCTTCCCGCCCCGTGCACCGACTTGATTAAAGGACTGTTCATGAAACGCAAAGACAAAATTGCCGTCGCCGTTATCGCCGTGTTTGCCGTTGGCGTGCTGGTCTACCTGGTTGCGCCGGGTGTGCTCGGCAGCAAGCGCCAGAGCACCAACGACGCCTTCGTCGCCGCCGACTTCACCCTGGTCGCGCCCCGTGTGGCCGGCTTCATCAAGGAAGTGCTGGTGGAAGACAACCAGCGGGTCAAGGCCGGGCAACTGCTGGCGCTGATCGACGACCGCGATTTTCGCGCCGCCGCCCAGGCTGCCGACGCCGACACCCTGGTCGCCCAGGCCCAACTGAAAAACGCCAGCGCGACCCTGGAGCGCCAAAGCTCGGTGATTGCCCAGGCCCAGGCCACCGTCGCGGCAGACCGCGCCGAAATGGCCTTCGCCGAACACGAACTGAACCGCTACAACCACCTTGCCGGGGTTGGCGCCGGCACCGTGCAGAACGCCCAGCAGGCCAAGACCCGCATCGACCAGGCCACCGCGCGCCTGGCCAATGCCACGGCGGTGCTGGCGGCCGAACGCAAGCAGGTGGAAATCCTCAGCGCCCAGCGCGACGCCGCCGAAGGCGGGCTCAAGCGCGCCCAGGCCGCGTTGGAAATGGCCAGTTATCAACTGTCGTACACGCGCATCGTCGCGCCGGTGGATGGCGTGGTCGGCGAGCGTGCGGTGCGGGTGGGCGCCTATGTGACGCCAGGCAGCAAGATCCTCGCCGTGGTGCCGTTGGCCGAAGCCTATGTGGTGGCCAACTTCCAGGAGACCCAACTCTCCCACATGCACGCCGGCCAAGCCGTGCAGGTGCGCGTCGACAGCCTCGACGGCGAGGCTCTCAACGGCCATCTGGAAAGCCTCGCGCCCGCCACGGGGGTGACGTTCGCGGCGGTCAAGCCGGACAACGCCACCGGCAACTTCACCAAGGTGGTACAGCGCATCCCGGTGAAGATCGTACTGGAGCCGGGCCAGGCCCTGACCGCACGCCTGCGTGTGGGCATGTCGGTGGAAGCCACCGTCGATACGCGGCCGGTCGCGAAGCAGCACGAGGTGGCCCAGCAATGAAGCGTGTTGCCTGGCTCACCCTGAGCCTTATCAGCCTGAGTGCCTGCAGCGTTGGCCCGGACTTCCAACGGCCACAGGCCCCTCAGGTCACACAATGGAGCGAGCCCCAAGGCCGTCAAGCCGCCAGCCATGCCGTCAGCGATCCGTTGCAGGAGCGTTGGTGGGATGTGTTCCACGACGCGCAACTTTCGGCCCTGACCCGCCGCGCGCTCAGCGACAACCTCGACCTGAAACTCGCCAGCAGCCGCCTGCAACAAAGCCGCGCCGTGCGCCAGGTCACCACCGCCGAGCGTTACCCCAACGTCAATGCCAGCGGCGCCTACCAGCGCAAACGCAACAGTGGCAAAGGCTTGAACGACCCGTCCGGCGAGAACGGCCGCGCCGCGTTCAGCCAGTGGGATGCGGGGTTCTCGGCGTCCTGGGAGCTGGATCTCTGGGGCCGCGTCAAACGCGAAACCGAAGCCGCCGACGCCACCCTGCAAGTCGCCGAAAACGACCGTCGCGCCGTGCTGCTCGCGGTGCTCGCTGAAACCGCCCAGGACTATATCCAGCTGCGCGGCGTGCAAAATACCCGCGCCGTCACTGAGCAAAACCTCGACGTGGCACGCCACAGTCTCAAGCTCTCGCAACTGCGCCTGGCCGACGGCGTGGCCACCGACCTGGACGTGGCCGAAGCCGCCGCCCAGGTCGCGACCATCGAAGCGCGCCTGCCGGATCTGCAACAGCGCCAGGACCAGTTGATCAACGCCCTGAGCCTGCTGATGGGCGAGGCGCCGCAAGCGCTGCATGCGCAATTGTCAGCGGATGCCGCGGTGCCGCAGACCCAGCGCCAGGTCGCCATTGGCCTGCCCTCGGAACTTGCCGAACGTCGCCCCGACATCCGCCAGGCCGAAGCCCGATTGCACGCCGCCACCGCCAATATCGGCGTGGCCAAGGGCGATTTCTACCCGCGCATCACCCTGTCCGGCAACCTCGGTTCCCAGGCCATGCAACTGTCGGATTTCGGCTCGTGGGGTTCACGCGCCTTTGCCTTCGGCCCGCAGTTCAGCCTGCCGCTGTTCAATGGTGGGCGCCTCGAAGGCATGTTGAACCTGCGCGAAGCCCAGCAACAGGAAGCGGCGCTGGCGTACCAGCAAACCGTGCTGCGCGCCTGGCATGAGATCGACGACCAATTGACCCGCTACAACGCCAGCCAACTGCGCCGCGACAGCCTCGCCGAAGCGGTGCGCCAGAACCAGATTGCCCTGGCCACGGCGCAACACCAGTACGTCGAAGGCGTAGTGGATTTCGTCAACGTGCTCACCGTGCAAGGCGCATTGCTGGCCACGCAGGAGCAGTGGGTGGAGAGTTCGACCAGCGTCTCCCTGGCCATGGTCGGGCTGTACAAAGCGTTGGGCGGCGGTTGGGAATCGGTGTATCCGCTGCACACCGCCGGGGGGGTGAGGACAAAGAGTTTTTGTCAGTCGCGAAATAAACTGTAATGATAATTGCTCTCAATAGTGTATCTGAGCTTTTTCATGGACACCGCGACTGACGGCCAGCAACAGCTTCACCTCCTGTACCGCGACCATCACGGCTGGTTGCAAGGCTGGTTGCGTAAACGCCTGGGCGACCGCGAGCATGCCGCCGACGTGGCCCAGGACACTTTCCTGCGCCTGCTGGTGTCCGGGCGCTTTCCCGGCGACAAGGAAAGCCGCAGCTACCTGGCACAGATCGCCCGCAACCTGGTGATCGACCAGTGGCGGCGCCTGCGCATCGAGCGCGCTTACCTGGACAGCATCGCGCACCTGCCGGAGCCCGAGTCGCCGAGCCTGGAGACCCGCGCGCTGATCCTCGAAACCCTGATGCAGATCGACGCGATGCTCGACCGCATGCCCGACAACGTGCGCCGTGCCTTCCTGCTGTCGCAGTTCGAAGGCCTGAGCTACGCACAGATCGCCGAGCGCCTGGGCGTCAGCCTCAGCTCGGTGCAGAAGTACATGACCCGCGCCATCGTCGCCTGCTACCAAGTGGCCTACGCCGAATGAGACACGACGCGCCCATCGCCCCGGCCATTGTCGAGCAAGCCAGCGAATGGCTGATGCTGCATTGGGGTGGCGACCTGCACGGTGAACAACGCCAGGCCTTCGCCCAGTGGCAGGCCGCCGACCCGGAACACCGCCGCGCCTGGCAACGTTTGCAGCACTTGCAGCAAACCCTCGGTGGCGTGCCCGTCGACAGCGCCCGCGCCGTGTTGCGTGACACCCCGGACACCCAACGCCGCGCCGCCCTCAAGCTGCTCGGCCTGTTGCTGGTGGCTGGCGGCAGCGGCTACCTGGTGCAGCGCAGCGAACCCTGGCAGGCCGCGTTCGCCGAACACCGCACCGCCACCGGCGAGATCCGCCACGTCACCCTCAGCGACGGCACACGCCTGGACCTCAACAGCGACAGCGCGGTGGACCTGCGTTTCAGCGCCAGCGAACGCCGCATTCGCCTGATCCGTGGCGAGGTGCTACTGACCAGCGGCCACGACCCGGTGCGCCCGTTGATCGTCGAAACCCCGGCCGGTGATGTGCAGGCCCTGGGCACCCGTTTTGGCGTGCGCGAACTGTCCGATGGCAGCCGCGTCGACCTCTACGAAGGCCGCCTGCGCGTGACCCCGCTGCACGGCGCGGCGGTGCAGATGAAGGCTGGCGACAGCCTGTGGTTCAACCCTCGGCAGAGCACGGCGTTGGCGGCGGTGGACGTCAATGCCAGCAGTTGGACCGAGCACCGCCTGATCGCCGAACGCCAGCCCCTGGGCGCGTTTGTCGCGCAGTTGAGCCGCTATCGTCCGGGGCTGTTGCGCTGTGATCAGGCGGTGTCCGGCCTGTTGCTGACCGGGGTGTTTCCGCTGGACGACACCGACGCGATCCTCGCCGCGCTGGAACGCTCGTTGCCGGTACAGGTGCAGGCGGTGACGCGCTACTGGGTGACGATCAAGGCACGGGTCTGAAAAAAGTTTGCCAAGCACTTGTCGGTTTTTGCATCCCGCTCGGGATACCTCTTGAAAGCCAATCAAGAAGCGATCTCACGGGGAGTCCTGCAATGCCGCATCACCAGATCCAACCCCTGGCCCGCGCCCTGCGCCGTGGCGTGTTTGTCGGCCTGCTGGCCGCCGTGCCCCTGCTGCCGAGCCTGGTTCAAGCCGCTGAAAGCGCCGAAACACAGCGCGCCTACAACATTCCCGCGGGCAGCCTCGACCAGGCATTGAACCGCTTCGCCAGCGCCTCGGGGATTTTGCTCTCGGTGGACGCCTCACTCACCGAAGGCAAGCGCAGCGCCGGCCTGCAAGGGCGTTACGCGGTGGGCGCCGGTTTGGAGCAGTTGCTGGCGGGCAGCGGCTTGGTGGCGATGCAGTCCCAGGGCGGTTGGTCGTTGCAGGCGATTTCCGGCGGCGGCCCGTTGCAACTGGGCGCCACCCAGATCAGCGGCGAGCAAGCCCGGGAAAGCGCCTGGGGCCCGGTGGACGGTATCGTCGCTACGCGCAGCGCCTCGGGCAGCAAGACCGACTCGGCGCTGGTGGAAATCCCCCAGACCATCAACGTGATCAGCGCCGCCGAGATCAAGGCGCGCGGTGCCCAGAGCGTGACCCAGGCGTTGCTCTACACGCCGGGCATGGCGGCGGGCGGCTTTGCGGACCGGGTCAAATTGTTCGATGAGCCGACCTCGCGCGGCTTCTCGCCGACCCCGCTGTACCTCGACGGCCTGCACCTGCCCTACGGCGGCGGCAGCACCGGCGGCGCGTTGCAGATCGAACCGTACTCCCTGGAACGCATCGAAGTGCTCAAGGGCCCGGCCTCGGTGTTGTACGGTCAGAACCAACCGGGCGGCATCGTCAACATGGTCAGCAAGCGCCCCAGCGAAACCCCGGTGCACCAAGTGGTGCTGGAGGCCGGCACCTACGAGCACAAAAGCGCGGCCATCGACCTCGGCGGCCCGCTGGATGAACAAGGGCAGTTTCTCTATCGCCTGACCGGCCTGTTCAGCGATGGCCAGGACGAAATCAACTACGTCGAAAACAAACGCCAGTTCATCGCCCCTAGCCTCACCTGGCGGCCCAACGACGACACCAGCGTGACCCTGTTCGCCCAGTACCAGAAAGACAAAGGCGTGCCCGAAGCCCAAGGCCTGCCGGCGTCCGGCACCCTGTGGGCCAACCCCAACGGCAAGATCAAGCGCGACCTGTTTCTCGGCGAGCCGGGCGTCAACCAGTACAACCGCGAGCAGTATGTGCTGGGCTACGAGATTGCCCATCGCCTCAACGACACCTGGACCCTCAAGCAAAACGCCCGCTACGCCGAGGTCGACGACCGCTACACCGCGCCACTGCACGGCTATGCCTTCGTCGCCAACCCCGCCACCGGGGTGCAGGACCAACGCTACCTGCAACGTTACGCAGTGGACTGGGCGCAGAACAACAAAGTGTTTGGCGTCGACAGCATCGCCCAGGCCGAATTCGACACCGGCGCGCTGTCCCATACGATGATTTTTGGCCTCGATTACTACCACTCCGGCTCGCTGTTCCACGGCCTCTACGACCGTACCGCCGCGGCGATCGACCTGTTCAAGCCGGTCTACGGCCAGCACATCGACTACCGCCAGCCGTACCGCTGGGACCGCACCCTGAGCCAGACCGGCCTGTACGTGCAGGACCAGATCAAATGGGACAAATGGGCGCTGGTGCTCGGTGGCCGTTACGACTGGGCCAGCGTGGTCAATAAAGAACCGATGCAAAACACGCGCTTCGCCAGCAAGGACGAAGCCTTCACCGGCCGTGCGGGCCTGGTGTACCTGTTCGATAACGGCTTGGCGCCGTTTATCAGCTACTCCGAATCCTTCCTGCCGCTGACCGGCACCAACGTCGACCGCAAGCCGTTCGATCCGTCTACCGGCAAGCAATACGAAGTCGGCGTGAAATACCAACCACCTGGCCAGAAGAGTTTTGTGCAGGCCTCGGTCTACCAACTCGACCAGGAAAACGTCATCACCACCAACCCCAATGACACGTTCAGCACCCAGAGCGGCGCCATGCGCTCACGCGGTGTGGAACTGGAAGCCAAGGCCGTGCTCAACGATGCCTGGGACATCATCGCCTCGGCTGCACGCAACGACATCAAATACACCAAGGACGAAGAAGGCCGCCAGGGCCGCCACCCGGCCGGCATCTCACCGCTTACCGCGTCGATGTGGGTCAACTACAACGTGCTCGGCGACACCCCACTGGCCGGCCTCGGCGCAGGCCTGGGCGTGCGTTACGCCCGCCAAAGCCTGGGCGACTACTACGAAGGTGCCTTCAGCGTGCCGTCCTACAGCGTCTACGACGCCAGTCTGAGCTACGACCTGAGCCGCTCGCCGCTGAAACTCAAGGGCGTGAAACTGGCGCTGACCGTGCAGAACCTCACCAACAAGACCTACCTGTCGCAGTGCACCAGTGACCTGGATTGTTATTACGGGGAAGGGCGGACGGCGGTGTCGAGCGTGACCTACGACTGGTAGGCAGACTCTGCGGATGCAGGCTGGTGTGTAGGAAGAGTCTGGCGCCACAGGAAGTGGCGTGTAGGAGCACTCTTGATTTTGCTCACGCTGAGGGATTGGGCGGGGTTACGCATTAGCCTCTGGCGCCGACTTATCAAGGAAAAGAGTCCATGCCATTCGATAACCCCTATGCCCCTCCGCAAGCCAATCTAAGCCCGCCTGCCGCGCTGCAACCTACGTTTTTCGTGGTAGCGCCGCGCAAACTATTACTGATGGTGTTGTTGTCCCAGGGTTTCTATAGCTTTTACTGGTCCTACAAACATTGGAGCCTTTATCGCGCCGCAACGGGGGCTCGAGTGCTGCCGTTGGTGCGGGCTTTTTTCTCGGTTTTTTTCATTTACGCGTTGGCGATGAACATCAAACGTGTGCTTGATTTGAAAGAGCGACCTTATCGGTGGTGGCCGCGGTGTTTTGCCTTAGGTTGGATCACCTGCACGTTCTTGCCTTTAACCTTCCTCTGGTATGTTTCGCCCTTCAACGGATTGAAGATCAGCCTCTGCCTGCTCATCGTGCAGGCTGCATTGTCCGTGCAAATTCAGCAGGCGGTGAACCATCTGGAAAATGATCCCCAGGGCCAGGCCAACAGTCGTTTGACGTGGGCCAATGGCATCTGGATTCTCATCGGCATGATTTTCTGGGCGTTTGCAGTAATCGAAGCGCTGTATTTCCCTTTTCTGTAGAACCCAGTGTCCACGGTTCAAATGAACCGTGGACGTCGGTTTGTTGCATGGGGTTTTTCAGGCAAGACGCCTTCAACGATTCTGCAAAAACACCACATACCCCCGAAACCACTCGCTCCCCTTCAAATACCCCGGTTCCTCCCACGCTCCACCCTGAATCAAGCCGACCTTGAACGGCAGCCCCATGCGATTCATCCGTGGCAGATACGCCGCGTAATCCGGGATGCTGTGTCGCCCCTGGTATGTCTGCACCACCACCTCATCCACCACGCCCTTGAGCTGGGCGATGGCAGCCGGGTCGGCGTTGCTGCTCCAGTCCAGCAGGCCGGTGATGCTCAGTTTCAGCTCGGCCGGCAGGCGTTGGCGCAGGTCGCGCAGGAAGCTGGCGTACTCGTGCAGGTATTGGGTGCGGGCGTCGAAGTCGATCTGGATGCCGACCACCGGGTTGCCCGCGTCGCGCCAGCGTTGCACCTGGCCGAGCAGTTGGCTGTATACCGCCTCCGGCCAGCGCAGGGTGTGGGCGCGGTACACCACCCAGATGTCGCCACGGGTCAGGCGTGGCACGCCGATGCCCTGGGCGATCAGTTGCGCGCCGCGTTCGGGGGCGCGGCGGTTGGCGTTGATCTGGCCCTGGAGGATGTACAGGGTGTTGGCCTGTTTAAGTACCGGCTGCGGTGCGACGCCGCTCCACAGCCAGAAGGCGTCATAGTCGCGGGCGTCGACGGCGCCGAACGCCGGGCTGGCCAGCAGCAGCCAGGCGAGCCACAGCGGCTTCACCAGTAGTACTGCGCCGATTTGCCCCACTGGGTGTCGGCAAAGCCGCTTTTGAGCTGGCGGAACCAGGCTTTGCGCACCGCCGGCTCGACGTCCTTGCCGCCGCAGCTGTTGTAGCCGGCCGGTGCGTAGCAGTTGATGGCGCGGAACAAGGCGTAGGCCTTGTCATTCTTTGGCGCCTTGGCGTCGCCGATCACCTGCCGGTAGCCGTCGAGGCGCGAGAAGGTTTCACCCTTGAAGTCCGATGCAGTGCTGCCCAGGCTACCGGCGGCGCGGGCTTGTTCGAGCGGCATGCCGTCGAGGCTGTTGCGCAGGATGAACTCACCGATGCAGTTCAGGCCCTGTGAGTTCTTGGCGTCGGCCTGCAAGGCCTCGGCGGTTTGCGCGATGCTCGGGCAGACGTAACCGGATTCGGCCTTGTCGCCGTTCCACTGGAACAGCCGCAGGGTCTGGTTGCCGCCGTAGACATAACCCAGGCTGGTGCCGAGTTTGTCTTCGGACGCAGGCACAGGCAGTTGCTTGAGGTCGTCGGCGAAGCTTTCGAACTGGCCGCGCAGCAGGTTTTTGTACAGCAGCACGAATTGCGCCGTCTCACGCTCCAGCGGGTCGCGGGCCTGGGCGATCTGCTGGCGCAGCAGTTCAGGCCCGGCGACGTTGCGCAGCAGGATGTAGCGCACCTGGTTGGCGCTGATCGGCGAGTCGGCGGCAAACACCTTGGCCAGCTGGCCGCTGCGCTCGTAATTCATGGCCAGGGCCAATTCCAACTGGTCGCGTTGCAGTGGCAGTTTCGCCAGCGGCAGTAGTTGCAGCCACAGCGCCTCGGCGCCTTTCCAGTCCTGTTTGGCTTCCATGGCCAGGGCGCGCAGGGTCTGTTGGCTGAAGGCGAAGTAGTTGAGGCTCGCTGGCACGCTTTGCGGCAATTGCTTCAAGGCGGCGTCCGGTTGCTGCTCGACGAACAGCGCGCACACGGCCAGCAAGTAGTCGTAGAGCGCCGGGTCGCTGGCAAAGGCCGACTTTTGTTTTTCCAGGTCGGCGCGGGTCAGCGCCGGTTGCTCGCCGCCACGCATCACCATCAGGTCGCTGACCAGTTGGATCATCGGCGTGTTGACGGTGTCGCCGCTGGACATCAGCAGCTTGAGGTCGGCCTCTTCCACCAGTTCATCCACCGATACGTTGCGCTGCGCGTCGCTGGCTTCAGTCAGCGCCCAGGTAAACGCGGCGGCCAGCTTCTCGCTGTCAAAGCCCAGCCAGTACACGCGACGCAGCAGGCCGCGTGCAGAAACGCTGTATTCGCCCTGTGGATAAGTCTTCAGGTAGCCGTCGAAGCCTTGCTCGGCAGTGGCCAGCGCAGTTTTATCCACACGTTCGAGGTCGGGCACGCCGTATTCGTCATAGGTGTTGGCCTGGGCCTGGTTGAGCGCGTTGCGCGCAACCATGTAGCGCGCGGTTTCTTTCAGCCAGGGCGAAGTGGCGCTGCCAGCCGCGCTGAAGCCGCGCTCGGCCTCGGCGAAACGGCCGCTGTAGAAGTCGGCGGCGGCTTGCAGGTAGGTGCGAAACAGTTGGCCGTCGGTGGACTGGATCTGCTGCGGGTCCGCGACCACCGGGCCGTCCCAGTCGCAGGTGGTGAGCAGTTGCAGGCGCGCCTTGGCCAGCAGTTCGCGCTCGGCCTGGGGCATGTCGGCCTTGGCGACCTGGCGGATAAACGCGGTGGCGCTGCTGTCGTCGTTGCTGCGGCAGCGGCTGCCTTCGCCACTGACGAAGCCTTCACCGGCGGTTTTGTAGTCTTCGCGCTTGATGCCCAGGGGCTCGAGCAGGGTGTCGAGTTCGGCGGTAGGGGAATCGTCGGAGTCAGGTTCGGTCTCGCCGTTGGAGGCCAGGGCCAGGCGGTACTGTGGAAACGGCACCGCGCCGAAACCCTGGGCCAGGTCATCTTCGTCCAAGGCATTCGGCGTCAGCGGCGTGCCTTTTTTGTCGGCAAGCATCAGGCGCAGGTTGGCCCGGCTGTCATTGCCCGGGCTCAGGAACGGCAGGTTGTTGCAACGGTCGAGGCTGCTGCGGGCGACGCGCCAGTCAGGGAAGCAAAAGTTGTCGGAACTGGCCGCTGCGGGCAGGGAAACACTGGCCAGCAGAGCCAGTGCCAGGGGTGACAGAAAACCGATGCGCATGACGTGTCCTTGATCCTGAGTCCTTGGAGGGCGGCAATCATAGCTTGATCCGACAATCGCTTCGGTGAAGCCCTACACAAATCGTAGATTTGTCCGATTGAGGGTAGTGGCAATTTAATTTCTCTGACATAGACTGCGCTGTATGTCAGGGAGTTGACCGTATGAAGCAATTGAATGCACTGATGTTGGGTTTTACCTGCCTGTTGGGCGTGGCGCCGTTGGCCATGGCTGAAGATCCCTTGCTGGATCAGCCGCCGGCGACTGCCGCCAGTGCCACCAGCGAAGCGCGCGGTGTGCTGCGGGCCCGCGACCAGGCGATGCTGGCCAGTGAGTTGTCGGGGCGCATCGTCGAACTGCCGTTCAGCGAAGGCGAGTCGTTCAAGAAGGGTGACACCCTGGCGCGCTTCGATTGTTCGGCCTACCAGGCCCAACTGAACGCCGCCCAGGCCGCCAGCCGTGGCGCCGGTGAAGAACTGGCGCACAACAAACAACTGGCCTCGCTCAATTCCGTCGGGCGTTTCGAAGTGGCGCGGGCCGAGGCCAAGCTCACCGAGACCCAGGCCCAGTCCCAGGTCTATCAGGTGCAGATCAAGCGTTGCAGCGTGCTGGCGCCGTATGACGGCCAGGTGGTGCAGCGCAAGGTCCAGCGTTATGAAAGCGTGTCGGCGGGTGCGCCGCTGCTGGAAATCGTCGACAACCGCAGCCTGGAAATCCACCTGCTGGTGCCGTCGCGCTGGATGGGCAAACTCAAGCCCGGGCAGACCTTCAATTTCACCCCCGACGAAACCGGCCAGGCGTTCAGTGCCACGGTCAAACGCCTCGGCGCGCGCATCGATGAGGGCAGCCAGACGCTGCTGCTGGTCGCTACCCTGCCCAATGCCGCCGGTTTGATGGCGGGTATGAGCGGTACCGCCCACTTCGCGCAGCTGCAATGAACGCACCGATGGCGGGGAACACCGAGCGGGTGTTCGCGCAGTTTCTCGACCTCGAACGCCAGACCCGCGCCGCCCGCACCACTGAGCAGTTGGCCTACAGCCTGGTCAACGATGGGCAAGCGCTGTTCGGCTATCGCCACGCCGCGCTGTTGATCGCGGGCAAGGTGCAGGCGGTCACAGCGGTGAGCAGCGTCGACCCGAACGCGCCGTTCGTGGCGTTTGTCGAGCAGGCGGTGGCGCAGTTGCACAAGCTGGATCTCGGCCAGACCGCGCGCGTGGTGCCCGCCGAGCCATTGAGCGACGCGGTGCGCGCCGACTGGCAGAGCCTGTCGGCCGAACATGTGTTCTGGTTGCCGCTGATCAACCCCCAAGGCCAGGTATTTGGTGGCCTGTGGCTGGCGCGGGATACGCCGTGGAACCCGGCCGAGCAAGTCTTGCTGGCGCAGTTGGGCGACACCTACAGCCATGCCTGGCATGCGTTGCAACCGCGCCAGCCGTGGCGCCTGCGCCTGACCCGCAAACGTCAGGTGGCGGTGGTGCTCGGGTTGTTGCTGATGCTGCTGATCCCGGTGCGCCAATCGGTGCTGGCGCCTGCCGAAGTGGTGCCACTGGCCGGGCAAGTCGTCGCGGCGCCCTTGGACGGGGTGATTGCCGAGTTCCTGGTCAAACCCAACCAAAGCGTGAAAACCGGCGACCTGCTGCTGCGCTTCGAAAGCACCACCCTGACCGCCCAGGCGGACGTGGCGGCGCGGGCCCTGGGCGTGGCGGAAGCGGAGTTGAAGGCCAATTCCCAACGTGCGTTTGCCGATGCCGAATCCAGCTCGCGCATCGACCTGCTGGCCGCGCGCGTCGAGCAAAAACGCGCCGAACGCGATTACGCCCGCGAGCTGCTCAAACGCAGCGAGGTGCGTGCCGAGCGCGACGGCATCGCGGTGTTCGCCGACGCCGAGCGCTGGACCGGCAAACCCGTGCAAACCGGCGAGCGCCTGTTGCAGATCGCCGACCCCGCCCAGGCCGAGTTGCGCATCGAACTGGCGGTGGGCGATGCGATTGCCCTGGCGCCCAACGCGCAGGTCGCGCTGTTCCTCGACAGTGACCCGCTGCAACGCCACCTCGCCACCCTGCAACGTGCCGCGTACGAGGCGCAGCCTACGCCGGGCGGGCAATTGGCCTATCGCCTGGATGCGCAGTTCGATGACGCGCCGCCGCGCATCGGTCTGCGTGGCACCGCGAAGCTGTATGGCGACCGCGCGCCGCTGGCGCTGTACTTGCTGCGTCGACCGCTGGCGGGCCTGCGTCAAAGCGTGGGCCTGTGATGAGCCTGCCCAAGCTGCGTGACGACCTGCAACTGTCCAGCGCCGGCGCGGCATTGGACGGTTCGCCGCGCTGGACCCTCGCCGACCCGGTGCGTGGGCGCTATTTCAAGTTGGGCGCCACGGCTATCCGCCTGCTGCGGCATTGGTCCCTGGGCGATGCGGAAAAAGTCCTGCAAGCGGCCAACCGCGAGCCGGGCTTGCCCTTGGGGGACAGCGAGGTCAGCGAGCTGTTGAGCTTTCTGCGCGCCCATGACCTGATCGCTGCCCTCGACCCGGAACAACGCGCCAGCTACCTGTATAAAGCCGCCGCCCAAAAGCAGGGCCTGTGGCAGGTGCTGCTGCATCAATACCTGTTTTTCCGCATCCCGCTGTGGCGCCCGGACGCGTTTCTCAACCGCGCCTGGCCGTGGCTGGCACGCTTTGGCCCGGGCCTGTTGCGTTACGGTTTGCCGATGATCCTCGGCCTCGGGGTCTTTTTGGTGGCGCGCGATTGGCAGCGCTTCCTGGCGACCTTCCCGCACCTGTTCAGCCTCGGCGGCGCCCTGGCGTTTGGCGTGGCGCTGTTCTTCGCCAAGCTGTGCCATGAATTCGGCCATGCGTTCATGGCCAAGCGCGCCGGCTGTCGGGTGCAGAGCATGGGCGTGGCCTTCATGGTGCTGTTGCCGATGTTCTACACCGATGTCAGCGACGCCTGGCGCGTCAATGATCGCCGCGCGCGCCTGATGATCGGCGCCGGCGGGGTGATGGCCGAGCTGCTGCTGGCGTGCATCGCCTTGCTGGCCTGGTCGCTGCTGCCGGACGGACCGGCGCGCACGGCGGCGTTCATGCTGGCCAGCGCCACCTGGCTGACCACCCTGGCGATCAACCTCAACCCGTTCATGCGCTTCGATGGTTACTTTTTGATCAGCGATTTATGGGGCGTCGACAACCTGCAAGGCCGTGCTTTCGCACTGTGCCGCTGGCGTCTGCGGGAGCTGCTGTTTGGCTATGGCGAACCGGCGCCGGAACCGTGGTCGCCGACGATGCGGCGCCGCCTGTTGTGGTGGGGCTACCTGGCGTGGCTGTGGCGCGCGGCGCTGTTCCTCGGGATCGCGTTGGCGGTGTATCACCTGTTTTTCAAGCTGCTCGGGATCTTCCTGATGCTGGTGGAATTGGCATGGTTTATCTGCCTGCCGATCTACAAGGAGTGGCGTGAGTGGTGGAGCCGCCGCAGCCAGGCCCATACACCTCGGGTGTTGCTCAGCAGTCTCGGATTGGGGTTGATCGTGCTGGCGCTGGTGGTGCCGTGGCGCAGCGCGGTGGAGCTGCCGAGCATGCTTGAGGCCGGTCGCGTCAGCGCGTCTCATGCGCCGGTAGCGGCGCGGGTCAAGGCGCTGCGGGTGGTGGACGGGCAGGCGGTGACCCAGGGCCAGGTGCTGATCGAACTGGAGTCGCCGGACCTCGACGCGCGCCAGAGCATCGTGCGCCGCGAAGTCGAGATCCTGCAGTTGCAGATGCGCCGCCAGGCCGGGCGCAGCGAAACGGCGGCCGACGCCGGGATCAACGATCAGCGCCTGTCCCAGGCCCTGGCCGAATACCGTGGCCTCGCTGCCCAGCGCGAACGCCTGCTGTTGCGTGCGCCCCATGGGGGCACGGTACGCGATGTGCTGCCGCAATTGAGCGTGGGTCGCTGGCTGTCGCCCAAGGATGCGCTGGTGCGGGTGGTGGAAGAGGGCGCGCGCCTGCGCGGCTACCTGGCCGAGGCGCAGCTGTGGCGAGTCGGGCCTGGGGCGACCGGGCGGTTTATCGCCGATGACCCGATGCACGCCGCGATCCCGGTGCAACTGACCGACATCGACGCCAACGGCGTGGCTTATCTGGATCAGGAGGCGCTGACCTCCGACCATCACGGGCCGATTGCCGTGCGCCGCGACGAAAACCAGCGCCCGGCGCCGGTGCAGGCGCAGTATGGTGCGCGCCTCAAAAGCCTGGAGGCGATCGAGACACCCCGGCAACCGTTGCGCGGCGTGGTGCTGTTGCAAGGGCGCAGTGAGTCGGTGCTGGGCACGGCCTGGCGGCGGGCGGCGGCGTTGGGGGTTAGGGAAAGCGGGTTCTGACAAGGAGTGGCAGGCGATGATGAACAACAATGGCGGATTGGCGCAGGGCTTGGCGATGCGCCCGTCACGGGCCAGCGATGGGCCGTTTTTGCACAAGCTCTACCATTCGGCGCGCGCGGATTTGCAGTGGATCGACGGCGAGCAAGAGGTCGTTGAAGAGGTCATCGCCCAGCAGTTCCAGGTGCAGGAGCGGGGCATGGATCAGCAGTTTCCAGGCGCCTTGCATTACGTGGTGGAAAAGCTCGGCACGCCTATCGGTGCCTTGAGTGCCGACTTCGGTGCCAATGAAATCCGCGTGCTGTACCTGGCGTTCATCCCTGCCGCACGTGGCCAGGGTTTCGGCCGGGCGGTGCTGCACAGCGTGCAGCAGGCCGCCACCCAAGTGTGTTGCCCGGTGGCGACGGTGGTGTGGGCGAGCAACCCCCATGCGCGCCAGCATTACCTGGCGCTGGGGTTTCGTGTGGAAGAACAGACACCGGCCGCGCAACGGCTGGTGTGGTACCCGTCTCAGTTGAACACGATGCAGAAGTAACCGCGCTCGCCGTCGCGCCCCATGGCCGGCTCGCGGGACACGAACACGTGTTCCAGGCATACATCCGGCAAGGGCAGGCGGCACAAGCCGTCGACGAAATCCGTTGGCCCGAGGCTATTGAGCGACACACTGAAGCCCTCCCGTGCACTGCCCGGCAAGCTGGCCTCCGGCGCCGGGCGCAGCCCCTGGACCTGAATCTGCAACGCCGAGCCATCTGGCAGGTACAGCACACTGGGCTGAGCCAGCAGAGGACGAAAATGTTCCAGAGTGACTAGATTCAACATGCTTTGGCTCCTCGTAGTGAGCGGGCTTGCCCGCGCTGGGGGGCGAAGCCGCCCCAAATCCAGGCTCCTCGGTTTGTCTGATACACCGCGGCGGACCGATTGGGGCGGCTTCGCCGCCCAGCGCGGGGCGAGCCCGCTCACTACCAATGCGGGGTTGATTGGGGGCGGGTCAAGAGCGTGAAGGGTAGAGCCCGATCAGGGCAATGCTGAAGTTGATCGCCAGGTAAGGGTTCAGGGTGGCAAAGGCCTGGCTCTGGCCGGCAACTGCCGTGTCGCCGACCACCGTGGTGCTGACGCCCTTGAGCGGCACCGGGTTGGCGCCTTGTTGATCGGAATAGATCGTCGCGCTGCCGGGGCCTGAGCCGGAAGCACCGATATAGGCATTGGTCGGCGTAGGTACCGTCACCGAGTTGCTGACGACGCTAGTCAGTTGCACCGTGGTGCTGCCGGCGAGCGTGCCCGCGCCATGGGTGTGGGCGGGCAGGTTGCCGGCCAGCAGCGTGACGGACTCGGTGCCCGCAAAATCGCCGATAACCCGCGCCGACAAGCCTGTGCCTTGGCCCATGCCCATCGGCAAGCGGCTTTGCAGGTTCGGCAGTTGGAAGGTGGACTGGCCGTTGCCGCCGTAGAAGGTGCCGATCAACGCAAACAGTGCGGCGTTCTGTTGCACAGCCAAGACCTGGCCGTTGCATAACGCCCAGCCATTGGGGGCGTAGTTAAAGGCAAAAGACTGGATGGTGCCGATAAATACTTCCATGAGTCGCGAATCCTTGTGTGAGCTCTTAGGTATGGAGTGGCGCCAATCGATCCGGCGTCATCGCAGAGCGTAGACGCACTTTTGCGCAGCGCCTGGCCAATGCGAAACCGCGAGCGAAACCCAGGCTTATGCCCTAGAGTTGCGCCTGTTGGCGCATGCGCAATTTTTGCCGGGGAAACCGGCAGTGTCAGGGGATTTGAGGTGCGACGGTCTGTGGTCGAGCAAGACGAAAAAGTGGGTACATTTGCCGTGGCGCAGGCCTGGGAAGGCAGCGGCTGGCTGAGCCGGCTATGGTGGGTGCCGATCCTGGCGCTGGCCATGGCCGTGCGGTTCTATGGCCTGACGGCGGCGGCGATCTGGGGCGACGAAGGCTCAAGCCTGCTGCTCAGCGAATACGCCGTTGACGACCTGTGGTTTCACGCGGCCCATGATGTGCACCCGCCGCTGTACTTTTTCATGCTGCGCGGCTGGATCGAGGTGTTTGGCGACGGCATCTGGTCGATTCGCGGCATGAGTGCGATCCCCGGCGTACTCGCCGTAGGCCTGGGAATGTGGCTGATGCGGCTGCTGTCCACGCGTCGCGCTGCCTTGCTGGCGGGCGTGCTGCTGGCGCTGTTCCCCAGCGCCGTGCGCTATAGCCAGGAAGTGCGCATGTATTCGCTGTTGGCGGTGTGGCTGCTGGGGGCCACGCTGGCGCTGGTGTACTGGGTGCGCCAGCCCGCGCGCACGCGTTGCCTGGTGGCCTATGTGCTGCTGATGGCGGCCGCTTTTTATACCCATTACTTCACGGCGTTGTGTGTGCTGGTGCACTGGGCCTGGCTGGGCCTGTTGTACCGTTCCCAGGCGCCGGGCCAGCGCTTGCTCGCGCGTCCGGCATGGTGGTGGGCCAATGTGGCGATTGTCGTGTTGTACCTGCCTTGGCTGCCGAACCTGCTGGATCTGGTCCAGCATGTCGAGCAGCTCAAGGTCGGCGGCGATATTGGCTGGGAAGACCCGGTTACGCTGATCTCCGTGCCCTCGATGATTTGGCAGTTCGTACTGCAGGATGAAGGCCTCGGCTTCTGGGCGCCGCTGTTCTGGCTGTTCCCGCTAGCGCTGATGGCGGTGGTTGCGGTGACTGCCTGGAAAGACCGCGAAAACCTGCGGCCGGCGCGCCTGCTGGCGCTGTTTCTGCTGCTGCCGGTGCTGTTGGTGTATGGCGTGTCGTTTGTATCGCCTGTGTTTATCGAACGTTACCTGACGGTGTATGCCATCGGCTTGCCGCTGCTCATGGCCTTGGCCATCGATCGTCTGCCGAGCCGTCTGTCGTGGCTGGGGGCGGCGTTGTTTGTGGTGTTTGTCGGCGTTGAACTGCTGGGGTTGAAGAACAACGCCACGGTGGATGTGCATGACCAGTTCAACGTGCCGGTGGAGTTCGTCAATCGCAATTACCAGGACGACGACCGCATCGTACTCAGCGACATGATGTGGTACTTGAGTTACGTGTATTACGACCAGACCGACGCCCAGTTGCAGCTCTACACCCCGCCCAAGCCCGACGGCACCCCGACCCGGCCGAATGCCTATGGCTTCGGGACGCTGGTGGATCAGGACGGCGGACGCATTTACCTCGACCGTCTATCGGCTTTACCCGCCGAAACCCGCCGCGTCTGGCTGATCAGCAGCAATGAAATGCCCGACGATTTCGCGCCGATCCCCGACGGTTGGCGCCAGGTATTGCAGCAAGATGGCGGCGGGGCGAGGGCGCGGCTATTTGTGCTGTGTACGGGGCCTGTTTCTTTGCAGCCTGAGGCATGTCGTTAATTTCGAATCGGTATTAAATCGACTGCAAATAGTGGCATTTACCCACTAGTGGTTGTATCAATCCTGAGCTACGCTGCGCTGACAAAAGGAATTGTCTGACAAAAAGTGGTGAATGGATTGCTGTATCACTTTATTTCCGGATTGCCGCGCTCCGGCTCGACCCTACTCTCTGCCATCCTGCTGCAGAACCCGCGCTTTCATGCGGGCATGAGCAGCCCGGTAGGCACCCTGTTCAAGGGTGTGCTGGGGCAGTGCAGCGCCGGCAGCGAGTTTGGCTCGGTGATCGACGCCGACACCCGCCGCCGCCTGCTGCGCGGCCTGTTTGATTCCTATTACGCCGACAAAACCTCCACGCCGGTGGTGTTCGACACCAATCGCCAGTGGTGCGCGCGCATGCCGGCGCTGCATGACCTGTTTCCCCAAGCCAAAGTCATCGCCTGCGTGCGCAATGTCGCGTGGATCATGGACAGCCTGGAGCGCCTGTACCGCGCCAATCCCTTCGAAAACACCAAGCTGTTCAACGACGATGTCGAGCGCAATACCGTGTACAGCCGCGTCGAGACCCTGGCCCAGCGCAACCGCATGGTCGGGTATGCGTGGTCGGCGCTCAAAGAGGCGTACTACGGCGAACACGCCGACTCGATGCTGATCGTCGACTACGACCTGCTGGCCCAGGCCCCCGAGCGGGTCATGCGGCTGGTCTATGAATTTATCGGCGAGCCGTGGTTCGAGCATGACTTCGACAACCTCAGCTACGACGCCCCGGATTTCGACCAGGACCTGGGCGTGGCCGGCCTGCATCGGGTCAAGCCACGGGTGGCGCTGCAAGCGCGCCGCAGCCTGTTGCCGCCGGATCTGTTCGAGCAGTTCGCCCATATGGATTTCTGGCGTGACGGCAGCCTGAGCGCCGCCAATGTGATTCGCACCAAAGCCGACGCCGCGATCAGTTGATCACGGCTTTTTTATTTGCGGGTATCAGCATTCGACAAGCGGGTGAGCAGCATGTGGTGGAGCAAAGGTAAGGCACGGCAAACGACAACAGGCGCCCTCACTCAGGCGACGCCGATGATCATGTCCCTGGAACCACGCATGCTGTTCGACGGCGCGGTCGCCGCCACAGTGGCTGACGTGGCGCAGGCCGACAGTCACGCCACGGCTGCCGACGCGGCCGCCAAGGCGCCGACCACCGAGCACGCCGGTACCGGCAGCGAAACCCATGCGCAAACCGATGCGCCCGTGACCCCGGCCCCGGTCGCCGTACCGGGTGAAACCGTGGTGTTCGTCGACGCGCGGGTCAAGGACTCTGCCGAGCTGCTCAAAGGCGTCGCCCCCGGCACCCAGGTGGTGCAACTGGACGCGAGCAAGGACGGCCTGCAACAGATCGCCGATTACCTGGGCAGCCACCAGGGCGTCAGCTCGGTGCAGATCATCGCCCACGGCAACGCCGGGGACCTGTGGCTGGGCAACACCTATTTGTCGGCAGACAACGTCGCGGCCCGCAGCGAAGTGCTGGCGCAGATCGGCCAGGACATGAACGTTGGCGGCGACATCCTGATCTACGCCTGCAACACGGCGGCGGGCGACAAGGGCATCAACTTTGTCGACTCCCTGGCGCAGCTGACCGGGCGCGATATTGCCGCGTCCACCAACCGCACCGGCGCGGGCAGCGACTGGACCCTGGAAATCGCCACCGGCTCCATCGAGAGCCACACCGCGCTGTCCTACGGCAGCATGTCGGGGTATCAGTACAGCCTGGCGACGATCACGGTGCTCAATAACGGCGACAGTGGTGTCGGCAGCTTGCGTCAGGCCCTGAGCGACGCGGTATCGGGGGATACCGTGGCCTTCGGTGCCGACATGACGGTCAACCTCAACAGCCAGCTGATCATCACCAAGAACCTCACCATCGACGGTGATCGCAACAACGATGGCGTGGCAGACGTGACCATCAGCGGGCAGTACAAAACCCAGGTGTTGAGGGTCAACTCCGGCGTCACCGCGACCCTGGATGGGCTGATCATCACCAAGGGCCTGGCCGCCGGCAACGGCGCTGCGGCGGGGACCGACGGAACGGCGGCCATGGGCGGCGGCATTGTCAACTACGGTAACCTGACCTTGACCAATGTCACGGTGACCAGCAACGCAGCCTCGGGCGGCGGTGGCGGTGGCGGGGTTACTGCGCCTTATGTCGGTGGCGCGGTCGGTGGTGGCGGTGGCGGTGGCGGCGCGCTCGGCGGGCAAGCCGGTGGTCACGGTGGTACTTCCGGCTTTGGTACAGGCGTGTATGGCGGCACTTCCGGCAGTGCCAACACCGGCGGCAACGGCGGCGGCTATAACCCCAACTACATGGGCGGCAGGGGCGGCAGCAGCACCGGCGGCGCGGGCGGCGTGGGCGCGGCCGACTACAGCAGTGGCGGCGCCGGTGGTACGGCAAACAATGGCACGATTTCCATTGGCGGCGGTGGCGGCGGCTCCGGTTGGGACAAACCTGGCCGGGCGGGCGCCTCGGCCAGCGGCGGTATCTACAACGGCAGCACCGGCACACTGACCGTTGTCGGCACGTCGGTGATTACCAACAACATCGCTGCCGGCGGCGGCGGTGGTGGCGGTGGTGGCCTGGGTGGCTCCGCCGATTCGGGCGGCGCGGCCGGCAAAGGCGTCGGCGCGATCTGGAACAAAGGCACGCTGTTGATGACGGCTGCCAACTTTGCGGCCATGAGCGGCAACGTCGGTGGCAGCGGCTCCGGTGGCCCTGCGTTGGGCGGCGGTTCCACGGGCGCCTCCGTAGCGGCCGTGAACAACATCTTCAATGACGGCGGCACGGTAAACACGGCTTATTCCCCGGGGCCAACTGCGACCATCGTGATGGCGGATACCGCGTTGAAAATCGGCGATACCTCGCTGGTCACCATCACGTTCAGCCGTGCGGTGAGCGGTCTCACCAACGCCGACCTGACGATCGCCAACGGCACCTTGACCGCTGTGAACAGCCTCGATGGCGGCATCACCTGGACCGCGACGTTCACGCCGACCAGCAACATCACCGATGCGACCAACCTGATCACCCTCGATAACACAGGGGTGGTCGCGATCAACGACGGCTTGGCCGGCGCGGGCACCACCAACTCGGCCAATTACGCGATCGACACCGTGCGGCCAACCGCGACCATTGTGGTCGCCGACACCGCGTTGAGAATCGGCGAATCCTCACTGGTGACCATCACCTTCAGCGAGGCGGTGACCAGCTTCAGCAACGCCGACCTGACGATCGCCAACGGCACCCTGACCGCTGTGAACAGCTTTGATGGCGGCATCACCTGGACCGCGACGTTCACGCCGACCAGCAGCATCACCGACGCCACCAACCTGATCACCCTGGACAACACTGGCATCGCCGACCTGGCGGGCAACGCCGGCAGTGGCACCACGGATTCCAACAACTACGCCATCGACACGGTGCGGCCGACCGCTTCCATCGTGGTCGCGAACACTGCCCTGAGCATCGGTCAAACCAGCTCGGTGACCATCACCTTCAGCGAGGCGGTGTCCGGCTTTACCACCGCCGACCTGGCGGTAGCCAATGGCATTGTCTCGTCGCTCAGCAGCAGCGACGGCGGCGTCACCTGGACCGCCACATTCACCCCCAGCAGCAACGTCAATGACACCACCAACCTGATCACCTTGAACAACACCGGCGTCAGCGACTTGGCAGGCAACACGGGCAGCGGCACCACTGATTCCAATAACTACGTCATTGACACCCAGCGCCCAACCGCGACGATCATCGTGGCGGACAGCAGCCTGAAAATCGGCGAAACCTCGCTGGTGACCATCACCTTCAGCGAAGCGGTGACCGGCTTCAGCAACGCCGACCTGACGATCGCCAACGGCACCCTGACCGCTGTGAACAGCTTTGATGGCGGCATCACCTGGACCGCGACGTTCACGCCGACCAGCAGCATCACCGACTCTACCAACCTGATCACCCTGGACAACACCGGCATTGCCGACCAGGCCGGCAACGCCGGCAGCGGCATCACGGATTCCAATAACTACGCCATTGATACCGTGCGGCCCACCGCGACGGTGGTGGTGGCCGACAGCGCGTTGAAAATCGGTGAAACCTCGCAGGTCACTATCACGTTCAGCGAGGCCGTCACCGGTTTCACCAACGCCGACCTGACCATCGCCAATGGCACCCTGAGCGCGGTCAGCAGCAGCGACGGCGGTATCACCTGGATCGCGACCTTCACACCCAGCGCGAGCATCACCGACACCACCAACCTGATCACCCTGGACAACACGGGCATTGCCGACCAGGCTGGCAACGCCGGCAGCGGCACCACCGACTCCAACAATTACGCCATCGACACCCAGCGTCCGACCGCGACCATCGTAGTGGCCGACCCGGTGCTGAACGCCGGTGAAACCTCGCTGGTGACCATCACCTTCAGCGAAGCCGTTACCGGTTTCACCAACGCCGACCTGACGGTTGCCAATGGCACCCTCACGGCCGTCACCAGCGTCGATGGCGGTATCACCTGGACCGCCACCTTCACCCCGACCGCGGGTATCAACGACGCCACCAACCTGATCAGCCTGAACAATACGGGGGTGAGCGATCTGGCCGGTAACTCGGGCTCGGGCGTCACCAACTCGGCCAACTACAGCATCGACACCGTGGCGCCTATGGCGACCATCGTCGTGGCAAACCCGAGCCTGAATGTGGGCGCAAGCTCACTGGTGACCATCACCTTCAGTGAAGCGGTCACCGGGTTTACCAACGCCGACCTGACCGTCGCCAACGGCACCCTGAGCGCCGTGAACAGCGTCGACGGCGGCATCACCTGGACCGCGACGTTCACCCCTTCGAGCAATGTGACGGACGCCACCAACCTGATCACCCTGGACAACACGGGGGTGCAGGCGGCGACTTCGGGGAACGTCGGCAGCGGCAGTACGGATTCCAACAACTACGCCGTCGATACCCAGCGGCCCACCGCCACGGTGGTGGTCAACGACAACGCGCTGGGGATTGGCGGCACGTCGTTGGTCACGATCACGTTCAGCGAGGCCGTCACTGGCTTCAGTTTGGCTGACATGACGGTCGACAACGGCGCGCTGTCGAATCTGTCGACCAGCGACAACATCACCTGGACCGCGACGCTGACGGCGGTGGCAGGCATCACCCAGGGCAACAACCATGTGGTCCTCGACAACACCGGCGTGGCCGACACCGCCGGCAACGCCGGTTCCGGCACCACCACGTCGAACGCCTATGCGGTCGACAGCCAGCGCCCGACCGCGACCATCGTGGTCGCCGATTCGGCCCTGAGCGCGGGTGAAACCTCGCTGGTGACCATCACCTTCAGCGAGGCGGTTACCGGTTTCACCAACGCTGACTTGAGCGTGCCCAATGGCACCCTGAGCGCCGTGAGCAGCAGCGACGGCGGTATCACCTGGACCGCGACCTTTACACCGACCGCGGGTGTCCACGACACCACCAACCTGATCAGCCTGAACAATACGGGCGTGAGCGACCTGGCCGGCAACGCCGGCACGGGCACCACCAACTCGGGTAACTTCACCATCGACACCGTGCGCCCAACCGCAACGATCGTCGTGGCCGACAGTAGCCTGAAAATCGGCGATACCTCGCTGGTGACCATCACCTTCAGCGAAGCGGTCACCGGCTTTACCAACGCCGACCTGACCATCGCCAACGGCACCTTGAGCAACGTGGCCAGCTTCGATGGCGGCATCACCTGGACCGCGACCTTCACGCCGACCACCAACATCACCGACGCCACCAACCTCATCACCCTGGACAATACCGGTGTCGCCAACGCCTCCGGCAACGCCGGCAGCGGCACCACCGACTCGAACAATTACGCGATGGATACCGCGCGTCCGACGGCCACCATCGTGGTCTCGGAGACGACACTGAACATCGGTCAAACTTCGCTGGTGACCATCACCTTCAGCGAAGCGGTCACCGGGTTTACCAACGCCGACCTGACCATTGCCAATGGCACCTTGAGCTCGGTGAGCAGCAGCGACGGCGGTATCACCTGGACCGCGACCTTGACCCCGCTCGCCAGCATCACCGACACCAGCAACGTGATCAGCCTGGACAACACCGGCGTCAACGACCTGGCGGGCAACGCTGGCAGCGGCACCACGGATTCGAGCAACTACGCCATCGACACCCAGCGCCCGACGGCAACCATCGTGGTCTCCGACGCGAGCTTGAGCGCCGGCGAAACCTCGGCGGTGACCATTACGTTCAGCGAGGCGGTCAGCGGTTTCACCAATGCCGACCTGAGCGTCCCCAATGGCATCCTGAGCAGCGTGAGCAGCAGCGACGGCGGTATCACCTGGACGGCCACCTTCACGCCGGACGTGGGTATCCGCGACACCACCAACCTGATCACCCTGAACAATACGGGGGTGAGCGACCTGGCCGGCAACGCTGGCGCGGGCACCACCAACTCGGCCAACTTCAGCATCGACACCGTGTTGCCGACAGCCACCATCGTGGTGGCGAACCCTGCGTTGAGCATCGGTGAAACCTCGCTGGTGACCATCACGTTCAGCGAAGCCGTCAGCGGTTTCACCAACGCCGACCTGACCATCGCCAACGGCACCCTGAGCGCCGTGACCAGCGGTGACGGCGGCATCACCTGGACTGCGACCTTCACCCCGACCAGCAGCATCACCGACGCCACCAACCTGATCACCCTGGACAACAGCAGCGTGGCCAACGCCTCCGGCAACGCCGGCAGCGGCAGCACCGACTCGAACAATTACGCGATTGATACCGTGCGTCCTACCGCGACCATCGTGGTGGCGGATACGGCCCTCAGCGTCGGTCAGACCTCGCAGGTGACCATCACCTTCAGCGAGGCGGTGAGCGGTTTCACCAATGCCGACCTGACCATCGCCAATGGCACCTTGAGCGCGGTGAGCAGCAGCGACGGCGGTATCACCTGGACAGCCACCTTTACCCCGGCGGCCGGCATCACCGACACCACCAACCTGATCATCCTGGACAACACCGGCGTCGCCGACCTGGCGGGCAACGCCGGCTCCGGCACCACCGATTCCAACAACTACAGCGTCGACAGCCAGCGGCCGACAGCCACGATTGTCATGAGCGACAGCGACCTGCGTCCGGGCGAAACCTCGTTGGTGACCATCACCTTCAGCGAGGCCGTCACCGGCTTCGACAACAGCGACCTGAGCGTGGCCAATGGCAGCCTGAGCAACGTCAGCAGCAGCGACGGCGGCATCACCTGGACGGCAACGTTCACGCCGACCCTGAGTGTGACCGACGCCACCAACCTGATCGTGCTGAACAATACCGGCATCGCCGACCTGGCGGGCAACAGCGGCACCGGCACCACCAACTCCGCCAACTATGCGGTGAACACCGAGGTGCCGACGGCAACCATCGTGGTGGCCGACACGCAACTGAAGGCGGGTGAAACCTCCCAGGTGACCATCACCTTCAGCCAGGCCGTCAGTGGCTTTACCAATGCCGACCTGACCCTTGCCAACGGCAGCCTGAGTGCGGTGAGCAGCAGCGATGGCGGCGTCACCTGGACCGCGACGTTCACGCCGACCAGCAATATCACCGACACCAGCAACCTCATCGTGCTGGACAACAGCGGCGTGGCGAATGCCTCGGGCAACAGCGGCGTCGGCACCACCGCCTCCAACAACTACAGCATCGATACCCAGCGGCCGACCGCGACCATCACCGTGGCCGACGCCGTCCTCGGCATCGGGCAAACCACCACGGTCACCGTAACCTTCAGCGAAGCGGTCAGCGGTTTTGATTTGTCGGATCTGAGCGTGGCCAATGGCACGTTGTCCAACCTCGTTTCCAACGATGGCGGCAAGACCTGGACTGCCACCTTGACGCCGACCGTCGCGATTACCGACCCGACCAACCTGGTGGTGCTGGATGCCAGCCTGGTGAACGACGCAGCGGGCAACGCCGGTGCGGGCATCGCCATTTCCAACAACTATGCGCTCGACGCCGACCGGCCAACCGCGACGATCTCCGTGGCCAACCCGAACCTGACCGTCGGCCAGACCACCACCGTGACGTTCACCTTCAGTGAAAAAGTCAGTGGTTTTGACCTGGATGACTTGAGCGTGGCCAACGGCACCTTGTCCAACCTCGCCACCAGCGATGGCGGCAAGACCTGGACCGCCACCCTGACGCCGACGGCCAACCTCTTTGATCCGAGCAACTTCATCACCCTCGACACCAGCCTGGTGACGGATGCGGCGGGCAATGCCGGCAGCGGCTTCAGCAACTCCGGCAACTACGCGATCAACACCGTCGCGCTGACCGGCGACCCGCTGTTCCGTGTCACCGGCCCGACGGCGCCACCGGGGGCGCCGGACGCGCCGCTGCAACCGATCATCTTTGGCCTGCCCAGCGGCAACCTGGGCTCGCCGATTGGTTTCCCGGCGCTGTTCGAGCAGCGTGATTCGGGCGGCGGCTTGCCGCCGATCGGCAACATCTTTATCCGCAACAACGCTCTGGCGCCAAGCTATATCGCCCAGGTGTTCAGCACGGACGGCGGCAATGCGGCGGGTGCCTCCGGGTTCCTCGGGTTTGGCGGTGGCGATGGCGGGGTGTTTGGCTCAAGCACGTTATCGGGCCTGTTCAACCGCGAAACCCAGGGTGACGACGGTGGCTTCAAGGCCTTCGACAGCAAATCGATCCAAGGCTCGGGCGGCACGTTGGGGGCGCCGACCCTGGGTCAACAATTGCAGCAGATCAACGACGTACAACAACGCCAGGTGATTGATCTGGCGCACGCACTGCAACAGGTCGGCATCAACGGAATGCAGGCTTGAACACACTTAATTCAAGGCGCGGGAACAGGGGCAGTCCAAGGATGAATAAAAGTCATAAGTTGTTCGGCGCCAGCTTGCTGGCGCTGGCGATCAGCGGTTGTGCGGTCACCAGCAAGCCGATTGAACGCAGCGTCAGCGAGCAGCGCGCTCGCAGCGACCTGCAGGGCATGTACAAGGATCAGGAACCGCTGAGCGGCCCGTTGACCCTGCACCAGGCCATGGCCCGCGCGGTGAAGTACAACCTCGAAGGCCGTTTGAAGGTGATGGAAGAGGCGTTGGCCAAGCGTCAATCCGACCTCTCCAGCTTTGACATGCTGCCGCGCATGGCGCTGTCGGCCGGTTATGCCGGGCGCAACAACACCAACGCCTCCAGCAGCCAGAGTGTGCGTACCGGCACCCAGTCCCTGGAACCGTCCACCTCCCAGGACCGCGACCGTCGCGTGGCGGACCTGACCATGGTGTGGAACGTGCTCGACTTTGGCGTCAGCTACATCAGCGCCAAGCAGCAAGGCGACCAACGCCTGATCATCCAGGAACGCCGCCGCAAGGTGATCAACACCATCGTCCAAGACGTGCGCTCGGCCTACTGGCGCGCCGTGGCGGCCGAACGTTTGCTCGGCCAGATCGACAGCCTGATGGCCCGCGTCGACCAGGCCCAGAGCAACAGCCAAAGCATGAGCGAGCAACGCATCGGCGACCCGGTGCAAGCCCTCGGCTACCAGCGTTCACTGATCGAGGCCACGCGCCAATTGCAGGAGCAGCGCCGCGCGTTGTCCCTGGCCAAGACCGAGCTGGCGACCTTGATCAACCTACCCATGGGCACCGAGCTCAAGCTGGCCACGCCGGACGACTACAGCGTGCCGCAACTGAAGGTCAACCTCGCCAGCCTGGAACAGGAAGCCCTGGCCAACCGTCCTGAGCTGCGCGAGCAGGACTACCAGACCCGCATCAGCGCCGCCGAAACCCGCAAAGCCATGCTGCGCCTGCTGCCGGGCCTGGAATTCAGCGCCGGCGGGCATTACGACAGCAACTCGTTCCTGGTGGACAACCGCTGGGCCGACTACGGTGCCAAGGTCACCTGGAACCTGTTCAACGTGATCTCGGCCCCGGCCGCCATCGACGTGGCCAAGGCCGGCGAAGAAGTCGCCACCGCCCGCCGCCAGGCGATGTCCATCGCGGTGCTGGCGCAGATCTACGTGGCCAACGCCAACTACCAGGACGCCGTGCGTCAGTTCAAGACCAACGAGCAACTGGCGAATATCGACGGGCAGATCCTCACCCAGCTGCGCAACCGTCACCAAGCTGCTGGCCTCGGCGAGCTCGACCTGATCCAGGGCGAACTCAACACCCTGCAAGCCGACCTGCGCCGCGACCTGGCCTACGCCGACCTGCGCAACGCCTACGGCCAGATCTTCGCCAGCGCCGGTCTCGACCCGCTGCCCGAGCAACTGGACTCCGACCGCGTGCAGAGCATCGCCACCGCCCTGGCCGGTCGCGAGTCGGCGTGGGCGGCGGGCAACATCGCCGCGCCGGTGGCGTCTGCCGTGGTCAAGTAATCGGCGGGTGCTGACGGCGAGTCGCACTCGCCGTCAGCGTATCGGTGCGTCGAGCGGTCGTGGCAGGGCGTTCATCTGGGCTAGACTCGGGTGACTCATCTTCTTAGGAATCTGTCATGGAATCGCCTGTGCATAGCTTGTCGTCGTTGTTCAAGCAGTTGGGACTGCCGGATGACGCGCAGAGTATCGATAAATTCTTGGTGGTTCATTCGCCGCTCAAACCCGAGCTGGAACTGGCCGATGCGTTTTTCTGGACGCCCAGCCAGAGCGCGTTTTTGCGTGAGGAGAAACGCAAGGATGCGGACTGGGCGGAGTTGGTGGATGAGTTGGACGTGTTGTTGAGGAAGGGGCGGGGGGTGTAAAAAACTGCGCGAAAACCACAAAAGTTGAAAAAAACTGATGAGGCTTGAAAAAAACGGGGCTTTAATCGCGCAAGTGAACTTTTTCTGAGGTTGCGCGATGTCTCGGGTTAGTCATTGCCTCGCTGTCCCCCAAAGCGTTGCACCTGCCGCAGACGCTGTACTCGACCCTAGCCTGTTCGCCTTCGCCGCCTGCCGCGCTTGCTGATCCACCAAATCCTCTGCCACTACGGCGCCCTGGAAAACGGCCTGCTGCTGCCGGTTTCCGTTGCGATGAAACACGAAGAACAGGCCTGCCTGGAGGCGCTCAAGACGTTCTTCCAACCGCCCCGGGACTTGTGGAACGTCACCTGGCTGGACGGCGAGCAAATGGTCTTCGACTTCAGCGGCCACCCTACGGTCTACCGTTACTGGGACGCGACCCGCTGCGTCGAATATGGTCCACCGCGCGCTAGAGGTAGAGCTGCGTGAAGAAATCGAGTTTCTCGATCGTTGTGACCGTGTGATCAAGGCCGTGAATCTGCGCTTTGACGTGCGTGGCAGCGATCTGTCGAAGCTGGTGATGATGTGCCTGGACAATGACGGCAAGGTATCCAGGCATCGCAGGAAACAGTTTCAGTACAGCGTGGGGGAGGAGGTGTTTGGATTTATCGAGGAGGAGGTGGGGCGGGCTTTGCACGAGATTGCTGAAGTTACTTTTTTGTTCTTTCTGGTTCTTGACTGACGGCATTGGGGAAATCCTGTCCTCATTTTTCCGCTCATCCGCAAAAGTGTTTCAAAACTTGACGGCCTTCCGTTCATCCACCATATTGATAGTTAGCAAACTAACTGTATGCGAACTATCCAGTGCCTCAATCCCTCGAACAACTTCACATGAACCTCAGCAGCAGCATGGTGGTGGGCGCCCGTAACTGGCGCAAAATCTGCCAGACCACGCTGGTGAGCTACGGTATTTCCGAAGCCTGCGCGGTGCCGCTGTTGATGATCGGCCGCCTGGGCGACGGTGTGCATCAGGTAACAGTCGCCCAGGCTTCGGGGATGGAAAGCCCGTCGCTGGTGCGCCTGCTCGACCAGTTGTGCAACGGCGGCTACGTGTGCCGCACCGAAGACATTCACGACCGCCGCGCCAAGGCCCTGAGCCTCACCGAGCGTGGCCGTGAGCTGGTGCAGGCGGTGGAAGTGCAACTGGTGCGCCTGCGCAAGGAAGTCCTGGCGGACATCGCCCCCGACGATATGGCAGCCGCCTTGCGCGTGCTGCGGGCCTTCGAGGCGGCGAGCCTTTGAACGGATTCTTTACCGGTTTCCCGCCGGCCCGCGACTGGTTCTACGGTGTGCGCACCTTCGCCGCCTCGATGATCGCGCTGTACATCGCCATGCTCATGCAGATGCCGCGCCCCTATTGGGCGATGGCCACCGTGTACATCGTCTCCAGCCCGTTTGTCGGCCCCACCAGTTCCAAGGCGTTGTACCGCGCCATTGGCACCCTGATGGGCGCGGCGGCGGCGGTGTTTTTTGTGCCGATGTTCGTGCAGTCGCCCTATGTGCTGGTGGTGGTGATTGCCTTGTGGACCGGCATCTTGCTGTTCCTCTCCATGCACCTGCGCACCGCCAACAACTATGCGCTGATGCTGGCCGGCTACACCTTGCCGCTGATCGCCCTGCCGGTGGTGGATAACCCGTTGGCCGTGTGGGACGTGGCCGAAGCGCGCACCGAAGAAATCTTCCTTGGCATCGCCGTCGCCGCTGTGGTCGGCGCGATGTTCTGGCCACGCCGCCTGGCGCCGGTGTTCGATGGCTCGGTGAGCAAATGGTTTGCCGACGCCCAGGTCTACAGCCAACGCTTTCTGACACGCAACGTCACGCCAGAAGAAGTCAGCAGCCTGCGCGGCGGCATGGTCGCCACCTTCAACACCCTGGAGCTGATGATCGGCCAGTTGCCCCATGAAGGCGCGCGGCCGCAGACGGTGCGCAACACCAAGGAACTGCGCGGCCGCATGATTCACCTGCTGCCCGTGGTGGAAGAACTCGACGACGCGCTCTACGCCGTCGAACAGCGTGCGCCGCAGTACCTCGAGCAACTGACGCCGCTGTTGGAGGCCTCCAACCAGTGGCTGCAAAGCAGCGCAGAAAACCCCACGCTGGACAGCTGGCGCGCCCTGCGCGACCAACTCGAAGCCCTGCTACCCAGCGGCGAAGCGCTGGACGAACGCCACACGCTGCTGTTCTCCAACGCCCTCTACCGTCTCGGCGAATGGATCGACCTGTGGCAAGACTGCCGCAGCCTGCAAGCTGCCATCGCCTGCGAAAGCCAGGTTACCTGGCGCGCCGTCTACCGCCACTGGCGCCTCGGTCGCCTGACCCCGTTCCTCGACCGTGGCCTGATGTTTTACTCGGCGTTTTCCACCGTCACCGCGATCATCGTCGCCTCGGTATTGTGGATTCTCTTGGGCTGGACCGACGGCGGCAGCGCGGTGATCCTCGCCGCCGTGGCGTGCAGCTTTTTCGCCTCGATGGACGACCCCGCGCCGCAGATCTACCGATTCTTTTTCTGGACCGCGATGTCGGTGCTCTTCGCCAGCCTTTATCTGTTTTTGGTGCTGCCTAACCTGCACGATTTTCCGATGCTGGTGCTGGCGTTCGCGTTGCCGTTCATCTGCATCGGCACGCTCACCGTGCAGCCGCGTTTCTACCTGGGCATGCTGCTGACGCTGGTCAACACCTCGTCGTTCATCAGCATCCAGGGGGCGTATGACGCGGACTTTCTCAACTTCGCCAACGTCAACCTGGCCGGGCCCGTAGGCTTGTTGTTCGCCTTTGTGTGGACCCTGATCGCGCGACCCTTCGGTGCCGAACTGGCGGCCAAGCGCCTGACCCGTTTCAGCTGGCACGACATTGTCGGCATGACTGAACCGGCGACCCTCAACGAACACCGTCACCTCGCCGCGCAAATGCTCGACCGCCTGATGCAGCACCTGCCGCGCCTGGCGATCATCGGCCAGGACACCGGCATCGCCCTGCGTGACCTGCGCGTGGCGCTGAACCTGCTCGACCTGCTGGCCTACTCGCCGCGCATCCTTGGCGTGCCACGGGTGCTGCTCAACCAGGTGGTCGAAGGTGTCGGCGGTTACTTCAAGGCCTGCCTCAAGGCCGGTGAACGCTTGCCCGCGCCGAGCGGTCTGCTGATGACCCTCGACCGCACGCGTCGTGCGCTCAACGGCCAGGGCCTGCAAGACGAAGACGATACCCGCGTGCACCTGCTGCACGCACTGGCCGGCCTGCGCCTGGCGTTGTTGCCCGGTGTGGAGTTCATTGGCGGCGCCGAGATGCAAGCGCCGCTACCCGATGGAGCGCCTTTATGATCGGTGATCTGGATATCAGCGGGGTGTTCCTGCCCACGCTGCTGGTGCTGATGGGCATTACGTACGTGTTGTTTCTGGTGGTACACGGGTTGTTGACCCGTCTCCACTTCTACCGCCTGGTCTGGCACCGGGCATTGTTCAACGTGGGGCTCTACGCGCTGTTGCTGGGCGCGGTGGACTCACTCAGTCGATACCTGATGACATGAAAAAACCGTTTTTGACCATCGGCCGTGTAGTCCTCACGTTGTTGATCGTGACCTTTGCGGTCGTCGTGGTGTGGCGCATGGTCATGTACTACATGTTTGCGCCGTGGACCCGCGACGGGCACATCCGCGCCGACATCGTGCAGATCGCCCCGGACGTGTCCGGGCTGATCCAACAAGTCGAGGTGCGTGACAACCAGCTGGTGACCAAGGGCCAGGTGCTCTTCGCCGTCGACCAGGATCGCTTCAAGCTGGCCCTGCGCCAAGCCCAGGCCGCCGTCGCCGACCGCCAGGAAACCCTGGCCCAGGCCAACCGCGAATACAAACGCAACCGTGGCCTGGGCAACCTGGTGCCGAGCGAGCAACTGGAAGAAAGCCAGTCCCGCGTTGCCCGTGCCCAATCGGCGCTGGCTGAAGCGCAGGTGACGGTGGACGCCGCCCAGCTCAACCTCGACCGCTCGGTGATCCGCAGCCCGGTGGACGGCTACGTCAACGACCGTGCGCCGCGCAGCCAGGAGTTCGTTACCGCCGGGCGTCCGGTGTTGTCGGTGGTGGACAGCAATTCGTTCCACATCGACGGTTACTTCGAAGAAACCAAGCTCGACGGTATCCACGTCGGCATGGGCGTGGACATTCGGGTGGTCGGCGACAACGCCCGTTTGCACGGGCATGTGCAGAGCATCGTCGCCGGTATCGAGGACCGTGACCGCAGCAGCGGCGCCAACCTGTTGCCCAACGTCAACCCGGCGTTCAGCTGGGTGCGCCTGGCCCAGCGGATTCCAGTGCGCATCGCGTTTGACGAGGTGCCGGCAGACTTCCGCATGATTGCCGGACGCACGGCCACGGTGTCGATCATTGGAGACAAGCCATGAAGCAACGGCTGGCCATTACTGCGCTGGGGTTGTTGCTGTCGGCCTGCCAGGCGGTGGGCCCGGATTACAAACTGCCGGATGCAGCGGCGGTGAAGCGCGGCGATCTGCAAGGGCAGCTCGCGGGCGAGGGCCACAATGTGGTGTCGGCGCCGGTGCCGGCCGACTGGTGGAAACTGTACAACGACGCGCGCCTGGACGAACTGGTGCGCCAGGCCATGGCCTCCAACACCGATCTGCGCGTGGCCGCCGCCAACCTGCAGCGTTCGCGGTATCAGGTGCAGCAGGCGGAATCCGCCGGTGGCTGGAATGCCGGGGTGAAGGCCGAGGCCCAGCGCTTGCAGGAATCCGGCGAGGCGTTCTTGCTGGCAGACAAAGTGCCGGTGGCGAACATCGGCAGTGTCGGCATCAGCACGTCGTACCAGTTCGACCTGTGGGGCACCTTGCAGCGCGGGATCGAAAGCGCCCAGGCCAGCGCTGATGCCGCCCAGGCCGCCGCCGATATTGCGCGCATCACCCTGGTGGCGGATGTGGTGCGTTCCTACACCCAGGTCTGCGCGGCCAACGAAGAACTGGCGATTGCCAACGAGTCCCTGCAACTGCAAGCCCAGAGCACCACCCTGACCCAGCGCCTGCGCGACGCCGGGCGCGGCGATGAAACCCAGGTGACCCGCTCGCAAACCCAATACAAATCCTTGCGCGCCGACATGCCGCGCTACGAAGCGGCGCGCCAGGCCGGTCTGTTCCGTCTGTCGATGCTGCTGGCCAAGCCGGTGGATCAATTGCCAGCGGGCACCGGCAGCTGTGCCGAGCTGCCGCACATCGCCCAGTTACTGCCGGTGGGCGACGGCGCCGCGCTGCTCAAGCGGCGTCCCGATGTGCGCCAGGCCGAACGCCAGTTGGCGGCAGCGACGGCGCGTATCGGCGTGGCCACCGGCGCGCTGTACCCGGACATCAGCATCGGCGCCACGGTCGGCACCGTCGGCATTCTGGAAAACCTCGGCACTGCACCGACCAACCGCTGGGGGTTCGGCCCGCTGATCAGTTGGACCGTGCCGACCAACGGCGCCCGCGCACGCATCCACGAAGCCGAAGCCGCGACCCAGGGCGCCCTGGCGCATTTCGACGGGGTGGTGCTCAACGCCATCCGCGAAACCCAGACGGGCCTGGCGCAATACACCGCGCAGTTGCAGCGTCGCGACGCCTTGAACGAAGCCGGCGAGTCGGCCAAGGAAGCGGCGGACCAGACGCACCGCTTCTTCCAGGCCGGCCGCGCGTCGTTCCTCGCCGACCTGCAAGCCACCCGCACCTACACCGATGTACGGGCGCAACTGGCGGCGGCGAACACCCAGGTTGCCATGAGCCAGATCGATCTGTTCCTGGCCTTGGGCGGCGGTTGGGAAAGCGGACGAACGCAAGCGGCGCAAGCCAGCAAACCCTGAGCGAATAGCTATGCTTTGTCAGGTGAACGCCGTGGCTTTTCAGGCAACGGCGCTCACCTGACACTGCTCGCGTTTGCTCATGGGGATTCCAATAATGAAAAACCCTTATGCTCCCGCTTTCTGGTGCGTGTTCTTCGCACTGGTGTTGTTATCGGCTGCCTACTTCTATGGCGTCATGCTCGCCCATCAAATCGACAAGGCCATGGTGTTCCTCGACAGCGCCTGCCTGGTGATCGGTACCTTATCCATCGGCGTGGTGGCCTGGGCGTCCTACCAGAACCATCGGATCAAACGTCGGCTGCTCGAACAGGGCAAGACCCGCGTGGCGATCTGGGACACCAAGGTCGCCCTGCGCCGCGTCGAAACCGTATTCGACCGCTATTTCTGGGGCAGCTACTGGCAGCCTGGGCGCACCTTCCAGGAAGTCATGGGTGAACTCACTGGCACGCCCCTGGAAAAAAGCCTCGAAGCCCTGAAAAAACAGTGCGTGGCCCTGGATCAGCAAGTCGCCGACGGTAGGCATTGGCTGAATAATGCGCGGGAATTGTCCGACGTCGCCGCGCAAATGGCGCGGGAGCGCTACCAACTGGACTTCTGCGACCCCAAGGCCGACACCCCCGGCAATGCGGTGATCCACCGCGAGTTTGAGGTGCTGGTGTACACCTGGACGGCGCGGTTGAAGAGTTTTGATCACCAGCTCGATGAGATCGACTCGGAATACTCGTGAACCATCTGCTGGCCTGACCCCTCTGAAAAGCTGGGCCGTTCGCGGCCGCCAGTGCTAATCTTCCCCCGCTTTTGGCGGGCTTGAGCCAACCCTTTCAGGGTTCAAGGAAGACAGCCCACTTCTCACAGGATTTGATCAGGTCACTTCATGAATAAGCCAGCCGTAGTTCTTTTGGGTTTTGTTGTCGCCGTTGGCGTCGTCAGTGCAGGCGGTGCCTGGTACACCGGCAAGCAGTTGGAGCCGGTGCTGCAAACGGCGGTGCAGGACGCCAACAAGGAACTGCAACGTTCCATGGCCGGCGTCGACGGGCGTCTGGACCTGGAGCTGGTCTCCCTCGACCGTGGCCTGTTCAGCAGTACCGCGCACTATCGCCTCAAGGCCCAGGGCTCGTTCTTCGGTGAGCAGAACCCGAACCCGGAACTGCTCTTCGTCGACCACATCGAACACGGCCCGCTGCCGTTCTCGCGTCTGGTGTCGCTGAAGTGGCTGCCGGTCATGGCCACCAGTCACTACGCGCTGGAAAAGAACGCCACCACCGAAAAATGGTTCGCCGCCGCCAAAGACGTGTCGCCGCTCAAGGGCGTGGCCAATATCGGCTACAGCCGTTCGGTCAGCGGTAATCTCGAATTGCTGCCACTGGAGTACAAGGACGACACGTCCAGTGCCAGCTTCTCCGGTCTGAACCTGGACTTCGACAGCAGCGCCGAAGGCAAGAAGGTCAAGGTCGACGGCTTCATGAACAGCCTCAAGCTGAACGCCGTCGATGGCAACGGCACGCCCTTCGCCGCCGACCTGTCCGGCCTGACCGTGGCCAGCAACCTGGAAAAATCCACCTTCGGCTTCTACACCGGGCAGAACACCGTTGAACTGACCGACACCAAGCTGACCTTCGGCCCGCAACAAACCGTGCTGACCCTCAAGGGCTTCGAGCAGAAAGACACCAGCGACGTCAAAGACAACAACATGGCTGGCCGCGTCGACTACAAGATCGACGCGATCGGCTTCCAGGGCAAACCGGTCGGCTCCGCCGCCATGGCCGTGAGCGTGAAGAACATCGACGTGCCGTCGGGCCTGCTGCTGACCAAGCTCTATCAGGACAAGATGCAGCCGGTGCAAGCCGCCGCCGCTGCCGGGCAACCGGTGCCGGAACTGCAACTGACCGAAGCCGAGCAGACCCTGGCCGAAGCCAACGTCAACCAACTGCTGGCCGCCAAGCCGCAAGTGGCGCTGGAAAACCTGTCGCTGAAAACCGCCCACGGCGAAAGCAAGTTCAACCTGGTCCTGGACCTGGCCAAGCCTGCGTCCATGGAGCTGCCACCTGTTGAACTGGGCAAGCAGATCATTGCGCTGCTGGATGCCAACCTGACCCTGTCCAAGCCCATGATCGCCGATATCGCCGCCCTGCAAGCCCAGGCCGGTGGCGTGACCGATCCGAAAGCCGTCGAGCAGCAAGCGCAGATGGCTTCTGAAATGGTCAGCGGCATGGCCGTCGGCACCCAACTGGCGACCCTGGTCGGCAATGACGTGGTGTCCCAGCTGCACTACGCCAACAACGAAGTGACCTTCAACGGCCAGAAGATGAGCGTTGAGCAATTCATTGGTTTCGTGTTGGCCAAAGCCGGTGCGGTGAGCGGCGCGCAGTAAAAATTTCGCCATCACCCGCAAATAAATAATGGGGGGGCGGGCGTGCGTGTGAACGGGGTCAAACAGTCGACACTGACCCCGTTATCACAGGTAAGTCCGTCCCCCCATTGGCTTTTCAGATTCCCCACCAATTCTGAACAATTGTTATGAATTGGCCTTTTCCCTACTTTCCTAAGGGATAGTTCCTACAGGAAAGCTAGGTCGGGTCACTAGACGCCGACACCCTGATGCAAATCGCTCAGGACCACCTATCGTTACAGCTTTCCGTGTGTAAGGAAGCTCACGATATGCTGCGAAACCTACCACTCAGTGCTTCAGGCCGGTTGCGACTGCTCATCGGGGCAGCCTTGTGCAGCCAGTTATTGGTGCCAGCCTTCGCCGTGGCCGACCCTGCCTACGATGCCCTGGTCATTCAGGCCCGCAACGGCAATTTCACGCCGGCCCTGACGCAATTGCGCCAGTTGCCTGCCGAGCGCCAGACGCCGGGCCAGGTCAGTGATCACTTGGTTATCGCCGGTTGGGCAGGGCAGGATGCCGAAGTGCTCAAGGTGTACGAGGCTCAGGGTAAAAATCGCACCTTGACGCCCCAGGCGCTCGCCACCGTGGCGCGCACCTATCGCAATCAGAAGCAGTGGGCCCAGGCCGAGGCGGTGTATCGCCAGGCGCTGCTGCGTGACCCGAACAATGTCGACCTGCAACTGGGCCTGGCCCTGACCCAGGCCGACGGCGGCAAAACCACCGAAGCCGTGCAACGCGCCCGTGCGTTGGTCGCCGCCAAGCCTGATGACCCGAACCGGCGCATGGCCCTGGGCTACGCGCTGACCCGCGCGGGCTTCAACTATGACGCGCTGTTCGAGTTCGACCAGGCCTTCCTGCATGCCGGGGATAAACCGGAGGTTGCCCGCGAATACATCGTCGCCTTGCAAAAGGCCCGCATGCCGGAACCGGCCCTGCGCCTGTCGGCCAAGCGCCCGGGCCTGGTCGACCCGGTGACCCAGCGTCGCCTGGAAGGTGACCTCGCCGCCGAACGCGTGCGCATGGCCGAGTTCGCCACGCGTTCGGAAAACGAACGCTATGTCGTCGCCGACCGCGCCCTGCAGGACTACGACAAACTGCTCGCCCGCTGGACCCCGGACGCCAGCGCCCACGACGACGTAGTGCGCTGGCGCATCGACCGCCTGGGCGCGCTCAAGGCCCGCGCACGTACCGCCGAAGTGATCCGCGAGTACGAAACCCTCACCGCCGAAGGCGTGCAATTGCCCACCTATGCCGTGCGTTGGGTGGCCGCGTCGTACCTCGATCAGCGCCAGCCGGAAAAATCCGAGCCGCTGTATCGTCAGGCCCTGAGTGCGCCGGATGCCGAGCCGGATGATCGGGTCGAAGACACCACGGCGCTGTTCTACGCCTTGCAGGAAAGCGACCGGGGCACAGAGGCGGTCGAAGTCGCCAAAGGCCTCGCCACCAGCCAGAAGCCACGGGTTGAACTCAAGGGCTTGCCCATCGGCAATCCCAACGACGCCTGGATGGATGCGCAACAACTGTCGGCCCAGTCCGGCGTGTACGGCGGCGACCTGCCGGGCAGCGAGTCGAGCCTGGACGCGTTGGTCGACAAGGCCCCAGGCAACGTCGGCCTGCGCCTGGCCCAGGCCGACATGTACCGCGCCCGCGACTTGCCACGGCGCGCCGAAGGCATTCTCAAGGAAACCGAAGCCCAGGTGCCGCGTGACATCGGCCTGGAAGTCAGCCAGGCCTACACCGCGATGGATTTGGAGGAGTGGCGCCAGCTCGACGTGCTTACCGACGACGTGCTCGCTCGCAACCCGGACAGCCGTCAGGTGCAGCGCCTGAGCCGGTTGCGCGATGTGCACGACATGGCCGAGCTGCGCGTCGAGGCCTACACCGGCAAGAGCTTTGGCGGCGGTAGCGACAGCGCGGCCGGTGCCGTCTCGGGCAGTCGTGACTGGGGCATTGAAAGCCGTATCTACACGCCGCCGATTGACGAAGACTGGCGCCTGTTCGCCGGTGCCGGCTACGCCACCGCCGACTTTGAAGAAGGCACGGGCCATCACCGCTGGCAGACCGTGGGCGTCGAACGGCGTACCCGCGACATGACCCTGGAGGCCGAAGTTTCCAACCATTCCTACGGCGATGGCAGCAAGCAAGGTGCCGCGGTGTCGATTGCCCGTGACATCAACGACAACTGGCAATACGGCGGTAGCCTCGGTTATTTGCTGTCCACCACGCCACTGCGGGCATTGAATGCCGGGATCACCGCCAACGGCGGCAGCGGTTTTGTGCGCTGGCGCGCCAATGAAAGCCGCGAGTGGAAACTGACCCTCAGCCCGTCCCATTTCAGCGACGGCAACGACCGTTTCGAAGCCCTGCTCAGCGGCCGCGAAGGCCTCTACAGCTCACCACGGGTGCAAGTGGACCTGGGCCTGGAGGTCGGCGCCAGCCGCAACAGCAAGGAAGACACGGTGTACTTCAACCCGAAGTCGGACTTCACCGTGCTGCCGGTCATCAACATCAATCATGTGCTCTATCACCGCTACGAGACTCAGTGGAGTCAGCAGTTCCAGGTCGGTGCGGGTACCTATAGCCAGCAGGATTATTCCACCGGCGGCATCGGGCTGGTGGGCTACGGCCAACGCTACCGCTGGAATGACGTGCTGGAAGCCGGTGCCAACCTGAGCCTGATCAGCCGACCTTACGACGGCAATCGCGAACGCGATCTGCGCCTGCTCGTCGACCTCACTTACCGTTTCTAGAAGAGCCTGACCATGACCGTCCTCAGCCGTTGCTTGTTGATCCTGGGCGTAATGCTGGCCAGTGCCTGTGCCCAGCAACCCGCGCCTTTCACCCCACCCGCCGAGCGGCCGATCGCGCCCAACGAATTGCCGTGGCCGAAGAACCACTTCCTGGGCATTGCCTACCACGACGTCGAGGACCGCGACCCCGATCAGGCGGTGGTGGCGGTACGCACCGAACGTTTGATCGAGCAGTTGGCCTGGCTGCGCGAGAACGGCTACCAGGCGGTCAGCGTCGATCAGATCCTCGCCGCCCGCCGTGGCGGCACACCGTTGCCGCCCAAAGCCATCATGCTCAGCTTCGATGACGGCTATTCAAGCTTCTACACCCGCGTGATGCCGATTCTGCGCGCCTATAACTGGCATGCCGTGCTGGCGCCGGTGGGCTACTGGATCGATACGCCGCTGGATAAACCCGTGGATTTTGCCGGTGTGCCACGTCCACGGGGTGAATTCCTGACCTGGCAGCAGATCCGTGAAGTGTCACAGTCCGGCCTGGTGGAAGTGGCCGCGCACACCGATGCCAGCCACACCGGGATCCTCGCCAACCCCCAGGGCAACCTGGAACCGGCGGCGGCCTCGCTGCGTTATGACCCGGCCACCGGCCGCTACGAAACCCAGGCGCAGTTCCAGGCGCGGATGCGTGCGGACGTCACGGCGATCTCCAACAAGATCCAGGCAGTCACCGGCAAAAAACCACGGGTATGGGTGTGGCCATACGGCGCCGCCAAAGGCACCACGTTGTCGATCGTCGCCGAACAGGGCTACCAGATGGCCCTGACCCTGGAAGACGGCCTCGACAACCTCGGCGACCTGATGAACAGCCCGCGCTTTCTGGTGGCCTCCGACCCGGACGGCGAGCACTTCGCCAACAGCATGGTCGCGGTGCAAACCCCGGCGCCGCTGCGGGTGATGCATGTGGACCTGGACAACGTGTATGACCCGGACGCGGCCCAGCAAGCGCGCAACCTCGACCAGTTGGTGCAGCGCGTGTTGGACATGGGCGCAAGCACGGTCTTCCTGCAAGCCTTCGCCGACCCCAAGGGTGACGGCCTGGTGCACTCGGTGTACTTCCCCAACCGTCACCTGCCGGTGCGCGCCGACCTGTTCAACCGCGTCGCCTGGCAACTGCACACCCGTGCCCATGCCGCCGTGTATGCGTGGATGCCGGTGCTGAGTTTCGCCCTCGATCCCAAGCTGCCGCGCGTGACGCGCTGGGACCCGAAAACCGGCCAAATCGGCCTCGACCCGGATCAATACCAGCGCCTGTCGCCGTTCGACCCGCAAGTGCGCAAGATCATCGGCGAGATCTACGAGGACCTGGCGCGCAACAGCGCCATCGACGGCGTGCTGTATCACGATGACGCAGTGTTCAACGATTTCGAAGATGCCAGCCCCGCGGCGCTCAAGGCCTATGTCGCGCAAGGCTTGCCCGGCAGCATCGAAGCCCTGCGCGCCGACCCGGCCGTGATGCAGCGCTGGACCCGTTTCAAGAGCCGCTACCTGATCGACTTCACCAATGAGCTGACCGGCAAAGTCCGCGCCATTGCCGGGCCGCAGGTGCTGACTGCGCGCAATATCTTCGCCGAGCCGATGCTCAATCCGCAGAGCGAAGCCTGGTTCGCACAGAACCTCGATGATTTCCTCCAGACCTACGACTGGACCGCGCCGATGGCCATGCCGTTGATGGAAGGCCAGGAGTACAAGACGTCCAACGCCTGGCTGGAAAAACTGGTCGCCACGGTCAAGGCGCGCCCCGGTGCGCTGAACAAAACCGTGTTTGAACTGCAAGCCAAAGACTGGCGCACCAAGGCCGCGCCGGACATCGACAGCGACCAGATGGCGCAATGGATGGGTGTGCTCAAGCGCCAGGGGGTCACCAGTTTTGGCTACTACCCGGACAACTTCCTGGAAAACTCCCCGGACCTGAAGACCGTGCGTCCGGCCCTTTCCAATCAATGGAACCCTTGACCATGTTCGACAGAATCCTGGCTATATTCGTACTGGCGCTGGTATTGGGCGTGCCCCTGGGCCTGATCTTCCTGGTCACCGGGCAGTTCCTGATGGACTTCGTGTTCTTCTACCCGCTGTTCATGTCGGCACTGTGGATCGCCGGCGGCCTGTATTTCTGGCTGCACTGGGAGCGCCACTGGCCGTGGGAAGAAGACACCCCGGCGCCGACCCTGGCCGGCAACCCGCTGATCTCGATCATCATCCCCTGCTACAACGAGGGCGATAACGCGGCCGAGACCATCCATGCGGCGTTGGACCAGGTCTACCCGAACATCGAAGTGATCGCGGTCAACGACGGCTCCAAGGACAACACCGCCGCCGTGCTCGATGCCCTCGCCCTGGAACACCCGCGCCTGCGCGTGTTGCACCTGGCGCAGAACCAGGGCAAGGCCGTGGCCTTGCGCATGGGCGCCGTGGCAGCGCGCAGCGAGTTCCTGGTGTGCATCGACGGCGATGCATTGCTCGACCGCAATGCGGCGGCCTATATGGTGGCGCCGATGCTCGACAACCCACGCCTGGGCGCGGTGACCGGCAACCCGCGCATTCGTACGCGGTCGACCTTGATCGGGCGGGTGCAGGTGGGCGAGTTCTCCTCGATCATCGGTTTGATCAAGCGTACGCAGCGGGTGTTCGGGCGCATCTTCACGGTGTCCGGTGTGGTGGTGGCGTTCCGTAAGAAGGCGCTGGACCGCATCGACTACTGGAGCACCGACATGATCACCGAGGACATCGACGTCAGCTGGAAGCTGCAACTCGATCACTGGGCGATCTTCTACGAGCCGCGTGCGCTGTGCTGGATCCTGATGCCGGAAACCGTCGGTGGCCTGTGGAAACAGCGCCTGCGCTGGGCCCAGGGCGGCGCCGAAGTGCTGTTCAAGAACATCCGTGGCATCTGGCAATGGCGCCATCGCTACCTGTGGCCGCTGCTGTTCGAATACTGCCTGTCCACCGGCTGGGCGTTCACCTTCCTGCTCTCGGTGATCTTCTGGGGCCTGGGCAAGTTCATGGTGCTGCCACCGGCGATTGCCGTGGACTCCCTGGTGCCCCCGGCGTTTACCGGCCTGGTGCTGGCGATGGTGTGCCTGGTGCAGTTTGCCGTGAGCATCCTGATTGACCGGCGCTACGAAAAAGACCTGTGGAAAACCCTGTTCTGGACCGTGTGGTATCCGATGGTGTTCTGGCTGGTCAGCTTGTTCACTACATTGGTCAGCTTTCCCAAGGTGCTGTTCAACCAGCACCAGAAGCGCGCGCGCTGGGTCAGCCCGGATCGTGGGATCAAACCCGCCAACGAGGAGGTGTGATCATGAAACTGGTCAGAACTCGCCAAAACACCGTGATGTGGATCGTCGACGTGGTGCTGACCCTGGCCGCCTGGGCCGGGTTGATCTGGCTGCTGGCACGCGGGATCGGCGCGATGCTCGAGACCCACGGCGGGCCGCGCATCGAGGCGCCCATCTTTGCGGCGCTCAACACCTTGCAGATCTATCTGTGGATCGCGCTGTTCAATGCGCTGATCCTGGTCACCTGGGCGCGCTACCAGCAACGCAAAGGCCGCAAATTCGCCCAGCGCCGCGCCGAGGCCAACGCGCTCAGCGACACGCACCTCAGCGAGAGCTTCAAGCTCGGCGCGGGTGATCTGGAACAACTGCGCAAACCCGGTGTGCTGGTGATCCACAACGACGAAGAGGGCGGTGTGGAAGAAGTGAAATCCCACGTCTCTCGCGACGTGGAAAAACCCACATTGACCCTGGTGCCCGACCAGGATCGCAACAAAGACGCCAGTTGATCTAAGCCCGTAGTGAGCGGGCTTGCCCGCGCTGGGCGGCGCAGCCGCCCCAGGTCCAGACACCTCGGTCTTTCTGAAACACCGCAGCGTCCCGTTTGGGGCGGCTGCGCCGCCCAGCGCGGGGCAAGCCCGCTCACTACAGTCCCGTTAGGTTTCTGGCTTATTTGTCGGGGTTCATTCTGGATTTCGGCAAGGCGACCTAGATCAGGCCATAGCCAAACCTCCTCAAAGCGGCCCTCTGGCCCAGTGCTCAGTCGCTTGACCGCTCAGGTGAGGCAGAACCTCACGCGCCGTGTCTGCGACCCCGTTCACAAACCCAGCTCCCACCTCTACACCATTTGAACATTTCGTTTATCCCGGGGTCTCTACCCCGCCCACCCACACGCGGTCGGGCTGCATGGACTGCAGCGTTTTCAAATGACATTAAGGATTGATGTGAACCTCTCCCCTCTATTCCCCTGCCTGCCACCGCCCCTTGCGGTGCGTCTTCGTGCGCCTGGGTTTTAGGCGGGCACCTGGGGGGAATGCACGCGGATCAATTGATCCATTCACTCGTTTTACCTACTGCCGTCGGGCGTATTGGCGGCAATGACCCGTAGTTCATGGAGTTAGAAATGAAGCGCAAGCCGTTCCAGAAAACCCTGTTGGCCCTCATGGTCGGCGCGATCAGCACCCAGCTGCTGGCCGTGGAGTTCGACCTGGGGCAGGGCAAGAATATTTGGGCCAGTGAGACCTTCAATGAGCCTGTGACCATCACCGGGCAGCTCTCCCAAGTGGTCGACCCCAGCACTACCCTGCCAGCGGGCCTGGGCTTTACCGATACCCACATCCAGGGTTCGCTGATCAACCGCGCCGACATTACGTTAGACTCGCAAGGCAAAACGATCCGTGCGATGGCCATCGACCCGATGTACTGGACCGGCCCGAACAACCTGCCCCCCAGCACCATCACGGGGGATGTGATTCAGGCCGGTAATATCCTGATGAGCCATGGCGGTTATGAAGGGCTGGAGATCGGTGACGCGACCATTGGCGGCAGTGTGATCAACTCGGGCACGATCCGCTCGACGGCGCCGCTGCCGAATGCACCGACGCTGGGTTTCGTGGGCGGTGGCGAAGGCATTTACCTGCACGGCACCACCATTGGCGGCGACGTTTCCAACACCGGCGTGATCAACATGGATGGCCGTGGCGCCACGGGTTTGATCCTAGATGTCGACGGCGCCACCCCGACCACCATCGGCGGCAAGATCCTCAACTCCGGCTCGATCATCGCCACGGGTGAGGACGCCCTGGGCATTGAAGTGGAAACCGCGACCAGCGCGCTGCGTATCGAAAACAGTGGGCTGGTTTCTGCCGACGGCAGCGCGGCGCGCGGCGTGCTGTTTTACAACGGCACCATCGATTACATCCTCAACACCGGCACGCTTGAAGCCAAGGGCACCGATGCCAGTGCCTTCGAGTTCAGCGGTGCCACCTTCGCTGCCAACAGTGCGAGCGGCGCCCGAGGCATCGTCAACCGCGGCACCATCACCGCAGACGGCACCGCGATCCTGGTCAACGCCAGCGAACAGACCTCGCCGTTCGAGATCAACCAGCAAGCCGGCGAAATTCGCAGCAACTCCGGGGTTGCCGTGGACGCCGCCAACCTGGCGACGCTGAACTGGACCGGCGGCGCCATCGTCGGCGACCTGCTCAACCTCAACGCGGTCAACGTCGCCGGCCAAGCGAACTTCACCGGCACGCGCATCAGCGCGCCAGTCTCGATCAACTCGGGCTCGCTGAACCTCTCTGCGCAGGGCACCAGCGTCACTGGCGACCTCAACGTCGCCAACGGTGCGGGCATCGACATGCACCTGTCCGACCGCGTGGTGCCGACCAGCGCCTACCTGACGGTCAACGGCACCGCCACCTTTGCCAACGCCTCGAAGCTGACCGTGAGCGCCAACCCCGGCGATTTCGCCAGCACCCGCGACGGCACGCAATACACCCTGCTGCAAGCCACCCGCGTGCAGGACAACGGCCTGTCGGTGGGCAGTTCTTCGGCACTGCTCGACGTGCTCAGCTACTCGGCCGATGCGCAGACGGTCAAGGCCGTGGTGGCGGTCAAGGCCGACGGGCAAGTCCAGCAAGACCTCGCCGCCGTCGGCGCCAGCGCGGCGTCGGCCACGGCGGTCAACCGCTTCAAGAATGGTGTGTTGAGCCAGCTCGGCAGCGATGACCAGGTGTTCCAGGCCCTGGCCAACGCCGGTACGGCCGAGCGACTGGCGCAGATCAGCGACCAGCTCAAGCCGGACGTCAATCGCGGTGCGCTGGACGTGGCCTTGTCCGGGCAAACCGTGGTCAACGGCGCGATCTTCAACCGCCTCACCGAGCAACGTGAACAACAACAGCGCGGTGGCGTGTGGGTGCAGGGCCTGAGCAGCAACATGGACCAGGACGGTCGCGGCGGCGCCAACGGCTACTCGGCCAACAGCAGCGGCATGGCGGTGGGTGTGGACGGTCGGGTCAACGACACCACCACCCTGGGCGTGGCCTACAGCTACCTCAATTCCAACATCCATTCCGACCAGGGCAACAAGACTGACGTCGAGGGCCACGCGCTGTCGCTGTACGGTAACTGGTCGCTGCAAGACTGGTTTGTCGACGGCAGCCTCAGCTACGGCCATAACGATAACCAGAGCAAACGCCACATCGCCGGCACCACGGCCAAGGGCAGCTACGACAGCAATGTGTTGTCGGCCAGTGTGATCGGCGGCTACAGCTTCAAGCCGTCGCAGGCGGTGGTGATCGAGCCTCGTGTGGCTGCGCGTTATGCCAGCGTGCGCATGGACGGATACGACGAGAAGGGTTCGTCGGCCGCGCTGAGCACACGTTCGCAGCGCTATGAAGTAGGCGAGTTGGGCGCCGGTGTGCGCCTGGCGGGTAACCTGCCGATGGGCGCGGGCAGCTTGCAGCCGGAAGCGACACTGATGGCGTATCACGACCTGATGGGGGATCGTGTCGCGCAAACCTCCAACTATGTGTTGGGTGGTTCGGCGTTTACCGTCACCGGCGCGTCGGTGGCGCGTGACAGCTACGAAGCCAGCGTGGGCGTGAATTACCAGGTGTCGGACTTCACCGTTGGCGCCAGCTACACGCGCCAGGCGCGCAGTGGGTTTGACGCTGATGGGGTGATGCTCAAGGCGCGCTACGCGTTCTAACCTTGCCCAATCAAGGGTAAACACGGTACCTGTGGCGAGGGAGCTCCCTCGCCATGGGGTTCGGTGTGATTTTGGAGAGGGATTATGAGGCGATATGAAGGCAAGCCATTCCTGCGGCTGTTGGAGTGCTATGTCCTGGCCGCCATCGGTGAGCTGAGTGATGAGCAGCAGGCCACCTTGCGCGCCATGGAACCCAAGCTGCATGAGGTGTATGGCACGTCGGGCAGTTGGCAGTCCGTGATCGAGGTGCAAATGGATTTCCCGGCGACCGTTGCCGACAAGATCCGGGCAATATGGCAGGCCAACGTCGAGAAGTTCGCCAACGCTGGCACCGCGATCAACGCTGAAGATTTCGCGCAACACTTTGTGGACACCAATTTTCCTTAAGGACCCGCCATGAAACCCGCAAAACTCCCCCTTCAAGCCTTCCTGATGTCCTGCCTGGTGGCGGGCTGGGGGCTGGTCTACGTGGGCCGTGTCAAATGGGCGATCTGGGTCGCCGCGTTTATGTACGGCGGTGTGATCTTGCTCGGTGCATGCGGTCTGATCGCCTCGCCTATCGGGCTGTACGTGTTTTTCGCCTTTGTGGTCGCGGTCAAGCTTGGTTCAGCCATCGTCTCGGCGGTGTTGGCCAAGCGCTACGATGGCCCGCCGGACGTGCCGCGCAAACGCTTCCACGCGCTGTATGTGGGCGTGCTGATCGTGCTGACCTTCGTGCTGCTGGAAGTGCTGCGGGTGCCATTGCTGGGCTTCAAGAACTACTACATTCCGAGCGGGTCGATGTCGCCGACGGTGTCGGTGGGCGACTACGTCATCGCCGATCTCAAGCCGGGTGCGCCGAAAGTCGGCGACATCGTGGTGTATCGCTGGAACGGCACCGAGGCGATCAAGCGCGTCGCCGGTGTGGGCGGCGATACCCTGGCCATCGTCAACGGCGAGCTGATCCACAATGGCGAAAACCTCGGCCTGTTCCACGCACCGGCGGATAGCGTGAACGGCGCTGCGTCGATGGAACTGGCGCCGCTTAAAGTCGAACCGGGTCACGTCTATTTGCTGGGCGACAACCGCAACAACAGCAACGACAGTCGCTTTATGGGCCAGGTTGCCGAAGCCGATGTGGTCGGCAAGATCACCGGGATCTGGTTCTCCAGCGAGCGGGCGCGGATCGGGACGCGATTCCCATGATCAGCACTTCTCGGATGTTCACCAGAACCTTGACGCTGCTCTGCCTGGCCGCACTTGCCGGCTGCCAGGGCGTGCCTTATCGCGGCGCCGAAGATCAGGCGCGGATCAACAACGACCTCGCGCTTGGCGCCACGGCGGCGCAGTTCATTCCATTGCGTTGGGCGTATTCGAACTACGGCATTCAAAACGGCGTGCAGACCGAGGACGCGATTGCCGTGGTGCAGCCTGGGCTGGTGACGTTGGTGGGCTATGAGAGCGGGCACTATGTGCGCAAGGCCAGTTTCCCGGCCGCGGCGGTGGACTGCGCCTACGTGTTTGAAAGCGAGCACAGTGACCGCCCGGTGTGGCTGTTGCAGCGCGAACGCATCATTTTCCTGTCGCCGAGCGACCATCGCGGCAACGGTGATCAGGCCAGACGCTTGCAGTTGGTCAAGCAACTGGCGGGTAGCGGCTTCAAGATCCAGACCGATGCCCAGGGCTCGGCGTACCGCCCCACCGGGAAGTCGGAGCGGCAGTTGGTGCTCAATACGGTGATAGGGCATCACATGGAGGAAGTTGCCGAGAATCAGGCATACAACGTGTGCCGGCCTCAGTAAATCGGTTGGTCGACCCACCGCTCCCACCGTTGATTGGGGTTGCTGGGCGGTCAGCGTTCGGCTGGAGATAGACCAGACACTGCCAATCCCCTGTGGGAGCTGTCGAGCCCTAGCGAGGCTGCGAAGGCGGCGGCACTGTTGGTAGAGGTGTTGTCTGAACCACCGCTTTCGCGGGCAAGCCCGCTCCCACAGGTGATTGGGGTTGCTGGGCGGTCAGCGTTCGACTGGAGATCGCCCAGGCACTGCCAATCCCCTGTGGGAGTTGTCGAGCTTTAGCGAGGCTGCGAAGGCGGCGGTACTGTTGGTAGAGGTGTTGTCTGAACCACCGCTTTCGCAGGCAAGCCCGTTCCCACAGTTGATTGGGGTTGCTGGGTGGTCAGCGTTCGACTGGAGATCGCCCAGGCACTGCCAATCCCCTGTGGGAGCTGTCGAGCCCTAGCGAGGCTGCGAAGGCGGCGGTACTGCTGGCAGAGGAGTTGCCTGAACTGCCGCTTTCGCGGGCAAGCCCGCTCCCACAGTTGATTGGGGTTGCTAGGCTGTCAGTGCTCGGCCGGAGATAGACCAGACACTGCCAATCCCCTGTGGGAGCTGTCGAGCCCTAGCGAGGCTGCGAAGGCGGCGGCACTGTTGGTAGAGGTGTTGTCTGAACCACCGCTTTCGCGGGCAAGCCCACTCCCACAGTTGATTGGGGTTGCTGGGCGGTCAGCGTTCGACTGGAGATCGCCCAGGCACTGCCAATCCCTTGTGGGAGTTGTCGAGCTTTAGCGAGGCTGCGAAGGCGGCGGTACTGCTGGTAGAGGTGTTGGCTGAACTACCGCTTTCGCGGGCAAGCCCGCTCCCACAGGTGATTGGGGTTGCTGGGCGGTCAGCGTTCGACTGGAGATCGCCCAGGCACTGCCAATCCCTTGTGGGAGTTGTCGAGCCCTAGCGAGGCTGCGAAGGCGGCGGTGCTGCTGGTGGAGATGTTGCCTGAACTACCGCTTTCGCGGGCAAGCCCGCTCCCACAGGTGATTGGGGGGTGCTGGGCTGTCAGTGTTTGGCTGGAGATTGCCCAGGCACTGCCAATCCCCTGTGGGAGTTGTCGAGCTTTAGCGAGGCTGCGAAGGCGGCGGTACTGCTGGCAGAGAGGTTGCCTGAACCGACTTACAGCAACTTGCGCTGCACCGCCTCATCCAGCGTACTGCGCGTCAACGCCTCCACGACTTCCCGTGTATCGGTCTGGAATGGAATACCCACGATCAGCACCAAATGCATCCACGTGCGTACCGACTCGCTTTTTTTGACGCGACCCAGCTCTTTGCCATCCTTGTCTTTGAACACCGTTTCCAGGGTGAAGGTGTTCTTCGCCGTGGACGGGATGATGAAGAAGGTCGCGCCGGTGATGATCGCCGAGGCCATGCTGAACTGTTCGTTGTTGGACAGGGTGGCGTCGGCATAAATATCCGAGTCGACCTTGTCGGTGCTCACCCGCGAAAAACGATTGGACTGGCGGAACGAGTCGGCCACGGCCTTTTCCCACAGCAGCGCCGGGGCGCCAGCCACTGCGTTGCCCGGGCCGCTGTTGACCTGGTGCAGAGCGGTGGTGCGTACGTACGCCGTCGGCTTCTGCGCCGGCACGTTGGCGGTCGGTGGCCAGGTCTGCACCGCCGGCAATTCGTGTTGCGAGTACGAAACGCAACCGCTCAGCAACGCGGCAGCGAGCACCAGGCTGTGTTTGATCAATCCTTTCATGACTTACTCCTTGGGCAGCTTGGCGGTGGCGCTGTCGAGCAGTTGCGACACCAATTCATTCAGTTGCTTGGCACCCATGGTCGGTGCCCAGTATTCACGCCCGTAGAGGCCGACGTTGCGCTCGAACTTGACCTCTTGCTTGGCACTCGCCAGTTGCTTGCCGTCGCGGTCGACGATCGTCAGGTCACCGGCCACGTCAAAGGTGTCGACGAAGATCGGCCCGTTGACCCAGATCCAGATCGTCAGCGTCAGCAACGCACCGGGCACGTAGGCCGGGTGCACGCCACGGTGGCCCTTGAGTGAGGTCATGTTGAATTTCAGCGACACATCGTTTTCGCCCAGGCGCGTAGGGTATTCGGTGACTTGCTTGAAGTAACCGGCGCTGCGCACGTATTGATTGAGCTGCACGGTCAGGGAGCGGCTGATGGCGGTCTTGTTGGCGTCGTTGATGTCGGCGGCAGTTACCGCGACATCGGCGATTTGCGCGCTACGCGGGCTGCTGACAGCGGCAGGGTGGAGCGGGGCGCCGACAGGGCCGGTGACGGTGTAGGACACACAGCCGGTCATCGACAGCGCGGCGATCAGGGCGGTAGCCCGCAGGAGGAGTTTAAACACGCAATTTCCCTATAAAAAGAACGAACCAAGCCACTGTCTCGACCCCTCGGCGCAGAACTTGAATGAACAAGCTTTTACCGCGGGCGCCGCGCACGGCCGGGTTTCGAGCGTCAGGGCGGCGGTGTACAGTCACGGCCCGTTCTCGTAAAAAATCATGATGAAGCCAAACAAATATCCCCACCTGAAAGTGTTCTTCGCCTTCTGGTTCATGCCCTTTGTGTTTGGGTTGGCCGCAGGCCCCGTGGTGTTTGTCGCCACGTTGGCACAGCTGTTCAGCAACCCGCGTGCACTCGGGGAAGTGCATGGGCTGGAACTCTGGATGGTGTTTGTCACTACGCCGATACTGGCGCAGGTGGTGTACCTGTTGCCCGCCCTGGGTTTTGCGCTGTTCGTGACCTTGTGCGCGTTCAGCAAAGGGCGCCGCACTTATACGATTATCGGGCTCAGCGGCGGGGCGGTCGCATTTGTGTGGCTGACGTGGCTGGACTACCTGGTGATGCGCGGCAGCACCAAGGGTTTTGTTTTTACAGACAATGCCTTAGCGCTGATTTCGGCGTTTTTCATTGGTGCTGCAGCCTGCGCCTTGATGGCGCTGATTGCCCTGCCGGAGCCGACAGACAGCAGCGAAACGGGCGGCCTGGGCTCAGAAATCCCTTGAGAACCCCTCTCAACTCCGTAAAATGCCGCCGATTGTTTAAAGCTCGATACTGTTCAGGGATGAATTCTTACATGCGCGCGCTTGTCCTCTTTTTCGCCGCCTGCCTCATGGCTGGCTGTGCCTCCCAGCCGGATTACTACATCTCACCGGCGCCAGTCACCATTCCCAAGACTGCAACCTACTGGCTCGACACGCTCGACGTTGAGGTGGTGGGTAAAAACGAGCGCTTCCTGTCCGACGAAAAGGTTCGCAAAGCGTTGGGTGTCGATATGGTGAACCGCCTGCTCGAAGCAGGTCGCTACGCCACCAGCAAGGACAAGGCCGACTATCTGCTGGATATGAGCATTGTCTACACGCGGCATATCCAGGATTCGAAAGGCGGGCTCGCCACGCTGATCGTCGACGACAACAAACTGCTGCTCAGTGTCGATTTCAGCTACAAGGTCACGGTCAAGAAGAACGGCGCCGAGGTTCTTCACTTTTCCAAGGCCCTGTATGACCAAGTGCCCGGCGGCGTGATCGGCAACTTCGAGCAGTACAAGACCATGGGCGCCCTGGTGACCAATAACAGTAACTCCAGTGTCGAAGGCTTCTACTTCCGTGTTTACAGCCGCGACATCGTCAACGACATCCGCAACATCCCCACCCGCTAGTTTTACCTGCTGCACCTGCTGATTTCTCACTCTAGGAGCACCCTGTGAAAGCACTGTCCAAAATCCTGCTGACCGCCGCAGCGCTTCTGACCGTGGCCGGTTGCGCCACCGAGAGCAACCGCGCACTGCCGGTGGAGCAAGTCGCCAGCGCCAACGTTGCCTATTCAGGCGTGCGTGTACCGATCGCCGTAGGCAAGTTCGACAACCGCTCCAGCTACATGCGCGGCATCTTTTCCGATGGCGTCGACCGCCTCGGTGGCCAGGCCAAGACCATCCTGATCACCCACTTGCAACAGACCAACCGCTTCAGCGTGCTGGACCGCGACAACATGGGCGAAATCTCCCAGGAAGCCGCGATCAAGGGCACGGTGCAGAAGCTCAAGGGCGCTGACTACGTGGTGACCGGCGATGTGACCGAGTTCGGCCGCAAGGAAACCGGCGACCGCCAGCTGTTCGGCATCCTGGGCCGCGGCAAGACGCAAGTGGCCTACGCCAAAGTCGCGTTGAACATTGTCAACATCAACACTTCCGAAGTGGTGTATTCCACCCAGGGCGCCGGTGAATACGCGCTGTCCAACCGTGAAGTGGTCGGCTTCGGTGGCACCGCCAGCTACGACTCCACCCTCAATGGCAAGGTCCTCGACCTGGCCATGCGCGAAGCCATCAACCGCCTGGTGGACGGCATCAACGCCGGCGCCTGGAACCCGCGCAACTGATCAGCAACACCTCAAGGAGCAGTACACGGATGAGCAAGGCAGTGAAGTTGGCGCTGATGCTGACAGCAACCGCAGTAGTCGCCGGGTGCCACACGGCGCCCCAGCCCCTGTATCAATGGGAAAGCTACCAGCCGCAGGTTTACGAGTACTTCAAGGGCGAGCCCAAGGAAGCACAGGTCGAGGCGCTGGAACGGGATCTGCAAAAGATCAACGCCAGTGGCCGCAAGGCCCCGCCGGGTTACCACGCCCACCTGGGCATGCTGTACCTGAGCATGGGCAAGGATGACCAGATGGTGCAGGAGTTTCGCACCGAGAAGGCATTGTTCCCCGAGTCCGCGTCGTACATGGACTTCCTGCTGAAAAACGCCAAGACCGGAGTCGCCACCAAATGAGCCTGTTGAAACTCACCGGCGCCCTGCTGGCCTTGGCCTTGCTCGGCGGTTGCGCTGCGCCGAAGACCATCGATTACACCGCGTACAAACAGTCGCGCCCCAAGTCGATCCTGGTGCTGCCGCCGCTCAATGAGTCGCCGGAAGTGCAGGCGTCCTACAGCTTGGTGTCGCAAGTCACCTACCCGTTGGCCGAAGCCGGCTACTACGTGTTGCCGATTGCCCTGGTGGACGAAACCTTCCGCCAGAACGGCCTGACCACCGCCAACGACATCCAGGCGGTGCCACCGACCAAGCTGCATGACATCTTCGGTGCGGACGCGGCGCTGTACATCACCGTTACCGAGTACGGCACCAAGTACATGCTGATCACCAGCGATACAGCGGTGACGGCCTCGGCCAAACTGGTCGACCTGCGCACCGGCACCACCCTGTGGACCGGCTCGGCGCGGGCCTCCAGCGAGGAAGGCAACAACAACGGCGGCGGCCTGGTGGGCATGCTGATCACGGCAGCGGTCAAGCAGGTGATCAACAGCTCCACCGACGCGGCGCATCCGATTGCCGGCATCACCAGCGCGCGCCTGCTGTCGCCGGGCCAGCGCACGGGGATCCTGTACGGTCCGCGTAACCCGAAGTACGGTACTGACTAAACCCTCGGCACCGCAGGCAAAGGCCCTTCCCGGCAATGATCGGGGAGGGCCTTTGTCGTTGTGGATGGCGTTTTTTCGGCGTTTTCAGCCACGTCGATTGTTCCAGCGATTACGGCTGCGTACGTCGCTTTGAACAATATCCTCGGGTTTGACCTGCCCATGCGTCTTGATCAGCAGATCGGCGCGGCCATTGCCATTCAGGTCGATGGAGACACTGCCTTTGCCGGTGGCTTGGTCATACGTCAGCAGCGTTTCGCCCTCCTTGCCGCTGAAGGCCTGGACAAAATTCAGTCCCGAGACCCGGGCTTTTTGCAGGGCGCCGGACACATCGATCTTGTCGGTGCCGCTGGTGAAGTCCATGAGCGTGTCGGGCTGTTCGGGGGTGGAGTCACGGGCGTCGTTGTAGACGAAGGTATCCGCGCCGTCGCCGCCACGTATCTGGTCCGCCCCCAGGCCCCCGGTGAGCCGGTTGTTGGCTTCATTGCCGATCAACGCGTCGTGGCCTGCGCCGCCGACGGCGTTCTCGATGGTGCAGCCCCTGGCGATGGACACGTTGCCCTTGAGCCCGCCAATGTCTGAAAAAGCACCGGCCTTGAGATTGATGACCTGGTTGGACTTGTAGCCGGATACGTCCAGGGTGTCATTGCCGGCACCGTCCCAGATGCAGGCGATCATCCGGTCCTGTGCGGAATTGAGGGTGTAGTAATCCCGCTGGGTATTGGAATTGAAGCCGTAGGTATTGTCTTCTTTGCGGGTCTGATAATTGGCGCCGTACTTTTTCTGGATCGCGGCAATGTCATCCATCATCGGTGCGAGGGGCTTGGCGCCGAGCTGTTTGCCACTGCTCTGATCGCCGAAATAGCTCATGACGGTGTGGGCGGTGGAATCCTGGGCATAAACGCGCTGGCTTTCCGAGGCGCTGCCGTCGTAGTTGCCGGGGTGTTTCAGGCCGAGGGCATGCCCGATCTCGTGGGTCATCACTGTGCGTGTGGCCATGCGGGAGTTGTAGAGCGTTGCGCCACCGCCTCCTCCATAGGGTGTCGGATATGTGCCCTGTGCGGTGCGGACCCGGTTTGAAATTCCGAACGTCACCCGGCCTTCGGAGGGCCCTCCGTTCTCGGTGAATTGCAGGTTGGCGACATCACTCCAAGAGGTTAAAGAGCGTCGTGCTTCCTGTTTCTGGTACTCGTTGAACCCGCCTGGGTTGAATGAAACTGAAATTTCGGTGGTGTTGTTCTGGTTCTTGTCCTGCCACGTCGGCACGTTGCGTGTGAGCTGCTCGATGATCTGCTGATTATCGTAGGAGCGTTTGTTCACCCGGGCGATGTGAGGGTCATTTGGCCGTTGAGTCATGTCCTTGCCATCCCAGGTGTGGGGGCTGGGTTTGTCGGGGCCTGGGGGAAGCGTAAGGCGCTCGGGACGCACGGGCCTGTTCTCGGGCAGAGGGGTCGGGCGAGGCATTGGGCGAGGCATTGGGGGCTTAAAAGGTCGCAGCCAGGGGTGAGTGACAAATGGTCGGATAAAGGGGCGAAAAATCGGCGGAATAGAGAAGGGCCTAAAGAAACGTTGTGGCCTTGGAGGTGCACTGTAGGGAGCGAAAAAAGTAGGCACGCCAGAATGTATTTTCATTGTGTTACCGTCACACGCTGCTTGATTTTTCCTTGGTGAAAGTCTGTAGGCAAAGTCCTTTTGCGCAGGACCAAGTTCTCACCGCTGAAAACCACTGCCAATCGCTCAAGTGTTACCCAATGGTGGTTTATCCGATGCTGTCGTAAGTTGTTGCAGTGAGCTGTGGCGTCTGTTTTTTTGCAGATGAGGCGGGGCAGAGCGGGTTCCTATTTTGTTTGTCTTGGGGTTTTTCCTGATCGCGTCCGATGGACAACAAAAGAACCACACACGCACTTACAGGACAGCGCCATTCCCGAGCGCTGGTTTAAGAAAGATCCTCTATGTTTAACCCGAGCCCCGATCCGGTTGCGTCTGAAGGAGTGAACACATCATTCACCCCCGAGGTTCAGCCGCCATGCCCCGTCTTTTCTTGCCGCTCCTGCGCCCTGTCGCACAAGGCCTTGCCATCACCTCCTGCATGGCAATGGCAGGCTGTGGCGTGCCCACGTCCCAAGACACCGCCACGCCCCACGAAGAAGCCGCGACGGTGATGCCCAGCGTCGCGCAGGCACGCCTCGAAGGCGCACTGGTCAAGGGTGTGGCGCCGGCGCCGATGGCGGCGCCGTTGATGATGAGTGACGAGCGGGTCAATCCATCTCGTAACGAGCCTGGGGAGCAGTACGAACGCCTGCCGGACAACCCGGTGCAGCGGGTCGCCGAAATGCCCGTCTCGACCTTCAGCGCTGACGTGGACACTGGCAGTTACGCCAACGTACGACGTTTCCTCAATCAGGGCAGCCTGCCGCCCGAGGGGGCTGTGCGACTGGAGGAAATGGTCAATTACTTCCCCTACCGTTACGCATTACCCACCGATGGCTCACCCTTTGGAGTGACCACCGAACTCGCCCCGACGCCGTGGAACCCGCACACCCAGTTGTTGCGCATCGGCATCCGGGCATCCGACCGCGCCGTGGCAGACCTGGCGCCAGCCAACCTGGTGTTTTTGGTGGACGTGTCCGGCTCCATGGACCGCCGCGAAGGTTTGCCGCTGGTGAAAAGCACCCTGAAATTGTTGGTGGATCAACTGCGCGATCAGGACCGCGTGTCATTGGTGGTCTACGCCGGTGAGTCCCGCGTGGTGCTCAAGCCTACCTCCGGCCGCGACAAGGCCAAGATCCGCAATGCCATCGAGCAACTCACCGCCGGCGGCTCGACCGCGGGCGCCTCGGGCATCGAACTGGCCTACCAGATGGCTCGCGAAGGGTTTATCGACAACGGCATCAACCGCATCCTGCTGGCCACCGACGGTGACTTCAACGTTGGCGTCAGCGACTTCGACAGCCTCAAGCAGATGGCCACGCTCCAGCGCAAAAGCGGGGTTTCCCTGACGACCCTGGGCTTCGGTGTGGATAACTACAACGAACACCTGATGGAACAGCTGGCCGATGCCGGCGACGGTAACTACGCCTACATCGACAACCTGCGCGAGGCCCGCAAGGTGCTGGTCGACCAGCTCAGCTCGACCCTCGCCGTGGTGGCGCGGGATGTGAAATTGCAGGTGGAGTTCAATCCGGCACGGGTCAGCGAATACCGGTTGCTCGGCTATGAGAACCGCGCCCTGAAGCGTGAGGATTTCAACAACGACAAGGTCGATGCCGGTGAAATGGGTGCAGGGCATACCGTAACCGCGCTGTACGAAATTGTGCCGAAGGGCGAGAAGGGTTGGCTGGAGCCGCTGCGCTATGCCGCAGAGCCCAAGGCCGAAAGCAAAGCCGTTGAACTGGCGATGCTGCGCGTGCGCTACAAACCCGCCGCGGGCGGTGACAGCCAACTGATCGAGCGCCCCATCGGCCCTCAACCCGTCCAGGCCAGCGATGACCTGCGCTTCGCCGCCGCCGTGGCCGCCTTCGCCCAACAGCTCAAGGGAGATGGCCGCTACACTGGCAGCATGCGCCTGCACGACATCGCTGCACTGGCCCGCTCGGCACGGGGCGATGACCCGTTCGGGCTGCGCAATGAGTTCGTGCAATTGGTGGAATTGGCGCAAAGCCTCAAACATTGATGCCCGATGTGGGAGGGGGTTGCTTCCTCCCACACCTGATTCACCGTCGACTTTCAGAAAGGAGTTCGCCATCGACATGGCCGTTCCAGATGACCTGCCCAGCGACGAATCGCTGCTGGCCCGCTACCGGAGCGGTGACAGTGCCGCGTTCGAGGCCTTGTACGCGCGACATCGCCAGGGCCTGTACCGATTCCTCGTGTCCCTGAGCAACAAAGCCGAACTGGCCGAGGAAATCTACCAGGAGACCTGGCTCAGCCTGATCCGCAGCACTACCCAGCCACAGGGGAGGGCGAGTTTTCGTACGTGGTTGTTCCAGATCGCCCGCAACCGCCTGATCGATTACTGGCGCAAGCACGGCATCCACAACCCGCTGCACGACAGCTACGACGAACAGCTGCACGCCCAGCCCGACGCCAGCCCCGGCCCCGAGCAACAACTGAGCCTGAGCCGCGACCAGGCGCGCCTCGACGCCGCGCTGCAAGACCTGCCCGAAGACCAGCGCGAAGTCTTCCTGCTGCGCCTGCACGGCGACCTCGAAGTGCCGCAAATCGCCGCCCTCACCAAAGCCCCGCTGGAAACCGTAAAAAGCCGCCTGCGTTACGCCCAGCAGAAACTGCGCCGGTTGCTGGCCGAGGAGATACCCGCATGACCGACTCTCGACACCCCCAGGACTCTGACGACGTGCTCATCCAGCACTTGCGTCAACACAGCACCGGCGAACCACCCGCGTCCCTCGACGCCTTCATCCTCGCCACCGCCCGCCGCGAAGCCCCGGCACCACAGCCGAGCCTGTGGCAACGCTGGCTGCACGCCTGCCAACGACCACGCTGGCAAATGGCATTCGCCACCGTCGCCGGTTTGGCATTGATGATCGGCGTGGTCATGCGCTCGCCCGTGCCGCAGCCGGAAATCTCCACCGCGACCTTCTCCGCACTCCACGAAGAGGTCGCCAGCCCACCACCGCCGATGATGTCCGCCCCGGCGCCGGTGGCCCGGATGGCTGCTGCGCCACAGGCCGAGAGTGCGCAGGTCATGGGCTCGATGGCGGACGAGTCCCCCGCCAAACTCAGCAAACGTGCGCCGGTGGCGTTGCCTTCGCTGGAGGAGGGGTTGCGGGAGATTGTGCGGTTGCGGGCGGTGGGGCAGAGCAGAGCGGCAGATGAGAGGCTGCTGGCGTTGCACGAACGCTTTCCCGAGGAGGATTTGCCGGCGCGGTTGGAGGCGCTGAAACTGCGCTGACTCAACGCCCACAAAAAAGCCCCAGGCCATTCGACCTGGGGCTTTTTCGTCTGTATCTGGTGCCCCCGGCGTCGTTTGAACTGGAGGGTGAGAGCCCCGTATTCATTGGGTATGTTTGATGGCGAGTCAGTTAGGCATACATGTGGGCATACACGGCGCGTCCTTCTGGACACTTTTTTCGTGGTATCCCCGTAGGGTAAAGCAACACCAAATGGTTACTGATGTGGTGCCTTCCAGCTGAGTCGTTACTTCTTCGTTCGACCTTCTGCCGCCAGTGATGCGAGCGCAAGGGTGATGAATCCTGCATTTTCATCAAGGGTATCCAGTGCCCCTCGAATGTTCTGTGCAACTTCCGTAGATCCGCTTTGCTCAACCCAGTTTGACAGCTCCTCGATAGCTGCCCCCAGCGCCAGTTGGTTTTCATTCATGCGCTTGAGTAATGACGCAAGCAAAGGGGTGTCTTCCATGATGGTCTCTCGCCGTTTTGTCAGGTAGTCAATCTACCTCGAGCCAGTGGCATTGCATATCAGCTGTCCTCACCACCTGGTGATCATAAATCATGGCGACCATCTTGATTCACTAGAGGCCAACAATGTGGTGTAGGACCAATTTGGAAAGACAGCATGAGCGCACATACCCAACCCCCTCCAAAACTGGTGTAACTGGTGTTACGAGTGTAACACCCTCCACCAAACGCCCGTTTTCATTGGCTTTCACGCCTGTTACACAGTTGAGCGGCATCGCGTACATCGGATGTAACGCTGCCCGTGCGTGTAACGCTAACGTCAGCATCCAGATGTCGTGGGCAGGCGCTTTGCGCTCCAGCCTACCAAGCGAATTTCGCTTGCTCCGCCTCTCGATGACAGGAAATCACGCTGGGGACCCTGAGAGGTTTCGCGTTACACGGGGCATGAAACCCGCGGGATCGTGGTAGCGGCAACTACACCAGCTTACTGAAATTTCAATGTTGAAATTGAAAGGATTTTGAAGAGAAAAGGCTACCTTTACCGTATTGGTCACGGTGCTCGCAGATGGCTGAAATGGTAGGGCAAATGCACAAGTTAATGGAATTCACTGGGGACCTTCCAGCGGAGACAATCTCGCAGTATCCGCTGTCATCGTTCAGATGAGTCTAAGTGCTCACTTCGTATTAATGATAAATATTTCACATCCTCGCCGCTGAGGGGATGATAAACGGGGTAGGGGGGATGACGATATCTAGAGGTGTAGTCTGCGTAACGAATAAGCTTAGGTTATTGATTTTATTAGGTAATTAAAAGCGTACGCCCTGTTGAAGGTAATGAGAGTTCTGGTGGATCGAACTTGGAGTGTGGAGCTGGTCGCGATCACTAGTGTTTGCTCGGCTGACTTCTTAACAACCTAAGAGGAGGGAGTGTTGCTCCTTCGTTGAAGTTGAAATGAGTGGGTAAAACTTTTACGTTCTACTCTCCCCTCCGTGGTGGCATTATGCTCCCTCGTCACTATTAAAATAACGACAGCAAGGAGCAACCGTTTTGTATATAGCCCATGTGAAAATTGAGAATTTCCGACTCTTTGGCGCGGATGATCAAGCATTTGAACTCTCACTCAACCCTGGTTTGACCGCGTTTGTTGGTGAAAACGATGCAGGAAAAACGGCGTTGGTGGATGCTCTGAGATTTGTCTTAGGGACCCGTGATCAAGAGTCGTTGAGGCTCGAACAAACAGACTTTCATTTGCCGTCATCTGGTGAACAGGCTAAAGAAATCAAGATTCGTCTCGTTTTTTTGGGACTGACCGCGGGCGATCGGAGCGCCTTTGCAGAATATCTTACTTATTCTAACGAGGGATCGGATACGGTTCTTATATTAACTTGGATTGCGCGTCGAACTGAGATTAGCTCCAGCTCGCGACGATATATACCCATTGAGTGGCGAACTGGAAAGAATGGAGATGGGCCTCTGCTTGATTCTGGCGCGCGGTTTATGTTGCAAGCGACTTACTTGCGACCATTGAGAGATGCCGAAAGAGCTATGTCTGCTGGGCGAGGTTCAAGGCTCTCTCAAATTTTACAACACACAAAAGAAATTCGCGATCACGGTGTAAGGTTTGACTTGAAAACGATGCCAAGGCCAGTGCCTGAAGATCTCAGTGTTCTTGGTATAGGAGATTACTCTAGTCACTTAATAGAAAATGCCCATGGGGTGAAAACCACCCGAGAAAAGCTGAATAGGGATTACTTGCAGCCGCTGTCTTTCAAAGATGATGATTTAGCGGCGAGAATAAGAATTAGTGGTCATCGCGATGATGGGGTGAGGCTTAGGCAGCTTCTTGAAAAGTTAGAAGTTAACTTAGGTGTTGGTCTGGAGGATCCCTATCTGCGAGGTTTAGGCTCCAATAATCTGTTGTTTATGGCTTGTGAGCTTCTCTTGATGGGAACTGAGGCAGATGGGTTTCCACTGCTTCTCATCGAAGAGCCCGAAGCTCATCTACATCCACAGCGTCAACTACGGTTAATTTCATTTCTTAAAAGCCAAGCCGAAAAACGTCGGTTAGACGGCCAGCAGATTCAGATAATTGTAACAACCCATAGTCCGAATTTTGGCGCTGATGTCAAACTCGACAATCTTGTTTTAATTAAGGACGGACGCGGCTTTTCAATGGCAAAAGGAAACACCAAACTTACCGAGTCCGATTACCGCTTTTTACAACGCTTTCTTGACGTAACTAAGTCCAATCTATTTTTTGCTCGTGGTGTTGTGATAGTAGAAGGGGATGCTGAAAATATACTGATGCCGACCTTAGCTAAGCTAGTTGGCCGGGATTTCGAACATTACGGAGTGTCGATAGTCAATGTCGGCGGTGTAGGCTTAGGGCGATACGGGCGCATATTTATTCGAGAAACTCCAGGTGTTGATGGTGAGCTAAAAATTCCAGTTTCCTGCATCACAGATATGGACGTAATGCCGGACTGTGCTCCGCATATAATAGGGAAGCTAGAACTCTCTACACCTATACCACCTCTTACGGTTTCTAAACGTCGGTGGAGGGTTAAGTCAGACTTTCCAGGATGCAAACTGGAGGAGAAACGAAGCACTATCAGGGATAAAGCGAACGAACAATGGGTTAAAACTTTCGTAGCAGATGAATGGACACTGGAATACGACTTGGCTTTTTTCGGGTTAAGTGAGCAGTTGTTTCTTGCTGCTGCACTTGCAAAAAATGATGATAAGTTGAACGAGGGGGCAATTAAAAGATTGGATGTAATATCAGCAGCTCGGAAAGAGTACTCTGTTTTGTTAGCCAAATCTCTTTCAAATGAAGAGCTTTCTTCTACTGTTTACGCTCCATATACAACCTCGGCAGTATCTAAGGCTATAGCTGCTCAATATTTGTCTGAAATATTAGAAGATGAAATGCGCAATGGGTTACTGTCCGTAGATACCCTAATAGGGCAACTGCCTCCTTACATAAAGAACGCAATAGCTCATGTTACAGAGCAATTTTCTATCACGGTTCCACCAAAAAAATCTGATGTTACAGTCAATCAAGATACTCCTTCTGTTTCGACGCCGACAACACCGGCATCACCAACTGTTCTAGATGGTAAATCTGCATAGGGCGCGAGCGATGACAGGCTTTAAAGAAATAGTTGGGAACATTTCTAAATTGGATGTCGAATGGGTTTGCTCTGCTATGGGTTTACCTCTAAATGCTTTTTCCGGTGAGGATGGTTTAGATCCAAGATATGCAGCACTTTGCTCATTAGATTCGTTGGATGTGGAAGCTTGTCCTGGAAGTGGAAAAACAACATTGTTAGTTGCGAAGCTCGCAATACTTGCTAACCGTTGGCAACCAAAGCAGCAAGGACTCTGCGTAATTTCTCATACAAATGCTGCCCGTTTGGAAATTGGGGAGCGACTTAGCTCAGGTACAGCAGCGCAACGATTATTACGGTATCCCCATTTTGTGGGAACAATTCATTCTTTTGTTAATGAGTTTTTGGCGGTTCCCTGGCTTCGTTCAAAGGGAATGATAGTAAAAATTATTGATACCGAACTGGCCGAGAAGGATAGATGGTACAGGCTTCCCTATGGCACTAGGAAATACTTGGAAAGTCAAAAAGAACATACTTCCCTGATATATACGAAAAGTGACTTTTCTGGCAACCGCCATGCTTCGCACACTGATACGTCTAAGCTTATTCAGAAAGCTTGTAAGGAATCAACAGAAGCGGGTTATTACTGTTTTGATGAGATGTTTGTCTGGGCTAATGAGCTGATTGAGAAGTTTCCTGAAGTTAAGGAAAGTATTCGTCGAAGATTTCCGATCTTATTTGTTGATGAGGTGCAAGATAATAGTGAGCTTCAGTCTGACTTTATCAATCGGCTTTTCTGCGCAGACGAAAGTCCGGTAATTTGTCAGCGATTCGGTGATTCTAACCAAGCTATTTATAATGCAGTAGGTTCAAGTCTAACGTCTGGTGTTTTTTTTAGCCAAAATAGGATCGACCTCCCAAATAGTTTCCGGTTTTCACAGTCTATCGCAGACTGTGCCGCCCCTCTTGGACTTATCCCTCAACCACTGATCGGTCGAGGCCCAACGTCGGGAAAAGTTAATCATCCGAGTTGTCAAAGCGCTATTTTTCTATTTGAAGATGAAACGGTTTTAAATGTTCTTCCTAACTACGCTAAGTATTTAATTAAGGTATTCTCCGCTGATGCCCTAGCGGGTGGAGAGTTTACTGCAGTTGCAGGGGTTCATAGGTCTGATAAGGACGATCACCTCCCTCGCTTTATGGGCCATTATGCGCCCCGATATATCTCGCAGTTATCAGGGCAGCCGAAGCCAACATCACTCTCCATGTACCTCGCGTGTGCAAGGATAGAGTTATTAAAAAATCAAAGTACGCATCCCGTATCGAATCGATCTGCTGAAGCTGTCTTGCATTTTTTGAGAGAGACAGGATTTTCAATATCCAATCCTTTGCGTAAGTCACCTTTTCGATATGTCCTCGAGTTGTTAGTCGAAAAGGAAGGGTCTAAATTACAATATTTAGAGTTGGTCGATCTTCTTATTTTGCGGAAGTGTAAATTTATAGAGAGTGAGTGGTGTGCAGTTACTGCGAAATTTAAAGTAGTGGCGGAAGCAATTGCAGGAAAAGATATCTATGGTATGGATGAGTTTTTTGCATGGTTTTCTATAGAGCCTGTGATTGATAACTCGTCGGACGTGACTCAGTCTCAGCCAAATAAGTTTCAATATCCTGAATCTGCACCGTTAGTATCTATTCGGTTAGGGTCTATACATAGTGTTAAGGGAGAGACTCACACAGCTACACTGGTGTTGGACAGTTTTCATCGCACTCATCATTTGAAGAGCCTCATTCCCTGGCTTATGCGTAAAAAACCAAAAGCGGGGGCTACTAACGTTGGGGAAAATGCTTCTCTGCAAGAGAGACTTAAGCTTCACTATGTAGCGATGACGCGCCCCTCTCACCTTCTTTGCCTCGCGATGCGGAAGGATTCATTAAAAAGTAAGGAGATTGAGAGTTTGCGCGCACTAGGTTGGGAGATTATTGATTGTGTGAATCACGAGCAGCTTGACGCGGAAAAAGCGTCTTCGTGAGGTTTCGTCCTAGATAAGCACTCTTAAGTATAGGGTTTTATAGTGCGAATTTGGAATTCCTTTTTGGACTTGTGCTGAGGAAATATATGGACATTAATGTGCAGCAGACGCCGGTGGATGAACCGGTTGCGGAGTTGAATATTGCAGTTTTGGGCGAAATAGTAAATGCGGTTAATCGTCAAGTTGCAGGAGGTTCTGAGTTACAAGATTCTAAGTTTTTATTAAATTCGGCTTATAAGATTGCCCTTGAGCGTCTTCATAAAATATTAGGTTCTAGGAATTCCGCTAGCTGGCTTTTAGAAGCATATAAGCAATTGTTTATGTGGACGGCAGTCTATAGAAAAGGGCTAATGCCTTGGCAGCATTTTGATGCTTCGGAAAGTCTTGCCCCAATTGGAAGGTACGGTTGGCGCTATGCAATTGATTATTGTCTGTCTAAAAGTAGCCCTCAGAGTCTTCAAAATGGGAAACCTAATTGCGAGGATGTGTCGAAAGTTTTCTCTATACTTGCTGTTATGACGATTTCTGCTGAGTGGTCAAATCTTATACATTACTTTCCTGATGTATACGGTGATGTAACGTTTGATCTATCCAAACCTGAAGGGATTCTGTTTCCGATATTATCTGAGGAAGCGTTGGGTAAAGTTTCTAATCGCTCCGATTACATGTTGAAAAAAGAGGGTGAGGCATGGACAAAGTTTTCGGGTTTTGAGGGTGATTATGATGATGATCATTTAAAGCCGAAACTCAGCTCTGCTCTTCTAGAGTCAAAGGGCTTTGATTTGGATCAGCTTGAAAGATTTATCGATATTTTGCTTCACAATGTTTTATCTTCAGGATGGGTCCTTGTAATTCCAGGGGGGTATTTGATCGATTGGATTTCAGAAGAAGGAGATATGGAGAAGAATGTAGTTATTAAAATTTTAGATTTTATGCTTTTATCTGCCGACGCTTTAGTTAATAAGAATAGGGATTTTTTAAACAAAAAAGATCAAGTGCGTATGATAAATTTCTCGGGTGTGCGTATTGATCGATTGAAGAACTTAAAATCAATCTATCCTAAGGAGGCAGTACATAAGCCTCATATTAAAAAGGCAAGCTGGCATGCTATTATGAATATTTTTATGGTTGCTGAGTGGTACGATACATTCATGCATCGATGCTTGGTCGGCCAGCGTCAAGATTTGAAAGCTGACCCTATATTTAATAAGGCTCTGGAAGATATCGAGCAGTATCAACGGCGTGATATTTTTGAGTCGCTAATAGGAAAGATTTTTGCATCTCATGGATTTAATTTCATTAAGGGTTTGAAGAAATGGCCGAATAAGCAGGGGAGTTCAGTAATGCTGCCTTGTGGAGAAATTGACCTGCTGGCCTATCACGAAGTGTCTCGAATATTATATGTTGTTGAGTGTAAATGTGGCGCTCCGGCAATCGATTCAAGAGGGTACTCTCAGCAGTATAATGATCATTTTGAGCAAAAAAAATATCACTCTAAATTTAAAGCGAAAATTGACTGGGTTGGTGCTAATTTAAAAGGGCTTAGTCATCTTGAACATTTGGGTTGCGGTATAGTGAAGTGTAGCCCGGTGCAGGTGGTTCCTGTATTTGTAACTAGGTATCCATCGATAGCTAAGTTTTATGTTGACGATTATAAGGTTTTAACGTTTGCAGAGTTGGATGATTTTCTGGGTGGGCTTCTTCATGAATTTTCAAATAAGTGAGATTCGTGAGTTTGGTCTGGCACGGTGCATCAGCACAGTCGGCTGTATGGATTTGTAGCGTATATCTAAATTGTGGAGCTACAGTTTTCACAATGGTAAAAGCAGCCCGCGTATGCGGGCTGATTCGGGGTCATGCCGCTATTAGCTCCTCTAGGGAGATGTTACGGGCTGCTGCTGCCAAATCCGAGCGCTCAAGCTTCGAATGGAAGGGCCCGAAGCGAGGCACTTCAAGTCTAGACAAGGCATCGCCCATCCCGCCTTTTAGGTAGCTGACGGCAAGTATTCGGGCACCCACAGCAAGCAGTTGCTCCGTCGCCGCGTTCCACTCCTCATCCAATGCAAACCCCACCGCGTTCAATGCGGCTGTCTTGGATTCATCTCCTCGTTGGCGAGCACTCGTGATCTGAGCCTCAAGAGTATCAAGCTCGACTTGCAGAGCTCCAAGGATCAGGTCTTGCCTCCTGACCTGCTCGTCCGTTGTTGCCACCTGCTTAGCGGCCTTTTGCATTTCGCCGCTTGCTGATTTTTCCCCTTCGGCATCACCGCATGCGAGGCATCTGGCGTAGGACGTTGCAGCATCGCGCTCGGCTTGTTGCGCCTTTTCTAGGGCTTGATCGGCTTCTGATTGAATTGCCTGAAACCTCTCATCCAAGTGCGATTTTTTTCGTTCCAATGCTTCGACTTCATCGGTTGCGTCGGTCATTGCTCGAATAGCGTCAGCTTTAATCTGACCAATTTTTTCCAAGCGTTCCAGATGTTGGATCTTCCGATCAATTGATGCGAGCTCACCTGGAATTGCTCGTATGCGGGCCTGGACGCTTGAAACCTTCTCCATGGCCTCGCGCTTCTCAGGGCTCCCAATTACGTTGCCATTAGCACTGAATCCGCTGGGCGCATTGCGCCACTCAGCCTCCATTTGCGGTAGGCTTTCTTCCAGGGTTTCCAGTTCTTGAATCAAGGCGACTTGTTGCTGTTTTAGCTGGTTCATGTTGCGTTCCTAAAGGCGAAAGGTTGATTGGTTTTTTTCGTTGGCAGGCCAGGCCAAGGTGAGCCTGCATTCCTCATGAAGCAGCCGTTATTACGCCGCCTGGGCGCCGTGATCACCTTGTTCTGGCACTGCAACAACCACATAGCAGCGCTGCAAGCCCAGCCCCGGTAGACGCACTGCGGTCGAAGCTTTGCCATCCTTTCCAGGCTCTAAGACGCCTCGTCGCAGGAGCTCTTTGTTAACCGCACTCAGGTTCATGCCTCGGAAGATTTCGGAGCGCCACGCTTCCGGCAGCACGTAGTAAGTGTTGGTGGTGTGCAAGGCATCGCCCATGCCGTGTTCCATCGTCTTGCGAAAGCCCAGCCGATCAATCGTGCGTGGGCCGTGCTCGTCGATCTTGGCGGCGGCGGATTCCCAGCGGGTAAAGCGGCTTTCGCCAAAGCGTTCGATGACCTGGCGCAGTCGCGTCAGGATCGCATCGCCCTCGAAGTTACCGGCGCCGCCGCGTTCGGCCAGCCACGCATGCAGGCACACCCGTGCAGCGGTCGTGGCTGTACCGTCCGGCCAGCCGGTGACGCCGAAGGCGGTAGCCAACTCACCGGCCGCTGCTGCGAGCCCGAAGCGAAGGGCGGCACGTTGGGCTTGCCCGCTGGCCGAGGCTGGCAGGTTTTGGCTGATGAACTGCTCCACCGTACGGCGAACGATCACCGACCACCGGAGCATTTCCCCAGGCGCACACAGTGCGTGCAGGAAGGCGGTGAGGGGCGTGCCGTAGTATTTGGCGACACGCGCCTTGAGAGCATCGGAGAGGGCAGCAGCATCCTCAAAACCGTTCAGCACATCGAACATACCGAGACCTTTGCTCGCATCGGCTGGGACAGCGAGCATGCGCACCTCCATACCGGCTTTCAGCTCCTTGTTGGCATCTGCCATGTGCTGCGCCAACGTCTTCTCGCCCGTCGAGAGAAACAGCAAGCGCCACTCCTGCACCTGTCGGCCCGCTTGTCCTCGATCATTCGCCCGGGCCTTACCGGTGCCGTTGCCGAGCATGTAGACCGTCTCGCCGATAATGCGCGGATCGCACATGCCGATTTCATCAAGCACCAGGAGACCGTCTGAGTGTGCAGCTGCGATGGACTCCAGGGCGTTATCGGTCGAGCGCCACGAACGAACTAAGCGCGGCCCGCCATAAACCGATGCAGTGACTTGCAGGTGAGTGGTCTTGCCCCCGGACCTGTCGCCATACAGGTGGAAGCCACCCGACTCATGTCCCAGCAGGTTCAGCAACGGGCCTGCAAAGGGCACAGAAACGACAAACGCCAAGCGATGACTTCCAACACACAGTGCGCCAATTTGTTGCTGCCATTGCTCCAGAGAGCTTGTCTTGCTGATCGGAGGCAACTGCGCCCCGGCTTCATAAAAATGCTGGTGTTCGGCGTACGAGCTGATCTGTTGTTCGGGCAGAAGGAAGGCGTTGGCGTGCCAATTCAAGCGCGTTACCAAACGTGTGCGCTGGGCGCTGTCGAAGCCGCCGAGATAACCTGCCGGTCGTTGCGTGCGTTACGTTTGGATCGACTTCCGGCAAGGCGCAAGCCCATGTCCACCAGCGGGCCTAGTACGTCCTTGCTGAAGTCATCGTTCTAACTGGAATGTTCCAGCGTTTTTTGGCATCGCCCGGGTCGTCGAATTCGAACAGCAAACCCCAGAGGCGAACACACAGGACGTGCCTCACCATCATCACCTGAATAGAACGCCCCTTCAGGCTTCAAGCGAAAGCCGCCCGGCATCAGACCATTTTTCGATTTCGCTGGATGTTTGGCGTGCGCCTTGGCGTTCTGTTCTTGAAGTTAAGTTGGCTCAGAGGCACCGCCAACTCGCCCTTGCGCGAGAGCTCTGCCATGTGTCCAAGCGGTCCAGCCTTTGGCTAATGCGTCCGTGCATCGTCACCGCCTGCCCATTTGCCACCTTGATGAGCGTCGGCTTGCCACGTTTGTTGCTGGGCTTGGGCTTGAACACTTCGAGCACAATTCGTTTTACTGACGCGACACCCAACTCAATCAGCACGTGGGCATATACGGCGTGAAGTTGAAGTTATAGAGGGGGACAGGGACGGATAGCCAGAAACAAGAAAGCCCGCACAGGGCGGGCTTCTTGGGGCGTTTCGTAGACTGTCTGAGACAGCCCGAGACTGCTATATGGTGCACCCGGCGGGATTCGAACCCACGACCCCTGCCTTCGGAGGGCAGTACTCTATCCAGCTGAGCTACGGATGCTTGTGCGGGCGACATCATACCCATGTCGCCCTTGGGCGTCCATGCTGGTTTTTGGCCGCTGGAACGTAGGAAATCCGCGCGCTGACGCCCTGGGCCGGGCACCGCCGATCATTGCGGTGGAACCCTGCCCAATCACGCTGATCCGAAAGTTTCGGCAAAAGCGCCGTTTTCGTTCTTTTTTTCGAACAGACTATTGCCCTGTACCCCCATTGATCCTAGGATTCGTTTGAGATTTCAAACGCTCTGTCTCCCGCGTGCGCTTCACCTGAGTCCGCGCGCTGGGGCTGATTTCCCTGACGGCAGCCCACAAGGCGCCTTTCAACAACTCTAATTCGCTCCGCGTGCGCGCGGTGCTGTTAAGGAAAGCCGACATGCAGCTTAAAGATGCCCAGTTGTTCCGCCAGCAAGCCTTTATCGATGGCGCTTGGGTCGATGCGGACAACGGTCAGACCATCAAGGTCAACAACCCGGCCACGGGCGAGATTCTCGGCACCGTGCCAAAGATGGGCGCCGCGGAAACCCGCCGCGCCATCGAAGCCGCCGACAACGCCTTGCCGGCCTGGCGTGCGCTGACCGCCAAGGAGCGCGCGAACAAGCTGCGCCGTTGGTTCGAGCTGCTGATCGAAAACCAGGACGACCTCGCGCGCCTGATGACCCTCGAACAAGGCAAGCCGCTGGCCGAAGCCAAGGGCGAAATCGTCTACGCCGCGTCCTTTATCGAGTGGTTCGCTGAAGAAGCCAAGCGCATCTACGGCGACGTGATTCCCGGCCACCAGCCCGACAAGCGTCTGATCGTGATCAAGCAGCCGATCGGCGTGACCGCTGCCATCACCCCGTGGAACTTCCCGGCTGCGATGATCACCCGCAAAGCCGGCCCGGCCCTGGCCGCCGGTTGCACCATGGTCATCAAGCCCGCTTCGCAAACCCCGTTCTCGGCCCTGGCCCTGGTTGAACTGGCACACCGTGCCGGTATTCCGAAAGGCGTGCTGAGCGTGGTCACCGGTAGCGCTGGCGACATCGGCGGCGAGCTGACCGGCAACCCGATCGTGCGTAAATTGTCCTTCACCGGCTCGACCGAAATCGGTCGCCAGCTGATGGCCGAATGCGCCAAGGACATCAAGAAAGTCTCCCTGGAACTGGGCGGCAACGCGCCGTTCATCGTGTTTGACGACGCCGACCTGGATAAGGCCGTCGAAGGCGCGATCATCTCCAAGTACCGCAACAACGGCCAGACCTGCGTCTGCGCCAACCGCCTGTACATCCAGGATTCGGTGTACGACGCGTTCGCCGAAAAACTCAAAGTGGCGGTAGCCAAGTTGAAGATCGGCAACGGTCTGGAAGACGGCACCACCACCGGCCCGCTGATCGACGAAAAGGCTGTGGCCAAGGTGCAGGAACACATCGCCGATGCCCTGAGCAAAGGCGCTACGTTGCTGGCGGGCGGCAAGGTCATGGAAGGCAATTTCTTCGAGCCGACCATCCTCACCAACGTGCCGAAAAATGCCGCTGTGGCGAAGGAAGAAACCTTCGGCCCGCTGGCGCCGCTGTTCCGTTTCAAAGACGAAGCCGAAGTGATCGCGATGTCCAACGACACCGAATTCGGCCTGGCTTCGTACTTCTACGCCCGCGACCTGGGCCGTGTGTTCCGCGTGGCCGAAGCCCTGGAATACGGCATGGTTGGCGTCAACACCGGGTTGATCTCCAACGAAGTGGCGCCGTTCGGCGGCATCAAGGCCTCCGGCCTGGGCCGTGAAGGTTCCAAGTACGGGATCGAGGACTACCTGGAAATCAAATACCTCTGCCTGGGCATCTGACCCGCCCGGCAAGGCATTGCTGCAAACGCAAAGGGCACGAGAGCGCTGACCCTTTGCGTGTTTCAAGACGTTATTCGTAGTGGCCGGGAACGCTGTGGCAGTCGATCATCGCATGCTGCCGCAGTTGCCTCCCCGTCACGTATTCCTTGGACCCCGCCACCCGATGAGTGGCGAATGAGGACTTTATGAGCAAGACCAACGCATCCCTGATGAAACGCCGCGAAGCCGCTGTACCGCGCGGTGTTGGCCAGATTCACCCGATCTTCGCCGACTCCGCGAAGAATGCCACCGTGACCGACGTTGAAGGTCGCGAGTTCATCGATTTCGCCGGCGGTATCGCCGTGCTGAACACCGGCCACGTGCACCCGAAAATCATCGCTGCCGTGACCGAGCAACTGAACAAGCTGACTCACACCTGCTTCCAGGTACTGGCCTACGAGCCTTACGTGGAAGTGTGCGAGAAAGTGAACGCCAAGGTGCCAGGTGATTTCGCCAAGAAAACCCTGCTGGTCACCACCGGTTCCGAAGCCGTTGAAAACGCCGTCAAGATCGCCCGTGCCGCCACTGGCCGTGCTGGCGTGATCGCCTTCACCGGCGCCTACCACGGCCGTACCATGATGACCCTGGGCCTGACGGGTAAAGTCGTGCCGTACTCGGCCGGCATGGGCCTGATGCCAGGCGGCGTGTTCCGCGCGCTGTACCCGAACGAACTGCACGGTGTGAGCGACGACGATTCCATCGCCAGCATCGAACGCATCTTCAAGAACGATGCCGAGCCGCGTGACATCGCGGCCATCATCATCGAGCCGGTGCAGGGCGAAGGCGGTTTCTACGTCGCGCCAAAATCCTTCATGAAGCGCCTGCGCGAACTGTGCGACAAGCACGGCATCCTGCTGATCGCCGACGAAGTGCAAACCGGTGCCGGCCGTACCGGCACGTTCTTCGCCATGGAACAGATGGGCGTTGCTGCCGACCTGACCACCTTCGCCAAATCCATCGCCGGTGGCTTCCCCCTGGCCGGTGTGTGCGGCAAGGCTGAATACATGGACGCCATCGCCCCAGGCGGCCTGGGCGGCACCTATGCCGGCAGCCCGATCGCTTGCGCCGCTGCGCTGGCGGTCATGGAAGTGTTCGAAGAAGAGCACCTGCTGGACCGCAGCAAGGCCGTTGGCGAGCGTCTGGTCACTGGCCTGAAAGCCATCCAGGCCAAGTACCCGGTGATCGGCGACGTACGTGCCCTGGGCGCGATGATCGCGGTCGAGCTGTTCGACAACGGCGACACCCACAAGCCAAACGCTGCGGCCGTGGCTGCCGTGGTGGCCAAGGCGCGTGACAAGGGCCTGATCCTGCTGAGCTGCGGTACCTACGGCAACGTATTGCGCGTACTGGTCCCGCTGACCGCGCCGGACGAGCAATTGGACAAAGGCCTGGCGATCATCGAAGAGTGCTTCTCCGAGCTGTAAGCGGACGCTGACTTGATCGACAGAAAAAACCCGCTTCGGCGGGTTTTTTTTGCCTGCAGATTTAGCTGACGTAAGGCAGTGGAAATGTCCATTACAACGGACATGTTCTTTATTTTATGTGGCTAAGTCCTATATGGGTGACATTTTGCTGATCACAAATCCACCAACCCTCGGCGCAAGAGTACGAGAACTACGCCGTGCCAAAGGCTTCAGTCAACAGCAGTTGGCTGAAAAGGCCAATTGCAATCGCAAGACGATCATTGATCTGGAGGCGGGGGAGAATGTGGCGATGAATACCGTGTTCAGGGTCATTTCAGCGTTGGGCATGGCGCTGGAAGTGGTCGACAAGCGGATAGACCTTAAATCCCTCGCCGATCCGTGCGCAGGTTGGGCTGCAGCAGATTCTTTCGGCAGATAGCTCGAAGGGGATTTTCGAGTTTTTGGTCGATACCTATTTTGCGTCAGGGATCTCGGGTGTGCAGCCCAAGGTGCTGGTGCCGGACCTGGATAAGCTGACAGGCAGTCGCAAAACCTTGCTCAGTTCCGACCTGATTGTTAAGTCGGGCGCAGATCAGTATGCGCATCATGGCGCTGAATGATTCGCTCAAGACGGGGCTGAGGCGAAAGCCGGTTTTCAAGCCGATGCCTTGAATGGGGTTGGTGGTTTTTAGCCACGTTCATTGTACGTACGCGCCAGCATTGACTAAGGTGCAAGCATTGCCGATGGAGCGTGCAGGATGACGGCTGTTGATCTACCCGCTGTACCCCGAGTGTTGATCGCTGAAGCAGACCCCTGGTCACTGGACCTGCTCAAGCAAGTGTTGTTGAACGTGCGCTGTGACGCACGGCTGGACGTGTGTGCCGATGGTCTGCAAGCGGCTACGCTGCTGCGGGACAAGGCCTACGACCTGATCCTGGCCGATTGGGAGCTGCCGGGCGTCGATGGCCTGAGTCTGCTGCGCCACGTGCGTCAGCAGCGCCGTACGCCGGCGCTGCCGTTCATTCTGCTGAGCAGTCGCAATGACACCGCCAGCGTGCGTGAAGCCTTGCCCCTGGCGCCCACGGCGTACCTGACCAAACCCCTGAACATGGAAAGCCTGACCCAGCGCCTGCAGGACCTGCTGCTCAATGAAGGCGAGAGCGTGTATTGCGAGATCCCGCCGTTGGCGCCGGGCATGACGTTGCCGGTGTTTCTGGAGCGTCGTCGCGACGCCTGCGATGGCGCGCCGCTGCGCGTTGATGTGAAAGCGGCAGTGCAAAAGAGCCTTGGCCCCGACGGCCTGGATCTCAAGCGCCTGGAAGACCTGGTGCGCACGGACCCGCAAATCACCGCTGTGCTGATCGCCGCCGCCAACAGCGCCGGCCATCACGGCACGCCGGTACAGACCTTGCCGGCGGCGTTGCACAAGCTGGCGGCGGGGCAAAGCATGAACCTGATTCTCGGCCTGGCCCTCAAGCACAACGTGGTGCTGGGCGACCCGGGGCTGGTGGCGTATGCCGAACGGCACTGGCAGTTTTCCCAGGACACCGCCGACTTCGCCCGACGCCTGGCGCGCCTTTTGGAACTCGATCACGAGCGCTGTTATGCCGCCGGCCTGCTGCATCGGCTCGGTGACCTGGCGCTGCTGCGCTGCCTGGAGGACTGGCGCCAGGGTGGCGGGGCATTGGACGACGAGGCGATTGGCGAGTCGCTCTACACCTTCGGTGCCGCCTATGGCTCGGCACTGCGCGCGCGTTGGCGCTTGCCCCATGAACTGCGCCAGTTGATCGCGGCGATCTATTCGCTGGAAGGTGGGGTGTATGCGCGGGATGCGCTGGTGGTCAACCTGGCGGCGCAGATGGCGCGCCTGACCGAGCATGAAGGGCTGGAAGCACTGGCCAATGGCAAGACCGCGCGGTTGCTCAAGATGGGCCTGTCGGAGCTGACGCGGGTGCGCAAGGCCTAGAGAACAGTGAGATCCAAATGTGGGAGCGGGCTTGCCCGCGATGAGGGTGTGTCAGTCAGCAAATTTTTAGCTGACCCACCGCCATCGCGGGCAAACCCGCTCCCAGATTGGATCTGCTTCACCGTTGGATCTGTGTCTAGCTGGCGACGACGCGATTCTTGCCCTGGCGCTTGGCCTCATACATCGCTGCATCCGCACGGGCGAACAGGCTGTCCAGGGTCGAGTCCTGTTCGTCCAGGCTGGCCAAGCCCTGGCTGACGGTCACGCTGAATGCCTGGCCTTCATAGTTGAAACTCAACTCCTGAATCTCCCTGCCCAGGCGCTCGGCCACCTGCAACGCCATCTCTGGCGCGCAACCGGGCAGTACGGCGGCGAATTCTTCGCCGCCAATGCGCCCGAACAGGTCGCCACGGCGCAATACCCCGCGACCGCTCTCGGCGATGCGGCGCAGTACCTGATCGCCCTCCAGGTGGCCGTAGGTGTCGTTGATGTCCTTGAAGTCATCGATGTCCAGCAGCAGGAACGCCAGCGGCGCGGCCTGGACGCAGGCACTGTCGAACGCCTGGTTGGCGCATTCGAAGAAGTGCCGGCGGTTGCTGCTCTGGGTCAGCACGTCGGTGGTGGCGAGGCGGTGCAGTTCCAGTTCCAACTGCTTCTTTTCGGTTATGTCTTCGGCCATGCCGACCACGATCACCGGCTTACCGGGCTCGACCTGCTGGTTGATGTAGCACTTGTCGCTGAGCCAGCGGATCTGCCCGTCCGCGGTGATGATGCGGTATTCGCGGTCTTCCACGGTGCCTTGTTCCAGCACGCGGGCCAGGCTGTGTTCGGCGTAGTCGAGGTCTTCGGGGTGAATGCTGTTGCGCCATTCCCGATGGTCGGCCAGCAGCAATCCGGCGGGTCGCCCGAACACGCGCTCATAGGCCGGGCTCACGTACAGCACGCGGCGCGTTTCCCAATCGATGGCCCACAGCACGGCGTTGACGCTGACCAGCAGCGAGCTCAACAGCTGCTCGCGCTCGCTCAGCCGCTCGACTTCACCCTGGGCATGCACCAGCGCCAGCAGGGTTGCCGCCGCCGTCGGAAGGGGCGGTTCAGTGGTGGGGGTATCGGGCAGATAGGGCTTTTCGTGAACCATCGGCACAACTCTCTCTGGGCGCGCCGCAGGATGAAGCAGCGGTCACTACAAGGGGCCACCATGATGGCGAAGTGTTCATTGAGAGAGGGGAATTGCAGTGAAGTTCCGTCAACAGCACCGATTGCCGGTGCCCGGTAAATGACGCCAAAAAGCCGATACGTGGGAGGGCAGGCCCTCCCACTGCACCGTCAGGCTGCCGCAGGACGCAGCGAATAGGTCTTCAACTGGTGGGCAAAATCGCGCAGGGACTGGATGCCGCTGGCCTCTGCCTCGTGTACCCATTCCTTGATCGCGGCGAGCATATCGTGGCCGTTGCTGCTGGTCTTGAGCCAGATCTGTTGCAGCGCCAGGCGCTTCTCGTAGATCACGGTCAGGGCGTGGCTGTGCTCCAGCATGCTCTGGATGCGCACGTGATGGCGCTCATCCAGCAGGCTGGTCTCGCGCGACAGCAAGCGCTTGGCGCGATGGAACTGGTGGCGTACCGAATGATCGACCTTTTCCAGCTCTTGCTTGACCAGCGGGCCGATCACCAACTTGCGGTACTGGGCCATGATCTGGAAGCGGTTGTTGAGGATCGCCATGGCGGTGTCCATGTCCAGGTGGCCCTTGCCTTCGACCCGGTGGGCAATCGGTGCCACGCGCTGCACCTTGGCCAGGCGCAGGAAGCTGAACACTTTGATCCAGGCCCAGCCCAGGTCGAACTCCCACTTCTTCACCGACAGCTTGGCGGAGTTGGGGTAGGTGTGATGATTGTTGTGCAGCTCTTCGCCACCGACGATGATGCCCCACGGCACCAGGTTGGTCGCCGCATCACGGCATTCGAAATTGCGATAGCCGACGGCATGGCCCAGGCCGTTGATCACACCGGCGGCCCAGAACGGGATCCACATCATCTGGATCGCCCAGATGGTGATGCCGATGGTGCCGAACAGCAGCAGATCGATCACGCCCATGATCGCCACGCCCAGCAGCGGGTAGGGGGTGTAAAGTTTGCGTTCGATCCAGTCGTCCGGGCAGTTCTTGCCGTAGATGCGCAGGGTCTCGGGGTTTTCCGCTTCGGCGCGGTACAGCTCGGCACCTTTGCGCAATACCGTGGACAAGCCCTTGATCACCGGGCTGTGCGGGTCATCGACGGTTTCGCATTTGGCGTGGTGCTTGCGGTGGATGGCCGTCCACTCGCGGGTGTTCTGCGCCGTGGTCAGCCACAGCCAGAAGCGGAAGAAGTGTTTCAGGCCGCCATTGAGTTCCAGGGAACGATGGGCTGAATAACGGTGTAGATAGACGGTGACCCCAACGATGGTCACGTGGGTCATCAACAGAGTGACTGCCACCAGTTGCCAGGCTGACAAGTCAAGAAAACCGTTGTACCACATAGGCTGTATGGCCCTCAGATAAAGAAAAAAACAGCTCACGCATTATCACTAAGCCCACAGAGAAAACCAGCCGCCCTTTCAGATAGGAGTGACTGGATGTTTCTTACTCTATAATCCGCATCGGTTGTAGGACGATTCTGTTTTTTTGGTAAGGATTACTGAGCATATGCTGTTTTCATACCGAGGTGCCCTACGCGTAGGGCTGGTATACCTACTGGTTTCCATTGCCTGGCTCCAGCTCAGTCGCCAGGTATTGATCAACTTTCTCGATGAACCGAGCCAGTTGAGCCATTGGATGCAGATGCGCGGCTACGTATGGGTGGCCCTCAGCGCCTTGGCGATTTACCTGATCTGCCGGCGCTTCGACCGCACCAGCCTGCAGGATCAACCCCTCAAGGAAAACCGCGAACGCCTGCGCCAGGCCGCCGCCGTGTTCGATTGCACCCGCGAAGGTGTGCTGGTCACCGACGCCAAGGGCCTGATCGTGCACGTGAACCGGGCCTTCATGGAGATCACCGGCTACCGGCGTGAAGATGTGATGGGGCAGCAGCCGAGCCTGTTCAAATCCGGGCGCCATTCGTCGAGTTTTTACCAACAGATGTTCCATACCCTGGGGCGCACCGGCGAATGGAGCGGGGAAATCTGGAACCGACGCGAAAGCGGCGAGATTTATCCACAGTGGCAAACCATCCGCGCCGTGCAGGACGATCAGGGCCATGTCAGCCACTACGTCGCGGTATTTTCCGACATCAGCGCCATCAAGCATTCCGAACGCGAACTGGCCCACCTGGCGCACCACGACCCTCTCACCGACCTGCCCAACCGGCTGCTGTTCACCGACCGCGCCGAGCAGGCACTCGCTTCGGCGCAAGTGCACAAGCGTGGCTGTGCCTTGCTGCTGCTGGACCTGGACCACTTCAAGATCATCAACGACAGCCTTGGCCACGCCGTCGGCGATCAACTGCTGAAACAGGTGGGCGAACGGCTCAAGGCACTGTTCGGCCCCGGTGTGACCCTGGCGCGCCTGGGCGGCGACGAATTTGCGGTGCTGGCGGAAAGTTGTCCACAGGTCGCGCAAGCCGCCGGCGTGGCGCAACGCATGCTGGATGCGATGAAACAACCGTTCATCTTCGACGGCCACCAGTTGTTCATCAGCGCCAGCATTGGCATCAGCGTGTTCCCCAGCGACGCCCTGAGCGCCGAACAACTACTGCGCAACGCCGACTCCGCGCTGTTCAAGGCCAAGAGCGCCGGGCGCGAAAGCTACGCGTTGTACACCGAAGAGCTCACCGCCCACGCGCAAAACCGCGTGGAAATCGCCAGCGAGTTGCGCCGCGCCCTCGACCAGCACGAGTTGCGCGTCTACTACCAGCCCGTGCACAACCTGCAAGACAGCCGCCTGGTGGGCGTCGAAGCGCTGGTGCGCTGGGAACACCCCGAACGCGGCCTGGTGCCCCCGGGGGATTTCATCCCCATCGCCGAACGCACCGGGCTGATCGCCGACATCGACGCCTGGGTGCTGCACCAGGCGTGCCGCCAGATGTGCCAATGGTTGGCGGACGGCGTCCCATTGAGCTTTATCGCGGTCAACGTTTCCAGCCGCTTGTTCGCCCGGCGCGAGCTGTACGACCAGGTCGCCCAAGTGCTGCACGAAACTGGCCTGGACCCGGCGTATCTGGAGCTGGAAGTCACCGAAAGCGCAGTGATGGAAGACCCCGAAGTGGCCCTGGAGCAACTGCACCGCCTGCGCGAACTGGGTTTGCGCCTGGCCATCGACGATTTTGGCACCGGCTATTCCTCACTGCTGCGCCTCAAGCGCCTGCCGGTGCAGAAGCTCAAGATCGACCAGGGGTTTGTCGCTGGGTTGCCATGGGATGAGGATGATGCCGCCATCGTGCGCGTGGTGATTGCCTTGGCGAAAAGCATGGGCATGCAAGTGCATGCCGAGGGGATCGAACAGGTGGAGCAGGCGCGGTTTCTGTTGGCCGAGGATTGCGATATGGGGCAGGGCTATTGGTTTGGCCGGCCGGTGCCGGCTGACCAAATCGATTGGTCACGCGCCCCCCCGATCCAGACTTGAAATGCACTCAAACTGGGGGCGCGGGCTTGTGTGGGAGCGGGCTTGCCCGCGAAAGCGGTGGATCAGACAACACATCTGTCACTGACAGACCGCATTCGCGGGCAAGCCCGCTCCCACATTTGGCTCTATGCAAGGCTTGATTTCAGTGTCGACGCCTGAAAGTCCCGCGCAACCCCACGCTCCAGCAGAAAATTCTTTCTGGTTATATAAACATTCTTAAATAGTATTTTTAAGAATATCTGCGCTTATCTACTATCGCTCTCACGCCGCAAGCAGTGCCGCCACTGCGAGGCACTATTCATTTCAGGAGCGAGACCATGAGCGCATCTCTACGTAGCGTCGACGGCCAGGACGAAGCAGCCATTTTGCGTGAGATCCAGAGCGCGTTGCGCGATCTGCGGTTCGGCGCGGTGGAAATCACTGTGCACAACGCGCAAGTGGTACAGATCGAACGCAAAGAAAAATTCCGCCTGCAGAACCCGGGTAACAAACCGAGCTGAGCAGCAACGGCGATTCGCATGCTAGACCCGCACTTATAAGAAAAAGCCAACACCCAGAATTTTCAGGAGCTTCTATGTCGTCGATTCGCCGTTATGCCCTGGCCGCCCTGGCCAGCGCCGTGTTTGCCGGTTCCGCCGTTGCCAAGGACTACGAGTTGCTCAACGTCTCGTACGACCCGACCCGTGAGCTGTACCAGGACTACAACGCTGAGTTCACCAGCTACTGGAAGCAGGCTCACCCTGGCGACAATGTGAAGATCCAGCAATCCCACGGCGGTTCGGGCAAGCAAGGCCGCGCCGTGATTGACGGCCTGCGTGCCGACGTCGTGACCCTGGCCCTGGCCGGTGACATCGACGAAATCGCCAAGCTAGGCAAGACCCTTCCGGAAAACTGGCAGACCCGCCTGCCGGACGCCAGCACCCCGTATACCTCGACCATCGTGTTCCTGGTGCGCAAGGGCAACCCCAAAGGCATCAAGGATTGGGGCGACCTGATCAAAAAAGACGTGTCGGTGATCACCCCGAACCCGAAAACCTCCGGCGGCGCCCGCTGGAACTTCCTCGCCGCCTGGGCCTACGGCCTGAAAACCGGCGGTAGCGAAGCCAAGGCCCAGGAATACGTGAAAGAGCTGTTCAAACACGTGCCTGTGCTGGACACCGGCGCTCGCGGTTCGACCATTACCTTTGTCAACAACGGTCAGGGTGACGTGTTGCTGGCCTGGGAAAACGAAGCCTTCCTGGCACTCAAGGAAGACGGCGGCGCCGACAAGTTCGACATCGTCGTACCATCCCTGTCGATCCTTGCCGAACCACCGGTTGCCGTGGTCGACAAGAACGCCGAGAAAAAGGGTAACACCGAGATCGCCACCGAATACCTGAAACACCTGTACAGCCCGGCTGGCCAGGAGATTGCGGCGAAAAACTTCTACCGCCCACGCGATGCCAAAGTCGCCGCCAAATACGCCCAACAGTTCCCGAAACTGGACCTGGTGACTATCGACAAAGACTTCGGCGGCTGGAAAACTGCCCAGCCGAAGTTCTTTAACGACGGTGGCGTGTTCGACCAGATCTACACGGCGCAGTAAGCAACACTACCTGTAGTAACCCGCTTTTCTGTGAGATCTGGCTTGTGTGGGAGCTGACTTGCCTGCGATAGCATCACCAAGGTGTGACTGACACACCGAGGTGCCTGCATCGCGGGCAAGCCCAGCTTCCACCGAAAAGCCAGCCCCACAGAAGGCTTGTTCCTACAGTGGTATCTTCCCCGCTAACCAAGGACTCTTATGTCGCGTCGTATCTCCCCCGTCATACCCGGCTTCGGGCTGACGCTGGGCTACACCGTGGTGTACCTCAGCCTGATCGTACTCATCCCCCTGGCGGCGATGTTTGTACACGCCGCCCAACTCACCTGGGATCAGTTCTGGAACATCATCTCCGCTCCGCGCGTGTTGGCGGCGTTGCAATTGAGCTTCAGCACCGCGTTGTACGCCGCGCTGATCAACGGCGTGATCGGCACCCTGCTGGCCTGGGTGCTGGTGCGCTACACCTTCCCCGGCCGCAAGATCATCGACGCGATGATCGACCTGCCGTTCGCCTTGCCCACGGCTGTCGCCGGTATCGCGCTGACCGCGCTGTACACGCCGAACGGCTTCGTCGGCCAGTTCGCCGCTGACCTGGGCTTCAAGATCGCCTACACCCCCCTGGGCATCACCCTGGCGCTGACGTTCGTCACGCTGCCGTTCGTGGTGCGCACGGTGCAGCCGGTACTGGCCGACATCCCCCGCGAAGTCGAAGAAGCCGCCGCCTGCCTGGGCGCCAAGCCGTTGCAGGTGTTCCGCTACATCCTGGTGCCGGCATTGCTGCCCGCCTGGCTGACCGGCTTTGCCCTGGCGTTTGCCCGTGGCGTCGGTGAGTACGGCTCGGTGATCTTCATCGCCGGCAACATGCCGATGAAAACCGAGATCCTGCCGCTGCTGATCATGGTCAAGCTCGACCAATACGACTACCGCGGCGCCACCTCCATCGGGGTGTTGATGCTGGTGGTTTCCTTTGTCTTGCTGCTGCTGATCAACTTGTTGCAGCGGCGCATCGAACGTCCATAAGGAGGCGCGGAACATGTCCCAATCGTCTATTTCCGCCGCGTCTTCGGCCAACGCCGCCCGCCGTGGCAGCGCGACGTCACGACGAATCCTGATCGGCCTCGGCTGGCTGGTGTTTGTGCTGTTCCTGCTGTTGCCGCTGTTGATCGTGGTGACCCAGGGCCTGAAGAACGGCCTGGGGTCGTTCTTCACCGCGATCCTTGAACCCGACGCGCTGTCGGCGTTGAAACTCACCGTGATCGCCGTATTGATCTCGGTGCCGCTCAACCTGGTGTTTGGCGTCAGCGCCGCGTGGTGCGTGAGCAAGTACTCGTTCCGTGGCAAGAGCATCCTGGTCACGCTGATCGACCTGCCGTTCTCGGTGTCGCCGGTCATTGCGGGCCTGGTCTACGTGCTGATGTTCGGCGCCCAGGGCTTCTTTGGCCCGTGGTTGCAGGAGCATGACATCCAGATCGTGTTCGCCTTGCCCGGCATCGTGCTCGCGACCATCTTCGTCACCGTGCCGTTCGTGGCCCGTGAACTGATCCCGCTGATGCAAGAGCAGGGCACCCAGGAAGAAGAAGCCGCGCGGCTGCTCGGTGCGAACGGCTGGCAGATGTTCTGGCACGTTACCGTGCCGAACATCAAATGGGGCCTGATCTACGGCGTGGTGCTGTGCACCGCGCGGGCCATGGGCGAGTTCGGCGCGGTGTCGGTGGTGTCCGGCCACATTCGCGGCGTCACCAACACCCTGCCGCTGCACGTCGAGATTCTCTATAACGAATACAACCACGTTGCCGCGTTTGCGGTGGCCAGCCTGTTGCTGATCCTGGCGCTCTTTATCCTGCTGCTCAAGCAGTGGAGCGAGAACCGTATCAACCGCCTGCGCAAAAGTGCCGGTGAGGAATAAGTCATGTCGATCGAAGTGCGTAATGTCAGCAAGAACTTCAATGCCTTCAAGGCCCTGAACAGCATCAATCTGGACATCCAGAGTGGCGAGCTGGTGGCGTTGCTCGGGCCCTCCGGCTGCGGCAAGACTACCTTGCTGCGCATCATCGCCGGCCTGGAAACCCCGGATGACGGCAGCATCGTGTTCCACGGTGAAGACGTCTCCGGCCACGACGTGCGTGATCGCAACGTCGGCTTCGTGTTCCAGCATTACGCGTTGTTCCGGCACATGACCGTGTTCGACAACGTGGCGTTCGGCCTGCGCATGAAACCGAAAAACCAGCGCCCGAGCGAAAGCCAGATCGCCAGCAAGGTCCACGAACTGCTGAACATGGTGCAGCTGGATTGGTTGTCGGATCGTTACCCGGAACAACTCTCCGGTGGCCAGCGCCAGCGTATCGCCCTGGCCCGCGCCCTGGCGGTGGAGCCCAAAGTGCTGCTGCTCGACGAACCCTTCGGCGCCCTCGACGCCAAGGTACGCAAGGAGCTGCGCCGCTGGCTGGCGCGTCTGCACGAAGACATCAACCTGACCTCGGTGTTCGTGACCCACGACCAGGAAGAGGCCATGGAAGTTGCCGACCGTATCGTGGTGATGAACAAGGGCGTGATCGAGCAGATCGGCTCACCGGGCGACGTCTACGAAAACCCGGCCAGCGATTTCGTCTATCACTTCCTCGGTGATTCGAACCGTCTGCACCTGGGCGAAGACAATCATGTGTTGTTCCGCCCGCATGAAGTGTCGCTGTCGCGCCATGAACTGGAAGACCACCACGCCGCCGAAGTGCGCGACATCCGCCCCCTGGGCGCGACCACGCGGGTGACGTTGAAAGTGGAAGGCCAGAGCGAACTGATCGAAGCTGAAGTGGTTAAAGACCACGACAGCCTCACGGGTCTGGCCCGTGGCGAGACCCTGTTCTTCAAGCCCAAGGTCTGGCAAAAAGCCTAAGAACCCACCGCCAGGCCCAATCTGGAATGGGACCAGACTGTGGGAGCGGGCTTGCTCGCGAATGCAGTGTGTCAGTCAATGCAGTTGGTACTGATACACCGCCTTCGCGAGCAAGCCCGCTCCCACATCTAGACCTTTCTCGGCTCAAGATCGCGGCGCGTCACAGGGCCCGACCGTGCTTCGATCTGCTGCTTGAGGTCATGGCGCAGCCCCAGCAGAAACGCCAACTCGGCCACCACAAACAACGGCCCGACGATCAACCCCGACACGTCATCCACAAACGCGGGCTTTTTGCCTTCGTAGTAGTGCCCGACAAACTGGATCACCCAGCCCACCACAAACATCCCGATGCCGCTGCCGAGCCACACCGCTGTGCTCTGCGCCGCCAGCACATGCCCGGCCCACACCGACAAGCCCATCAGCACCGTCATCAGTGCACCCAGCGCCAGTTCCAGGCGCAGGTAAAACACTGCGCTGAACAACGCGAGAAGAACCGCCGGTGAAATCCACAGCCCAGCCACCGCCCATTCCGGGCGTGACAGCAGCACGGCCACTGCGACGACAATCAACGGGATGCCGATAAAGTGGCTGGCGATATTGCGTGGGTCGCGGTGGTAGGCGGCGTATTGGCTAAGATGCTCGACGAGGCTTTTCATTCTTGTTCCTCCTGTAGGATGTTTGATCATGCTCTGTCAGTCGTTGCCTGACTGTCAGTTGGGCGACAATCTCTGGAGTTCCCATGGACGCAGCTCAATGGCACGCGCGGCTCGCCGCCGGTCACTGGTTCAGCCACCTGCCTACAGCGTTTCAGCATAGCTTGCTGGCTCACGCCCGATTGCGCTCGCTGGTGGCTGGGCAATGCCTGTTCAAACGCGGTGATCCACCCTGCGGCCTGTATGCGGTGCTGGACGGCAGCCTGCGCATCAGCGCGGTGAACGAACACGGCAAGGAGGCGGTATTGAGCCTGGTGGAGTCGCCGTTCTGGTTCGGCGAAATCTGCCTGTTCGACGGCCTGCCGCGTACCCACGACGCCAGCGCCGTCGGGCCGTGCACGCTATTGCAGGTGCCGCAGCAGGCGCTGCTCGGCATTCTTGAGCAAAACCCCCGGTATTGGCGCGACCTGGCCTTACTGATGAGCCAGAAACTGCGCCTGAGTTTTATCGGCCTGGAACACCTGAGCCTGATGCCCGCCTCGGTGCGCCTGGCCCATCGTTTGCTGATGATGGTCGCGGGCTACGGCGACATCGAGCCCTCACGGCGCAGCGTGCAACTGCCCCAGGAAGACCTCGCCGCGATGCTCAGCCTGTCACGCCAGACCACCAACGCCCTGCTCAAGGACCTGCAAGCCCGAGGCATCGTGCGCCTGGGCTACGGCGCAATCGAAATCCTCGACGCCGAGCGCCTGCGGGAGGCGGCGCACACCTGAGGGTGTTAGCCTGCAGGCCTGATCAATCGAGGTGTGTTATGCGCGTGCTGTTAGTGGAACATGAATCCGATGAGGCACAGCAGATGGCCCAGGGCCTGAACGAGGCGGGCTACAGCGTGGAAGTCGCGGCCAACGGCATGGCGGCCCAGCGCTTTGTGGAAAGCAGCGAGTACGATCTGGTGATCCTGGATGTGATGCTGCCGGGGCTGAATGCCTGGAAGTTGCAGCAGTCGATTCGCCAGAAGGGCGACACGCCGCTGTTGTTCCTGACCACGCCCGGTGGAATTGAAGACCGCCTGCGCGGGTTGGAACTGCATGAGGATGACTACTTGCTCAAGCCGTTCGCGGCCAAGGCGTTGGTGGCGCGGGTGCGCAACGTGTTACGGCGTGATCGTGGGCGTTGACGGTACTGGCGCCATCGCGGGCAAGCCCGCTCCCACATTTGATTGCATTCCAAGGTTGGAACCCGGTCACCTGTGGGAGCGGGCTTGCCCGCGATGAGGCCCTCAACCCCCCCATAAATCCCGCTACCGCAACCCATCCCGGAACTGCCCCGGCGTCACCCCCGTCCAGCGCTTGAACGCGCGGCTGAAACTGCTGGTATCGGCAAACCCGAGCAAATGACTGATCTCCGCCAACGAGCATTGCGGGTCCCGCAAGTGCAGCAACGCCAGATTCTCCCGGCACTCGTTGAGCAGCGCATCAAACCGACAGCCTTCATCCGCCAGATGCCGCTGCAAACTGCGCAGGCTCAAGTGCAACGCCTGGGCAACCCGCTCCGCGCTCGGCTCGCCGTCGGGCAGTTGCGCTTCGATCACCCGGCGCACCCTGCGCTCCCAGGTCAGCGGTTGCAGTTGCGCGAGGGTGCGCTTGAGCACGGTTTCATTGTGTTCGGCCAGCTCGGGGTTGGCGTCGTCGAGGTGGCTGTCGAAGTCCTGGGCGGCGAATTCCAGGCGGTCTTCCTCGGCGGCAAAAAACACCGGCGCGCGAAACACCGTGTGCCACGGCGTGGGGTCAGCCGGCTGCGGGCGCCGCAAGTACACGGCGAGCGGTGCATAGTCACGCCCCAGGCGATTGCGGCAGGTGCGCACATAGATCGCCGCAAACGCATCGATGGCTTCGAACGCCGGCGCCGGGCTGCCCTGCGGTTGCAGCAGGCGAAAACGGTAGCGTTCGCCATCCCCGCTCAGCTCCAGGGTCAGGGCATCGCTGACCACCTGGTGATACCGCACGATGCGCTCGAACACCTCGCGCAGGCTGCCGCTGGCCACCAGCGCATAGCCCAACGCGTGAAAGGTGGTGGGGCTGACAAACCGCGACACCCGCAAACCGATCGCCGGGTCGCCGCTGGCCTGCACCGCCAGCGCCCACAGGCGTGTGGTGGCCGACAGCGGGTAGCGCGCATTGGGATCGTCCATGAGCTGCGGGTCGAGCCCGGCCGCGATGCACAGCGCGGCGCTGTCGAGGCCGAGGGCGTCGAGTTGCTTGCGCAGGGCGCGGGTCCAGCTGGCGAGGGAAGTGGCTTCGGGCATGGTGATTGGCGCTTGCGGTCAACAGGTTGGCGTGTGGAGCTGATGCCCTGGGGGACCGCATGGGCCAGGATGCATCCATCGATAACCAGAGGATGGAAGCATGGACGGTACTTCTGCAAGTCCCCAACAGATGAACGCACAACAGCGTGCGGCGCATATCCGTGACGTGGTGCTGGCCGAAGGCGTGCGCCTGCGCCAGCAGCACCCCTGGCTGCTGCATCAGGACGCCCTGGGCGCCGGCATCCTGGCCTTTGCGTTGCTTGGCATGCTCGGCTCGGCGGCGCTCTACATCAGCGGTCACGTGGCTTGGTGGGCGTGCCTGCTGGTCAATGCGTTCCTCGCCTCGCTGACCCACGAGCTGGAACACGACCTGATCCACAGCATGTACTTTCGCAAGCAGCGCATCCCCCACAACCTGATGATGGGCCTGGTCTGGCTGGCGCGGCCGAGCACGATCAACCCGTGGGTCCGCCGTCATCTGCATCTGAACCACCACAAGGTCTCCGGCACCGAGGCCGACATGGAGGAGCGCGCCATCACCAACGGTGAACCCTGGGGGCTGGCGCGGCTGTTGATGGTCGGTGACAACGTCATGTCGGCGTTTATCCGAATGCTGCGGGCCAAAACCTGGAAGCACAAACTCAGCATCCTCAAGCGCGCGCTGCTGGTCTACGCACCGCTGGCGCTGCTGCATTGGGGCGCGTGGTATGTGTTCCTCGGCTTTCACGCGGCCAATGGCATCGCCAGCCTGCTGGGGGCGCCCATCGAGTGGTCGGCCGGCACCTTGCAGATGATGCACGTGATCGACATCGCCGCCGTGGTGATCATCGGCCCCAACGTGCTGCGCACCTTTTGCCTGCACTTTGTCAGCTCCAACATGCACTACTACGGCGATGTGGAACCGGGCAACGTGATCCAGCAGACCCAGGTGCTGAACCCGTGGTGGCTGTGGCCGCTGCAGGCGTTCTGCTTCAACTTCGGCAGCACCCACGGCATCCACCATTTTGTGGTCAAGGAGCCGTTTTACATCCGCCAACTGACCGCCAGGGTCGCGCATCAGGTCATGGCGCAGATGGGCGTACGCTTCAATGATTTCGGGACGTTTGCGCGGGCCAATCGGCTTGGCTTTCCACCGCCTGCAGCGTCTCGATCAACGCCTTCGCCGCAGGCGACAAGCGCACCCCAGCGCGGCTGATCACGCCGCAGCGGTTGCTCAGGCTGTCGAGGGCGTGGGGCAGGTTGCGCCAGTGCAGCACCTGCAACGCGCCGCTGGCGAACGCTTCGACGAAGGCTTCTTCGGCGCCCAGGCCAATCGCATCGGACTGGCGCACGATGCTCGCCAGTGTCGAGAACTGCTCAAGCTCGATGGCGGGCACAAAGTCGATACGCCCGCTGAGGTTGGCCAGCAGTTTGCGAATGCCCGGCGCGATCAGCGGCGTGGCCAGCGGGTAGCCGAACAGGTCGTTGGTGGACAGGCTGTCCTTGGCCAGCAACGGGTGCCCGGCGCGGCAGAAAAACACACTGCGCCGGGGTGTCAGGGCCCGGGTCTGGAAGTTCGGGTCGGCCTCGAAGTGGCGCACATCGGCGATAAAAAACTCGATCTCTTCGCGGCTCAGGCTACGCCCGAGTTTTTCCCAGTTATCTACCTGCAACGCGCTGCGCACCTTGGGGTAGGTGGTAATAAACCGCGCGAGGGCCTGGGGCACCAGATTGACCGCCGCCGCCCCATCACTGCCAAAACGTACTTCACCGGCGTCGAGCTTGGTCATGCGCGTGACTTCGTGGCTGAGCAACGCCGCGCCTTGCACCAGGCTCAGGGCATGTTGCAGCACCACCTGGCCTTCGGGGGTGGGGCGCAGCTCCTTGTGGGCGCGGTCCACCAGCACGCAGCCGAACTCCTGCTCCAGGCCCTGGATGCTGCGGCTGAACGCCGGTTGCGTGATGCCCATGGCGTCGGCGGCTCGCACGAAACTGCGGTGCTCGTTGAGCGCGATGAAGTAGCGCAGTTGGCGAAGATCCATGGGGCGCCCGGCGTCCAAGAGGGGAAACCGGGATTTTAAGGGGCTCGCTTATTCCGTCAATGAAGCATGTTTGTTTTATCTAGATCTTAAATGCATATCTATAGAGCGGCTGCCGTGCGGTAGGTGGCCGGGCTGAACACTCGCGTCACCACCAGCATTGCCACGGCGGTGACGGTCAGCACCACCCAGGCGCTGACAAAATTGCCGCTGAGTTCGCGCAGCCAGCCGGTCATCCACGGCGACACCGCGTTGATCAGGAAGCCCACGCCCTGCACGAAGGCCGCCAGTTGCCCGGCTTGGCGCGGGTCGCGGTGATGGTCGAGGGTCAGCAGCAGGCTCAGGGCAAAACACGCGCCCAGGCCGAAGCCGCACAGCGCCACCCACACATGGGGAAATTGCAGCGGGGCCATGATCAGCCCCAGGTACCCGATGGTCTGCGCCAGCAGGCTGACGCCGAGCAACGGCCGCCGGTCGATGCCGCGTTGCGCCAGCACCGGCATCAACAGCGCGGCGAGCACCTGGAAGATGGTCATGAACGCCAGCAACGAACCACTGGGCAGCACGCCCCAACCCAGTTGCTGATAGAACGCCGGCAGCCACGCCACCAGGCTCATGTAGCCGCAATTGACCAGGCCGAAATACAACGCCAGCAGCCAGGCGCGGCGGTTGCGCAGGCCCTTGAACGCCGGTATCTGCCTGGCGCTTTTCGCCGCGCCCAGGGGCAAACAGGCCCACAGCAACAACGCCGCCAGCGCGGGCAGCAGCCACACGCCGAGCCCCGCCTGCCAAGCGCCGAACTGCGTGGCCACCAGCGGGCTGAGCAGCGCCGCCAAACCGCCGCCGGCCATCAACGAGGCCGAATACACGCCCATCGCCACTGGCACGCGGTGCTGGAATTCGCGCTTGATCATCGCCGGCACCAACGCCTGGATCAGCGCCACGCCCGCCCCCCCCAACAACGCCGTCACCAGCAGCGCCGCGCCCTGGCCCATCAGCCAGCGCGCCAGGCACGCCAGCAGAATCATCATCAGGCCCAACGCGATGCCGCGCCGCTCGCCCAGTTGCGCCTCGACGCGCACGCCGACCAGTGCGACCAGGCCCATGCAAATCACCGGCAGGCTGGTGAGCAGGGCGCTGCTCTGGAAACTCAGGCCGGTGGCCAGGCGGATTTCGCCGAGCAGCGGGCTGATGGAACTGAGGATCGGCCGCAGGTTGAGGCCCAACACGATCAGCAGGCCCCAGCCGGCGAAGGATTTATTGAGGGTCATGCGGCGCCCTTGCGGCAGGTAAATGAGGCGTGAGTATGGGCAGCGCCGCAGGTATTCTGAAATTAAATATAACCATGCCAATCAGTGGCAAGTTGAATGGTGAGTGCCATGTTCGATCCCGTGTTGTTACGCAGCTTTGTTGCCGTAGTGGACTGCGGCAACTTCACCCGCGCCGCCGAGCGCCTGCACCTGACCCAATCCACCGTAAGCCAGCAGATCCGCCGCCTGGAGGACGTCGCCGGTTGCCAGTTGCTCGACCGCGATCAGCGCCGCGTGGTCGCCACCACCGAGGGTGAGCGCTTGCTGGCCTACGCGCGGCGCATCCTGGCGCTGCATGAAGAGGCCGCCGACGTGCTGATCAACCAGCAAAGCGACGGCGTGCTGCGCCTGGGCGTGCCGGAGGATTTCGCCTCCGAGCGCTTGCTGCCGCTGCTCTCGGCGTTTGTCGGGGCGTATCCACGGGTGCGCCTGGAAGTCACCAGTGGCCTTGGCCCCGAGTTGCAGCGCCAATACCGCAGTGGTGAGTTTGACGTGCTGCTGGTCAAGCAAATGGGCGACAGCGATGACTGCCTGGCCTCGTGGCCGGAGCCATTGTGCTGGGTCGACAGCCGCAGCATGCCGTGCCTGGACCGCGAGCCGCTGCCGCTGGTGGCGTTCCCGGTGGGCGGGCTGTACCGCAACGAGATGCTGCAACACCTGGAAGTCGGCGGCTGGCGCTGGCGCATCGGCTATTCCAGCGCCAGCCTGGCAGGTGTGTGTGCGGCGGTGGCGGCGGGCTTGGGCATCAGCTTGCTGCCGCTGCGGGTGGTGCAGGCCGGGCACCAGATCCTGGGTGAGGACAGCGGCCTGCCGGCGGTGCAGGGCGTGCGCCTGGCGTTGTATGCGCGCAGCGGCCTGGGGGCGGCGGGGCAGTGTCTACAGAGCGAGTTGTTCGATTTATGTGCAAACAGCCCGTGTTGAGTCATGCCTTTGCTGAATATTTTGTATGCCTGTAAAGCATTGAAAAAACACACCTCGGCGCCAGGCCACGAACGGCGAGGGTTTGGCGTTTCAGTCCGGTTCGGTTATGCAGTTTAGGTCTATGTATAACTTTAAAGATTACTTTAAGAGATAAGCGTCTGGCCCCGATGATTCAGTCCTCGACGGCCTTCCAACGCAGGCCCGTCGGTTTTTTGTTTGAAAACCGTAGGGAGTGAATCCATGGGCAATGTCCAGACCGCCGCCAGTGCACACGAGGCGCAATGGCGCCAGGCACCGGGTGGTGAGTTGGTCGACCTTGGCCGGCCGCATCGCGCGCCGCTGGGGCAACTGCGCACGCAGCAAACCCCCAAGCGTTTCTCCAGCCGTCGCGAAGGCATTCTGCTGGGTTTGCTGGTGCTGGCCCTGCACGCTGCGGTGATCTACTGGGTGGCGCAGAAGCCGACACCGGTGCTGCCGATCGTGCCGCCGGAAATTCCGCCGATGACCATCGAATTTTCCCAGCCGGCGCCGCCGGTGGTCGAACCGCCACCGCCTGTGCCGCCACCACCACCGCCGCCTGTGGTTGAGCCACCGCCGCCCGTGGTGGATGAGTTGGCCGCCAAGCCGGCGCCGAAAAAGCCGATTCCAAAACCCAAGCCCGTGCCGAAGCCGGTGCCCAAGCCTGAGCCCGCCCCCAAACCGGTCGAGCCGCCGCCCGCACCCCCGACCCCGGCACCGCCCGCGCCGCCTGCGCCACCGGCACCGGCGCCGGTAACGCCCGCTTCGGCCAACGCCGCGTATTTGAAGAACCCGGCGCCCGAATACCCGTCACTGGCCCAGCGCCGTGGCTGGGAAGGCACGGTGTTGCTGCGGGTGCAGGTGCTGGCCAGTGGCAAGCCGGGTGAGATCCAGATCCAGAAGAGCAGCGGTCGCCAGCAACTCGACGACGCCGCGCTGGCTGCGGTGAAACGTTGGAGCTTCGTACCGGCCAAGCAGGGCGACGTCGCCCAGAACGGCTGGGTCAGCGTCCCGATCGATTTCAAGATTCACTAACTATTCGGCTGCGGTGTGTTGCACACGCCGCGACCTGCACAGAGGGAAGACATCATGGCATTAGCATCTCCACTTGAATCCATCGAAAGCGCGGTGATCTGGCTGCTGGTGGTTTTTTCGGTCGCCACCTGGGGCCTGGCCCTGCTCAAGGGCGTGCAGTTCGGTCGCCTCAAGGCGCAGGATCGCAAGTTCCATAAACAGTTCTGGGCGGCGTCGAGCCTCGACTCAGCTGCCGAGCTGGCAGAAACACAACCCGGCGCCGCAGCCCGTGTGGCCCAGGCCGGTTACGCCGCGATCCAGGTGGGCGAGACGCCACACGCTGCCGACCTGAGCCAGGCCATCAACCACCAGGACCGCCTCGAACGCGCCCTGCGCCAACAGATCGTGCGTGAACGCCGTTCCCTGGAGACCGGCCTGGCCGTGGTCGCCAGTATCGGCAGCACCTCGCCGTTCATCGGCCTGTTCGGCACCGTGTGGGGCATCATGGAAGCGCTCAAGGGCATCAGTGCCGCCGGTTCCGCCAGCCTCGAAACCGTGGCCGGCCCGATTGGTGCCGCGCTGGTGGCCACGGGTGTAGGTATCGCCGTCGCCGTACCGGCGGTGCTGGTCTACAACTACTTCCTGCGCCGTCTAAAGCTGACGGCTGCGGACCTCGACGACTTTGCCCACGACTTCTACAGCCTGGCGCAGAAAAATTCGTTCCGCGTGCTGCTGCACCCGACCCTGAACAAAACCGCGGCCGGCAACCCGCAGAAAGTGAAGGAGGCGTCCTGAGATGGCCTTCTCCACGCAAGACAGTGATGAGGTGCTGAGCGAGATCAACGTCACGCCGCTGGTGGACGTGATGCTGGTGCTGCTGGTGGTGTTTATCGTCACCGCGCCGCTGTTGACCAACGCGATCCCGATCAACCTGCCCAAGACCGAGGCTGTGGCCCCGGTGGAGCAGAAGGACCCGCTGGTGGTGAGCATCGACGGCGCCGGTAAAGTGTTTATCAACAAGGACGAAATCCAGCCGGACCTGCTGGAATTCAACCTGCAGGCGGCGAAAGCCAAGGACCCCGATGTGCGGGTGCAACTGCAGGCTGACGATGGTGTGAACTACGGCGAAGTGGCGCGAGCCATGGCGTCGATCGAACGCGCGGGCATTACCAAGTTGTCGGTGATTACCGCCCGTTGATTGCAAAAGCCTCGACAAGTTTTTGGCCGTCTCCTTGGCAGGGTGCGGCCTTTTTTTTGCCTGGAATTTAACCAGCAACACAAACGCCAGCCTGGAATGAGGGCCCCTGTGGGAGCGGGCTTGCTCGCGAATGCGGTGTGCCAGTCGGCATCTTCATCGCTGACCCACCGCATTCGCGAGCAAGCCCGCTCCCACATTTGGATCTTTATTGGGTTTAAGTTTTTGGTTATTAATAAATAGCTTCTTATTCCTTAACGAATATAAACCTCGTCCCTATACTGTCCTACAACGTTAAACGCTGCAGGAGGGCACACCCATGCACAGCGAGTCGATTCGTTATCTGATCGTGCCGGGCTGGCAAGGATCGCCAGAAGATCATTGGCAAAGTCATTGGCAGAACAGCCTGCCCAACAGTGCACGCGTGGAACAGGCCGACTGGCTGACCCCGCGCCGTGAAGACTGGGTGGCCGCGCTGGCCGAGGCCATCGCCGCCGACAGCACGCCGGTGATCCTGATCGCCCATAGCCTGGGGTGCATCACCGTGGCGCATTGGGCTGCGACTGCCCCGGTGCAGTTCTTGCGCCAGGTGCGGGGTGCCTTGCTGGTGGCCCCGGCCGATGTCGAACGGCCTGCCTGCTCGCCTGCCTTGCGTAATTTCGCGCCGATTCCCACTGACCTGCTGCCGTTTCCGAGCCAAGTGGTCAGCTCCGACAACGACGCCGCTGTCAGCGCCCCGCGGGCCCTGGAGCTGGCGCGTCACTGGGGCGCCGAAGCCGGCATCCTCGCGGGCGCCGGGCATATCAACGTGAAGTCCGGCCACCAGCGCTGGGAACAGGGCTTCGCCTACCTCTATCGCCTGCAAAGCCGCCTCGAGCACCACGCCCGGCGCAGTGCCTGAACACTTTTCAACGCCCCGTCCCTGAGTGGATCTGGGGCGGGAGCCTGCCATGAGTCTGCATGAAACCTACGGCCAGCCATTGCTGACCTTTCCCGACGCCGATAAAAGCCCGTTGAGCATCCGCGCCAAGGCGCTGGTGTTTGTCGACCCACGCTCGCGCCAGTTGCGCGAAGACCTCGAAAGCCTCGCGCCCCGCGCCTTGCCGGTGTTGATTCGCGGCGAGACCGGCAGCGGTAAAGAGTTGCTGGCGCGGCATATCCACCGTGGCAGCGATCGCGGCGGCTTGTTTGTGTCGGTCAACTGCGGTGCGATCAGCCCGACCTACGCCGACGCCGAGCTGTTCGGCTACGCCGCCGGTGCCCACAGCGGCGCGGCCAGCAGCCGGGCCGGCTGGTTCGGATCGGCCAACGGCGGCACCTTGTACCTGGACGAGATCGGCGACTTGCCGCTGCCGATCCAGGTCAAATTGCTCGCCGCCCTGGAAAACCACGAAGTCACCCGCGTCGGCGCCCATCAGCCAAGCCCGGTGGATGTGCGCCTGGTTGCCGCCACCAGCATCGACCTGGCCCAGGCCGTGGCAGCGGGCAAGTTCAATGAGCGCCTGTTCCATTACCTGAGCGAAGGCCAGCTGGAGTTGCCAGCACTGCGCGAGCGGGTTGGCGACATCCTGTCCCTGGCCGAATATTTTCTCGGCATCTACAGTCAGCGCCTGGACCTGCCGGTGCCGCTGATCAGCGATGCGGCCCAGCAGGTGCTGGAACAACACAGTTGGCCGGGCAATACCCGCGAGCTGGAAAACGTCATTCACTTTGCCTTGCTGGTAAGCAGTGGCGACGAGATCTTGCCCGAGCATTTGAATCTGCCCGTGGCCGGTTCGCCCCTTGAGCAGGTGCAGCGGATTTTCAATAACGCCAGCGCCGCTGAACGGGAAAGCTTGCGCAACTTTCTATCTCAAAAAGCCGCTACATGAACAAAATGGAATATCAACGTGAATAAAAGATATTGTTCGGGAATAAAAAATCTAGGTATTGTCCGCTTCACGCCGCGATAGCACATCGCTGGCACACCACATAACAAGCGGCCGTCACCGACGCCCCGGAATTAAGGACACTGCATGAAAAAGGTTCTGTTGTTTACCGCACTGACGGCTGCCCTGACTGCAAGCTTCGCCCAGGCCAACGAGAAGCTGGTGGTTGCTGCCACCCCGATCCCGCACGCCGAGATCCTCGAACTGGTCAAGCCAACCCTGGCCAAAGAAGGCGTGGACCTGGAAATCAAAGTCTTCACTGACTACGTACAACCCAACGTACAGGTCGCCGAGAAGCGCCTGGACGCCAACTACTTCCAGACCCTGCCGTACCTGGAAAACTTCAACAAGGGCAAGGGCACCAACCTGGTCACCGTGGTTGGTGTGCACGTTGAACCCTTCGGCGGTTATTCGAAAAAGATCAAAAACATTTCCGAGCTCAAAGATGGCGCCACCGTGGCCATCCCGAACGAAGGCTCCAACAGCGGCCGCGCCCTGTTGCTGCTGCAGAAAGCCGGCGTGATCACCCTGAAAGACCCGACCAATGCCTTGTCCACGCCAAAAGACATCAAGGACAACCCCAAGCACCTGAAATTCAAGGAGCTGGAATCGGCGTTGCTGCCACGCGTGCTGGACCAGGTTGACCTGGACCTGATCAACACCAACTACGCCCTGGAAGCGGGTCTGAACCCGGCCAAGGATGCGCTGATCATCGAAGACGCCAAGTCGCCGTACGTGAACTTCCTGGTGGCTCGCCCGGACAACAAGGACAGCGACGCGATCCAGAAGCTCTCCAAGGCCCTGACCAGCCCGGAAGTCAAAGCTTTCATCGAGAAAAAGTACAACGGCGCGGTAGTGCCTGCGTTCTGATGTAGCCCAAAACCCCTTCAAGGTTTCAACGCCGACGGCTCCTACAGCGTCGGCGTTTTTTATTGCCTGAAATCTGGAATGCAATCAAACCTGTGGGAGCAGGCAAGCCAGCTCCCACAGGGGATTTGTGTAGGTTTGCAAGGGTTAGCTTTTTGCGTGATATGAATATGCTATTTGGGTATTTAAAATTTCTTTTTTATGCCTTTAAAGTCTGCGCTACCCGGCGTTACCCACGCCGGCTCGAACCGCGCACGCCGCATTACCCCTGTGGCGTTTTGGACTTCCGATGACCTTCGATTTCGCGTTTATCCTCAGCACCCTGCCGGCGTTTCTCAACGCCGTCGGGGTGACGCTGCAAGTCGGCCTGATCGCCATTGCCACCTCGCTGCTGGTGGCACTGATCAACGCTGCGCTGCTGGTGTTCCGCACGCCCTACCTGTCGCGCCTGGTGGCGCTGTACGTGGAGCTGGCGCGCAACACGCCGCTGCTGATCCAACTGTTTTTCGTCTACTTCGCGCTGCCGGCCCTGGGCTTGAATATCTCCGGGTTCTGGGCGGCGATCATCACCATGACGTTCCTCGGCGGCGCCTACCTCACCGAAGTACTGCGCGCCGGGGTGGAAGCGGTGCCGCTGGCGCAGATCGAGTCGGGCAAGTCCATCGGCCTGTCCGACTGGCAACTGCTGCGCCACGTGATCCTGCCCCAGGCCGGCATTCTCAGCCTGCCGGCGCTGTTCGCCAATTTCATCTTCCTGCTCAAGGAGACCACTGTGGTGTCCGCCGTGGCGGTGCCAGAGATTCTCTACACCACCAAGAGCTACATCGCGCTCTACTACAAGACCTACGAGATGCTCGCCGTGCTGACGCTGATCTGCGTGTTGCTGTTCTTGCCGCTGTCGCTGCTGCTCAGCCGCCTGGAAAGGAGGCTCCAGCATGGCCAGTTCGGGTCTTGAGTTGCTGTGGGTGTCGTTGCCGCAACTGGGCAAGGGCGCTGCGCAAACCCTGTCGATTTCCTTCTTGAGCATCGCCTTCAGCACCGTCGGCGGCGTGGTGTATGGCGTGTTGCGCAGCTTGAACAAGCGCCTGCTCAACGCGGTGTTGCGGGTGTACCTGGAGCTGTTTCGCGCGATCCCGGTGCTGGTGTGGCTGTACCTGCTGTTTTTCGGCCTGCCGATTTTCTTCGGCCTGAGCATTCCGAGCTTCTGGTGTGCGGTGCTGGTGCTGTCGCTGTGGGGGGCCAGTGAAGTCGGCGAGGTGGTGCGCGGCGCGTTGCATTCGCTGCCCCGTGGCCAGCGAGAGGCGGGCTTGTCGATTGGCCTGTCCGGCCCGCAGCTGTACGGCTATGTGCTGCTGCCCCAGGCGCTCAAGCGCATGACGCCGCCGACCATCAACGTCTACACGCGCATCATCAAGACCAGTTCCCTGGCGGTGCTGATCGGCGTGGTGGACGTGATCAAGGTCGGTCAGCAAATCATCGAACGCACCTACGAATCCGTGTTGATTTACGGCGTGCTGTTTCTGTTTTTCTTCTTTATCTGCTACCCGTTGTCGGCCGCCTCCAAGGTGCTGGAACGGCGCTGGGCCCAAGCATGAGCGCATTGATCGAGTTTCAGGGTTTCAACAAATTCTTCGGCGAAACGCAGGTGCTCAAGGGCATCGACTTGCGTGTGCGCAGCGGCGAAGTCGTGGTGATCCTCGGCCCCAGCGGCTGCGGCAAAAGCACCTTGCTGCGCTGCCTGAACGGGCTGGAAGTGGCCCACAGCGGTAGCCTGCGTTTTGCCGGCAACGAGCTGTTGGACACAAGCACCGACTGGCGCCAGGTGCGCCAGGACATCGGCATGGTGTTCCAGAGTTACCACCTGTTCCCGCACATGAGCGTGCTCGACAACATCCTGCTCGGCCCGCTGAAAGTGCAAAAACGTGACCCCCGCGAAGCCCGCGAGCAAGCCGAAAAACTCCTCGAACGCGTCGGCCTGGCCGACAAGCGCGACGCCTTCCCGCGCCAGCTCTCCGGAGGCCAGCAGCAACGCATCGCCATCGTCCGTTCGTTGTGCATGAACCCGCAAGTCATGCTGTTTGACGAAGTCACCGCTGCCCTCGACCCGGAAATGGTCAAGGAAGTGCTGGAAGTGATCCAGGGCCTGGCCCGCGATGGCATGACCCTGCTGATCGTCACCCACGAAATGGCCTTCGCCCGCGCCGTCGCCGACCGCGTGGTGTTTATGGAGGCCGGGCGCATCCTCGAACACAACACCCCCGAAGAATTCTTTACGAACCCGCAAACCGCACGCGCGCAGCAGTTCCTGGAGAAGTTCTCCTTTGTCTCAACACTGCCCAAGAAAACCAAGGAACTGGAGCTGCTATGAAAAAACTACTGCTGCCACTGTTGGCCGTCGCCGTACTGGCCGGCTGCGATAAAAAGGCCGAAGAGCCGGCCAAACCCGTCGCCGCTGCCGCGAGCTACATCGACAAGATCAAGGCGCGCGACAAGCTGATCGTCGGCGTGTTCACCGACAAGCCGCCGTTCGGCTTCGTCAACGAAGCCGGGCGCTACGTTGGCTTCGATACCGACATCGGCCGCCAATTCGCCAAGGATCTGCTGGGCGATGAAAACAAGGTGGAATTCGTCGCGGTCGAGCCGGCCAGCCGCATTCCGTTCCTGCAAAGCGACAAGGTCGACCTGATCCTCGCCAACATGACCGTGACGCCGGAGCGCAAGGAAGCGGTGGACTTCACCAACCCCAACCTGAAAGTCGCGGTACAGGCCCTGGTGCCCAACGACAGCGCGGTGAAAAGCCTGGATGACCTGGCGACCCGCACCACCATCGTGACCACCGGCACCACCGCCGACATCTGGCTGACCAAGAACCACCCGGACTGGAAGCTGCTCAAGTTCGAGAAAAACTCCGAGTCGCTGCAAGCGTTGTCGGCGGGTCGTGGTGACGCTTATGCGCAAGACAACCTGGTGCTGTTCAGCTGGGCCAAGCAGAACCCGGGTTACCGCGTGCTGGAAGAGAAGCTCGGCGATGAAGCGCCGATTGCGCCGGCGGTGAAGAAGGGCAACGTTGAGCTGCGTGACTGGGTGAATGCCGAGTTGGCGAAGTTGGGTGAGGAGAAGTTCCTGCTCAAGCTGTATGACCAATATGTGCGTAAAGAGCTGAGCGATGACACCAAGCCTGAGAGCGTGATTGTTGAAGGGGGCAAGTGGCAGGGTTGATCCTTTGCTTTTGTGGTGACTGAACTACCGCTTTCGCGAGCAAGCCCGCTCCCACATTTTCCCGCATTCCAAAGGAAGAACTCGGTCAAATGTGGGAGCGGGCTTGCTCGCGAAGAGGCCCTCCCAGTCACAACTTACTCCGGCCAATGCCAAGCCGGCGCATCCAGAATCCCCTGCCCCACAATCTGGGTCTCCCCCAACACCTTCTCCAGCACAATCGAGTTGCACCCCTCATCCTGCTGCAACGCCGCAATCAACCGGCTGGCATGGGACACCACCCACACCTGGCACTGGCGCGACGCCTGGATAATCAAGCGCGCCAACGCCGGCAACAGATCCGGGTGCAAGCTGGTTTCCGGCTCGTTCAGCACCATCATGGTCGGTGGCCGTGGCGTCAGCAGTGCAGCAATCAGCAGCAGATAACGCAAGGTGCCGTCGGACAACTCCGCCGCCGACAACGGCCGCAATAAGCCCTCTTGATAAAACTCAATTGCAAAACGCCCGCCCTGTAACGGCTGGATGTTCAGGCGTGCGCCGGGAAACGCATCGCTGACCGCGTTCTGCAACGCCTCGGGGTCGCCGATTTCGCGGATGGTCTGCAACGCCGCCGCCAAGTCGCGCCCGTCATGGTGCAGCACCGGCGTGCGCGTCCCTAGTTGCGGTTGGCGCACCGGCGCGTCCACGTCGCTGCGAAAGTGATCATAAAAGCGCCAACCGCGAATGCTTTCGCGCAGCAACAGCACTTCCGGCGAGCCGCGCAGGCTGCCGACCTGATCGAACAGGCTGTGGTAATTCGGCGTGTGTTGGGCCACTACATCCCAGGCGCGGCCGTCGCGGGCACGCACCATTGGCCCGGAACGTTGCACCAGCAGGCTGGCCGGGCGGTAGACGTGGCCGGCCCAGATGCATTCCTTTTTTACTTCAGGGTCCATGGAAAAATAGGACTGGGTCAGTTCCGGCAGGCCCAGGGAGATCGCGTAGCTGAAATCTTCGGCGGCAAATCCCAGGCGCAGGCGTTTGACCTTATGGCGCACGGTGGGCTCTATTGGCGCCTCGCCGTTGCGCATGCGTCGGGTGATAGTCTCCGGCCCGGCCCAGAAGGTCGAATCCAGCCCGCCCTCACGGGCCAGTGCATTGATTACCCCGCCCTGGGCGGTTTCGGCCAGCAGGCGCAGGGCGCGGTACAAGTTGGACTTGCCGGAGCCATTGGGGCCGGTGATCAGATTCAAGCGGTCCAGGGGCACCACCAATTTATTGATCGAGCGGTAATTGGCCACCGCGAGGGTCTTGAGCATGGGTCTTCAATCAATGGGGGGAACCGCTGGAGTATGGGAGCCTGCATGCAGTTTAGGAACCCTCAACTAAGCTCACAGTCGCATACACATCTGGTTTATCGCATCACGCAAAGGAGCCTGCATGGGCGGTCGTATTTGCACCTGTATTTTCGGACTTGGCCTACTGACGCTGTTAAGCGGTTGCGGTGAGGAAAAGGCCGAGCCCAAACAGCATTCACGGGTCTTTGTCCAAACCGTGCAACCGGCGGATTTCGCCGCAGCGGTCACCCTCACCGGCGACATCCAGGCCCGTGTGCAAACCGACTTGTCCTTTCGCGTCGGCGGCAAGATCATCCAGCGCATGGTCGACGTGGGTGACCGCGTCAGCGCCAAGCAGGTGCTGGCCAAGCTCGATCCCAAGGATTTGCAGACCAACGTTGATTCCGCCCAGGCCCAGGTCGTGGCCGAGCAGGCGCGGGTCAAGCAGACGGCCGCCGCCTTTGTGCGCCAGGAAAAGCTGCTGCCCAAGGGCTACACCAGCCGCAGCGAATACGACGCCGCCCAGGCCGCGCTGCGCAGCAGCCAAAGCGCCCTGGCCGCCGCGCAAGCCCAATTGGCCAACGCCCGCGAACAACTGGGCTACACCGCGTTGATCGCTGAGGCACCGGGCGTGATCACTGCGCGTCAGGCCGAAGTCGGCCAAGTGGTGCAGGCCACCGTGCCGATCTTCAGCCTGGCCCGCGACGGCGAACGCGATGCGGTGTTCAACGTGTATGAATCGCTGCTGATGGAGCCGCCGCCGGATGCGCCGATCACTGTCAGCCTGTTGGAAAACCCCAGCATCAAGGCCCAAGGCAAAGTCCGCGAAGTCACCCCGGCCGTGGCCGCCAACACCGGCACCGTTCAGGTGAAGATTGCCCTGGAGGCGCTGCCCAAGGGCATGCAACTCGGCTCGGTGGTCAGCGCCACCGCCAGTGGCCCGGCCAGGCCCAGCATCGAGTTGCCCTGGTCAGCCCTGACCAAAGACCTCAACGAACCGGCTGTTTGGTTGGTCGACGGCGACGGCAAGGCGCAGTTGCACAAGGTCAGCGTGGCGCGGTATCTCACCGGCAAAGTCATCATCGGCGACGGCCTCAAGGGCGGCGAAAAAGTCGTGGTGGCCGGTGGGCAACTGCTGCACCCCGGCATGCTCGTCGAGATCGCCCAGCAAGGAGCCCAGCCATGAAGCACCTGACGGCCATACTCGCCGCCAGCCTGTTGCTGGCGGCGTGCTCCAAGCAGGAACCCGCGCCCGAGCCCGTGCGCCCGGTGCTGTCCATGGAAGTGAAAGCCGAAGACCAGGAAACCCTCGGCCGCTTCGCCGGCACTATCCAGGCCCGCTATGAAAGCAACCTGGGGTTCCGTGTGCCCGGCCTTATCGCCCGGCGTGCCGTGGATGTCGGCGCAGAGGTGGAGAAGGGCGCCTTGCTCGCCGTCCTCGACCCCACCGACCAGCAAAACCAACTGCGCGCCGCCCAAGGCGACCTGGCGCGCGTGCAGGCGCAATACATCAATGCCCAGGCCAACGCGCGGCGCCAGCAGGAACTGTTCAACCGTGGCGTCGGCGCCCAGGCCCAGCTGGACATCGCCCAGACCGACCTGAAAACCACCCAGGCCTCCCTCGATCAAGCCCAGGCCGCCGTCAACCAGGCCAAGGACCAGCTCAACTACGCCGAGTTGCGCACCGACCACGGTGGCATCGTCACCGCGTGGAGCGCCGAGGCCGGCCAGGTGGTCAGCGCCGGCCAGCAAGTGGTGACCCTGGCGCGCCCGGACATCAAGGAAGCGGTGATCGACCTGCCCGCAGGCCTCGCCGAACGGCTGCCCCATGACGTGGTGTTCCTGGTTGCCGGGCAACTGGACCCGAGCGTCAACACCACCGCCATCGTGCGCGAGATCGAACCCCAGGCCCAAAGCGCCACCCGCACCCGTCGCGCGCGCCTGAGCCTGGCCGAGACGCCGCCCGCGTTCCGCCTCGGCACAGCAATCAGCGTGACCTTGAGCAGCGCCATCGCGCCGCGTATCGAACTGCCCCTGAGCGCCTTGCAGCAGGTCGACGGCAAGAGCCGCATCTGGCTGCTCGACACCCAGAACCAGACCGTACAGCCGCGTGAGGTCAGCGTCATCAGCCGTGACGCCAGCAGCGCCGTGCTCAGCGGTGGCGTACAGCCCGGTGAACGTATCGTCACCGCCGGCGTGAACAGCCTGAAACCCGGGCAGAAAGTCAAAATCGACGAGGACAGCCCGCGATGAAAGGCAGCTTCAACTTATCCGACTGGGCGCTCAAGCATCAGTCCTTCGTCTGGTACCTGATGTTCGTCGCGCTGCTGATGGGCGTGTTCTCCTACATGAACCTGGGCCGCGAGGAAGACCCTTCCTTCACCATCAAAACCATGGTGATCCAGACCCGCTGGCCGGGCGCGACCCAGGAAGAAACCCTCAAGCAGGTCACCGACCGCATCGAGAAAAAACTCGAGGAACTCGACTCCCTCGACTACGTGAAAAGCTACACGCGGCCGGGCGAGTCCACGGTGTTCGTCTTCTTGAAGGACACCACCAGCGCCAAGGCCATCCCGGAAATCTGGTACCAGGTGCGCAAGAAGATCGACGACATTCGCGGCACCTTTCCCCAGGGTTTGCAGGGGCCGTCGTTCAACGACGAGTTCGGTGATGTGTTCGGCTCGGTCTACGCGTTTACCGGCGACGGCCTGTCGATGCGCCAGTTGCGCGACTACGTCGAGCAGGTGCGCGCCGAGATCCGTTCGGTGCCGGGGCTGGGCAAGGTCGAGATGATCGGCCAGCAGGACGAAGTGATTTACCTGAACTTCTCCACGCGCAAACTCGCCGCGCTGGGCATCGATCAGCGCCAGGTGGTGCAGAGCCTGCAATCGCAGAACGCCGTGACTCCGGCCGGAGTGATCGAGGCCGGGCCGGAGCGGATTTCTGTGCGCACTTCGGGGCAGTTCGCCTCCGAGAAGGACCTGGCCGACGTCAATCTGCGGCTCAACGATCGTTTTTACCGGCTGGCGGACATCGCCGAGATCAGCCGTGGCTACGTCGACCCGGCGCGGCCGCTGTTCCGGTTCAACGGCCAACCGGCAATCGGCCTGGCCATCGCCATGCAGAAGGGCGGCAATATCCAGGCGTTCGGCGCGGCCCTGCACGGGCGCATGGATGAGCTGACCGCCGACCTGCCGGTGGGCGTCGGCGTGCACAAGGTGTCTGACCAGGCCGAAGTGGTGGAGGAGGCTGTCGGCGGCTTCACCAGCGCGTTGTTCGAAGCCGTGATCATCGTGCTGGTGGTGAGTTTTATCAGCCTCGGCCTGCGCGCCGGGCTGGTGGTGGCGTGCTCGATTCCATTGGTGCTGGCGCTGGTGTTCGTGTTCATGGAATACAGCGGCATCACCATGCAGCGTGTGTCGTTGGGCGCGTTGATCATCGCCCTCGGCCTGTTGGTGGACGACGCGATGATCACCGTGGAGATGATGATCACGCGCCTGGAAAAAGGCGAAACCAAGGAACAGGCGGCGACTTACGCCTACACGTCGACGGCGTTTCCGATGCTCACCGGCACCTTGGTGACGGTCGCCGGTTTTGTGCCGATTGGCCTCAATGCCAGTTCGGCGGGCGAGTACACCTTCACCCTGTTCGCGGTGATTGCCGTGGCGATGCTGGTGTCCTGGGTGGTGGCGGTGCTGTTTGCGCCGGTGATTGGCGTGCATATCCTCAGCGCCAAAGTGAAACCCCACGATGCCGAGCCGGGGCGGATTGGCCGCGCGTTCAACGGCGGCATGCTGTGGGCCATGCGCAACCGTTGGTGGGCCATCGGCATCACCGTGGCGTTGTTCGTGGCGTCGGTGTTTTCCATGCAGTTTGTGCAGAACCAGTTCTTTCCATCGTCGGACCGCCCGGAGATCCTGGTTGACCTCAACCTGCCGCAAAACGCCTCGATCAATGAGACCCGCCGCGCCGTGGACCGTCTTGAGGCGATCATCAAGGACGACCCGGACATTGCCCGCTGGAGCACCTATATCGGCCAGGGCGCGATCCGTTTCTACCTGCCGCTGGACCAGCAACTGGAGAACCCCTACTACGCGCAGTTGGTGATCGTGAGCAAAGGCCTGGAAGAGCGCGGCGCCCTGATCGCGCGTCTGCAAAAGCGCCTGCGCGACGACTTCGTCGGTATCGGCAGCTTTGTGCAGCCGCTGGAAATGGGCCCGCCGGTGGGGCGGCCGATTCAGTATCGGGTGTCGGGCAAAGACACCGACCAGGTGCGCAAACACGCGATCGAGCTGGCGACCTTACTGGACAAAAATACGCACCTGGGCGAGATCATTTACGACTGGAACGAGCCAGGCAAAGTGCTGCGGGTGGACATCGCCCAGGACAAGGCGCGGCAGTTGGGGTTTTCTTCGGAAGACGTCGCGCAACTGATGAACAGCGTGGTCAGTGGCGCGTCCGTGACCCAGGTGCACGACGACATCTACCTGATCAATGTGGTCGGCCGTGCCGAAGACGCCGAGCGCGGTACGCCGGAAACCTTGCAGAACCTGCAGATCGTCACGCCCAACGGCACCTCTATCCCGCTTTTGGCGTTCGCCACCGTGCGCTATGAGCTGGAGCAACCGCTGGTGTGGCGCCGCGACCGCAAGCCGACCATCACCATCAAGGCCTCGGTGCGCGATGAGATGCAGCCCACCGACTTGGTCAAACAGCTGGCGCCGACCATCGAAAAATTCAGCGCCGGTTTGCCGGTGGGTTACAAGGTGGCCACCGGCGGCACCGTGGAAGAAAGCGGCAAGGCCCAAGGCCCGATTGCCAGCGTGGTGCCGTTGATGTTGTTCCTGATGGCGACGTTCCTGATGATCCAGTTGCACAGCGTGCAGAAGATGTTCCTGGTGGCGAGCGTCGCGCCGCTGGGGCTGATCGGCGTGGTGTTGGCGCTGATCCCCACGGGCACGCCGATGGGGTTTGTGGCGATCCTCGGCATCCTCGCGCTGATCGGCATCATCATCCGCAACTCGGTGATCCTGGTGACGCAGATCGATGAATATGAGCAGGCGGGTTTTACCCCGTGGGATGCGGTGGTGGAGGCCACCGAACATCGGCGTCGGCCGATCCTGCTGACGGCGGCGGCGGCGAGCCTGGGCATGATCCCCATCGCCCGCGAAGTGTTCTGGGGGCCGATGGCGTACGCGATGATTGGCGGGATCATCATTGCCACGTTGTTGACCCTGTTGTTCCTGCCGGCGCTGTATGTGGCCTGGTACAAGATCCGCGAGCCGAAACAGGAGCAACAGGCCGAATAAGGTCAAAAAATGTGGGAGCGGGCTTGCCCGCGAAAGCGGTCTGTCAGTTAGAAGTGTGCTGACTGATCCACCGCCTTCGCGGGCAAGCCCGCTCCCACATTTGGGTCTCCGCATGCCTTTTGGCTTGTGGGAAACCTCCTGAAATATTGACTGCGGTCGTTTGAGGCTGTGCAGTGTTCTACCCTCTCGACCTTCACCTCAAACGGTCGAAGAAAATGAACTGGCATCGTCACCTTTTGCTGCTCTGTACATTCCTCATCTCCCCGCTGGCCCTTGCCAGCACCGTCCTCGAAAACCCGCTATGGCGTATCGAACTCGACCCCGCGACCCTCGCCATCCGTGCCACGCCCAACGGCCAGGCGCCGGTACAGGCCTCTAGCGGCGTTGCCACACGCGCGGTCAGCGATCTCGCGCAGAGCGCCCTGCAAGCCAGTTGGCAGTGGGGAGCCTTTCGCGTCACGGCCAGCCTTGCGCAACGCGACCTGATGCTTGCCATCACCGCACGCGAACCGGGTGAATTAACGATCCTTCAACAACCCGCCAGCGCCCTCGGCAAGGGCCTGATCTGGCCGTTGGCCGAAGGGCATTACGTGCCCGCCGACAATGCCGTCTGGAGAGCCTTTCTGGTGGAACAGGGCGACCTCAACACCACCCAGGACCTCAGCCTGCCCTTGTGGGGCATGGACCACGGTGCCTTCACCTTGAACTGGCTATTGACCAATCCTTACAACAACCGCCTGAGCTGGAAAGACGCGCTGGCGTTGTCGGTGGCCCACGAATTCACCGCGCTGGACCCCACCGCGCCGATGACCTTGGTGTTGCACCTGGGCGATGCCGATCCGCTGGCCGGCGCCAAGCGTTATCGCCAATGGCGGGTGGAGCAGGGCCGTTACGAGCCGCTGGCGGACAAGCTGCGGCAAACCCCCGAGGCCGAGAAGCTGCTGGGCGCCAGTCACGTCTACCTGTGGGGCAATGACCTGCTGGCGCCGGAGGATGTGCGCGACTGGCCGCTGCTGATCCAGCGGCTGCGCGGGCACGAACTCAAGGGGTTGCTGGACCAGGAAGCCGCGCAGATTCTCGCGCAAACCCGTGTGTTGAACCGCTATGAACAGACCGTGCTGTTGCGCGGCCTCAACGCTGCCATCAACACCAAAGCCCGCCAGAGTTGGCAGGTGGATGAACCGGATATGACCCGCCTCGCCTCGCGTTATGGCCAGCTGCGCAATGAGCTGGCGGTGGCGTTTGCCGGGGCGTTGAGCGAGCGTCCTGAACGCTGGGGCAGCCAGACGGTTCAAGCACTGCGCGATGCGGGTCTTACGCGCTTGTTGCTGACCCTGGGCGACGGTTGGGAAGGCGGCCTCTGGCACCCGGAAGCGATCCGCGCCGGGGTCGACGCCGGGTTTCTGATGGCGCCGTACGACTCCTATGAAACCGCGTTGTCCGCCAGCGAAAACCCGGACTGGACCACCGCCCACCTGGGCCGCCAGGCCTACCGCGACTGCGCGATCGTGTTGAAGAACGGCAAGCTCAAGGCCGGCTTCCAGCAATCCGGCCACTACACCGACCCGCGCTGCGTGCGCCCCCTGCTCGAAGCACGGGCGCAAGCCGTGCAGGCCAAGGCCGGTTTCAACGCCTGGTTCCTTGATGCCTACGCCACCGGCATGGTTTTCGACAGCTATCGTAACGGCGCGCCCATGACCCAGGCGCAAAATGCCGCTGGCAACATCGACGCTTCACACTGGCTGAACACCACGCTCAAGTTGCCCACAGGTTCCGAAGACGGCAATGCGATCACGGCCCAGGGCATCCTGTTTGCCCATGGCATGCAAACGCCGGTGATTGGCTGGGGTGATCAAGCGATGACCCAGGACAAGCAGTCGCCCTATTACGTCGGCAACTGGTTCCCGCCGGAGCAACCGACGGTGTTCTTCAAGCCGGTGCCGCTCAAGGAACCGTTTCGCACTGTGCATTTCGAGCCGGGCATGCGCTTGCCGCTGTATCAGGCGGTGTTCCATGGCTCGGTGATCACCACGCACCACTGGCTGTTCGACAGCCTGAAACTGAGCAATGTGCAGGCGGCGAACGAGCTGACGCAACTGCTCTACAACGTGCCGCCGCTGTATCACCTGAGTGCGTCGACGGTTGAGCAGCGGCTGCCGCTGATCCAGCGCCAGGACCGGTTTTTCCGGCCGCTGCACCAGCGCTTGGCGACCCAGGCGATGACCGGGTTCCGCTGGCTGACGGACGATCGGCAGGTGCAGGAAACCACCTTTGCGGATGGCACGCGGTTGGTGGCGAATTTTGCGGCGGTCCCGAGAGAGGGTTATGCCGCGAGCAGTGTTACGGCGTTAGTGGTGGGTGATAAACCGGTGGTGTATCAGGTCGATTAGCGGTGTCTTTGAGAGCTTCGCGGGCAAGCCCGCTCCCACATTTGACCGAGTTCCAATGTGGGAGCGGGCTTGCCCGCGAAGGCGCCAGACCAGACACCCCTAAAGCCTGCGCCACACACTGGCCAACCAGGGTTGCTGCTCTCGGGGCAGCCCCGCCGGCCGGTAGTAATGTTCCAATTCCACAAACCCGGCCTCAGCCAGCAATGCCTGCCACGCCTCAAGATCGTGATAAGACCCATACCGTGGCCCATTCCAACCTTCCTGGTTATCCCCGCGCGGGTTGGAGCTGAACAACACGCCCCCAGGCTTCAACGCCCCATGCAGCTGCTTGAGCACACGCGGCAGTTCCTGCTTGGGAATATGGAACAGCACCGCATTGGCGAAAATCCCGTCAAAGCGTCCGGCCGGCAGCGCCAGCTTGAGAAAGTCCTGCTGCAACACCTCACAGCCACTGTCCTGGCGCGCCATCTGCGCGAACCGCTCGGAGCCATCCAGGCCCACGGCGATATGCCCCATGCGCGTAAAAGTCTGCAAGTCGCGCCCCGGCCCGCAGCCGAAATCCAGCACGGTAAACGGCGGCGTACCCTGGATATGCCGCAGCAGCGCATCGATGTTCTGGCTCACATCGTGGTCGCGGGTGCCTTCGCGGAAGTCCTCGGCCACCTTGTTGTAGTGGCCGAGGGTGGTGGAGGTGATCTGGTCGAGGTCGTCGGGCTTGAGCGTCATGGCGGGTAATACCGGGCACTGGAATGCCCCGACTATACCTCACCGCTTGTTGAGCACCCGCGCCAACCGATCGCCACCCAGCTGAATGAACGCCACCAGCACCACCAGCAACACAATCACCGTGAGCATGATCTGCGTGTCAAAGCGCTGGTAGCCGTAGCGGTAGGCAATGTCACCCAAACCTCCCGCGCCAATTGCACCGGCCATGGCCGACGAATTGATCATCGTCACCAAGGTAATGGTGAAGCCGCCGACAATCCCCGGCAGCGCTTCCGGCAACAGCACGTGCCAGATGATGTGCCAGCGGCGGCAGCCCATGGCCTGTGCGGCTTCGATCAAGCCGTGATCGACCTCACGCAGGCTCACCTCGGCAATCCGCGCAAAAAACGGCGTGGCGGCGATGGTCAGCGGTACGACCGCCGCCCACACGCCGTAAGTGGTGCCGACGATCAGCCGGGTGAATGGGATCAGCGCCACCATCAGGATCAGGAACGGAATCGAGCGGAACAGATTGACGAACGCCCCCAACACACGGTTCAGCGCCGGCGCCTGGTAGATGCCGCCCTTGTCGCTGGTGACCAGGAACACCGCCAGCGGAATCCCCACCAGCAGCGCGATCAACGACGACACACCGACCATCAGCAAGGTGTCGATGGCACCCTGCAACAAACGATCAAACCACATAGCCCAGCACCTCCACCTGTTGCGCCCAGTTCGCGGCGCGGTTGCGCAATTCGTCGGCGCTGTGGGGCGCGCCATTCACCGCCAGCAACAATTGCCCGAGCGCGTGGCCCTGGATGCGCTCCACGCCGCCTTGCAGCAAGCGCACGCGCCCGCCGAGGGCAGCGAACAGTGCCGCCAGGTCCGGCTCGTCGGTGTCGCTGCCGGTGAATTGCAAACGCAGCACCACGGCCGCCGCGGCCGACGCCGGCGTGGCCTGCAGCCGCTCTTGCAGCTCTGGCGGCAGCCCGTGTTGCAGCGGCGCCAGCAGCGTCTTGCTGACCTCATGCTGCGGGTCGCCGAACACCTGCCACACCGGGCCTTGCTCGACGATATGCCCGTGTTCCAGCACCACCACGCGGTCGCAGATCTCGCGGATCACCGCCATCTCGTGGGTGATCAATACGATGGTCAGGCCCAGGCGCTGATTGATCTCGCGCAGCAGGCCGAGGATCGACTGGGTGGTCTCCGGGTCGAGGGCCGAAGTGGCTTCGTCGCACAGCAGGATCTCGGGGTCGTGCACCAGCGAACGGGCGATGCCCACCCGCTGTTTCTGCCCGCCGGAGAGCTGCGCCGGGTAAGCCTTGTGTTTGTCCTGCAAACCCACCAACTCCAGCAGCTCGCGCACCTTCTGTTCGCGTTGGGGCTTGGGCACACCGGCGACTTTGAGCGGCAACTCGACGTTCTGCCACACGGTCTTGGCCGACATCAAATTGAAGTGCTGGAAGATCATGCCGATGCGCCGACGCAGCGCCACCAGGCGGTCTTCGTCGAAGTCGCCGATGTCCACCTGATCGATCAGCACCCGCCCGCTGCTGGGTTGCTCCAGGCGGTTGATGGTGCGGATCAGCGAGGACTTGCCCGCGCCGCTGCGGCCGATGATGCCGAACACTTCCCCGCGCTGGATCGCCAGGTCGATACCCTGCAAGGCATGCACCTTGCCGTCATAGCTCTTGCCCAGGTTGATGAAGCGCACATGGGCACGGTTCAGCGCCGGGTGCAGTTCGGTCTGCTCGGCGTCCCTGGGCGGTGTGCCCAGGTCGCGCAGTCGAGAGTGGGCGGCGGTCATTTCTTGGCTTCCCAACCGACCTGGTAGAGCTTGCCCAGGGATTTATCCAACGCGGCGCGCACCACCGGCGAGTGCTGGTAGATGTCGACGAACTTGATCACCCGTGGGTCGCTCGTGCCCTTGGGCTGGGTGACGAACTGGATCACGTATTCCGGGTGGTCGAGGCCGTCGAACAGCAGCGCCGACTCGGCATCGAAGGTCTTGGACAGGCGGATGTACGCCGGGTAGCCCTGCACCAGGTCGGCATCGTCATACGCGCGCACCAGTTGCACCGCCTCGACTTGCAGGATCTTGAGCTTTTTCGGGTTGCTGACGATGTCTTCTTCGGTGGCCTTGTAGCCCACGCCCGGCTTGAGGGTGATCAAGCCCGCCTTGGCCAGCAATTGCAGGCCGCGGCCGCTGTTGATCGGGTCGTTGGCGATGGCCACGCTGGCGCCCTGGGGCAGGTCGTTGATGCTTTTGAATTGCTTCGAGTACAGGCCGACGTTGTTGATGATCCCCGGCGCGTACGGCACCAGGTCAAAACCGGCGGCGGCCTTGGCGTTTTCCAGGAACGGGATGTGCTGGAAGTAGTTCACGTCGATGTCACCGGCGGCGAGGCTGACGTTGGGCGCGATCCAGTCGGTGAACTCCACCAGCTCGACTTTCAGGCCTTGCTTGCCGGCTTCGGCGACGGCGGCTTCCAGCGGGATGGCGAAGGCGGCGGTGGTGCCGACTTTCAGCGGTGCGTCGCTGGCGAAGACCGCCGAGCTGAACAGACCGAGGGCCAGGGCCAGTGCTTTGACTGGGTGGGAGAGCAGTGTTTTTTTCATAGTGATTGTCCAGTCATAAGGTATTGGTACAAACAATGGAGATCCAAATGTGGGAGCGGGCTTGCTCGCGAATGCGCTGTGTCAGCTGGCGAATGTGCCGACTGACACACCGCATTCGCGAGCAAGCCCGCTCCCACAGGGGTTAGTGTCGGTAGGTCGATCCGGTGTGCTGTTGGGGAAGTCTGGCGCTGGCGTTGAAGACTTTTTCGCGCAGCGTGCCGGTCTCATAAGCAGTCTTGTACGACCCCCGCTTCTGCAACTCCGGCACCACCAGATCAATGAAGTCCACATAGCTTTCCGGCGTGACAATCCGCGTCAGGTTGAAGCCATCCAGCCCGGTCTCGCTGATCCACGCTTCCAGCTCATCCGCCACCTGTTCGGGCGAGCCGACCAGGGTGATATAGCGTCCGCCCAACGCGTGCTGCTCGAGCAATTTGCGCCGGGTCCAGTCGTTGTTCTGCAGGTTCTTGGTGGCCGACTGGATCGCGTTGCTCTTCACGTACTGGATCGGTTCGTCCAGTGCGTATTGGGAGAAATCAATCGCGGTGGACGCCGAAAAATGCGCCACACCGGCTTCTGCGCTGGCGTAGCCGAGGTACTCGGCGTGCTTCTGCCAGGCAAGTTCCTCGGTGGCGCCGACGATCACGTTGAGGCCCATGAACACCTTGATGTCGTCCGGGTTGCGCCCGGCTTCCACGGCGCTGGCGCGGACCTTGTCCACCTGGACCTTGGTCGACGCCTTGTTCTGGCCGCTGATGAACACACACTCGGCGTGGCGCCCGGCGAACAGCAAGCCACGTTCCGAACTGCCGGCCTGGAACAGCACTGGCGTGCGTTGCGGCGACGGCTCGCACAGGTGATAACCGTCCACCTGATAGAACTCGCCGTGGTGCTCGACCTTGTGCACCTTGCCCGGCTGGGCATACACCCGTGCCTGCGGATCGTTGAGCACGGCGTCGTCTTCCCAGCTGCCCTCCCAGAGTTTGTAGAGCACTTCCAGGTATTCGTCGGCCTGGTCGTAGCGGCGGTCATGCTCGACCTGCTCGGTGAGGCCCATGGCCTTGGCGGCGCTGTCGAGGTAGCCGGTGACGATGTTCCAACCCACGCGGCCACGGCTCAGGTGGTCCAGCGTGGACATGCGCCGGGCGAACAGGTAGGGCGGCTCGTAGGTGAGGTTGGCGGTGAGGCCGAAGCCCAGGTGTTTCGTCACGGCCGCCATTGCCGAGACCAACAGCAAGGGGTCATTCACCGGCAGTTGGATCGACTCTTTGAGCGGCACGTCGATGGAGTGTTGATACACGTCGTACACGCCGACGATATCGGCGATGAACAAACCGTCGAACAACCCGCGTTCGAGGATTTGCGCCAACTCGGTCCAGTACTCGAGGGTCTTGTACTGGGTCGAGGTGTCCCGTGGGTGGGTCCACATGCCGTGGTTGATATGCCCGATGCAGTTCATGTTGAAGGCATTGAGGAGGATTTTTTTCTTGGTCATTTAGATGGTCCCCCGCAGTGGCGGGTTTGCATCGTTGAGGTAGTAGTTGCCCACCGCGTGGTACTTCCAGCGCACCGGGTCGTGCAGCGTGTGCACCCGGGCGTTGCGCCAGTGGCGGTCGAGGCCGTGCTCGGCCAGGGTCGCCTGGCTGCCGGCCAGTTCGAACAGGGTGCTGCCGGCGGCCAGGGAAATCTCGGTGCTCAAGGCGCGCACTTCGGCGACGGCAATCGAGGCGGCCGCCACGGTCTGGGCGTTGCTCTCGGCCTGGGCGCGGTCGAGGTATTCGCCTGCGCGTTCCAGCAGGGCTTCGCTGGCGTGCAGGCGGATGCTCAGGTGGCCGAAGCTTTTCAGGGTCAAGGGGTCTTCGCTGGCTTTTTCGTTGCCGGCATCGATCCACGGGCGGGTCTTGGTGCGCACGAAATGCAGCGCATCCTCGAATGCGGCGCGGGCGATGCCGGTGTCGATGGCGGCGTGCAGGATCTGCGCCAGCGGGCCGACCGTGGTCGGGCGTTCGAACGCGCTCTGGAACGGAATCACGTCGGCGGCGGCGACCCACACGTTGTCGAACACCACCGAACCGCTGCCGGTGGTGCGTTGGCCGAAGCCGCTCCAGTCGTCGATCACCGTCAGGCCCTCGCTGTCACGCGGGACAAAGGCCAGTTGCTGCACGCCGTGTTCATCCACCACCGAAGTGGGGATGCGCTGGGCGTAGATCGCGCCGGTGGAATAGAACTTGCGGCCGCTGATGCGAAAACCGTCGCCGTCGCGGGTGAGCGCGGTGACGCGGTCGTGGGCGGTCTTGGTGCCCAGTTCGGCCAGGGCATTACCGAAGCGCTGGCCGGCCAAGACTTCGGCATACAGGCGTTGTTGCTGCGCCGGGCTGCCGTTCACGCGCAGCACTTCCAGGGCGTAGAAATGGTTTTGCGGGATCTGGCCGAGGGAGGCGTCCGCCTGGGCGATCAGCGCGATGACCTTGGCCAGGGTGACGTTGGACACGCCGGCGCCGCCGTATTCTTTCGGCACGCTGATGCCCCACAGGCCGGAGCGTGAGAACACGTCCAGTTCGGGCAGGGGCAGGCGGCGTTCGCGGTCGCGCTGGGCGCTGTCGCGACGGAAGTCTTCAGCCAGGTCGCTGGCGACCACGAGTGCTTGTTCGTCGCTGGTAATGACCGCGACGTTTGCAGAGAAAGTCATAGTTGCTCCAGAGGTCTGGTCGGTCAGATCCAGGAATGCCGAGCCGGCAAGGTGCCGTTCAATCGGTAGGCGCCCACCGCGTGATACTTCCAGCGCACCGGGTCGTGCAGGGTATGCACGCGGGCGTTGCGCCAGTGACGGTCGAGGTTGAATTCGGCAAGGGTCGCGCGGCTGCCGGCCAGTTCGAAGAGTTTCTCGCTGACCAGCAGCGACACTTCGGTGGTCAGCACTTTCGCTTCGGCCACGGCAATCGAGGCACGGGCGGCGGATTGCGCGGTGATCGGCGCGGCACTGACCTGGTCGAGTACCTGGCCGGCCTTGCGCAGCAGGGCCTCGGCGGCATGCAGTTCGATCTTCAGCCTGCCGATGTCGGCGATCACATACAGGTCGTCGCTGGCGCGTTCGACCTTGGCATCGATCCACGGGCGCGAACGTTCGCGCACGAAGGCGATGGTGTCGTCGAGGGCGCCGCGGGCGATGCCGGCGTCGATGGCGGCCTGGATCAGTTGCGACACGGCGCCCTGGATATTCGGGGTGTCGCCGATGCGCCAGTTGTCGACCACCAGCTCGGCGTCCACCGGCACGTGATCGAGCAGCACCGTGCCGCTGGCGGTGGTGCGTTGGCCGAAGCCCGACCAATCGTCCACGATGCGCAGCCCCTCGGTGCCGCGGCGTACAAAGGCCATGACCTGTTTGCCGTCATCGTTGAGTGCCTTAATCGCCACCCAGTGAGCGAACAGTGCGCCAGTGGAATAGAACTTCTGACCGCTGATCACGTAGCCGTCGCCCTTGGCGGTGATGCGCGCCTTGAGTTCCAGGGTGTTCTTGGTGCCGCGTTCCGGGCCGCCATTGCCGATGCGCCAACCGTCGAGGACGCTCTGGAATAGCTGCTTTTTCTGGCGCTCGGTGGCCGCGCCCTGCAACAGGTGCAGGATGCCGAAATGGTTCTGCGGGATCTGGCCGAGGGCGGGATCGGCCGCGCTGATGATCGCGAACACCTCGGCCAGGGTCACGAATGACACCTGCGGGCCGCCGTATTCGCGGGGAATGGAAATACTGCCCAGGCCACTGCGGGTGAACTGTTCGAGCTGTGCCCACGGCAGCTTGCGTTGCTGATCGCGCGTGGCGGCTTGCAGGCGTGCCGCCTGGGCCAACTCGTGGGCGGCGTTGAGTGCCTCTGCATCGTTGCGCAGCACGGCGGCCGGCAACAGCAGGGGGGCGACGTCCAGATCACTCTGGGGGGGTGTTAGAGCCAAGTTAGACATCAGCGCCGCTCCTTGGCTGCACGCAATGCCCTGGCGTTATGCACCGGGGTAATTCTGACCATACCGACCTCGCATTCAATGAAATGGAAACAGAAAAATCAAAGATGTCCGGTGGTCCGGTGCATATACCCTAAGCGTGTTAAATATTTAAATAAACGCGCTTTTTGGAATAAGCATAGAAGGTCTGTCACCCCGGTTCGCAGGGCGAGCCAAGGGGCCGTGGTTGATAGATCGACGCCGTGCCGGCCGGGCGGGCTGGCGCCCCGGCGGCGATGCGCAAAGTGCGTGTTGGCGCCCAGCGCGAATTGTTGCCCACGCGATCGAGAATGCAGTAGGTGATGTCCAGGCGGCTGTCGTCGCCGGCTTCGACAATCACGGCCGAAGGCACCCACACGTGCAGGGGCTGGCCGACGTCCCTGGTCTGGAGCTTGGGCAGGTCCAGGCGTACATCGCCCCAGCGCAGGGTGATGGCGTCGCCGCGGGTCATGTTCAGGTACGGCTCGATGGTCAGGGGAACACCGCGCCGCACCTGGCTGGGGTTGATGCCGTAGCGGCGAATGGTGTCGGGCAGGCCCACGGGGGCGAGGTTGAGGTTTTCGTCGCTGTACAGCGGCGAGGGCAGGCCGCCGGGGTAGTTGGTCTTGACCCGCACCCGCGTCACCGCCGAGCGCGCCGGTGCGTGGCCGACTTGCATGACTTGGTAATGCACCTGGGCCGGGCCATCGAGCACGAAACTTTCCGGCACCCGCAAGTGGGTTGGCGTGCCGATCTTGCACGTGGTCACGCGCCGTGAGGCGGCAAAGCAGTTGTTCCAGAACAGCTCGATCAGGTCGCCTTCTTCCATGCCGGGGTAGGGCGCAATGTCGACCTGCAAATGTGCGGCGGCCAGGGCATTGATGCCGTTTCCCAGGGCCTGGGGCAGTGTTGGCGCGGTGAGCAGGGTGTGCGTCATAAGTCATCTCCTTGATGCAGCCAGCAGCAATCGTTCCGGCCCTTTGCACACAGGTGTGCAGGGGGCTGAAAAGCACGGTGCAGTGAATAGCCGGGATAGGATCCAATCCTCAGGGAGCTAGATAAGAGGGTTGGCCAAGGAGCGTCAATGGCGGCAAAAGGCTAAACGGCGGGCAGGGAGATATTCAGAAGGGTCTGACTGGCGGGGGGATTTTAAGAGGCACACGTGCGAGGACTTTTTGTAGGCCTCGCAGTGGGTAGTGAGCGGGCTTGCCCCGCGCTGGAGTGCGCAGCGCTCCCAAAAATCCTGGGGCCGCTTCGCAGCCCAGCGGGAGCAAGCTCCCTCGCCACAGAAGAGGAGTGTCGGGGTGTCAGTGGGCGAGGAATTTGCTCAGGAACTGTTTGGTGCGTTCTTCCTTGGGGTTGGCGAACAGGGCCTTGGCTTCGCCTTGCTCGACGATCACGCCCTTGTCGAAGAAGATCACCCGGTTGGCCACGTCCCGCGCAAAGCTCATCTCGTGGGTGACGATGACCATGGTGCGGTTCTCTTCGGCCAGGCTGCGGATGGTCGCCAGCACTTCGCCCACCAGTTCCGGGTCGAGGGCGGAAGTGGGTTCGTCGAACAGAATCACCTCCGGTTCCATGGCCAGCGCCCGGGCAATTGCCACGCGCTGCTGCTGGCCGCCGGACAGGCGCCGCGGGTAGGCGTCTTCCTTGCCCGCCAGGCCGACCCGTTCCAGCAGCTTGCGCCCCAGGGCAACCGCCGCGTCGCGAGGCATCTTCTTGACCACGGTAGGGCCTTCGATGACGTTTTCCAACGCGGTGCGGTGGGGGAACAGGTTGAAGTTCTGGAACACGAAACCCACGTGCTGGCGCAAGCGCCGCACCAGGCCTTGTTGCTGGTTGATGGATTTGCTGCTGTCGATCTCGATGTCACCCACCTTGATGCGACCGCTGGTGGGTTGTTCGAGGAAATTCAGGCAGCGCAGGAAGGTGGTCTTGCCGGAACCGCTGGGGCCGATGATGGCGATGACTTCGCCTTCCTTGACCTCGAGGTCGATGCCGTTGAGTACCACCTGGCCCTTGAATTGTTTGGTCAGTTTTTCAACCACGATCATGGGTCAAGACTCCAGGTCATGCCGGTTGACCCGGTCTTCCAGACGATTTTGCAAATGCGCCAGGATGCTCGCCAGGATCCAGTAGATCAGGGCGGCGGACAGGTACATGGTGAAGATTTCAAAGGTGCGTGCCGACACCAGTTGTGCCTGGCGGAACAGTTCGGGCACCTGGATGGTGGCGGCCAGCGCGGTGTCCTTGACCAGTGAAATAAAGCTGTTGCCCAGCGGCGGCAAGGCCGTGCGCATGGCCTGCGGCAGGATGGCCCGGCGCAGGGTCTGCGCGCGGGTCATGCCGATACTGGCCGCGGCTTCCCACTGGCCGCGCTCGATGGAGCTGATGGCGGCGCGCAGGATTTCACAGGCGTAGGCGGCCATGTTCAGCGAAAAGCCGATCATGGCCGCCGGGATCGGATCCAGCTCGATGCCCACTTGCGGCAAGCCGTAGTAGATCAAAAACAGCTGCACCAGCAAGGGCGTGCCGCGAAAGAACGACACGTAGACTCGGGCGGTCCAGCTCAATAGCTTGAAGCGCGACAGGCGCATCAAGGCCAGGCCGAAGCCCAGCAGCAAACCGAAGAACATCCCGCCGAGGCTGAGAATCACCGTGTAATACGCGCCCTTGAGCAGAAAGGGCGCGGAGTCCAGCGCGAGTTGGAAACCTGCTTCCATTATTGAGTGACGTCAGCGGCGAAGTACTTCTCGGACAGCTTCTTCAAGGTGCCATCGGCGCGCAGCTTGTCGAGGGCCTTGTTTACCGCGTCGAGCAGTTCGGGCTCGCCTTTACGCAGGGCAACCCCGGCTTCCTGGCGCGAGAAAGCAGCGCCGGCAGCGGCGGTGTCGGTGGCTTTCTTCGCATATTCGAGGGCGGCCAGGCGGTCGATCAGGATGGCGTCGGTACGGCCGATGCGCAGGTCCTGGAACTTGGTCGGGTCATCGTTATAGGTCTTGATAATGGCTTTAGGCTGATTGTCCTTGAGCCATTGCTCGTAATTGGTGCCCAGGCCCACACCGACTTTCTTGCCGGCCAGGTCATCGGCGGTCTTGATGGTGTCGACGTTTTTCGCCAGGGTCAGCGCTTGAATGCCGGAGACGGTGTACGGCTTGGAGAAGTCATACTTCTTCTTGCGTTCTTCGGAGATGGTCACTTGGTTGACCACCGCGTCGAGGCGCTTGGATTCCAGGGCGGCGAGGATGCCGTCCCATGGCGTGGCTTGCAGTTTGACCTTGACGCCCAGCTCTTTGGCCAGGGCTTCGGACAGCTCCACTTCGAAGCCGCTGAGCTTGCCGCTTTCATCGACGAAGCTGAACGGTGGGTAGGTGCCTTCCAGGCCGATCTTGATCTCGCCAGCCTTCTTGATGTTGTCCAGCTGTTCACCCGCGACGGCTTGGCCGATCAGGCCAGCGCCGAGTGCCAGGCCCAAAGTGCCAACCAACAACGTGCGACGGAATACAGAAATAGTCATGAAATGCCCCTGTGTTTTTTGTGTTGAGCGAAGCAGGTGACGCAGTGGTCGTATCCTGCCTTAAAGCGCGTAGCGCGTCTTCGCCTGCGGCGCGATGATAGAGCGGGTTTTTAAGACTTGAAAATAATATAAATCTTGTTTGATATTCTATTGTGGAATAAGTGGCTATTCTAATGTGGGAGCGGGCTTGCTCGCCAATGCGGTGCATCAGTCAACGCATAGGCTGAATGACACACCGCTTTCGCGAGCAAGCCCGCTCCCACATTTTGATCCTTGTTCCTTCAGCTAAAGGCGGCGCCATAAGCAAACAACGCCGGCGCCCCGCCGGTGTGCAGGAAAATGATCGGGCCATCCTCAAACCGCTGGCGCCCGATCCCGTCCAACAATCCGGCCATGGCCTTGCCAGTGTAGACCGGGTCCAGCAGCAGGCCTTCCTGGCTTGCCAATAGCTTGACCGCCGAAAGGGTGCCGGCGTTCGGTTCGCCGTAGCGCGGGCCGAAGTATTCGTCCCACAGGATCACTTTGAACGCCTCGGGAATCGCCACGCCGAGCAACTCGGCGGTGCGTGCGGCCAGGCCTTCGACTTTCGGGCGCTGGGCTTCGTCGGTGCGCGAAACGGTGACGCCCACCACTGGCAAGTCCGGCAACGCTTCGCTCAGCGCCAACGCCAGGCCGCTGTGGGTGCCAGCGCTGCCGGAGGCCAGCACCACGGCGGCAAATCTGATCCCGCTGTCTTCGATCTGCGCGGCCAGTTCCAGGCCGGCGCGCACGTAACCCAGGGCGCCGAGGGCGTTGGAGCCGCCGATGGGCACCAGGTAGGGCTTCTTGCCGTTGCTGCGCAGACGGTCGGCGAGGGCGTTGAGTTGGTCGTCGGCGTTGTCGAGGTTCTCGACCAGTTCGACTTTGGCGTCGAACAGGTCCAGCAACAGACGGTTGCCGTTGCCCAGGTAGTTCGGGTCTTTGGTGTCGGTGGGGTTTTCCAGCAGCGCGACGCAGCCCAGGCCGAGCTTGGCGGCCAGCGCGGCGGTCTGGCGCACGTGGTTGGACTGGATCGCACCGGCGGTGACCAGGGTGTCGGCGCCCTGGGCGATGGCGTCGGCGGCGAGGTATTCGAGCTTGCGCAGCTTGTTGCCGCCCATGGCCAGGGGTGTGGTGTCGTCGCGCTTGACGTAGATGTCGCGGCCCAACCAGGCCGACAGCCGTTCGAGTTTTTCCAGGGCGGTGGCGCCGCCCAGCAGTTCCAGGCGGCTAAAGCGGTCGAGCTGTTGTTTGATCATGGCTGCGCACGGTTGATAAAGGATGAAGCGACTATAGGCAGGCACTTTTCATCGGGCAACCGCCAATCGCTTATATCGGACAGTTCTTAGCATCACACCATTGGTTCTTAATGACGGCCAGGGTGCATACCGTAAAGTGATGGGCATTTCGTCAGGAGTGAAGACCGTGAGTGAGCGTTCCAGTCATTGGCAATTACAGACCATCGTCAGCCAACTGCGCGGCGCCCGGGACCAGTGGCGAACGCGCAATGGCCGTTTGAGTGGCGAGCATGGCGGGCGCGAGTTGCCGTCGCGCGAGGCGGTGGCGCAAATTCTTGACGCGTTGTGCGGGGCGCTGTTCCCGATGCGCCTGGGCCCGGTGGATTTGCGCGAGGAAAGTGAAGATTTCTACGTCGGCCATACCCTCGACGTCGCACTCAACGCCTTGCTCGGCCAGGCGCGCCTGGAACTGCGCTACGCCGCCCGCCAAGGCGGCCAGGATGACCGCGAGGTCGATGCGCGGGCGATCCGCCTGATCCAGGATTTCGCCCTGGCCCTGCCCTCCCTGCGCAGCCTATTGGACACCGATGTCCTCGCCGCCTACCACGGCGACCCGGCGGCGCGCAGCGTAGATGAAGTGCTGCTGTGCTACCCCGGCATCCTGGCGGTGATTCACCATCGCCTGGCCCACCATCTGTACCGCGCCGGGCTGCCGTTGCTGGCGCGGATCAGCGCAGAAATCGCGCACTCGGCCACCGGCATCGACATCCATCCCGGCGCGCAGATCGGCCCGAGTTTCTTCATCGACCACGGGACCGGCGTGGTGATCGGCGAGACCGCGATCATCGGCGAGCGCGTGCGCATCTACCAGGCTGTGACCCTGGGGGCCAAACGCTTCCCGGCGGATGAAGACGGGCAGTTGCAGAAAGGCCACCCACGCCACCCGATTGTCGAGGATGACGTGGTGATCTACGCCGGCGCGACGATCCTGGGGCGCATCACCATCGGCCAGGGCTCGACCATCGGCGGTAATGTGTGGCTGACGCGCAGCGTGCCGGCGGGGGCGAACATTACCCAGGCGAACCTGCAGCATGATGACGGTGCGCAGAAATAAGTCGGACACGGACCCCATGTGGGAGCTGGCTTGCCTGCGATAGCGATCTGTCTGTGCCAAATGTATTGGCTGGTACACCGCTATCGCAGGCAAGCCAGCTCCCACAGTTTTGTGCACATTTCACACCCAAATTGCTGAACGATTTGCCATCCCCGCTCGTCATAGCCTTCCCTGAGCTAGTGTAGGAATCACCTACCACTCAGCCCTGCGATTAGTCCCGGAGCGCCTATCCATGTTTAACTTGAACACTCGTTCAAGTTAAATCCGGTGGTTCGCTGCCCGCTCACAACAGGAGGCTTACCTTTGCTGAGTCCGTTTTATACAGCCACATCCCCCACCCTCGGGGTGCATCGCTCATGAGTGCATCGTCCACCCCATCCAGCGGCCTGGTGCGTATGAATGCGCCGGTCTTCTACTTTGCCGCCACGTTCATTCTGCTGTTCGGCCTGATTGTCATCGCCATCCCGCAACAGGCCGGTGCCTGGTTGCTGGCCGCGCAAAACTGGGCGGCCAATACGGTTGGCTGGTACTACATGCTGGCGATGACCCTGTATCTGGTCTTCGTGGTGGTCACCGCGTTATCGGGCTACGGCAAGATAAAACTCGGTGCCGACCACGACGAGCCCGAGTTCAGTTATCTGTCCTGGGCCGGCATGCTGTTCGCTGCCGGGATCAGCATCACGCTGTTTTTCTTCTGCGTGTCCGAGCCGCTGACCCACTTGGTGCAGCCACCCCAAGGCGCGCCAATGAACGCCGATGCCGCGCGCCAGGCCATGCAGATCCTGTTTCTGCACTGGGGCCTGCATGGCTGGGGCGTGTTCGCCTTTGTCGGCATGGCCCTGGCATATTTCGCCTATCGGCATAACCTGCCGCTGGCGTTGCGTTCGGCGCTGTACCCGCTGATCGGCAAGCGCATCAACGGCCCCATCGGTTATGCGGTGGATGGCTTCGGCATCATCGCCACGGTGTTTGGCCTGGGCGCGGACATGGGCTTTGGGGTGCTGCACCTCAACTCGGGCCTGGACTACTTGTTTGGCATCGCCCACACCCAGTGGATCCAGGTCGGCCTGATCACCTTGATGATGGGCGCCGCGATCATTGTCGCGGTGGCGGGGGTCGACAAGGGTGTGCGGGTGATGTCCGACATCAACATGCTGCTGGCCTGTGCGCTGCTGCTGTTCGTGTTGTTTGCCGGGCCGACCCAGCATTTGCTCAACACCCTGATCCAGAACCTCGGCGACTACCTGGGCGCATTGCCGACCAAGAGTTTCGACGTGTACGCCTATGACAAGCCGAGCGACTGGCTGGGCGGTTGGACAGTGTTCTACTGGGCCTGGTGGATCGCGTGGTCGCCGTTCGTAGGGCTGTTTATCGCGCGGATTTCCCGTGGCCGCACTATCCGCGAATTCGTGTTTGGCGTGCTGCTGATCCCGCTGGGTTTCACCCTGGCGTGGATGTCGATCTTCGGCAACAGCGCCATCGACCAGGTGCTCAACCACGGCATGGCGGCGCTCGGTCAGTCGGCCGTCGACAACCCGTCGATGAGCCTCTATCTGCTGCTGGAAACTTACCCGTGGAGCAAGGTGGTGATCGCGGTCACGGTGTTTATCAGCTTTGTGTTCTTCGTTACCTCGGCCGACTCCGGCACGGTGGTGCTGTCGACCCTGTCGTCCAAGGGCGGCAACGCCGATGAAGACGGGCCGAAGTGGCTGCGGGTGTTCTGGGGTGTGATGACCGGGTTGGTCACCAGTGCGCTGCTGTTTGCCGGCAGCATCGACTCGCTGAAGTCAGCCGTGGTGCTGACCTCGCTGCCGTTCTCGTTGATCCTGCTGCTGATGATGTGGGGCCTGCACAAGGCGTTCTACCTCGAATCGCAAAAGCAGATTGCGCAGTTGCATTCCCTGGCGCCGGTGTCGGCGTCGCGCAGAGGCCGTGGCGGTTGGCGTCAGCGTTTAAGCCAGGCCGTGCACTTCCCGTCGCGGGATGAGGTGTACCGCTTCCTTGAATCGACGGTGCGACCGGCGATTGAAGAAGTGACGGCGGTGTTTGTCGAGAAGGGCCTGAATGTGACGACTCAGCCCGACCCGTCCAACGACAGTGTCAGCCTGGAAATCGGGCATGGCGAGGAGCATCCGTTCATCTACCAGGTGCAGATGCGCGGCTACTTCACGCCGTCGTTTGCCCGTGGCGGCATGGGTTCCAAAGAGCTCAACAACCGCCGCTACTACCGGGCGGAAGTGCATTTGGCCGAGGGCAGCCAGGACTACGATCTGGTCGGCTACACCAAGGAGCAGATCATCAACGACATCCTTGACCAGTACGAGCGGCATTTGCAGTTCCTGCACTTGGTGCGTTGATAGCTGGCTTGTTGAAGTCTGCTTTGTGTGGGAGCGGGCTTGCTCGCGAAAGCGGTGTATCAGTCACACAGGTATCGACTGACACGACGCCTTCGCGAGCAAGCCCGCTCCCACACAAGCCCGCTCCCACAAAAAAACCTCGCAAAGCCCTGATCTACAGGGCTTTCATGAATTTAATTTCATCCGCCGCGCGCCGGTTTTGACGCGCAACTGTCATCTGTCCACTGCGTAATTGTGTGAAGCGTTTGACGCTTTCATTTCAGAACAGTGACGGAGACCGGTAACAATGAAGAGGTTATTGAGCCCCATGGTGGGAGCCGCCATGGCGAGCTTTATGCTGTCCGCCCATGCCGATTTTATCGATGACAGCCACGCCGACGTGACCCTGCTCAATCGCTATCTCAACCAGCAGGGGCGCGATGTGGTGAACAGCAACGCCAAGGCCCACAGCATCCGCGATTGGGGGCAGGGGTTCGAGTTCAACTTCAAGTCGGGCTACACCGACGGGCCGGTGGGTTTTGGCCTCGATCTGCAGGCGTTCTACGGGTTGAAGCTGGACTCCGGCGGTGACCTCAACGACAAGGACCACCAGAGCCGCTACCCCGGCAGCATGTTCCCGTTGGACAACGGCAAGTCCGCCGACCAGTTCGGCGTACTCAGCCCGACGTTCAAGATGCGCCTAGCCAAGGATGAGCTGCGCATCGGCACGCTGTACGGCAACAACCCGGTGCTGGCCAACACCGATGGCCGCCTGTACCAGCAGACCAATACCGGGGTGCAGTGGGTGTCCAAGGATCTCAGCGATTTCACCTTCACCGGCGGCGATATTTTCAAGACCAAGATCCGCAACGAAACCGGCGACCAGGGCATGATCACCGCCGGCGGCACCAAGGAAAGCGAGCGCTTCCTGTTCGGCGGCGCCGATTACACCGGCATCCGGAATACGACGGTCAGCCTGTGGTATTCGAACCTCGAGGATTACTACCAGCAGTTTTTCGTGGGCGCCAAGCGCCATGATGCGTTGTCGGTGGGTGCGCTCGATACCGATGTGCGTGTGTTCCGCAGCCTCGGTGTGGGCGGCAATGCCGATGGCGACAAGGACTATGCAGCCAGTGGTGTCTACGGCGATGGCGTGAACAAAGGCCGTATCAACCAGACCACCGCCAGCCTGCTTGAAAGCTACAGCCTGGACGGTCATACCGTCGGCCTGGGCATCCAGAAAAACAGCGGTGAAAGCGACTTCCCTTACCTCGACTCCGGCCTCAACAGCGGTGATGCCCGCCAAGGTCCCGGCTCAGGTGCGGACACGCCGGCGCTGACCAATCTGCAGTTGAACAAATTCCAGCATGCCGGTGAGCGCACCTGGCTGGCCCAGTACAAATACGATCTGGGCAAGCTCGGCCTCACCGGCGTGACCTTTTCTGCCGCCTATGCCCACGGCGATGACATCCGCACGGCACAGGGCACCACCAGCGAATGGGAGCGTGACGTTGCCGTGGCGTATCAAGTGCCTACAGGCACCCTCAAGGGCCTCGGTGTGACCTGGAAAAATGCCCACGCCAGCCCGGATATTTCCGGTGCCACCGTGCAGGATGAAAACCGCTTTTATGTCAGCTATGTCGTTCCACTCTGGTAGGAAATTGCTGTAAAACGAAAGGGCAGACTTAAGCGATTCAGCTGGTTAAAAGGCCTGGGAATAAGGTTATTCCCAGGCCTTATTTGCCCTAAGCCCAGAGAGGATTCGATGACGTACATTGCTGCCGAAAACCGCTATGAATCTATCCCGTATCGCCGCGTAGGCCGCAGTGGATTGGTGCTGCCTGCACTGTCCCTGGGGCTGTGGCACAACTTTGGCGACAGCACCCCGATCGACACTCAGCGCGCCCTGTTGCGCACCGCGTTCGACCTGGGGATCAACCACTTCGACCTGGCCAACAACTACGGCCCGCCGTATGGCAGCGCCGAGATCAACTTCGGCCGTTTGCTGCGCGAAGACTTCAAGCATTACCGCGACGAACTGATCATCTCCAGCAAGGCCGGTTGGGACATGTGGCCAGGCCCATACGGCCAGGGCGGCGGTTCGCGCAAATACATCCTGGCGAGCCTGGACCAGAGCCTGCAACGCCTGGGCGTCGACTACGTGGACATCTTCTACTCCCACCGTTTTGACGCCGACACCCCGCTGGAAGAAACCGCCAGCGCCCTTGCCACTGCCGTGCAACAAGGCAAGGCGTTATACATCGGCATCTCTTCGTATTCCGGGGTGAAAACCCGCGAGATCGCTGCCTTGCTCAAAGAATGGAAAGTGCCGCTGTTGATTCACCAACCGGCCTACAACCTGCTCAACCGCTGGGTAGAAAAAGACCTGCTGGACACCACCGAAGAGCTCGGCGCCGGGGTGATCGCATTCACGCCGCTGGCCCAGGGCCTGCTGACCGACAAATACCTCAACGGCGTACCGGCGGATGCACGGGTGAATCGTCCGGGCGGTGGTTCGTTGCAGGCCAAGCACTTGTCCGAAGCCAACATCGCCCACGTGCGTGCGTTGAATGAGATCGCCAAGGGTCGTGGCCAGAGCCTGGCGCAACTGGCGCTGGCGTGGACCCTGCGTGATCCACGGGTGACCAGCGCGCTGATCGGCGCGAGCCGGCCAGAGCAGATCATCGAGAACGTCGGCGCGTTGAAAAACTTGAGCTTCAGTGCTGAGGAGTTGGCAGAGATCGACCGGTTTGCCCAGGAAGGCGGGATCAACCTGTGGGAAAAACCATCCACCGCTGAATAAGCGGCCGGCAGTACGCGGTCAATGTGGGGGCAAGCAAGCCAGCTCCCACATTGGGTTTACAGCGTTGTGAAGAAGGCGGGTACAACCCGATCCGCGTGGGAGCGGGCTTGCCCGCGAAGGCGGCGTGTCAGTCGATGAAAGCGCTGGCTGACCCACCGCTATCGCAGGCAAGCCAGCTCCCACATTGGGTTTACAGCGTTGTGAAGAACGTGGGTACAACCCGATCCGTGTGGGAGCGGGCTTGCCCGCGAAGGCGGTGGATCAGTTGATGAAAGTGCTGGCTGACCCACCGCTATCGCAGGCAAGCCAGCTGCCACATCTGAACGTCGCCAGTTTCTAGAACGGGACGTCGCCCAAAATCGTCGCCCGGTGCATTACCCGCCGTTGCGGCCGGTAGTCGTCCACCGCGTAATGCTGGGTCACGCGGTTGTCCCAGAACGCCACGTCGTTTTCCTGCCAGCGCCAACGGATGGTGAACTCCGGGCGGGTGGCGTGGGCGAACAGCAGTTTGAGGATCGCCTCGCTTTCCGCCGGTTCCAGTTCATTGATGCGAGTGGTGAACCCTTCGCTGACAAACAACGATTTACGCCCGCTCACCGGATGCGTACGCACCACCGGGTGGGACAGCGGTGGGTTCTTCTTGCGGGTTTCTTCCCAGCGCGCCAGGTCTTCGGTGCTGTTGCCAAAGCGCTCCAGCGGGAAGGATTTGGTGAAGTCGTGGGTCGCGGTCAGCCCGTCGAGCAAGACCTTCAACGGTTGCGACAGGGCCTCATACGCCGCAATCCCACTGGCCCATAACGTGTCGCCGCCAAACGCCGGCAGCAGCTTGGCGCTGAGTACCGCGCCGAGCGCCGGGGTGGGCAGGAAGGTCACGTCGGTGTGCCACACGGCGTTGTCGCGCACGTCGGTGACGGCGGTGTCGAGGATCAGTACTTCAGGTTGCTCCGGCACGTTGGGGTAGATCGGGTGAATGTGCAGGTCGCCGAAATTCGCCGCGAACCGCGCTTGCTGTTGCGGGGTGATGGCTTGGCCGCGGAAGAACAGCACCGAGTGCGTGAGCAACGCCTGTTCGATGGCGTCGCGCTGTTCGAGGTTCAGCGGTTGAGTGATATCGACGCCACTGATCTGGGCGCCGAGGGCGATGCTTAATGGGGTAACGGTCAGGCTGCTCATGCTGTTCTCACTCAATGTGCCTGGCCATGCCACGGCACCAGTTTACGCTGCAGGGCACGCAGGCCCATTTCCATGGCGAAGGCGATCAGGGCGATGACCAGGATGCCCAGCACCACCACGTCGGTGACCAGAAACTGCGCCGCCGACTGCACCATGAAGCCCAGGCCGCTAGTGGCCGCGATCAGCTCGGCGGCGACCAGCGTGGACCAGCCCACACCCAGGCCGATACGCACGCCGGTGAGGATGTCGGGCAGGGCGCTGGGCAGGATCACGTGGCGAATCAGCTGGGCACGGGTTGCGCCCAGCGACTGCGCTGCCCGCAGCTTGGCCGGGTCGACCGTGCGTACGCCGGTGGCAGTCGCGATGGCAATCGGGGCAAAGATCGCCAGGTAAATCAGCAGCACCTTGGACAGCTCGCCAATGCCGCACCAGATCACGATCAACGGCAGGTAGGCCAGTGGCGGGATCGGCCGGTAGAACTCGATCAGCGGGTCGAGAATGCCCCGGGCGATACGGTTGGAGCCGATGGCAATGCCCACCGGCACGGCGGTCAGCACCGCGAAGCCAAGACCCAGGCCGATACGGCTGAGGCTCGCGCCCAGGTGCTGCCACAAGGTGGAGTCCATATAGCCGCTGGTCGCCAGCAGCCAGCCTTTTTGCAGCACGGCGGACGGCGGCGGCAGGAACAGCGGTTCGATCAGGCCGCTGGCGGTCACGGCCCACCAGAGGGTGAGCAGGGCGATCAGGGTCAGCACGCTGATCCAGCGGGTGCTCAAGCTGCGGCGCAGCGGGATAGCCGTTTGCGCCAGTGGCTTGGCGGCGAGTTCGTAGCTGCTCATGCGGACACCTGCCGTTGCGAGAACACTTTGCCCAGCACGTGCTCGCGGGTTTCGATAAAGCGTGGGTCGGACTTGATCGCCCGCGCCGATTCACCGGCGGCGTAGCGTTGGCCGAAGTCCAGGCGCAGGCGTTCGACGATCTGGCCGGGGTTGGGCGCCAGCAGGATCAGGTCGGTGGCGAGGAACACCGCTTCTTCGATGTCGTGGGTAATCAAGAACACCGGCTTGGCCGTGCGCCGCCAGACCTGTAGCAGCAGCTCTTGCATCTGTTCGCGGGTGAACGCATCAAGGGCGCCGAAAGGTTCGTCCATCAGCAACACGCGTGGGTCGGCGGCGAGCGCGCGGGCCAGGCCGACACGCTGCTTCTGGCCGCCGGACAGCTGCCAGATGCGGCGGCTGTCAAAGCCGGCCAGGTCCACCAGCGCGAGCATTTCCCGGGCGCGCACTTCACGTTGCGCCTTGGGCACACCGGCCAACTCCAGGCCGAAGCCGACGTTGGCCAGCACGTTCTGCCAGGGCAGCAGGGCGTCGTCCTGGAACACCACGCCGCGTTCGGCGCTGGGGCCTTTGACCGGCACGCCATCCAGGCTGATGCGCCCGGCGGACGGTTCGACAAAGCCGGCAATCAGGTTCAACAGCGAAGTCTTGCCACTGCCGGACGGGCCGAGGGCCACCAGCAATTGCTGGGGCCCCAGGTCGATTGAAATGTCAGACAGTACCGGGTGTGTGGCGCCTGGGTACTGTGCGCTGATGCGCTCCAGTTGTAGCAAGGCCATCGCAATGAACTCCCTGAATCAGTTGGTGATGAACTTGGCGCTGACGTACGGGGCGTAGTCCGGCAGTACGGCGTCGACCTTGCCTTGCTCCTTGAGGAACGCAGCGGTATCGGTCACGGCCTTGGTGGTCGGCGCGCCCAGCAGCGTCACCTGGTCGGCCGCCAGCGGGTAGACGTTGCCTTGCAGCAGCAGCGGGATGTCGCTGGCCTTGGCGCCGGAGAGTTTCACCAGCTTGTCGACGTTGCCTTTGTCGGCGAGCCAGGCTTGTGGGTCTTTGCGGTAGGCGGCGTAGGCATCCAGAGTGACTTTGGCGAAGGCTGTGACGATTTCCGGGTGCTTGGCGGCGAAATCCTTACGCACGATCCAGGCATCGAAGGTCGGTGCGCCAAACTTGGCCAGTTCGCCGGAGGTGATCAGCACCTTGCCGTTTTCCTTGGCCACGCCCAGGGCTGGGTCCCACACGTAGGTGGCGTCGATGTCACCACGCTTCCAGGCGGCGATGATCGCCGGTGGCGCGAGGTTGAGAATGGTCACTTTCGACGGGTCGATGTTCCAGTGCTTCAGCGCGGCCAGCAGGCTGTAGTGGCCGGTGGAGACGAAGGGTACGGCGATTTTCTTGCCGATCAGGTCCTGTGGGCTGTTGATCCCTGCACCGTTGCGCGCCACCAGGGCTTCGGCGCCGCCAATCTGGGTGGCGACAAGGAAGGTTTCCACCGGCACTTTGCGGGTAATGGCAGCGGTCAGCGGGCTGGAACCGAGGTAGCCGATCTGCACGTCGCCGGAGGCGATGGCGGCGATGATGTCGGCGCCATTGTCGAACTTGCGCCAGTCGATCTTGGCGTTGGTGGCTTTTTCGTACGCACCGTCGGCCTGGGCGACTTTGGCCGGGTCCACGGTGGTTTGGTACGCGATGGTCACATCCGCCGCCTGGGCAAACAGGCTGGCGCCGGCCAGGGACAGTGCGGCCAACAGGCGCAGAGGGGTCAATAGTTTCAAGGGGAAGCTCCTCAATCAGGCGGCCGAGGATCGGCGTGTGAGGAGACTAAATGATCTAAGAATCCGAAAATAAATAACATTTTCGAATTAGCTTATGAGGAGAATGCAGCGTCAATCTTGAGTGGGCACAAGCCAAATGTGGGAGCGGGCTTGCTCGCGAAGACGGAGTGTCAGTTAACAGAGTCATCGACTGATACAACGCATTCGCGAGCAAGCCCGCTCCCACACAAGCGGGCTCCCACAGGGTTTTGGGTGCGACCTTTAGTTACTGATCGCCAAAATGCTCGCCTGGTACGAGCCCACAAACACGTCAAAGTCACCCACTTCGTTCTGCTCCAGCTCTGCCTGCTGTGCCAGCGACGTGCGCGCCAGTTCTTCAAAGTGTGCTTGCTCTGCGGCCGGCAGCGGTTCGCTGCGGAAATGCTCGGCATGCACCTGGCTCTGGTGCAGGGAAAACTGCGCAAAGCTCTCTTTACGCTCGGCCATCGCCGCCAACACCTGGGCCGACGGGGTCAGGGACGGGTCCTGGACCTTCGCCAACTGGGCGTCCAACGCCTGGCTGTGCTCGTTGATGCCGTGGCTCTGATCCAGCAGCGCGGCCAACGGGGCGATCTTCTCCAGCAGCTCGGTGGCCCATTCCTTCATGTCCACCGGCGCACCTTCACGCTGCAATTGCAGGCCCGGACGGCGACCTTCCTTGACCACGCTGAGGAAGTTGGACGTGGCGTTGCCACACTCGTTGCTGGCGAACAGCGGGCTGTCGTTCAGCGCGCAGTACAGCAGGAATGCGTCGAGGAAACGCGACTCCGGCAGGTCGATGCCCATCGGCAGGAACGGGTTGATGTCCAGGCAACGCACTTCGATGTACTGGATGCCACGGGCCATCAGTGCCTGGATCGGCCGCTCGCCGGTGTAGGTCACACGTTTTGGGCGGATGTTGGAGTAGTACTCGTTTTCGATCTGCAGGATGTTGGTGTTGAGCTGGACCCACTCACCGTCCTTGTGCGTGCCGATTTCGACGTAGGGCGGGTAGGGCGTTGCCACCGCTTCGCGCAGGCTGTCGGTGTAGCTGTTCAAATCGTTGTAGCACGGCGTGAGGCCGGCCTGGGCGTTGCTCTGGTAACCCAGGTCGCTCATGCGCAGGCTGGTGGCGTAGGGCAGGTACAGGGTGTCGGCGTCCAGCACTTCGAGCTGGTGCGAGCGACCGCGCAGGAAACCGGCGTCCAGGGCCGGCGACGCGCCGAACAGGTACATCAGCAGCCAGCTGTAGCGCCGGAAATTACGGATCAGCGCGATGTAGGCCGTGGACTGGTAATCGCGGTCGGTGCCGACAAATCCTTCAGCCTCCTTGAGCAACGGCCACAACTGTTCCGGCAGGGAAAAGTTGTAGTGGATACCGGCGATGCACTGCATGGTCTTGCCGTAGCGCAGGGCCAGGCCCTTGCGATACACGTACTTGAGCTGTCCGATATTGGAGGTGCCGTAGTAGGCAATCGGAATGTCTTCTTCGGCCGGCAACGGGCACGGCATCGAAGGGCTCCACAGGTATTCGCTGCCGAGCTTGGTGTAGGCGAAGCGGTGGATCTTGTCCAGGCTGCTCAGGGTATCGGCCGGGTCTGGCAGGGCGGGAGTGATGAACTCCAGCAGCGATTCCGAGTAGTCGGTGGTGATCTGTTCATGGGTCAGCGCGGCGCCCAGGGCTTCGGGGTGCGGCGTTTGTGCCAGGCGACCCTCGCCGGTGACGCGTAGGCATTCACGCTCGATGCCGTGCAGGCACTGCTCCAGCAGGGAGAGGTGTTCGCGCTTGCCGAGCAGAGCCAGGCGGCGGTTGAGAAGTTCGCTCAAGTTGGATTCCTTCACGCGTCAGTCGCCCCAATATGGGGGTGGGCAAGACGGTCTACAAGGGTGAAGTTAAAACTGGCGTTATCGCCTGGTCTAGAGTCGATTTGACCCGCTCTGAAAAAGCCGACTTCACTCCATGAATTTGGCTATAGCGCAGCAAGAAAATTCCGACGCTGTTTAGTGCAGCGCCGAAATTAACTCAAATCGAGGGTGGGGAGCTATAGGACAGCGAAGGTGCCCTGTGCTTTTGCGACAAGTCTGTCGCTCTGGTACACATCCGCTTCGACCACCAACGTGCGTCGGCCGGCATGAATCACCCGGCTGGTGCACAGCACCTCACCGTCTTCGACGGCGCGGATGTAGTTGATCTTGCACTCAATGGTCGCGCTCTGCTGGTCGAAACCATGGCTGCTGGAACAGGCCAGCCCCATGGTGATGTCCACCAGGCTGAAAATCGCCCCGCCGTGGAGCTTGCCCGCGCGGTTGCGCAGGTGCGGCTCCAGGGTCAGGGCCACCTCGGCAACGCCCTCTTCAAGGCGTTGCAGGCGGCAGCCGATCAGTTCGCTGAAGGCGCTCTGGGTCAACCCGGGCGGGATTTGCATCAACGTTTCTTCAACTGCTTGGCGTTGGCGAACAGCGAGGCCATGGCGTTGTTGCTTGGCGCGGCGGTGGCGGTTTCCTTGCGTGGTGCGCTGTTTTGAGACTGGCGTGGCGCCGAGCCTGGGCGGGCGCCACGGGCACCGTCGATTTTTTCGCCAGGGGTGTCGCTCATGCGCATCGACAGGCCGACGCGTTTGCGCGGGATGTCGACTTCCATGACCTTGACCTTGACCACGTCACCGGCTTTTACCGCTTCGCGTGGGTCCTTGATGAACTTCTCCGAAAGCGCAGAGATATGCACCAAACCGTCCTGATGCACGCCGATGTCCACGAAGGCACCGAAGTTGGTCACGTTGGTGACGACGCCTTCGAGGATCATGCCCAGCTCCAGGTCCTTGAGGTCTTCGACGCCGTCCTGGAACTCGGCGGTCTTGAACTCGGGGCGTGGGTCGCGGCCAGGTTTTTCCAGCTCTTGCAGGATGTCGGTGATGGTCGGTACGCCGAAGGTTTCATCGGTGTACTTCTTCGGGTCCAGGCGCTTGAGGAACGCGGCGTCGCCGATCAGCGAGCGGATGTCGCGGTCGGTCTCGGCGGCGATGCGTTGCACCAGCGGGTAGGCTTCCGGGTGGACGGCGGAGGAATCCAGCGGGTTGTCGCCGTTCATTACGCGTAGGAAACCAGCGGCTTGCTCGAAGGTTTTCTCGCCCAGGCGTGCGACTTTTTTCAGCGCGGCGCGGGTTTTGAACGCGCCGTTTTCGTCACGGTGGGTGACGATGTTCTGCGCCAGGGTCGCGTTGAGGCCGGAAATACGCGCCAGCAGGGCTACGGAGGCGGTGTTCACGTCCACGCCCACGGCGTTTACGCAGTCTTCCACCACCGCATCCAGGCCGCGTGCCAATTTGAGCTGCGACACGTCGTGCTGGTACTGGCCGACGCCGATGGATTTAGGGTCGATCTTCACCAGTTCGGCCAGCGGGTCCTGCAAACGGCGAGCGATCGACACCGCGCCACGGATCGACACGTCGAGGTCCGGGAATTCCTTGGAGGCCAGTTCCGACGCCGAGTACACCGATGCGCCGGCTTCGGAGACCATGACCTTGGTCATCTTCATGGCTGGGTATTTTTTAATCAGTTCGGCGGCCAGCTTGTCGGTTTCGCGGCTGGCGGTGCCGTTGCCGATGGCGATCAGGTCTACCGCGTGCTTGGCGCACAGCGCGGCCAGGATCGCGAGGGTCTGGTCCCACTTGTTGTGCGGCACGTGCGGGTACACGGTGGCGTGGTCCAGCAGCTTGCCGGTGGAGTCGACCACCGCGACCTTGCAGCCGGTACGCAGGCCCGGGTCGAGGCCCAGTGTGGCACGCGGGCCGGCCGGGGCGGCCAGCAGCAGGTCGTGCAGGTTGTGGGCGAACACGTTGATCGCCTCGGTTTCCGCGCCGTCGCGCAGTTCGCCGAGCAGGTCGGTTTCGAGGTGGGTGTAGAGCTTGACCTTCCAGGTCCAGCGCACGACTTCACCGAGCCACTTGTCCGCAGGACGATTCTGATTCTGGATGCCGAATTGTTGACCGATCATGCCTTCGCACGGGTGCATGGTGCCCGGCAGCTCGTCGCCGACTTTCAGCGCGGAGCTGAGAATGCCTTCGTTGCGGCCGCGGAAAATGGCGAGCGCACGGTGGGACGGCATGCTCTTGAGCGGTTCGTCGTGTTCGAAGTAGTCGCGGAACTTGGCGCCTTCTTCCTCTTTGCCGGCGATGACGCGGGCGCTGAGGATCGCTTCCTGCTTGAGGTAGGTGCGCAGTTTTTCCAGCAGGCTGGCGTCTTCGGCGAAGCGCTCCATGAGGATGTACTTGGCGCCTTCGAGGGCGGCCTTGACGTCGGCGACGCCTTTTTCGGCATCGATGAAGCGTGCGGCTTCGGTGTCCGGGGTCAGTGTCGGGTCGTTGAACAGGCCGTCGGCCAGTTCGCCCAGGCCGGCTTCCAAGGCGATCTGGCCCTTGGTGCGACGCTTCTGCTTGTACGGCAGGTAGAGGTCTTCGAGGCGGGTCTTGGTGTCGGCGAGCTTGATGTCGCGCTCCAGCTGCGGGGTCAGCTTGCCCTGTTCCTCGATGCTGGCGAGGATGCTGATGCGCCGTTCGTCGAGTTCTCGCAGGTAGCGCAGGCGCTCTTCCAGGTGACGCAGTTGGGTGTCGTCGAGGCTGCCGGTCACTTCTTTACGGTAACGGGCGATGAAGGGCACGGTGGAGCCCTCATCCAGTAGAGCGACGGCCGCTTCGACCTGTTGTGGGCGTACGCCGAGTTCCTCGGCGATGCGGCTGTTGATGCTGTCCATAAAACCACCTGAAATTCTGAAAAGCAGCTCGCAGGCCCGGAAAACAAGGCCCGGCAAGGCTGGTTGAGCGGCCCGACTGGCGCCGCTACCTGGGTCAAGAGGCAGCCTATTGACCCTCGAAATCGAAAAAATCACGACAAGCGGGTAAAAAAAGCCTGGCAGTAAACGGTAACGATCTGACGTTGCCCTGCACAAAGGCGCCGCATTATAACCAGCGTTCTGCCCTTGGGGGGTACTGCGCCTGGAGGTTGCAGGGCGCGGGTTCGCTGTCGGTAGAGGAAAAATCTGCTAACAATGCACACGGTGCGTATAACGGCAGCTAGGCCATAATGCGCGCCGAGATAAGAGGAGCATCCAATGAGCAGCACTGCACAAACTGCTGAAGGCGAAAAAATTCTCATCGTTGACGACGATCCGGGGCTGAGCAGCCTGCTGGAGCGTTTCTTCAACTCCAAGGGCTATCGTGCCCGCGCGGTGCCGAACACCGAGCAGATGGACCGCCTGTTGGGGCGTGAAGTATTCAACCTGGTCGTGCTCGACCTGATGTTGCCCGGCGAAGACGGCCTGACCGCCTGCAAACGCCTGCGCAGCGCGAACAATCAGATTCCTATCATCATGCTGACCGCCAAGGGCGATGAGCTGAGCCGCATCAAGGGCCTCGAACTGGGCGCCGATGACTATTTGGCCAAGCCGTTCAACCCCGACGAGCTGATGGCGCGGGTCAAGGCCGTATTGCGTCGCCAGGCTCCGCCGGTTCCAGGCGCGCCGGGCAGTGAAGACGAAAGCGTCACCTTTGGCGACTATGAACTGTCGCTGGCCACCCGTGAGCTCAAGCGTGGCGATGAAGTGCACATGCTGACCACCGGCGAGTTCGCCGTGCTCAAGGCGCTGGTGATGAACGCGCGCCAACCGCTGACCCGCGACAAGCTGATGAACCTGGCTCGTGGCCGAGAATGGGACGCCCTGGAGCGCTCCATCGATGTGCAGATCTCCCGTCTGCGTCGGATGATCGAGCCGGACCCGTCCAAGCCGCGATACATCCAGACGGTGTGGGGCGTGGGATATGTGTTTGTGCCGGATGGCACTGCAACCAAGTGACCGATGATTTGCAGGGGCGGGCATCCTGGCGTTCGGCTTCATGAGAGTCGACGGGGTGCCCGGCGTCTGCAATTCTGCGAGCGCCGCTCGTTCCTGCAAGGTATCTAGCTGTTTCCTATGAAAACCCCGCTGTGGTTCCCGCAAAGTTTCTTCTCCCGCACCCTTTGGCTGGTGCTGATCGTCGTTCTGTTTTCCAAGGCGCTCACGCTGGTTTATCTGTTGATGAACGAAGACGTGCTAGTGGACCGACAATACAGCCACGGGGTGGCCCTGACGCTGCGCGCCTACTGGGCCGCCGACCCCGAGAACCGCGAGAAGATCGCCAAGGCTGCCACTCTGGTCCGTGTTGCGGGCGCAGGTGTGCCCGAGGGCGAGCAGCACTGGCCCTACAGTGAGATCTACCAGCGCCAGATGCAGGCCGAACTGGGTGATGACACCGAGGTGCGGCTGCGCATGCATGTATCGCCGGCGTTATGGGTGAGGGCGCCGAGCCTGGGTGAGGATTGGCTGAAAGTGCCGCTGTATCCGCATCCGCTGCGGGGGCAGAAGATCTGGAACGTGCTGGGCTGGTTCCTGGCGATCGGGCTGCTTTCAACCGCGTCTGCGTGGATTTTCGTGCGCCAGCTCAACCAGCCGCTCAAACGCCTGGTGTTTGCCGCCCGGCAACTGGGCCAGGGGCGCAGTGTGCGCCTGCCGGTCAGCGACACGCCCAGTGAGATGACCGAGGTCTACAGCGCGTTCAACCAGATGGCGGAGGATGTCGAACAGGCCGGGCGCGAACGCGAACTGATGCTGGCGGGGGTGTCCCATGACCTGCGTACGCCGCTGACGCGATTGCGGCTGTCACTGGAGCTGATGGGCAACCATAACGACCTGACCGATGACATGGTCCGTGACATCGAAGACATGGACGCGATTCTCGACCAGTTCCTGGCGTTTATCCGGGATGGCCGTGATGAAGTGTTGGAGGAGGTCGACCTGACGGATCTGGTACGTGAAGTCGTGGCGCCCTATAACCAGAATGGCGAACAGGTCCGCATGCGCCTTGAGCCGATCCAGCCGTTTGCGTTGCGCCGGGTGTCGATGAAGCGCCTGTTGAACAACCTGATCGGCAACGCCTTGCATCACGCGGGTTCGGATGTGGAAGTGGCGGCGTACGTTTCCGGCGACAGCGCGGCGCCTTACGTGGTGCTGAGTGTGATGGACCGGGGAGCGGGCATCGACCCGGACGAGTTGGAAGGCATTTTCAACCCGTTCACCCGTGGCGACCGTGCCCGCGGTGGCAAAGGCACTGGCCTGGGGCTGGCGATTGTGCGGCGGATTGCTTCGATGCATGGCGGCAATGTTGAGTTGCGCAACCGTGAAGAGGGTGGCCTGGAAGCGCGGGTGCGCTTGCCGTTGGGGCTGATGTTGCCCCGGGATGCGGTCTAGGCAGCAACACCATTCAAATGTGGGAGCGGGCTTGCTCGCGAATGCGATAGATCAGCATAATACATGTGCAAGCTGATCCACCGCATTCGCGAGCAAGCCCGCTCCCACACAAGCCCGCGTCCACATTGGGTTGTGGCGTTTCAACCGCCGTATTTGATCAGCCCTTGCCCTTGGTCCGCGTCATGTTCGGGCCACTATTCTTCTCCAGGTGCTGAATGATGATCCCCGCCACGTCCTTGCCCGTGGTGGTCTCGATCCCTTCCAACCCTGGGGATGAATTTACCTCCATCACCAGTGGCCCGTGGTTGGAGCGCAATATATCCACACCCGCCACGCTCAACCCCATGACCTTGGCAGCCCGCAGCGCAGTCATGCGTTCTTCCGGAGTGATCTTGATCAGGCTGGCACTGCCGCCACGGTGCAGGTTGGAACGGAACTCACCCGGTTTGGCCTGGCGTTTCATCGCCGCAATCACCTTGTCGCCGACCACGAAGCAGCGAATATCCGCACCGCCGGCTTCTTTGATGTATTCCTGCACCATGATGTTCTGCTTGAGGCCCATAAAGGCTTCGATCACCGACTCGGCCGCCGTTGCGGTTTCACACAGCACCACGCCGATACCCTGAGTGCCTTCCAATACCTTGATCACCAGCGGCGCGCCGTTGACCATTTCGATCAGGTCGGGGATGTCGTCGGGGGAGTGGGCAAAGCCGGTGACCGGCAGGCCGATGCCCCGGCGCGAGAGCAATTGCAGTGAACGCAGCTTGTCGCGCGAGCGCGCTATGGCGACCGATTCATTGAGGGGGAACACCCCCATCATTTCAAACTGGCGCAACACTGCGCAGCCATAGAACGTCACCGATGCGCCAATGCGCGGGATCACCGCATCAAAACCCTCCAGCGGCTTGCCCCGGTAGTGGATCTGCGGCTTGTGGCTGGCAATGTTCATATAGGCACGCAACGTGTCGATCACCACCATTTCGTGGCCACGTTCGGTGCCGGCCTCAACCAGGCGGCGGGTGGAATACAGACGCGGGTTTCGCGACAGCACAGCAATCTTCATGCAGCACCTGGGGCAGAAATAGTAGAGACCGGGAACACCGGCTTGTCTTGAACGTACTTGACGCTTGGATTGACCACCAACTGGCCGTCAATCAGCGCCTTGGAACCGAGCAACAGGCGGTAACGCATGGCTTTACGGCAGGCCAGGGTGAACTCCACCCGCCAGACCCGATCACCCAGCGCCAGGGTGGTGCTGATCACATAGCGCACCTGCGCATGACCGTTGGAGCTCTTGATGGTTTTCATCGTCACCAGCGGCGCTTCGCAGCGGCGGTGACGCAGTTGCACCACACTGCCCAGGTGCGCGGTAAAGCGCACCCACTGCTCACCGTCGCGCTCAAACGGCTCGATGTCGGTGGCGTGCAGGCTTGAGGTGCTGGCGCCGGTGTCGATCTTTGCGCGCAGGCCTGCCACTCCCAGGTCGGGAAGTGCCACCCACTCACGCAGACCGACAACGGTCAAATGGTCAAATGTCTTCAATATGGGTAACCGATCGATTCGCCCAGGCATGAGGGGAAACCTCAGCCAAGGCTTTGAATGCGGGCTTGGCGAACCAGTATCCCTGCATCAGAAATATTCCACAGTCGGAAAGGAAGTCACGCTCGCCGGCACTTTCGATGCCTTCGGCGATGACAGTAACCCCCAACTGCTCACAGATTGTGACAATCCCCCGGACGATCACCTGACGGACACGGTCCTGATCGACATCGCGAATCAACGCCATGTCGAGTTTGATCAGGTCAGGTTGGAAATCGGCCAGCAGATTCAGCCCCGAATAGCCCGCACCGAAATCGTCAATGGCGGTCTTGAAGCCGAATTCGCGGTATTCACGCAGAATATTCGTCAAATGGCGATAGTTATCTACATGCTCGCTTTCCAGCGTCTCGAAAACCAGCCGATCCAGCGGGAAATTATGCGCACGTGCGGCCTCCAGGGTGCTGCGAATACACAGCTCCGGGCGATAGACGGCGTTAGGCATGAAGTTGATCGAAAGGTGGGTTTGCATCCCCAGGGCCGCGGCGCCGGCAATGGCCTGGGTCCGGCAACGCTGGTCGAAGCGGTAGCGGTTGGTCTCGTTGACTTGCTCCAGCACCGAAAGCGCACCTTCACCATTAACCCCGCGCACCAGCGCTTCGTTGGCGAAAATCGAGCGGTCGCGAAGGTCGACAATCGGTTGGTAGGCGAAGGAAAAATCGAAGCCCAGGGGCTCGCTTTCCTGGCAACCCGTGCAGCGCTGGTTGGGCGAGGTGAGTGAAATGGGGAAATCGGTCACGGCATAATCCTCGCAATACAGGTTGCTACCTGGCGTATCTTAGGTGAGCCCAAGGGTTTATGCGTCGAAGGGGTTCAACGGTAAAGTTGCGACATTTTTCAGAGCGGGGAATTCAAGTGGCTCAAAAGCAGGAAGAGGAAGAGAAGGTCCGTCTGGACAAGTGGTTGTGGGCCGCGCGTTTCTATAAAACCCGCGCCCTGGCCAAGGCCGCCATCGAGAGTGGCAAGGTGCACCATCGCGGTGAACGCTGCAAGCCGGGCAAGGAACCGCGCGTCGGCGACGAATTCCAGATTCGTACGGGATTTGATGAAAAGACCGTGGTGGTCCAGGCGCTATCCATCGTGCGCCGTGGCGCGCCGCAAGCGCAGACGCTCTACGTCGAGACCGAAGCCAGCATCGCCAAACGCGAGAATGCGGCGGCGATGCGCAAGGCCGGGGCCATGGGCCTGAGCACCGATGGCAAGCCGAGCAAGAAGCAGCGCCGCGATCTGTTCAAGTTTCGCGGCAGCGGCAATGACGACTAACCCCGGCTCGGGCAATCCTACGTATTACGGGTGCATGACGCTCAGGCGGCTGATCAGTGGCACGCGCTGAAACAGTCCGAAAACCGGCGCCGTCACCCGTAGCAACCCCTGCGATACTTTCGCCGCAAACGGTGTGTAATACCCCCACCCCAAAGCCAACAGCGCCAGCAATACACCACCGATGTAATCGTCCTGCCCCCAATGCGCGCCCGCCACCAGGCGCGGCATCATGAACAGCAGCGCCAGGCCCCAGATCACCAGCAGCTGGCCGATACGCTTGGTGAACACCGTCATGAACATCGCCCAGATCAACAGTACCGAGGCATGGTCCCCCGGAAAACTCTGGCTCGAACGGTCTTTGAGCTCCCAGGTCTTCTCCAGCCCGGGAAAGTAGTCGCTCATCTGAATGGCCCCGCTGATCACCATCGACGGGCTACTGTGTTGCCAGCCCATGTGTGCCGCAAGTTTGGAAAACAGCATGCGGATAAACAGCAACAGCAACAAAATGCCGACAAAACCTAACAGCGCCTGGCGTACCTGCACGGCGTTGAAGACCCAGTCGCCGCGAATCAGCAGCATCAGCAGAATCACGCCGACCACTGCATCAAACGGTCGCAGACTGGCCACGGCCCATACGTGCAGCCAGCTTGAGTGGGTTGCCAGCGGATCATTGAGCAGATGAAACAGCCATTCGTCGAAAACCACACACAGCATCTGGCCCGTGGGCCACAGCCAAAAACACAGCAGTCCGATTGCGAGTAGATTGCAAACGGCCCATCGCCCGAGGTTCCACTTGGCTTGGAACAAACCCGGATTGTTCATAAACTGTCCCCCATCGCTCTAAAAAACCGCACCAAATTGGTGCTAAAGCGTTTAATTCTATAAACCTTGTAATCAATTTGTCATCAATTCAGATACCCAGACCTATGACTGATCTACCGGATACCGACTTCACCCAACGCTTCATCTTCGACGAGACCGACGCCCGTGGCGAACTGGTCTCGCTGGAGCGCAGCTACGCCGAAGTCCTCGCCAAGCACCCCTATCCGGAGCCGGTCGCGCAATTGCTCGGTGAGCTGATGGCGGCGGCTGCGCTGCTGGTGGGCACCATGAAGTTCGACGGCTTGCTGATCCTGCAGGCCCGTTCCGAAGGCCCTGTCCCATTGCTGATGATCGAATGCTCCAGTGAGCGCGACATCCGTGGCCTGGCCCGTTACGAGGCCGACCAGATCGCCCCGGACGCAACCCTGTCCGACCTGATGCCCAACGGCGTATTGGCGCTCACCGTCGATCCGACCGAAGGCCAGCGCTACCAGGGTATCGTCGACCTCGACGGCGAGACCCTGTCGGACTGCTTCACCAACTATTTCGTGATGTCCCAGCAAGTGGGCACTAAGTTCTGGCTCAACGCCGACGGCCATCGCGCCCGTGGCCTGCTGCTGCAACAACTGCCGGCTGACCGCATCAAGGACGACGACGATCGCGCCGAAAGCTGGCGCGGCCTCACCGCCCTGGCCGGTACGCTCACGGCTGAGGAACTGCTGGGCCTGAGCAACGAAACCATCCTGCACCGCCTGTACCACGAAGAAGCTGTGCGCCTGTTCGACGCACAGTCCCTGCGCTTCAATTGCAGCTGCTCACGCGAGCGCTCGGCCAATGCGCTGGTCAGCCTGGGCCTGGAAGATGCACAGAATCTGGTGGTGGAACACGGCGGCAATATCGAGATCGACTGCCAGTTCTGTAATGAACGTTACCTGTTTGATGCCGCCGATGTAGCCCAATTGTTCGCTGGCGCAGGTATCGACACCCCTTCTGATACCCGCCACTAAAACGTTTAAGCACAGGTAAATCACCTGACAAACGCCGGATTAGCGCAGTTCTGACGGGAGGGCCCTACTTTTTTTGGGCTTTTCTGGCATAATCCGGCCCACTTTTTTCGCGGTAGTAGTGCGCAACTTTCTACTACAAAACGTTTGGAGCACTCGGCCATAGGCCGACGGGGAACCTCATGACGCAAGCCAATAACGCCGTATACACCGATCTGAGTGTTGACGATCTGGTCAAAGAAGCCCTGCAGCGCGGTGAAGGCGTGCTTGCCGATACTGGCGCGCTGGTCGTAGAAACCGGTCACCGCACCGGTCGTTCGCCAGTCGATCGTTTCATCGTTGAAGAGCCAACCACCCAGGACGCCATCGCCTGGGGCCCGATCAACCGCAAGTTCCCGGCCGACAAGTTCGATGCGCTGTGGGCTCGCGTCGAGGCCTTCAACAATGCGCAAGAGCATTTCGTTTCCCACGTTCACGTAGGGGCTGCCGAAGACCACTACCTGGCCGTGAAAATGACCACCCAGACTGCCTGGCAGAACCTGTTCGGTCGTTGCCTGTTCATCAACCCGGCCCAGTACAACCCTGCCGGTCGCGATGAATGGCAAGTGCTCAACGTGGCCAACTTCGAGTGCGTGCCAGAGCGTGACGGCACCAACTCCGACGGTTGCGTGATCCTCAACTTCGCACAGAAGAAAGTGCTGATCGCCGGCATGCGTTACGCCGGTGAGATGAAAAAAGCCATGTTCTCGGTGCAGAACTTCCTGCTGCCGGCTTCCGACGTGCTGCCTATGCACTGCGCCGCCAACATCGGCGAAGCGGGCGACGTAACCCTGTTCTTCGGTCTGTCGGGCACGGGTAAAACCACCCTGTCCGCCGACGAAAGCCGTTACCTGATCGGTGACGACGAACACGGCTGGGGCGAAGGCGTGGTGTTCAACATCGAAGGCGGTTGCTATGCCAAGTGCATCGACCTGTCCGAGAAGAACGAGCCGGTCATCTGGAAAGCCATCAAGCACGGCGCCGTGCTGGAAAACGTTGTCATCGACGACGCCAAGCACGCGGACTACACCAATGTCAGCCTGACCCAGAACAGCCGCGCAGCCTACCCGCTGGAGCACGTTGCCAAGCGTTCCGAGAAAAACCTGGGCGGCGAGCCAAACGCGGTGATCTTCCTGACCTGCGACCTGACCGGCGTTCTGCCGCCCGTGTCGATCCTCAGTGAAGAACAAGCGGCCTACCACTTCCTGTCCGGCTACACCGCACTGGTGGGCTCGACCGAAATGGGTTCCGGCGGCGGCATCAAGTCGACCTTCTCCACCTGCTTCGGCGCGCCGTTCTTCCCGCGTCCGGCTGGTGAATACGCCGAGCTGCTGATCAAGCGCATCCGCGGCTTCGGCTCCAAGGTCTACCTGGTCAACACCGGCTGGACCGGCGGCGGCTACGGCGTTGGCAACCGCTTCAACATCCCGACCACTCGTGGCGTGATCGCAGCGATCCAGAGCGGCGCGTTGGTCGGTGCACAAACCGAACACCTCGACACCATCAACCTCGACGTGCCACTGGCCGTACCGGGCGTTGAGACTGGCCTGTTGAACCCACGTAACACCTGGGCTGACAAGGCTGCCTACGACGAAGCAGCGAAGGCGCTGGCTGGCCTGTTCATCGAGAACTTCAAGAAGTTTGACGTGAGCGATGCGATCAAGGCTGCCGGTCCTCAGTTGTAAGATTCGGTAGTTGTGAAAAAGCCGCCTCTTGTAGGCGGCTTTTTTGTGCGCGACAGGTCAGTCGGCGATGTGCAAAACCACGGCCCCGACCAGCACCAGCACGACCCCCAGAATTTGCACGGCCGACAAGCGCTCCTTGAAAAACACAAACCCCAAGATCGCCGCAATCCCCCCCGACAACGTACTGATCACCGTCACCACCGACACCGACCCCGCCATCGCCCCCCACGAAAACGCCGAGAACCCACCCAGGTTCATCAAGCTCGCGCCGGTCAGCGTCGCACAGTTTTTCAGCGGCGGGATTTTCAGACCGTCCTTGATCTTCAGCACCATCACCACCAGCACGCACAGGCCCACCAGGTAACCCAACCACAACATGGTGATCGGCCCCAGCGCCGGCAATGTATAGCGGCCTTGCAGCCAGAAGCTGGTGCCGTACAGCGTTGCCGCGAGCATGGCGTAGATGATGGACAGCCGCGGGTTGTTGTGAGGGACGTCGTTGTCCTTGTGGATGCTGGAGAGGATCACGCCAATCACGCACAGCGCGATGCAGCCCAGTTGCGTCAGGCTGATGTGTTCACCGCTGGCCCAGGACAGCAGCGTGGTGACTACGCCGTAGGACGTCACCAGCGGTGCGACGATGGCAGCCTTGCCCAGGGCGAACGCCTTGGACAGTGCGAGAGCGCCGGAGACGGTGAGCAGGGCGGCGGTGATGCCCAGTAGCCAGACGCTCAGCGCTGCATCGAGGGATTTGACGAGGAAGGTCGGGAAGATGACCAGCAACAGGGTCATGATCAAAAAGCCCAGGGCCTGGCCGAAGTACACCGCGCGCTTGACCCCGACGGCACGGGCGTTGAGGCCCACGAGAAAGTCCGTGCCGCCCCAGAGCAGGGCGGCCAGCAGGCCCATTGTTACGTCCATGTAAGGTCCTTGTTGGTTCGTGCGCGGCTTGCCAGATTAGCGCAGATCGAATGTGGGAGCGGGCTTGCTCGCGAATGCTGTATTTCAGTTGGAGGTGTATCGGCTGACACTCCGTATTCGCGGGCAAGCCCGCTCCCACATTGGAACGTTGTTGTGCTTTGGGTCTGCGCTCAATCAGCTCAGGTTTTCCAAGGTCTGTGTGTCCCATCTTTGCGTCTTGATCGCCAGGTACAACATGCCGATGGTCAGCGGGATTTTGTCGCCGCGACCCTTGGCGCGATGCTTCAGGAATACATCGAACACCGGCGGGTTGAAGTAGCGATAGGCGTCGTAGTCGCCCATATCGAGCGCAAATTCCTCTTCAACGGCTTCTATGAACTGCTTGGCCTCTGCACCGTCGCAACCGAGGTCGAAGTTGATCGCGGTTTGCAGGCGCAGGGTCTTGTGTTTCGGCAGGCCGATTTCTTCGTGCAGCAGTTGCAGGAGTTGCTGCATCGCGAGGTCTTCGGGGAAGTCGGGGGCGAGGTTCATGGTGGGGGCACGCAGGAGTGGGTGAGGGGGATGGTCGCGTTGCAGGCGGTATTTGTTTCGGGTGATGAAGAGGGCCAAGCCTATCAAGAATACGAAGACAGGTAGGAAGGGCATTCTGAGGATCACCGCTACGTAGGGTAGTAGGAACGTTAAAGTGAGCCCGGTCACGAGAAATGTGAGTGCGAAACGCTTTCTGAGGGTGGGGTCTGTGATTTGGTGATGCAGCACCAAATACGTGATGAAAAAAAATACGGATTGAAGGTACATGGCCATGCAACTAAGGCTCTTCCGAGTAGATATGCATCGAGAGTGTTGAGTGCTGAGGGCCTATCCCTCCTTTCACGCTGGCCTCAAGACCTATGATGATGTCACCCGTGTGATATTTGCGAAGCTTGTTCGAAATCGTATCGCCAACAAAGCCAGCAGTTACCGCTGAAATGACAATTCCTGGCGTTGAAATAGCTCCGGAAATTATTTGTTTGATGAGGATGTTTTGGTCGTTTAACCGATCAGCTTGATTTCGTCTCAACGGATTCGAAATTGCGACTGTGATCTCGCATGGAAAATCCTTAGCCAGCATTTTTTCGTACAGATTGCGTATTTGATCGCGAACTTGCTGGGCTGCTGTTTTGGCTTCCGGTAGGCAAAGGTTGGCTAAAGCGTGTCGATTGCCAGGCAAAACAGTGAAGCGAATCACCTTGAAAATGACGCCATAGTGACCGATGTGTTGAGTCTTTTCGATGTGCATGAGGCCTTGCCCCGAAACTTTATAAGGCGCTAGTTTCGGTCAGGCAAAGGTGATTTTTGTAGAGCTAAGGAAGGGTGTTTTAAGCAGTTTCGGAGGAGGATGGCACGGCATTTGGCGGTTTCTTACAGGTGTTTCCGATTGCATGGTTTGACGTGAATCGTTTGGACGAAATTGGTTATTTGTGGGAGCCGAGTTTGTCCACGATGACGGTGGGACAGTTGGGGAAATACGGACCGATACACCTCCATCGCAGGCAAGCCAGCTCCCACAGATTTAGCCGTGTGGCTGGTTAGGTTGCTTTGGTGTTTCGGCCGCCGGTTGCAGCTGTACATGCTGTGCAGCTTCCAGCAAATCACAGCCATCCTGGACGAGGAGGTATAGCGCGTTTGTGATGTGGGATATGTCTTTGAGGTCGGCGTGTTCGAAGGTCATGCAGGAGAAGGTTTCCAGCAAGTCGGTGGCAGCGCGGATGCGTTGGTGGGCGGCGGACTGAATGTCTTCAGCGGTAGCTTGGGTGTCTATGAGTAGCGGATGAGTATCTGTGAAATTGGTACGCAACTGACGATAGCGGTCCATCGTTTCAATTATTTGCATTTGAAGGTACTCGGTTTGCTGTTGGGTAACCGACATCACCGTGGCCAAACGGTGGGTGGCGGACTGTGCGCGGGTTGGCCAGCCGGAAACAGCACTCCGACACGTCCGAAGACGTCCCCCACACAGCCGCCATAGCACTGCGATACGAGACGATAGACGTTCGAAGAGTAAGTAATGGCACTTATGTGTGCTGTTTTTCGGGTGACCAAACCCGGTCGCTGATTTGGCAGCGACGAAGCGAACCTTAGAAGTGAGTCAGTTTCCGGGCAATAAACAGATGGTTTAACTGGGCGGGGTTCGATCAGGCGCCAACAGGCCTGCTGATACACCGCTCAAAAATCGCCTCCAACCCCCGGTAATCACACGCCACCGCATCAATATTCGCCGGCACCCATGCGGCATGTTTCACCAGCCACCAGTTCACTGAAAACCCCGCATTCACGATGATCTGTTCAAACAAAATCCGCTGCGCCCGCCCGTTGCCTTCGCGGAAGGGGTGAATAACGTTGAGGTCGCCGTACGCCTCGGCAATCTGCGTCACCAGCTCGGACTGAGTCGCGCCCACGTACCAGTTGGCCGCTTCCATATGCCGGATGATTTTCGCCGCTTCCGGTGGGATACGTTCCGGGGTGCAGAACAGGGTGTCGCCTTTCTGGATGTTGACGCTGCGCAACTCGCCGGCCCAGTCGTAGAGGTCGTCGAACAGGATGTGGTGGATGTGCTGCAGGCGATCGAGGTCGTAGGGCGGAGGGAAGAGCGGGAGGTTGCCTACGGCGATTTCGGAGAGTTCCCGCTCAGCCTGGTGCAGGCGGGCTTCGTCGTGCAAATCGAGGCGGTTGCGCAGCACGCTGCTACCGGGATAGCAGTACGGGTCCTGGCCGACGCCATATTTGTCGAGCATCAGCGTGGGGTGTCGCGGTACTTGGCAAGGACGGCTTCGCGGGTCGGCAGGGGTTTGTCGACGTCGGCCGGTTGGGTGTCGAACCCTTCCAGGCGCAGGCTGGCCAGGTAATTGGAACGGCGGATCTTGTGGTAATGATCCTGTTTTTGCTCAAACGTCAGTTCGCTCATCGCAGCGTACTCCTGGGTAGCAAGGCTTGATTGTAGCGCAATGCTTCCGAGGGCAGGCGCGATAAAAACCACGTCACATTTTGTACAAATAAACTGCCAGCTCGCTGAATTCAGCGTATGTTGCAGCGCAAAATCTTGTAGGGCGATTCCGCCCACTACTTAAAGGGAGTTAAGCATGGGTTTGCTGCGTGTCGCTTCGGCGATGTCATTGTGTGCGGTAGCGTTTTCCGTCCAGGCCGAACAGTTGCCGATCGAAGTGCTCAGCGCGGTGGTCAAGGATCAGAAAATCGCTGACGCCGAAGTGCTGCTGCAACGCAACGGCGCACAGAACGTGGTGGGTCGTACCAACGCGCAAGGCCAGGTGACGCTCACCAGCGAAGGCGCCGATGATGGCAGCAGCCTGCTGATCATCAAGAAGCCTGGCTATTCCAACCTGGTGGTGAAGTGCCCGTGCAAGGGCATGACCTATGCGGTCAGCCCGGTGATGGAAAACCTCGACGGCCTGCGTGTGGTGCTGACGTGGGGCAAGACCCCGGAAGACCTCGATTCCCACATGATCTTCCCCGGCAACAATATCTACTTCGAAAACAAGCAAGGTACCGACGCCGAGCTGGACGTGGACGACGTTGACAGCTACGGCCCGGAAACCATCACCCTGCAGAAAAAACACTACGGCGAAAGCTACGTGTATGCGGTGCATGACTTCACCAACGGCAGCAATCCAAGCTCGCGCCAGCTGTCCAACAGCGAGGCCAAGGTGTTTGTGTATATGGGCCAATCGCTGGTACGTACCTACTACGTGCCGCAGAACCGCACCGGCAACCTGTGGACAGTATTCCGCATGACCGGCAGCGGCGACTTCCAGGACATCAACACCTTCACCGGCGTGACTGTGGACGCGGCGAACGTGCTGAACGAAGTCAAGCCGTTGCTGGATGACAGCGTGGCGGTCTCGGCAGTGGCGGTCAGCTCCTCCGCACAAACCGATGCGAAACGTCTTAACCTGCAAGGTGAAGCGGCCTACCAGGCTGGCAAGCTGGACCAGGCGATCGACCTGTTCCGCCAAGCCATCGAGCTGGACAATGGCTTCGGCAAGGCCTACGGCAACCTGGGCCTGGCCTATCAGAAGGCTGGCAACACCGCCGAGTCGATCTGGGCCAACCGCAAGGCCATCGCTTTGGCGACTGGTGCGAATGCCCCTACCGTGCGTGCAGGGTCTTACTACAACATTGCGCGGATCTATGAAGCGGCCGGGCAGTTCCAGGATGCGTTGCGTCACTACCAGTTGGCCAAGGAACAGAAAGCCAATCCGGTGTATGACACGGCGATTGAGCGGGTGAAAAACCGCTGATTCACCGGTAATACAGAAATACAGATCTAAACAATGTGGGAAGGGGCTGGCCCCCTCCCACATTTGGTTTGCGGTGCTCCTGCAAAACCTGGTGAAACATCCCACTTCGGCCCTGCGCCATCCCCGCCCTGTGTATCATCCTGTCTCTTTTTTCCATGCGACCTTTCTCGATGCGCTGAGATTTGCGGACTATGTTTTTGAGCCTACTCAGCGGTCAATGGAGTGACAGCTTATGCACGACACCCTCCAGCAGGTCTTTGGTTATCCACAGTTTCGTTTGGGCCAGGAACAAACGGTCAGCGCCGTGCTGGCCGGTCGTTCTGCTGCCGCGATTTTCCCCACGGGCTCCGGCAAGTCCCTTTGTTATCAGCTGTCGGCAGTGCTGTTGCCGCACCTGACGCTGGTGGTGTCGCCGCTGCTGGCGCTGATGCAGGACCAGCTGGGTTTCCTGCAACGCCATGGCATTTCGGCGGGCAGTATCGATTCGGCCCAGAGCCGCGAAGACGCGAATGATGTGATGGCGCGTGCGCGTTCGGGTGAGTTGAAGATCCTGATGATTTCCGTGGAGCGCTTGAAGAACGAGCGTTTTCGCAACTTCCTGCAAAGCGTGCAGATCTCGCTGTTGGTGGTGGATGAGGCGCACTGTATTTCCGAATGGGGCCATAATTTCCGTCCGGACTATTTGAAGCTGCCGGACTACCAGCGTCAGTTCAATATCCCACAAGCCCTGCTGTTGACGGCTACGGCGACGCCCAAGGTGATTGCCGACATGCAGGCGAAGTTCGCCATTGCTGCGGACGATGTGGTCACCACGGGCTTCTACCGGCCCAACCTCAACCTGTTGGTGGAACCCGTCAGTGGTGCAGACAAGCGCCGCCGACTGGTGCAGTGGATGAGCGAGCGGGTGGGCCAGCCGAGCATCGTTTACGTCACCTTGCAAAAAACCGCCGAACAGATTGCCGAGCATCTCAATCGCCATGGTATCCAGGCCGAGGCGTATCACGCCGGTTTGCCCCACGATAAGCGCGAGGGTATCCAGCAGCGCTTCATGGGCGGGCGCTCCAATTGCATCGTCGCCACCATCGCGTTTGGCATGGGCATCGACAAGAGCGACATCCGCAATGTGGTGCATTTCGACCTGCCCAAGTCCATCGAGAACTACAGCCAGGAAATCGGCCGCGCCGGGCGTGATGGTCAACCGTCCGATTGCCTGGTACTGGCCAACCGCGACAGCCTCAACGTGTTGGAAAACTTCGTCTATGGCGACACGCCGGAGCGGGACGGCATTCGCCGTGTGCTCGACGAGCTGCAGGCCGCGCGGGGTGACGGGCAGTGGGAGTTCCTGCTGCGCTCGCTGTCGGACCACAGCAACATCCGCGAGCTGCCGCTGAAAACGTTGCTGGTGCAGTTGGAACTCAAGGGCGTGATCGCGCCGCGCTATGCGTTTTATGCCGAATACCGCTTCAAGTACCTGATCGAACCCGAAGCCCTGCTGGCGCGTTTTTCCGGCGAGCGGCAGCAGTTTGTCGCGGCGATTATCCAGGTGTGCAAGCGGGCCAGGACTTGGGCGACGGTGGACTTCGACGCGCTTTATCAACAGCACAACGCCGGGCGCGACCGCGTGGTGAAGGCGCTGGATTACTTCCAGGAACAGGGCTTGGTCGAGCTGGAAAGCAAGCAGATGACCGAGGTCTACAGCCTGCTCGATACGGATTTCGACCCACAGGCCTTGAGCGCCGAGTTATACACAGGCTTCAAGCAGCACGAGATCGGTGAGGTGGCACGGATTCACGCCATGCTTGATCTGTTCGCCACCGAACGCTGCCTGGGGCAGCGCCTGGCGCAGTATTTTGGCGATGAAAACGCGCCGCAGCGCTGTGGGCATTGTTCGGTCTGCCACGGTGATGTGGCGCACTTACCGCCGCCGCCGGTCTTGCCGCCGCTTGTGGATAAAAACTTCATGGGGCTGTGCGGTGATTTTATCCACAGGCATCATCAGCACACCGGCCAATTGCCCGAAGCGGAACGCCTGACGCGGTTCCTCGGCGGAATCAGCGTGCCGTTGTTTACCAAGTTGAAGGCGCGGGGTATTCCGGGCTTTGCTGCGCTGGAAGATTATCCGTATGCCGAGGTACGCCAGTGGGCCGAGGTCCATTTGAATGCGCTTTGAACCCTTCTTTAGAGGTGAGCCCTATGCCTGATTCCGTGCCACAACGTGCCGATTACCTTCACTTCCAGCCCATCATCACGCGCTGGCACGACAACGATGTGTATGGCCATGTGAACAACGTGACCTACTACAGCTTTTTCGACACGGCGGTGAATACCTACCTGATCGAACAGGGTGGGTTGGATATTCACGACGGCGAAGTGGTGGGGTTCGTGGTGAGTTCGGCGTGTGATTACTTCGCGTCGATTGCCTTTCCCGAGCGCATCGACATTGGCTTGCGGGTGGGCAAGTTGGGCAACAGTTCGGTGCAGTACGAGTTGGCGGTGTTCAAGGCAGGCGAGGACGAAGCCTGTGCGGCGGGGCGCTTTGTGCATGTGTTTGTGGAGCGTGGGTCGAACCAGCCGGTGCCGATTGCGGGGGTGTTGCGCGAGGCGTTGCAGCGGTTGGTGGCCTGATCGCAATCTCGCGATCCGTGGAAATCAAATGTGGGAGCTGGCTTGCCTGCGATAGCGGTGGGTCAGGTCAAGCCGTATTGCCTGACTGTTTGCTATCGCGGGCAAGCCCGCTCCCACATGAATCGTGCTGTGTGCTCTAGGTCGCGGGCTTAGCGGTGACGGTAGTGATGCTTGTTCTTGCGATGCCCGTAAGCATGCCCACGGCCACGATGGTCATCACGATCATAACGACGGTTGTCACGCGAACGACGATCATCGTCATCGCTCTTGTTGCCCATGTAGTTGCCCAGCGCACCACCCGCACCACCGCCGGCGGCTGCGCCGATCAGGCTGCCGGTGCTGCCGCCGACACTGCGACCCACAACGTTGCCGCCCGCTGCGCCCAACGCACCGCCGATGGCGGCTTCGCCACGGCTGCGTTTGTCGGCGCCGACCGCACTACCACCGGCGCCACCCAGGGCTGCGCCAATGGTCGAGCCGGTGTTGCCGCCAAGCTGCTGGCCAACAACCGAACCTAGAACCCCGCCCAATGCGCCGCCTACACCGGCTTCGGTGGTGCCACCGGCCATGGCTGCGCCACTGACCAGGCCAAGGGACAACAAGAGAATCGAGGAGAACTTCATTCAGGGAAACCTCAAGGGGATGACGGCGCGATCCTGAGGCTGTATCGGTATTGTGACAATAGAAATCCGACCAGTAACACGAGTTGTGCACAATTCGCTAAGTTACTGTTTTGGCTAGGGAACTTAAGCTGGTTTTATGGGTCTTTAGCTACTTCGGAACGGCCGCTTTTATGCAAAAGCGGCCTTTTTTTGTGCCCGCAATTGTAGTGAGCGGGCAAGCCCGCTCACTACGAGGTGATGGTCAGGCGCTGCGGGCCATGATCAGGCCGTTGTCGCTCGCGGCTTCCAGCCGGATCGCCACGAATTTCGACGTCGGCGTATGGCTGCCATCCCCAGTGCTTTCCAGTGGCACCAGTGGGTTCACTTCCGGGTAGTAGGCCGCCGCCTGTCCTGCCGGAATATCGAACGCCAGCAAGGTAAAGCCTTTCACACGGCGTTCACGGCCGTCCTCCCACAGCGACACGATGTCGGCCTTCTGCCCCGGCTTGAAGCCCAGGCGGATGATGTCGGCTTCGTTGACAAACAGCACGTCGCGCTGGCCCTTGACCCCACGGTAGCGGTCGTCCAGGCCATAAATGGTGGTGTTGTACTGATCGTGGGAGCGCATCGACTGCATGATCAGGTCCGGCACCTTGCCGGTGGCGTGGGTGCGTTCGTGGATCAGGTCCTTGGGCAGGATATTAGCGCGGAAGTTGGCGCGGCCCGACGGAGTGTTCCAGCGCCGTGAGCCGGCGGAGTTGCCGAGGTAGAAACCGCCCGGGTGCTTGATCTTCTCGTTGAAGTCCTTGAAGCCCGGGATGGTGTCGGCGATCAGTTCACGGATGCGCCCGTAGTCGGCCACCAGCCAGTTCCAGTCCACTGGTTTGCTGCCCAGGGTGGCGGCGGCGATACCGGCCAGGATCGCCGGCTCGGATTTCATCAGTTTCGACAGCGGTTGCAGTTGGCCGTTGGAGCCGTGGACCATGCTGAACGAATCTTCCACGGTCACCGCTTGCGGGCCGTCGGCCTGGATGTCGATGTCGGTACGGCCCAGGCACGGCAGGATCAGCGCGTCTTTGCCGTGCATGAGGTGGCTGCGGTTGAGCTTGGTGCTGATCTGCACGGTCAGGTCGCAGTTGCGCAGCGCTTCAAAGGTGCGCGGGCTGTCTGGGGTGGCTTGGGCGAAGTTGCCGCCCAGGCCGATAAACACCTTGGAGCGGCCTTCGAGCATGGCGTGGATCGCTTCGACCACGTTGTGGCCGTTGGTGCGTGGCACCTGGAACTGGAAGCGCCGTTCCAGGGCGTCGAGGAACGCCACCGGTGGGCGTTCGTTGATGCCCATGGTGCGGTCGCCCTGCACGTTGCTGTGGCCACGCACCGGACACAGGCCGGCGCCGGGGCGGCCGATGTTGCCGCGCAGCAGCATCAGGTTGGCGATTTCCTGGATGGTCGGCACCGAGTGACGGTGCTGGGTAATGCCCATGGCCCAGCACATGATCACGTTCTTGCCTTTGGCGTACATGCGCGCCGCCTGCTCGATCTCGACCAGCGTCAGGCCCGATTGCTCGGTGATTTCATCCCACGAGGTGTCGTCGATCCTGGCCAGGTAGTCCAGCACGTTGGCGGTGTGTTCGTTGAGGAAGTCGTGGTCGAACACCGCTTCCTTGCCTTCGGCCTGGGCCTGGCGTTCCCACAGCAGCAGGAACTTGGCCATGCCGCGCAAAATGGCCATGTCGCCACCCAGGGCCGGGCGGAAGTAGGCGGTGTTGGTCGGTTTGTCGCCGTTGGTGAGCATTTCCAGCGGGTGTTGCGGGTGCTGGAAGCGTTCCAGGCCGCGCTCTTTGAGCGGGTTGATACACACCACCTGGGCACCACGGGTCACCGCTTCGCGCAGGGGTTCAAGCATGCGTGGGTGGTTGGTGCCAGGGTTCTGGCCCCAGACGAAAATCGCGTCGGCATGTTCAAAGTCGTCAAAGGTCACGGTGCCTTTGCCCACGCCCACGCTTTGCGCCAGCGCGACGCCGCTGGCCTCGTGGCACATGTTCGAACAGTCCGGGAAGTTGTTGGTGCCGTAGGCGCGCACAAACAGTTGATACAGGTATGCCGCTTCGTTGCTGGCGCGGCCCGAGGTGTAGAACTCGGCCATATCCGGGCTGGGCAGGGCGTTGAGGTGCTTGCCCACCAGGTCGAACGCGGCTTCCCAGCTGATGGGCTGGTAGCGGTCGGTGTCGGCGTCGTAGCGCATCGGCTCGGTCAGGCGGCCCTGGTATTCCAGCCAGTAGTCGCTTTGCGCCAGCAGCGAGGTGACGCTGTGCTTGGCGAAGAACGCCGCATCGACACGGCGCTTGGTGGCTTCCCAGTTCACCGCCTTGGCGCCGTTCTCGCAGAACTTGACCATGCCGCTTTCCGGCGAGTCGCCCCAGGCGCAGCCTGGGCAGTCGAAGCCGCCGTTCTGGTTGGTCTTGAGCATCATGCGCAGGTTTTTCAGCGCGTTGTCGCTGGTCAGCCAGGCCTGGGCCACGCTGATCAGTGCGCCCCAGCCGCCGGCTGCGCCCTTGTAGGGCTTGTAGCGCGGGGTTGGGGTTTGGTCGGCTTGATTATGGTTGCTCACGGCTGGTTCTCCATCGCGGGGCTGTAGACTCGCGGCGCACTTTTCTGCGGCAGGTGAATGAGATTGAGGTTATGCCGGCGCGCCCATTGCAGGGCCAGGCCGGTGGGCGACGACAGGCTGACCAGGGTCTGGATGCCCGCGCGCAGGACTTTCTGGATCAGCTCCAGGCTGCAACGACTGGTGACAATCGCCAGGCCGCCTTCGGTCGGAATCTTTTGGCGGATCAAGGCGCCGATCAATTTATCCAGGGCGTTATGCCGGCCGATGTCTTCGCGGCCCAGCAGCAACTCGCCCTGGCTGTTCATGAATACGGCGGCATGCACCGCGCCGCTGTACTGCCCCAACGGCTGGAACGCGCTGATGCGTTGGCGCAGGCCATCAAGCCATGCGGCAGGCGGCAAGGGTGCGCCGGGCAGCACTGGCAGGTCGGGCAGGGCTTGTTCCACCGCCTCCACGCCGCACAGGCCACAGCCGCTGGTGCCGGCCAATTGGCGGCGCTGCTGCTTGAGGTTCCAGAACGCGCGACTGGAGATCTGCACCTGAGCGTACTGCGCTGAGCCAGATCCGCTGAGTTTCAGATCATAAATGTCGCTAACGTCGGCGATAATGCCGCTGCCAATGCTGAAACCGACGATAAAATCTTGCAGGTCGGTGGGCGTTACCAGCATCACCGCCTGGCTGATGTCGTTGTAGGCAATTGCCAACGCCACTTCTTCCGCCAGCGCGGTGCTGGCGACTTCCGTGTGTTCGAGATTGCAAAACTGGTAGCTCTGGCTGGCGGCCGGCGCGGGCGTATCAAGGGCGGGCGCCGCGCAGACTGGGCGCTTGGCGTTCATGGGGCAATACCACCGGCGGATTGATCAGTGTTTAGACTAGGCGCGACAAAGCGTCGCGTCTAATTGCCAGTACTGATCCACCGATAGATGACGTCGATCAAGACTCGATTTGCGATTTCTGAAACAGCGCGAAGCACGCCTCGGCCAACGCCGAACGCGGCGCGCTACGGCGCATGATCAACCCCAGGCGCGCCAGGGTATGCGCGTCTTCGATGGGTTGCAGGCGCAGGTGCTCGGTGAGCGCATCGAGGCCGCCATCGAGCGGCATCACCGCGCAACACAAACCGCCATGCACCGCTTGCAACAACTGATGGACGGCATCGGTTTGCAGCAGCGGCTGCGGGTTGAGCCCACGGCTGTGGAAGTTATGGTCGATGGATTGGCGAAAGTGCATGCCGCTGGTGAGCATGCCCAGGGGCAGTTCGGTCAGCGCTTCCCAGCTCAACGGTTTGTCGCCGAAGCTGAAGAAGCGTTGGTCATAGAGTAGGCCCATGCGGGTTTCGCCCAGGGCCAGGGAGTCGAAACGCTCGGTGTCCAGGCGCTCCAGATAGGACACGCCGAGGTCCAGGCGGTTGCTGGCCAGCTGTTCGAGGATCTGTTCGGAGCTGAGTGCCGACAGCTCGAAGCGCAGGCTCGGGTGCTCCTTGTGCAGTTGCTGCATCAAGGCCAACGGATCAAAGCTCGACAGTGGCACCACGCCCAGGCGCAACGTACCGACCAGGTTGCCGCGACAGGCGGCGGCTTCAGCCTGCAAGCCGTCATAGGCGGCCAGGACTGTTCGGGCCCAGGCCAGCACGCGTTCACCGGGGGCGGTAAAGCCTTCGAAGCGCTGGCCGCGATTGACCAACGGCAGGTCCAACTCTTCTTCAAGACTGCGCAGGCGCATCGACAGGGTCGGCTGGGTAATGTGGCAACGCGCCGCCGCCTGGCCAAAGTGACGGGTTTCGTCGAGGGCGATGAGGAATTTCAGCTGTTTGATGTCCATCTTCGCTCCAGGGCTTATTCCAATGGCGGGGGGATTCTAGCGCGTTTGGGTCTTTGGCCGGGCTGGAACCCAAATCCTCGGGACTGGTCTAGTCTTGGGCATCTGGAACTCAAATCCCAAGGAGAGCGCACTATGAGCATTTTCAGCTTTATCAAGGAAGCCGGCGAAAAGATTGTCGACCTGTTGACGCCGGGTAATGCAAACGCCAGTGAGCAGTTGAAGGACCACGTGTCCAAAGTCGGTCTGGGGAATCCGAATGTGCAGACCACGGTGGACGGCGACAAGGTGACCGTGACCGGTGAAGTGGCCACCCAGGAAGAGAAAGAGAAGATCCTGCTGGCGCTGGGCAATATTGCCGGTGTGGCCAGGGTGGATGATCAGATCAAGGTAACCGGTCCGGTAGTGGCTGCCGCCCGTTTTGTCGTGGTGAAGAAGGGCGACACGTTGAGCGCGATTTCCCTGGCGGTATATGGCAACGCCAATCAGTACAACAAGATTTTCGAGGCGAACAAGCCGCTGTTGTCGCACCCGGACAAGATCTATCCAGGCCAGACACTGCGTATCCCTGAGTAATACGCGCAGCAAAATGTGGGAGCGGGCTTGCCCGCGAAAGCGGAGTGTCAGTCACTGAATGTGTTTCTGATCCACCGCCTTTGCGGGCAAGCCCGCTCCCACATAGGGTTTAGAGTCCGGCAATGAGATCGCGGTAGTCGTCGACGGCCTCGAATTCCCCTGTGTCTTTGGCCCCTTTTTTACTGTCCGGCTCTTTGACCGCCAACAAATGCCCCACACCAAACGCCCGCGCACTGCGCAAAATCGGCAAGGTATCGTCGATAAACAGGCTGCGCGCCGGGTCGAAGCCGATGTCGGCTTGCAGCGCATCCCAAAACTGCGGGTTTTCCTTGGCAAAACCGTAGTCGTGGGAGCTGATCAGGCGTTCGAAGTACGGTGCCAGCTCAATCCGTTCCAATTTCAGTGACAGCGAATCACGGTGCGCGTTGGTGATCAGGATCACACGCTTGCCGGCCCGTTTGATCGCCGCGAGGAAGGTGTCTGCATCCGCGCGCAGCGCTATCAGGTGGGCGGTTTCCAGCTTGAGTTCGCGTACCGGGAGCTTGAGTTCGGCGCTCCAGAAATCCAGGCAATACCATTGCAACTGCCCGGCGTTACGCTCGAACAGGGGCTGCAACTCCATCTCGGCGATGGCCCGGCTCACGCCGTGCAGTTCGGCGTAGCGTTGGGGCAGGTGCTCCATCCAGAAATGGTTGTCGTAATGCAGGTCGAGCAGGGTGCCGTCCATGTCCAGCAGGACGGTGTCGATGGCGTGCCAGGGCAAAGAGGGCATGGGGCGGTCTCTTGTAAGTTGAAATATCCGACACAGACAATCGGAAAAGCCACGGTATAGTAACCCGATCACGCCAAGGAGCCGCTTATGCGCCAGAAACCCACCGTCCTCGCCCGCGAAATAGTCGCCAGTAGCCGTTTGTTCCGCGTGGAGGAAGTGCAATTGCGCTTCACCAATGGCGTTGAACGGACCTACGAGCGCCTGGTGGGTCGCGGTGCCGGCTACGGCGCGGTGATGATCGTGGCGATGCTCGATGACGAGCACGCGGTGCTGGTGGAAGAGTATTGCGGCGGCACCGATGAATATGAACTGTCCTTGCCCAAGGGCCTGATCGAACCCGGCGAAGATGTTCTGGCGGCTGCCGACCGTGAGCTCAAGGAAGAGGCGGGCTATGGCGCACGGCAGTTGGAACTGATTACCGAGCTGTCGCTGTCGCCCGGCTACATGAGCCAGAAAATCCAGGTGGTGCTGGCCACCGATCTCTACGAAGAGCGTCTTGAAGGTGATGAGCCCGAGCCGATGCGGGTGGACAAGGTCAACCTGCGTGAGCTGTCGATGCTGGCGCAAAACGAGCAATTCAGCGAAGGCCGCGCCCTGGCCGCGTTGTACCTGGTACGAGACCTGTTGACCCAGCGAGGAGCGTTTAAGGCATGAGCGAATTGTTTTTAGGCCACCCGTTTATCGCCCCCGTTATCGAGCTGGCTCGCCAGGCCGGTGAAGTGATCCTGCCGTACTGGCGCGCCGGGGTTGCCGTGACGTCCAAGGCCGATGATTCGCCGGTGACGGCGGCCGATCTTGCCGCTCACCACCTCATCCTCGCGGGCCTGACCGCGCTGGACCCGAGCATCCCGGTACTGTCCGAAGAGGATGCCGACATTGATCAAAGCGTACGCGCCGCTTGGCAGCGCTGGTGGTTGGTGGACCCGCTGGACGGCACCAAGGAATTTATCGCCGGCAGCGAAGAGTTCACCGTCAACATCGCCTTGATCGAGCAGGGCCGCGTGGTGTTTGGCGTGGTGTCGATGCCGACCAACGGGCGTTGTTACTTCGGTGGTGCGGGCCTGGGCGCATGGCGTTCGGATGTGAATGAAGCGCACAAGCCGATCCAGGTGCGCACGGCCCCGGCGGCCGGCGAGGCGTTTACCGTGGTCGCCAGCCGTCGGCATACCAGCCCGGAGCAGGAGCGTCTGCTGGACGGTTTGAGTGAAGGCTTGGGAGCGCTGAAGCTGGCGAATATCGGCAGTTCGCTGAAGTTCTGCCTGTTGGCCGAAGGCAGTGCCGACTGTTATCCACGACTGGCGCCGACATCGCAGTGGGACACCGCCGCGGCCCAAGGCGTGCTGGAAGGCGCGGGTGGCGAAGTGTTGGAGTTGAGCGGCGTGCCGTTCAGTTATCCGGCGCGGGCGTCGTTGTTGAATCCGTTCTTTTTGGCATTGCCGGCCAAAGCGCCGTGGCGCGAACGCTTGCTGAGCCTGGCTCGGTCTTAGAACTACAGCAGATCAAAAGTGTGGGAGCGGGCTTGCTCGCGATAGCGGTAGATCAGTCAGAAATGTTCTAGCTGACACTCCGCATTCGCGAGCAAGCCCGCTCCCAAAATTGTTTGGTGTTGTTGCGGTTAGCGGTGCAGGACGTATTGACCGGTAAAGGCAACGGCGCGGTCCTCGCTACCCTCATTCACAATCCACGTCTGCAGCGTCAACCGTGCACGACCATAGCGCTTGTAGGTCGCCACAAACCGCTTCCACACCTTCTCCTCCGGCGCCTGGCACACCACGGTCGCGTCGCGGGTGACGGGCAGCGGATAACTGATCTGCCCCTCCTGAATCACGATGTGCCCGTCTTCAATCCCTTCTTCACGCAACTGCAAGTGCAGCCAACCCCAACCCGCCAGTACTGCGCCGCAGTACAGGCTGCCGCCAAACATGGTGCTCTTGTGGTTGATATTGGCCTGCAACGGCAGGTGCAATTCCAGCCGCCCGTGCTGCCAGCCGCGTACCTTGAGGCCCATTTCCCGGGTCAGGGGGATGTCGTGGTGCAGGACGGATTCGAGGTATTGGCTGTCGCGGCTCATGGCGGTCTCTTTGGCGTGGGTCATTCGTCGTCGCCGCTTTGGTTGGCGAAGTTCAGGCCGTGCTTGCGCAGTTTGTCGTGCAGGGTCTTGCGCGGCACGCCGAGGGCTTCGGCGAGGCTGCGCATGGAACCGTGGGGGCGCGTCAGTTCGGCGGCGATCAGGCTTTTTTCAAACTGTTCGACCTGCTCGCTCAAGCCGCCCGGGGTGGAGGTCAGTACGCTGGCGAACGGGTTGTCGGGCGTGGCGTCCAGAGCCAGCTCAAGCCCCAGGGCGAAGCGTTCGGCGGCGTTCTGCAGTTCGCGCACGTTGCCTGGCCAGTTGTGACGCAACAGCAGGGCGCGCTGGCCTGGTTGCAGTTCGTGCAGGGGCAGGCCATGGCGGCTGCTGGCTTCGTCGGCGAAGTGCTGGAACAGCATCAACGCATCTTCGCCGCGCTCGCGCAGTGGCGGAATGCGTAGCGAGGCGACGTTGAGGCGGTAATACAAGTCGGCGCGGAAACGGCCCTGGTCGGCGGACTGGCGCAAGTCTTCCTTGGTGGCGGCGATGATGCGGATGTCCAGCGGGATCAACTGATTGCCGCCCAGGCGTTCCACCACGCGTTCTTGCAGCAGGCGCAGCAGCTTGACCTGTACGTCCAGGCTCATGCTCTCGATTTCATCGAGGAACAACGTGCCGCCGTTGGCGAATTCGAACTTGCCGATGCGGCGCTTCTGCGCGCCGGTGAACGCGCCCGGCTCGTGGCCGAACAGCTCGCTTTCCACCACCGATTCGGCCAGGGCACCGGCGTTGATCGCCACGAACGGCCCGCTGCGGCGGCTCGACAAATCGTGCAGTGCACGGGCCACCACCTCTTTGCCGGCACCGGTTTCGCCCAGGATCAGCACATCGGCCTTGGTCGCCGCCAGGGCACCGATCTGCTCGCGCAGGCGCAGCATCTGGGGCGAGTGGCCGACCAGTCGGGTACTCAATTGCTGGCGATCGCTGAGGGCCAGGCGCAGGCTGCGGTTGTCCAGTACCAGGCGGCGCAGGGCCAGGGCGCGGCGCACGCTGTCGAGCAGGGCGTCGCTGGCGAAGGGTTTTTCGAGGAAGTCATAGGCCCCGGCACGCATGGCCTGCACCGCCAGCGGCACATCGCCGTGGCCGGTGATCAGCAGCACTGGCAGGTCCGGGTCCTGGCCGTGCAGTTCGGTGAGCAGCTCCAGGCCGTCCATGCCAGGCATGCGGATGTCGCTGACCACCACCCCTGGCCAATCCCGCGACAGGCGTGCGGTGAGGCCGTTGGCTTCGCCCAGGGGCAGGACTTTCAGCCCGGCCAGGTCCAGGGTCTGGCACAGGGCCTGGCGCAGGTGTGGATCGTCGTCGATCAACACCACCTGAATGCCGTTCTCGATACTCATACACTGCGGTCCTCGGACGGTTGCAGACTGACGCCCGGCGAGCCGGCACGCAATTTCAAGGTTAACAACGCGCCGCCTTCCTTGTGGTTGGCGAACAGCAACTCGCCACCAAACGCCCGCATCAGGGTGTCACAGATCGCCAGGCCGAGCCCCAGGCCCTGGGTGCGCGTCTTGGTGGTGTAGAACGGCTCGCTGGCGCGGCCCAGGGCTTCCATGCAAAAGCCTGGGCCGTTGTCGCGGATGTACAGGTTGACGCCCTGTTCGGTGGTTTCGGCACTCAGCCAGAGCTTGCGCGGCGGGCCTTTTTCGGTGAGGGCGTCGAGCGCGTTGGCCAGCAGGTTGCCGAGCACCTGGCGCAGCCGGGTTTCGCCGGCTTCTACCCACAACGTTGCTTCCGGCAAATCGCGGATCAGCTCGACTTCCATCGAGCGGCGTCGCTTGGCCAGCAACGCCAGTGCATCGTCCAGCGCCGGTTGCAGGCCGACGCTCTCCGGCGCATGCCGGTCGCGACGGGCGAAGGCGCGCAGGTGGGCGATGATCGAGGCCATGCGCCCGGTCAGTTCGCTGATCAGCTTGAGGTTGCCGCGGGCGTCGTCGGTGCGCTGGTGGTCGAGCAGGATCTCGGCGTTTTCCGCATAGCTGCGAATCGCTGCCAAGGGCTGGTTGAGCTCGTGGCTGATGCTCGCCGACATGGTGCCCAGCGCTGACAGTTTGCCGGCCTGCACCAGGTCATCCTGGGCACGCACCAATTCCTGCTGCGCGTGTTCGCGCTCCAGCACTTCCTGTTTCAGGCGCCGGTTGAGGCCTTCCAGATCGCTGGTGCGCTCGATCACGCGGGCTTCCAGTTCGCGACGCGCCTTGGCTTCAAAGGCGATGCGCTCCAGGTAGTGGCGACGGCGCTGCATCATCAGGCCGAGCAACAGCATCAGCACCAGCAACGTCGCGCCGCCGACGGCGACCACGGTGCGCACCGGGCGGTTGATCAGGGATTGCGGCGCGAGGATCTCCACGTTCCAGCCGGTTTCGGCAATGGCCGTGGATTGGCGCAGCCACGCGGTGGAGCTGAGGGTCAGCGGCTGCGGGTCGCGGGTCGGGTAGGGCTGGATGGCGGTGATTGCCTGGCGCTCTTCGGCGGTCAGCGGGCGGGTGGCGCGGAAGCGCCATTGCGGGCGTGAGGTGAGGATCACCACGCCGTTGTGGTCGGTCACCAGCAGTTGTTCCGGGGTCTTGCCCCAGAGGCTTTCGGTGTGGTCCAGGTCGACCTTGACCACCAGCACGCCGATGATGTTTTCGCCATCGCGCACGGCGGCGGCGAAGAAGTAGCCGCGCTTGGCCGAGGTGGTGCCCAGGCCGAAGAAACGCCCCAGGCGCCCGGCCATGGCTTCGCTGAAATAGGGACGGAACGAGAAATTGCGCCCGACGAAGCTGTCCTGTTTATCCCAGTTCGACGCGGCGAGGGTCTTGCCGTGGGTGTCCATCAGGTACATCACTTCCACCCCGGCCTGGGCGGCGACGTCCTTGAGCAGCTGGTTGGCATTGGCCAGGTTGGTGCTGACCTGGGGCGCCGCCAATGCGGTGCGCAGGGCCGGCAGGTCGCCGAGGATCTGCGGCAGTACTTCGAAGCGGTGCAGGGTGCCGAGCAGGTTGGCGACGTACAGGTCGAGGGTCTGGCGGTTCTGCCCGGCCAGTTCGCTGCGGTAGTAGCGCTCGGCCAGGTGCTCCAGCGGCCACAGCAGCGGTGCCAGGCACAACGCCAACAGGGCGAGGCTGCGCCAGCGGGGTCTTCGCGGGAGAGGTGGAGTCATGGGAGTCGGGCGCCTGTGAGTACAGGCGCATTATGCCTAGTGCTGCTGTGCAAGACACTCGCGCAATGCGTCTTGCCACTGCGGCTGGCTGACCTGCCATTGCTGTTGCAGGCGGCGGCAATCGAGGCGCGAGTTCAACGGGCGCTGCGCGGGCGTCGGGTAGGCGCTGGAGGGGATCGCTTCCAGCTCGGCACAGGCTTTGCCCTCGGCGCGCAAATGTTCGCCAATCGCCTGGGCGAAGCCGAACCACGAGGTTTCGCCCTGGGCCGTCAGGTGATAGACGCCCCATTGCCCCGCATCACCGGCCTGCCAGCGTTCGATCAAGGCGCGGGTGCTGCTGGCAATGCTGCCGGCCCAGGTGGGTGCGCCGATCTGGTCGGCGACAATGCGCATCTGCGGCTTCTCCTGCAACAGGCGTTGCATGGTCAGCAGGAAGTTCTTGCCATGGTTGGAGTACACCCAACTGGTACGCAGGATCAGGTATTCGCCGCCCACCGCCGCAATCGCCTGCTCGCCGGCCAGCTTGCTCTGGCCGTAGACACCGAGCGGGTTCGGCGTGTCGGCTTCGGTGTAGGGCGCCGGTTTGCGGCCGTCGAACACGTAGTCGGTGGAGTAGTGGATCAACGGGATGCCCAGGGCCTTGGCCTCTTCGGCGAGGATGCCGGGGGCGCTGGCGTTGATCGCGAACGCGACGTCCGGTTCGCTTTCGGCCAGGTCGACGGCGGTGTGGGCGGCGGCGTTGATGATCAGGTCGGGACGCTGGGCGCGCACCTGCTGGCGGATTTGCTCGGGGTTGGCCAGGTCGAGTCTGTCGCGGCCCAGCACAATCAGTTCGCCAAGGCCCAGGAGCTGCTGTTGCAGGGCCTGGGAGACTTGGCCGTGTTGGCCGGTGATGAGGATTTTCAGAGGGCTGGTCATGGGAACAGGTCGGCTTCTTTCAGGCTTTTGCCATTCTGGTCCTTGGCGGACAGGGTCGGGGTTGCGGTCAACTGCCAATCGATATTGAGGTCTGGATCGTCCCAGCGGATGCAGCGCTCTGCCGACGGTGTGTAGTAATCCGTTGTCTTGTACAGGAACTCGGCGTGGTCACTGAGCACCACAAAACCGTGGGCAAATCCCGGTGGAATCCACAGTTGGCGATTATTGTCGGCAGATAGCCGTACGCTGGCCCATTGGCCGAAATGAGGCGAGCTGCGGCGAATGTCCACGGCCACGTCCAGCACTTCACCGGCCGTCACGCGGACCAGTTTTCCCTGGGCGTGCTCGACTTGGTAGTGCAGGCCGCGCAATACGCCTTTTTGCGAGCGAGAGTGGTTGTCCTGCACGAAATGCTGTTGCAGCCCGGTGGCCTGGGCAAACGCCCGGGCATTGAAACTCTCATAGAAAAAACCGCGTTCATCGCCAAAAACCTTTGGCTCGATGATCAATACACCGGGCAACTCAGTGGCGGTTACATTCATAGGTTTTCCCCGGCAAGAGAGTAGAGGTATTGGCCATAGCCGGTCTTGCCGAAGTATTTGGCACGCGCCAGCAAGTGATCCCGGTCGATCCAGCTATTCTCGTAGGCGATTTCTTCCAGGCAGGCCACCTTCAGGCCCTGGCGATGTTCGATGGTCTGCACGTAGGTGGAGGCTTCGAGCAGGCTGTCATGGGTGCCGGTATCGAGCCAGGCAAAGCCACGACCGAAACGCTCTACGTGCAGGTCGCCACGCTTGAGGTAGGCGTTGTTGACGTCGGTAATCTCCAGCTCGCCACGGGGCGAAGGCTTGACGGCCTTGGCGATGCTGATTACGTCGTTGTCGTAGAAGTACAGGCCGGTCACGGCATACGATGATTTGGGCTTGGCCGGTTTTTCCTCGATGGACAGGGCGCGACCGTCTTTGTCGAAGTCGATGACACCGAAGCGCTCCGGGTCCTTGACCCAGTAGCCGAAGACGGTGGCACCCGAAGGGCGCTGCGCGGCGGCACGCAACTGGTCGCCGAAGTGTTGGCCGTGGAAGATGTTGTCGCCCAGGATCAGGCAGACCGGGTCATCACCGATGAACTCCTCGCCGATGATGAAGGCCTGGGCCAGGCCGTCCGGCGACGGCTGCTCGGCATAGCTGAAGCGCACGCCGAACTGGCTGCCATCGCCGAGCAGGTTGCGGTACTGCGGCAAATCCACCGGCGTGGAGATCACCAGGATTTCCTTGATCCCCGCCAGCATCAGCACCGAGATCGGGTAGTAGATCATCGGCTTGTCATACACCGGCAGCAGTTGCTTGGAGACACCCAGGGTGATGGGGTGAAGGCGGGTGCCGGAGCCGCCGGCCAATACGATTCCCTTCATCATGCGATCAGATCCTTTAGATTGGTGTTGCCGAGTCGTTCACCTTGATAGCTGCCGTCCTGGACCCTGCGGCACCATTCCAGGTTATCGAGATACCACTGTACGGTTTTGCGCAGGCCGGTTTCGAAGGTTTCTTCGGGGGTCCAGCCCAATTCGCGTTCGATCTTGCCGGCATCGATCGCGTAGCGCTGATCGTGGCCTGGACGATCCTTGACGAAGGTGATCAGGTCGGTGAATTTTTCGACACCCGCCGGGCGTTGAGGCGCCAGTTCTTCCAGCAGGCCACAGATACCGCGCACCACGTCGATGTTCTTTTGCTCGTTATGCCCGCCGATGTTGTAGGTCTCGCCCACCGCACCTTCAGTCACGACCTTGAGCAGCGCACGGGCGTGATCTTCGACGAACAGCCAGTCGCGCACCTGCAAACCATCGCCATAGACCGGCAGCGGCTTGCCCGCAAGGGCGTTGAGGATCACCAGCGGGATGAGCTTTTCGGGAAAGTGGAAGGGGCCGTAGTTGTTCGAGCAGTTGGTCAGCAATACCGGCAGGCCATAGGTGCGCTGCCAGGCGCGGACCAGGTGGTCGGACGCTGCCTTGCTCGCGGAGTAAGGCGAGCTGGGGGCGTAGGGCGTGGTTTCGGTGAACAGATCGTCCACGCCGTGCAGGTCGCCGTACACTTCGTCGGTGGAAATGTGGTGGAAACGGAACGCACTGCGGGCCGGCTCGGTCAGCGTCTGCCAGTAGGCGCGGGTGGCCTCCAGCAGGCTGTAGGTGCCGACGATATTGGTCTGGATAAAGTCCGATGGGCCGTCAATCGAACGGTCGACATGGGACTCGGCAGCCAGGTGCATGATTGCCTGTGGCTCGAAACGTGCGAGCACGGCGCTGACTGTGGCTTGGTCAATGATGTCGGCCTGGACGAACTCATAGCGGCTGTTGGTGGCAATACTGGTCAATGATTCCAGATTGCCAGCGTACGTCAGCTTGTCCAGGTTGAGCACTTCGTGCTCGGTGTGTTGAATCAGGTGGCGGATCAGGGCGGAGCCAATAAAACCCGCTCCGCCGGTGATGAGAATGCGCATGTCGGAGGGCCTTTTTCTAAGACGGGTGTTTTGCGAATGGAGCATAGCTTGAGTTGTGGAGCCGGGCGGCGCAAGCACGGTATGCGCAGGGGGTTGCCTAAACCCCCCGAACAGTGGCGAGATACACGTCTAAAAAATAGAGGATGCCCCCATGCTGCTCGCCACGTTGATTCACCGCGCCAGTCTACCCTGCCCGCAAGTGGGCCTCGACCAGGCGGCACAATTACTTGAGCAGCATTACGGGCTAACTGGCACCTTGCAATCACTGGGCAGCCAACAAGACCTCAATTACAAGGTCGACAGCGCCCGTGGCCGGTTCGTTCTGAAAATCTGCCGGGGCGACTACGCCGCTGTGGAGTTGCAGGCCCAGCATGCCGCACTCAACAGCCTGCACGCCGTACGCGTACCACAGGTGATAAAGGCGCTCAATGGCGAAGAGTTGCTGACCATCACCCACGCCGGGCAAACCCTGCACCTGCGCGTGCTGGACTACATCGATGGCCAGCCGCTGACCCATCTGCCGCACCTGGGCCGCGAGGTGATCGCAGGCTTCGGCGACCTGTGCGGGCGCATGAGCCTGGCCCTGGCGCCGTTCGGGCACCCGGGCCTGGACCGCACGCTGCAATGGGACCCGCGCCACGCGCCTGAGTTGATCACGCACTTGTTGGCAACCCTGGAAAACCTGCCGTACCGCGCCGAACTGGAGCGGGTCTCCGAGCAGGTCGAGGCGCATATCCGGCCGCTGGCGGAGCACCTGCCTTGGCAGGCCGTGCACATGGACATCACCGACGACAATGTGGTCTGGCAGCGTGACGCCCAGCGGCATTGGCGGGTTGAGGGCGTGATTGATTTCGGTGATCTGGTGCACACCTGGCGCATTGCCGACCTGTCGGTGACCTGCGCGGCGCTGCTGCATCACGCCGAGGGCGACCCCTTTGCGATCTTGCCGGCAGTGCAGGCGTTTCATGCGGTTACGCCGCTGCGCCGTGAAGAGTTGCAGGCGCTATGGCCGCTGATCGTGGCGCGGGCGGCGGTGCTGGTACTGAGCAGTGAGCAGCAACAGCGGCTGGACCCGGATAACGCTTACCTGCTGAAGAACGCTGAACATGAGTGGGAAATTTTCCACGTGGCAACGTCGGTGCCGTTCGCGTTGATGGACGCGGCGATCTTGCGCAGCGTCGGCGAGAACCTGCTGCCGTTTGCCAGCCAGGATTTCGCGCCGTTGTTGCCGGAGCTGGTGGGGCGTGAGTTTGCGTTGATCGACCTGGGCGTGCTCAGCCCGCATTTCGAGGCGGGCAATTGGGAGCAGCCCGGTATTGATCGCCGGCTGCTGGACGAAGCGGCGGCGGTGCATGGGTTGGCGGCCAGCCGCTACGGCCAATATCGGCTTTCGCGCACCAACCCGGACAGTGCCGCGGAGCCTGAGACATTCGCGCTGCATGTTGAGCTGCATCTGCCCCACGGCACGCTGTTGGAAGCGCCTTTCGCCGGGACGCTGCATCACGACGCCGACGGTCTTGTGAGTGTGCAGGGCGTCGAGTTGAGCCTGCGGTTGTGGGGGCTGACAACCGGGTTGAAACCGGGGGCGCTGCTGGTTGAGGGCCAGGTGCTCGGCGAGGTGCATGCGCCGTTGATCGTGCAACTGTGCCGGGCGGACGTTACGCCACCGCTGTTCTGCACGCCGTCGCGCGCCATGGCCTGGCAGGCCCTGTGCCCGTCGCCAGCGGCGTTGCTGGGGCTGGCCTGTGATGCCGAACCCGAGCTGGACCCCAAGGCATTGCTGGCCCGACGCGACGCCAGTTTCGCCCGTTCGCAAAAACACTATTACGTCGACCCGCCGCGTATCGAACGCGGCTGGCGCAACCACCTGATCGACATGCAGGGCCGCTCCTACCTGGACATGCTCAACAACGTCGCGGTCCTCGGCCACGGCCACCCGCGCATGGCGGCGGTGGCGGCGCGGCAGTGGTCGCTGCTCAATACCAACTCGCGCTTCCATTACGCGGCGATTGCCGAATTTTCCGAGCGCTTGCTGGCGCTGGCGCCCAAGGGGATGGACCGGGTGTTCCTGGTCAACAGCGGCACCGAGGCCAATGATTTGGCGATCCGCCTGGCCTGGGCCTACAGCGGCGGGCGCGACATGCTCAGCGTGCTGGAGGCGTATCACGGCTGGTCGGTGGCGGCGGACGCGGTGTCCACCTCGATTGCCGACAACCCCCAGGCGCTGAGCAGCCGCCCGGATTGGGTGCATCCGGTGACTGCGCCGAACACCTATCGAGGCGAGTTTCGCGGGCCGGACAGTGCGCCGGACTACGTACGAAGTGTGGAGCACAACCTGGCGAAAATCGCCGCTAATCAGCGCCAGCTGGCGGGTTTCATCTGCGAGCCGGTGTACGGCAATGCCGGTGGCATCTCGTTGCCCGCGGGGTATTTGCAGCAAGTGTATGGGCTGGTCCGCGCCCAGGGTGGCGTATGCATCGCCGACGAGGTGCAGGTGGGTTACGGGCGCATGGGCCGCTTCTTCTGGGGCTTTGAAGAGCAGGGCGTGGTGCCGGACATCATCACCATGGCCAAGGGCATGGGTAACGGCCAGCCGCTGGGCGCGGTGATCACCCGGCGGGAGATTGCCGAGGCGCTGGAGGCCGAGGGGTATTTCTTCTCGTCGTCGGGGGGCAGCCCGGTGAGTTGCCGGATCGGCATGGCGGTGCTGGATGTGATGGAGGAGGAAAAGCTGTGGGAAAACGCCCAGGTGGTTGGCGGGCATTTCAAGGCACGCCTGGAGGAATTGATCGAGCGGCATCCACTGGTCGGGGCGGTTCACGGTTCCGGCTTTTATCTGGGGCTGGAGCTGGTTCGCAACCGTCAGACTCTGGAGCCGGCCACCGAAGAAACCACGTTGCTGTGTGATCGCCTGCGCGAGCTGGGGATTTTCATGCAGCCAACCGGCGACTATCTGAACATCCTCAAGATCAAACCGCCGATGGTCACGTCCAGGCGCAGCGTGGATTTTTTTGTCGACATGCTGTCGAAGGTGCTCGACGAGCAACTGTAGTTAATCGATTGTTATCGGTTATTTCTTGTCATATTTATTGGCTAGCATCATTGCTTGCTTTTAAAGCCGATTTTTATCCGTTATAAAGTCGGCCTTTGCCCCATTCGGAGTCCTGATCGCCATGACCACCCTGCACAGCACACCTCGCGCCGATGGCTTCTACATGCCTGCCGAATGGGCGCCACAGACCCAGACCTGGATGATCTGGCCCGAGCGCCCGGACAACTGGCGCCTGGGCGGCAAGCCGGCGCAAGCGGCGCATGTGGCGGTGGCCAAGGCCATTGCGCGTTTTGAACCGGTGACGGTGGCGGTGTCCGCCGGCCAGTACGAAAACGCCCGTGCGCGCCTGGATGTGCCGAATATCCGTGTGGTGGAAATGTCCAGCGACGACGCCTGGGTGCGTGACACCGGGCCGACCTTCGTGATCAACGACAGCGGCGAAGTGCGCGGTGTGAACTGGGACTTCAACGCCTGGGGCGGCTTTGATGGTGGCCTGTACGCGCCGTGGAACCGCGATTCGCAAGTGGGCGGCAAGATCCTCGAGATTGAACGCGCGCCGCGCTACCGCACCGAGGGTTTTGTGTTGGAAGGCGGTTCGATTCACGTCGACGGCGAAGGCACGTTGATCACCACCGAAGAGTGCCTGCTCAACCGCAATCGCAACCCACATCTGGATCGCACGGCAATCGAAGCGGTGCTCAGCGCCAACCTGGCTGTGGATAAGATCATCTGGTTGCCGGATGGCCTGTTCAACGATGAAACCGACGGCCATGTGGATAACTTCTGCTGCTACGTGCGCCCTGGCGAAGTGCTGCTGGCCTGGACCGACGACCCGCAAGACCCCAACTACGCGCGCTGCCACGCCGCCCTGGACGTGCTGCAAAGCAGCACCGACGCCAAGGGCCGCCCGTTCACAGTGCACAAAATGCCGATCCCGGGGCCGTTGTACGCCACCGAGGAAGAGTGCGCCGGTGTCGACCCGGTGGACGGTTCGCAGGAACGTAATCCGAGCGTGCGCCTGGCCGGTTCCTACGTGAACTTCCTGATCGTCAACGGCGGCATCATCGCGCCAAGTTTTGACGACCCACTGGACGGCCAGGCCAGGGTCATCCTGCAGAACCTGTTCCCACAGCATGAAGTGGTGATGGTGCCGGGCCGCGAACTGTTACTGGGCGGCGGGAATATTCATTGCCTTACCCAACAGCAGCCGGCTCCACAGAAAAACTGAGTGCAGTTGTAACAGCAGCGTGACGGTGACTGGCGCCCCAACGCTGCCATCACCCACAGCAAGCCCGCGGCCCAGCAAGGCCGCGGGCTTTTTTGTGTGCGCCTGGCGATAAAACGCCGACATTGGCATAGCTCTTGTATCGCTGTTGCGACAGTGATCCAGGTTTATGGCTGTGCAGTTCTGTCATAAACCTTGAGTAAGTTGGCCGCTCACGCAGTAGGAGAGAGCGCTGAAATGAGTCCTCAAATCAACCTGATGTACACGCGCACGTTTCACCCTATGCGGGTTGACGGCGACGCGATCCAAGCACTGGGGCTCTGGTTGAAGGAAAACGGCTCACGGAAGAGCAGGCTGCCGGATTTGCGCAGCATGATGAGCCAACGGTATCCGGTGGGGCTGTTCAGTGAAGATGAAGTGCACGCGTTGTGTGATTTGCTGAAAAATTAAAAGAACACTGCATTCAAAAAAATGTGGGAGCGGGCTTGCTCGCGAATACGGTGAATCAGTCAATACATCTGGTGACTGGCACTCCGTATTCGCGAGCAAGCCCGCTCCCACATTGGGATGGTGTTCTGTCTTAGAAGCTGTAGGTGCCGGTTACGACCAGGCTACGCGGCTCCCCCGGCTGGATCTGCGCCACACTCGTCGCCGAGGCGTAGTAGGTCTTGTCGGCGATGTTGTTCAGCGCTGCACGCACATCCCATTCCTTCTGACGGAACCCGGCCAGCGCATCCCAGCGGCCATATCCCGGTAGGACCACGGTGTTCAAGCTGTCGGCATAACGATCGCCCACCAGGGTCAAGCCGGTTTCCGCGTACCAGCCCATTTCCGGTTTCCAGGTGATGAACAGGCTGCCATTGCGCTTGGCCACGTCGCTGACCCGCTTGCCTTCGAAGCCGTTGTTGTCCTTCACGACCGTGGCGTCCTGCAGGCCGATACCACCGCGCACGTACCAGTTGCCGACGATCTTGCCGCTGGCGGTCAGTTCCACGCCGCGCGAGCGTTGCAGGCCGCTGAGCAGGGTGATGGAGCGGTCCTGCGGGTCGGCGGTGCGGCGGTTGTAGAGTTCCAGTTCGTATACCGCCAGGGTGGTGCTCAGGCGGTCGTCGAACCAGTCGCTTTTGACGCCGATTTCTTTTTGCTTGGTCAGCTCGGGGCTCAGGTCGTTGACGCTGCCTGCGGCATTCGGGGTGATGCCGATCACGCCGCCGCCCGCTGGCGAGAAGGTCTTGCTCCACGAGGCGTAGAACGAGTGGTTTTCCAGCGGCGTCCAGACCAGGCCGAAACGCGGGCTGGTGCTGTGGCTTTCGACAGCCTGCTGGCGGTTGAGCAGCTTGTTCTTGGAGTCCACTTCAAACCGGTCGTAGCGCAGGCCGGCGAGCACTTGCCATTGATCGTTCAGGCGCAGTTGGTCCTGCACGTAGACGGCGCGGCTTTCGACTTCGGTGTGGGCGTTGCTCCACACGTTCATTCGCCCGGTGTGGCGCTGGTTGCGATTGGGCTGGTTGAGGTCGAGGCTTGGCACGGTGCGACTGACCGCCGCGGTGTACAGCTTCGGGTCCCGGCGCTGGTTGCCCAGTTCAAGGCCTGTCAGCAAGCGGTGTTCCAGGCCGTAGGTGCTGAAGCCACCTTCCAGTTCGACGTTGTTGAAGACGTTGCGGGTGGTCAGGTCCTGCTGCCAGCGCTGGCGCGTGACGCTGTTGGTCGCCGGAACGTAGGCAGTTTGATAGGTGTTGTCGAAATCGCTGTCGAGCTTGAACACGCCCAGGGTCTGGCGCAGCTGCCAGTTGTCGTTGAGTTCATAGCTCAGCTTGGAGCGCAGCGACTGGGACTTGTCGTCGATGTAGTCGCGGCTGTCGCCGTAGGTGGTGCTGCGGCTCACATCGGCCGGGCGGCCGTTGACGCCGGGAATGCCGCGATCCGGTGTGCGGTTGTAGCGGCTGTATTCGTATTGCACCAGCCAGTTCAGGTCCGGCGTGAGCTGCCAGCTCATGGACGGCGCAAACAGTTGGCGGTTGCCACTGACACCGTCGCGAAAACTGTTGTTGTCCTGGTTGCCCATGTTCAGGCGCAGGCTGATGTTATCGCTGGGGTCGGTGCTCAGGTCGGCATACAGACTGCGCAGGTCGTTGCTGCCGCCCTGGGCTTCGATGCTGGACTTGTGCCCGGCGATCGGCAGCTTGCTCACACGGTTGACGATCCCTCCCTGACCGCCTCGCCCGTAGAGTACGGCCGCCGGGCCCTTGAGCACTTCGATGCGCTCGATGTTGTGCAGGTCGCGTACATATTGGCTGTCGTCGCGAATGCCATCGAGGTAGAAATCGTTGCTCGCGTCGAAACCGCGAATGCGCAGGCTGTCGAAGCGTGTGTCGGCGCCGCTGCTGACGTTGGGGATACCGCTCAAGGCCTGGCCCAAGTCGTTGGTGCCGTAGGAGCGCAGGCTTTCAGTCTTTACCGAGTCGATGGCTTGGGGCACATACCGCACCGGGGTGGCAGTGCGTGTGGCGGTGCTGGTTTGCTTGATGCGCGGGTCGTCTTCATCCGATTCGGCGCTGATCGAGGTGGCAGGCAAGGTGGTGGTGGCACAGGCAAAACCGGCAGACAGCAAGACGGAAAGCCCAAGGGTGATGGGCGACAGGCGTGGGGCAGGCATGGGGGAAATGTATCCGGATTATTGGGGAGGAAAACTGCGCGTTAATGGTAATGCTTTGCATTTGCGCGCGTTATCCAATACCAAATGTATAGACTTCGAAATATGTTACGAAATGTGTGTTTTTCGTCGTTGGAAGGGTTTTTTGGTCGTTTTCAGAAAGGCTGTAGGCCTTTGCTTAGAATTTTTTCGCCTAAATACAGACGATTCGCGAAATTGACACATAGTTCCGGGCGCGACTAGGATTGCGTCCAACGCCTGTGGCTAACAGCCATGACTCCTCCAATAAAAAAAGGCCCGCGGCAGACTCGTCGTCCGCGGGCCTTCTTTTTTCCGGGAAAAGTCGACGCCAGAAAGCAATACGGAGCCTGGTGTCATAGCGCGTACTCAACCAGTAATAAGGAATATAAGAAATGTTGAAGCAACGGATGAGTCTGATCGCTCTGGGGATTTTGAGCGCATCGACAGCAATGGCTAACGATCAAGCGGAATCGAAGGGTTTCGTTGAAGACAGCCACCTGAACATCGCTGCACGTAACGCGTACATCAGCCGTGACTACAAAGACCACAACCAGGACAAAGCGGAATGGGGCCAAGGCTTCATCGGCAAGTTCGAGTCCGGTTTCACCCAAGGCACCGTCGGTGTGGGTGTGGACGTGCTGGGCCAATACGCTATCCGTCTGGACGGTGGTAAAGGTCGCAGCGGCGGTGGCGGTATCGACTTCTTCAAGCAAGGCGACAGCGGCTCGGCCGCCAATGACCTGGCCAAAGGCGGCGCAGCGGTCAAGGCACGTATCTCCAACACCGTGTTGAAATACGGTCAGCAGCTGCCGAACGTACCGGTCCTGGCCTACGACAGTGGCCGTCTGTTGGCGGAAACCTACGAGGGCACCTCGATTGTTTCCAAGGAAATCGCCGGTCTGCAACTGGACGCTGGTCACTTCACCAAGCAAGGTCGCAAGAGCGCCGAAGGCAGCGACAGCGGTCACCTGAAGAGCATCGACTACGTCGGCGGTAGCTACAAGTTCACCGAAAGCCTGTCGGCCGCGCTGTACGCTTCCGATATGCAGGACGTGCTGAAGAAGCAATACGTCAACGTCAACTACGTGCTGGCCCTGCCAGAAAAGCAATCGTTGACCTTTGACTTCAACGGCTACAAAACCAAGCTGGACAAAGATTTCGCCCAGCTGACCCAAGGCGACCAAGACGCCCGCGACAACAAAATCTGGAGCCTGGCCGCCACTTGGGCTGTTGGCGCACACAGCTTCACCCTCGCTCATCAGCGCAGCACCGGCGACACCGGCTACCTGTACAGCGGCTACCACCAGGACAACAAGAACAGCGGCATCGGCGACGGTGGCAACACCATCCTGCTGGCCAACTCCTACTGGTCTGACTTCAACGGCAAGGACGAGCGTTCCTGGCAGGTTGGCTACGGCCTGGACTTCAGCGCCTACGGCGTGCCTGGCCTGAGCTACAACGTGGCGTACGTGCGCGGCACCAACATCGACGACGGTTCCAACCGCGGCAATGGCACCGAGCGGGAGATCTTCAACCAGTTCAAATACGTGGTTCAGAGCGGCCCGGCCAAAGACCTGAGCCTGCGCGCTCGCGCCTCGTGGCTGCGCGTTTCGAACAACGCCAGCAACTACAACATTGGCGGTAACGAACTGCGTCTGTTCGCTGACTACCCGATCAACGTTTTCTAAGTGATCGTGTGTAGCGCCTGATTCAAGGCGATAAAAAACCCCGACTGGTTCGGGGTTTTTTTATGCCGCCGGATCAGTCCTCGCGCTGTTGCAAGATCCTGCGCGCCAGTGCCGCGTTTTTGTAGTTGAGCATCATCGACAGCCCTTCATAGGGTTCGATCTTCTTATTGTCGACACACAGTTGCGCCATGTGCAGCAGCACCTGGCGCTTCTTCCTGTTGACCCGTGCGCCGGGTACGCCGAACGCGGTTTTGCGCGTTGCCGGCAGCGGCGCTTCGGGTGTGAGGTGCACGGTTACCCAGATGCCCTGGACGAACTGCAAGCTGACCTCGTCGATATGCTCGATCGGCAGCGGTTGCGCGAGGTTGTTGAACACAAAATGCTCCGGCGTCAGGCGCAACGCAGTCTGGGGTGCACGCTTGAAGCGGCGGATGCCCAGCCACAGCAGGGCCAGCCCGATCAGACTGAGGCACGCACCTGCGCCAAGCGCCGACAGCGGCGTGCCCTTCAAGCGTTCCGGGGCGAGCCAGGGACGGCTGATGGCAAACAACCCGGCGAGTACAAAAGGTGTCGACGCCAGCGCCATCAGCGCACCGCGCCAGCGACCGCCTTCATGGAAGGTCCGTTCGCCCTCGACCGAGTCCACCATGGTTTCCAGCAACTGCATATGTGCCGATTCTTCAGACGCCATCACGGCGGTCAGGTCGCGGGACAGGGCTTCACGCAGGGCCTGCGGCGCGCTGAAGCACGCGTCGATCTGTGTGTTGGCTGCCCCTGCATCCACGGCACGTGTGGCGCTGCGCACGCTGTCATCGACGGTCACTTGCAATGCCTGCAGGCGCTCGCCATTGGACGGGTGGGTATCGGTGGGGTGCGGCTGCTGGCTCTCCAATGCCTCGGGTGGCAGTTGCAACTCCATGCCTTGCAGCGCCATGAGTACGGCGTTTGGCAGATCGCGTTCAGCGGCGTTTGCGCCCTTGTCCATCAAGGTATCGTCCAGCGCCGCGTGTAACACCGACACCCGCAACAACGCCGATGCCATGGCGGCACTGCCCACCAGCCGTGCGCCGGCGGCGTCGGCAAGCAACTCGCGCTCGCGGCGCCAATGGTTTACGGCGTGGTCGAAACGCTCCATGAAAAACACGCCAAGCATGAACGACGGGCGCATCAGGCGACCCTGGAGCGGATCGCTGGCCAGTATCGTGTCAGCCAATGCGCCAAGGCTGCGGTTGACCCCATCGTAGATCGGCAAAAAACGCAGGCTGTACTCGGTGTCTTCACCGGCAAAGTGCGCCAGTTCGTGCCCGATCACCGCGCCGATTTCTTCACGGTCCAGCAGCCCCAGGTACAGCAGCGGGACATGCAGGGTGCGGCCGTGCAAAAGGGTTTCGGCGGGCATCACCAGGGCTGCGCTGGAGGTCACGTAAAAGTCCTGGGTCAGGCTCGCCACGATATGCTCCGGTGGCAATGCCCCCAACCTGGCGGCCAACTCATCGACATGGCGCCATAACCCCGGCGCCTGCTCGGGCGTCACGGGCTGGCCAAACATCTCCAGCGGCGTGGGCTCGAACATCGCCAGCATCGGGCGCAATTGCTTGAGCAGCAGCCAGATCGAATACAGGCACAACGCCGCGACCATTCCCAGCATGCCCATCAGCTTCATTACGCCGCTGCCGAGCTTGCCCACATGCCACAGCGCCAGCCCCTCGAAGACCAGCACCAGCGCTACCGTCGCGGCCATTGCCACCACATGACTCACCAACACGTAGGGCAACAGGCGGCTGCCCAGGCTGAACACGCGCAGCAACTGTTCGCGGGACTGCTGCGCGCGGCGCCCGGCCCAATGCGTGCCAGCGAGTGCGGCCAGGCCGATCAACGTCGCGAGCAGCCCGAGGCCGATCACCCAGGGGGCCAGTGCGCGCAAGACGCGGTTGATGCGGTGGGCGGTGGGAAACTCGGCTTCGACCTTCTCCAGACGCGCGAGGGCGGCCTGGACGGTGATCATGCCTTCCGGCGGCGCGACATCGGCCTCGGGTTGCCTGGCCGCCACGGCTTGCAGGGTTTGTTTGTAGAGGTCGGTACTGATGTGCTGGTCGATCATCGCCGTTGTGGCGCGGTCCGCCCGCTGCAACTCCCAGCCGCCGAGGGCGGCCAGCAGCAGCGGGAAAATGACCAGCAGAAAGATGAGTTTCAGGGCGTTCATGGGAGTCCGTTCGCGACGCGTTAAATTTGGGTTATACCGAAAAACGCGCGGGCGGGAGGCCAAAATTTGCCGTGATGTGATGCAAAACGCCTCGGCTGATCAGTGGCCGAGGCGTTGTCGGTGATCGGGTAGCGGGCCATCAGGTCCACCTGCCACAGTGGGGCCTGGGAGAAATTATCCTAGGCGCCGGATCGGCGCCCAAGTCGTGATAACCGAACTCTGTTAAAGAACCGCATCGCCCGTGCTCAGTGTCATTTAACAGCCTCGTAGATCTTCTTACCTATCCATCCGCTAAATGCGTTGCCCAAGGCACCTCCTGCGACAGAGCCTGCCTCAGCACGACGAGGCATGCATCGTTGGTGATGGCGATGAAGAATGCGCATTTCAGCTCTGGGCATATGGGGGAGGTAGTTTTGTTGAATCAGTTGGCGGGTGTTTTTTTGAGAGGAAGAGGGCGGAAGGAAAGCTGATAGTAGGAAAGCGTCCAAAAAATGAAATTGGACGAATTTTGGACGGAGTGGGGTTTTTGGTGGTTTTAGGAGGAGTGTTTTTCTAAACCCCAGAAACCACAAAGCCCCGCATTGCGGGGCTTTGAGATATGGTGCGGCACCAGGAGTCGAACCAATCAATAACTTATTGATGACGGTCGTTATTATCTATGAGACTGCGTTTTTCTACCTCTAAAACTACCTCAAGACGTGCGCTCGCTTGTTGATAGCTATAAAAATAGGCACATCAGGATGCAGATGGCTACTTGGCACCCAAATCGTTGGCGTGCCGCAGGCCGTTCTCCGGAACGGTTACAGCCGTATCGCTGTGATCGCTGCTTTTATCACCCTTTGGAGTCGTTGGATTGTTGTGGTTGGTGCTGCGCATGAATCCCATGAGTTTTATGGCGATGCCTTCGTAAAGCACCTGTTTCGCTATTTATGGTCATGGACGCTCCGCGGCTTTAAGCCAGTCATTCATGCCGTCGACACCCAGAGTCAGCAGCGAATCCTGCGTCGCTACCACTCGCTGCAGCATGGCACCACCGTCTGACTCCTCCTGTTCTTCAGCCTGCGCGAAAAGGCGGGTTAGCAGTTGTGTGAGGTTGTTCTCATGGTCGTATAGATAGGGTTTTGTCTGTCGAACAAAATCAAGGTAAATCTCGGTCGCTTCTAATGCATACATTGGATCGCGAAGTGACATAGCGTTCAGCCATGCATCGAAGCCATAGATGTCGTTTCGTGCAGAATCAGCTTCTGTTCCTAGCAAGAACAAGCAGCGCCGAATTAGCTCAATGGGTACAGCAACCAGCGGCGTTGTCTCCTGGAAGAGGTTGCGGAATTTGCGGGCAACGGCAAGAGCATAATGATTCTCTGCATCCAAGCCGGCCTCAAGACCGGCAAGACACTGTTCCCGGTGCTGCTGAATGTTGTCGCTGTGAGTCCAAACGCTCGCCGCACCACACCACGCTTCGACGGTTTCCCCTGCGTTGATTTCTACGAGAAGGGAAGAAAACTCCAATCGTTTCGAAAGAGCTGCCAGTGCGGATATACGCCCCCAAGTCTCAAAATCCTTGTTGCTGCCTTCGCGATAAAGACGTGCTAGCCACAAAGCGACAATTTCGAATTTTTGGTAGCAAGCGTAATACAGGCTAGATTCGGCTATTGGCCAAAGTCCGGGGGATTTCTCCTGCATGGTAAGGCCAAACAGCTCCCAGCCAAGTTCAGGGTGATGGCTTTGCAAATAGGGCATACGCCGCAGCAATAGGGCGCGAATAGCGGGGTGCGGGTCTGCGGCAAATAGGCGCAGCGCATTCGGTAGCAATTGGGGCCACGGTACGCCGTTCTTTTCAAGTTGATTGGCCACGATCATCAAGGCTTCCGCTGCGTTCCCTTTGGCCATATTGATGCCAGCTGTGACCAAATCAACGGAGTCCCCTGAGATGGAGCTCTCCTCCTGTAGTGTCGAAAAATCCGCAGCCAAAGACACTAGCCGCGTAGCGTCCTGTGACAGTTCAACTACGTGCGCACAGCTCTCTATTGCTTTAGATGCGACGCGGTTGTGGTGCCAATGACTCGGATGCGCTTCCAGCTCATTCAGGATTTGCTGCACCAACGCTGCCGCATTGGGCTCATCTTTGGGTGACCAAGTGCCATTTACCTGCAAGTTGCCGTAGCGGTGAGCCAGGTAGGTCGCAATGCCCTCCATGAGGTCGTCTCGAAAGCGGTCCGAGATCCGCTCCCAGTTGGCTGATAAAAGACTCATAAAGCGGGTGGGGTGGCGCGAAGCCGCCTCACGTAATTGTGAGCCAACCTCTCTCTCTCCCCCCATCAGAAAGTCATCAAAAGGGCTACTGGCATGCGCTTTGTAGTGATTCAGCAGGCCCAGCACGGAGTCATCGCTTGCACCAAGAAACACCTCGAAAGAAAACGGTGCGCTAACCATTCCTCCACGCATGTGAATGTCCGGCTGGCGAATCAGAGGCCATATTTCTTTTTCGCACTCATCCAATACAGCCTGTGCGTCGGGTGAACGCAGATGGCAGGGGATGGTAAGAATTAGTTGCGCTTGATCTCGTAGCGCCCATGCATGGTGCTTCGGGTCAGTTGCAGTTTCCAGGTGAAGGGTTAAAACGGTCGAATGTATTGCGTCTTGCGTAGCCGCATCAAGGTGCAGAAAAGTGGTCTGTATAAGCGTGCCGAGTTCATACGACAAAGCGGATTCGAGCAGCTTTTTGTTGCAAAGCATGCGGCCAATCAAATCCAGGTTAGCGGTTGGTGCTGCCATGCACGCGAGGATGGCGAAATAGCGCAATGCGCCTTCTGTGCTGAAGCACAGACGTTCGCTGTTGCTTTTCCACCAATTCGATTGCGTGTTTGCGTGATGCACGATGGCGGTTTCAACGGCATCCAGCAGTATGCGTTCACTATCAAGGTGCCGGTGGTCGGTCTGGGTGTGTGCGTCGTTGTATGACGTTTGGTGTAGGAAGCCGCTCCAAAAATTTTTCGGAGCCTCGCCATAGCGTGAGTTCTTGATTTGGCTCCATCGCTCAATCGATGCTATAGCCAGGTCAAGCAATGCCGTGGACTTTCGCATTCGATCTGCGAGAAAACTTTTATTGCTTGCCCCAAACTCATGCGGTTGACAGTGCAGCTTTTTGTCAAAGCTATAGGCAAGCACATCTTCGTCGGTGACTTCGCCAGCGACATAACGCCACAGAACCGTATCATCCATACCGCCATCTTTTACGCAGCGCGCGAGTGCATGCCCGAGAAAGCTGTGTTCTTGCCTCGGTAACTTAAGCAATTCGACAAGCAAAGGCACAAGCATCGCCGAATGGTCTGCATGGACTTGCGTGATCGCATGTGCAATAGAATTTGTCAGCTGGGTATTATCCACCCCATCCAGTGCCAGTACCTCGGTCCAAAATGCGAACACCCCTACAGCATCGTCATTTTTCCATTGAGATACTCGGTGCACATGCATCGTTAACCCGTCAACATCGCGGGTATCTTTCAAAAACGGGACTAGATGCTTCATCCAGAAGTGATGCCATTCCACCCGAGCCGCCTGGGTGTAGATCACCTGAAAGACATCACGATGCTGGTTGCGCAGGTCGCGTATTAGAAGCCAGTCGTCATCGTGTGGGGGGTGTTCTGTAAAGGTTTCCGCCACAAGACGGCGAATATGGAAGGCATTGTTGCCTGTCAAAACAGTACGCAGCTGTTTTCGGAATTCGCGTCGATCTCCGGTTGTCAGCTGCGTGACAAAGCTGCGAATGCTGGGGCGCACAAAAGGCACGGGCGGTAAACGTTGTATGAATGCGTTCAAAGTAACAGCTTGGCGTACCGCGCCGCTGATCACCAATACGTCGAGCAGCGTCTGGTGCCCGAATGTCAGTTGCCCATCCTGCGTCTCATGCAGCACCTTATTACTGAGAAGTGCACGTTGAATATCTTGTGAGGCGGTGAATCGCTGACGTGGCACCGCAAGACTGCGCAACTTTAGCATTTCAGCCGCGATGGCTTCGATGGCTTGCATGGCGGCATCGCCCAGTGCGCTATTGGCCTGCACGATCGTGGCAAGGTAGCGCTGTGCCAGCGCTTGGCTGGTCACTACATTGAAGCTACCTCCTTGCTGCGCTAATTCAACAAACAAGGCCAATTCACGTGGATTACAAATCAATTCGCGCGTGGTCGTATCGGTGGCCGATGCGTCAATGCTGAGTTTTACGAGCAGCGGCGCTATCTCGGTATCCCATTCCAACGGCTGGCAGGTGATTTTTTTACCCCAACTGCGCTGGGCAATACGCCGATCGTAATGACAGTCAAAGTCGCGACAGGCAGTGACAACGGTAATGTTGGGAACCAGCAGCAGACGATCAATTTGGGCAAGGAAGTACGTAAGTACACTGTGTTCACGGGCAATGGAAAGTACATCTAACGAGTCGATCATTACGACCACGTGCGCATCTTCCGCCATGCGTGCCGCTCCTTCTACCCAATGTTCAGGCAGGCCTAGGGCTTGACGGTCTTGCGCAGTGACGATGTCGGCGAACTCGCGCGATTGAATGAACAGCGGCAGTAGGTTAGTGCGGGTTTGGGCGAGTTGTTCCAGTGCTTCTTGCACTGCCAGCATTACGCAGGTCTTGCCAGATCCCGGCAAACCGGTGAGCAAGATAGAGCCATGTTTGGCTTCAATGGCTTCGATGAGTTCGTTGACGGATGGATTCGAAACGCTTTCACTGCCAATATCTCTGCGCCATGACCGGCCAACGGCAGAAGTGCTTTTGAATGAAGTACGAACCTTTACCATGTCCATGGGAGGGGTCAGCAGCGAGCCTGCGTTGTCCAGCAAGACTTTCAGGTTGTCCTTTGTCAGTCGATGTTGCGTCGCGCTACTTTCGCCGTGGCCGCTAACGCGCATTCCGAGGTAGTCAAGGCGTGTCCATAGGGTGTTGTAAGCCGCTGAACCGTTGCTTACCAACCGCCACAAACGCTCGCGCAGAAATGCCTCCATGCGATCCAGTTCTGGACTGATTTCAAACGTCGTGCGTTGTAGGAACTGGTAGGTTGAAAGATTTGACGCCTGTTCGACAAGCAGACTTCCTAGTTCGGTATCTGACTCTTGGAGCGCCTTGCCCAGATTGGTTTGGTAGGTTGCTTCATCGGCATAGTTGGTGCTGTATTCCCGCAGTCTTGAGAGATCACCAAACGCGCTGCGCGAATAGAAGCGAATTTCCGCTGTCGGATCGCTAGTCAACAAGCTGATTGCCTTGCGCAATTCGTCGGCGAGGTCGGCAGTAGACCAGGCCTTATGCAGCGTCTGGTTTTTTTTGCATTGGCAGTAAATTTTGGTGCCATCTACTTTGCCGATCACCACATCGTCCACTGACCAGCTTACTGAATCTACTTCAAGCCACTGGTAACCAGGCTCCGAAAGAACGCTCAAAGCCCAGTCAAAGGCAACCAGCGTTTGGTAACCATCGCCTCGATTGGACTGAATACCTGCTTTGCTCATTTGCTTGTCCTATTTGACTACGACTGCCCCCCAGAACTATTCAGCAGCCGTGCCGTGCCGCACCTTATTTTTCCCGGCACGATTAGCCGATGCGCCACGCGATATTCGAATACGTCCACAACGCTATAAAAGTGGGGGGTAACCTTTTCTCGTGCGTAGCGCCGGCTGATGAAATATCGCGTCCGATGCCACATAACGTTGTAGTTCATTGGTTGCCAAAAGCGGTCTGGGGAAGTGAGCCGTTATCTGGCATAGATTGACCGTTAATATGGATGTTGTCACAGGGCATTCTGCAGGGCTGTCGAGCTTTAGCCAAGGAAGACCGAGCATGAGAACTCCACGCCTTCCCAGAGCAGGTCATGGCTGACCAGTGATCGTGATCAGTGGGTGGTGCTATCCTGCCATTCTCGCCGGACAGCAAAGTGGACGACGCCTGCTTTCCGTACTTGGCCGATCTCCGCTTGTCGCCCCTTTTTGTGTGCAATGATATAGATGTTGACTTCGCTTAGTTTGAAATGCCGTGGCTTACCTACGCGAATAGTGAGTAAATGCACGGTCAGCAGACAGTAATAGCGAGTTGACTCAGTTCGCTGGTTAAGGTGCTGATTTAGGCCTCGAAGTCAGGGGTAAGATACTAGTTTCCTATTTGCAAACTGATTTATAGAGTCTGCCTTAAATTTCTTTTGGCGCTCATTGTGTGCAGGTTTTTTTGTATTAACTAAGCTGTCAAGCAATGTGCTCTGGATTTTCGGTTCGTTTAAACTCAAGATAATTTCGACCATGCCGTGTGCATTGCTAACCCAGCTTTTTAATTCGTTGCTGTTGCCATAGTTATATTCGATCTCGAAGCCTGTTAAGTTAAAATCAAGATTGGTGTCTTGTTTTGATACTTTTACCTTAAAGTTACTCTCGGTGACTTTTTCACCAGGAGGAATATCTAGATAAAAAAGACTAGAATCATTAACTCCATCCACAAAGGGGTGCGCATAATCGATCATGTCTTGATTTTTCTTATATGATTGATTACATATCTTTCCGGAAGGTATTAAGTTTGACAGCGTTACTGCTAGAAATGGAAATTTTGTTCTAGGGTAAAAGTGATCAAGATCGGTTCTATATTTTACTCGCTTTCCTTGAGTTTGTATTGGTTCTTGGTTGCAGTATAGGCAAACATCTATTTTCCACTCGTCGACTATGTCGTGACCTATTTTTGCAGAGAGTTCTGGATAATTGAAAACGTCTGAAAAATCGTTTACCCAATCTGGAAAGATTTTTAAGTAGTCCTCGGTCGCGCGGGTGTTTCCTTGCGAGGTGCCTAGAATTAATTCCAGAATTTTTCTCTTGTCGCTAGAAGTGTTCGCCGATTTTAATTTAGCCAGAAGCCAGGCTAAATAGTGTTTGTCGTCACTTACCAAACCCTTCAGAAATGCCTTTGTTTCTTGATAGATGGCCTCAAGAACCTCTTTTTCTTTGGCTGTGCGCGCGCCAAACTCTTTAATATTTTCTGGTACTGGCACCCCCCGTAGTAAAAGCGATGGCCAATACCTATCTGCAAGTACAGGTAAGGTAAGGTATACTTCATCTATATAGTGCAGGAGTTCGCCAGGCTCGCAATTTAATATGTTTTCAATTTTTAAATCGTGAAAGTATTGTTTGAATTTTTCTGTGTGAGGTGCGGGGATAGTCAAAATAAAATCAGCCATTCGCTGTTTTGTTCGAGAAACAATTTCCTTTTTGTAAATTTCTTGTAGTTCATTGCTGGTAGTAAATTTGAATTTAATCATTTTTTAGCAAAAACTCCCTGACAAACTTATTGCCCATAGAGTTGACCAGTTCTCTATCCAGGTCGCTTAAGCTTTGAGTGTTTGCGTTCTGCATTAGGGATACGATTGCCTTTCTAGAGTGCTCGCCGATGGTTGATTCTATATGCATTCCATCAATGAACAAATTTGTTATATTGGTTCCGAAGCCTAGAGAGTCTTTAACTCTCACTACGCCGTCCTGATCTTTGAATAAAGAAACTATATCTTGAGGAAGGAAGTCACTTACTATTATCGGAGAGTGGGTAGTGAACAGCAATTGGGGTTTTGATGAGCGCCAGTCCAGCCTGTCCAAAAGATTTAAGTATGAATCTAGAAAAGTTCTTTGCCACTCCGGGTGCAAGTACAAATCGGCCTCATCGATCACAATTATGGGATGACGATATTTTGAGCCCGTAGAACAATTGTAGGTTTCTGAAAATAGATGAGAGCGGGCCATCTCTCCGGTGCTGACTCCGCGCCAGCCCCAGCTTATATTTGATAAAAGATTGCGAGGTAGCATTGATGCTAAATGTACTATTTTGCTGACAGGTTCGAATTCTTCAATTAGTACGATAAGGGATCCGGAATCGTTAATTTCAGTCCTGCGATTCCGGAGCGACTCAGCAATATCATTGAGGAGATCTTGTAAGGACTCGAATCTTTCATGCATGCTATCGACATCAATAGGTCGAGATTCGAAGTCGTAGCGGGCGCTTTCGCTAAAACTTTCCTCTAGAGATATTGTCCAGTTCTCTTCATACCTCAGTGCCTCCAAAGCCTGCAGAATGCACTCGCTAATGTCTGTATTTTTCCTGAAAAGATGACTTTTTAAGAAGTAGAAAATCAGCATAGCTAGAACTGGCTTTCTTTGATCTCCGCCTACTTGAGCTGCCAGCTCTACAAATAGTGAAACCAAATTAAGCTCAATCAAATAAGTGGTGACTTCTATTGTGCTATTGACAGAGCGTTTTAAGTTGCGAGTTTCTTCAAAATATAGAAGTGCTTTCCGGAATTCATTTTGTGATTCCGTTTCCAAGAGGTCAATAGGAAATACTGCACTCATCTTATTGCTAGAGTTGTCGAAAGTGAACTCAAACCCAACATCTTGAATCAGATTGTTTTCTGTCTGATCCCATCTGTAATAACTCAGTAAATTTTTGAAGTATTTCTTTCTCTGGCTTTTCGTTCTGGCGTATTCTTCTAGGGATCTCTCTTGAATGAGAGGGTGCCGATGTTTTCTGCCATATCCGAATTTTGCTTGGGCCGAAGATACGTTGTTTATTTTGATTAGGCTGATATTATGATTTTTGGCAAAAACTTCGTAATCATCATGGCGTTCGAATGGAATAGCGCAACCGAAAACGCTATAGTTTATTTGACAAATATGAAGGCTGTTAGCGTCATCTAAAAAAATTAGCAGCCCACTTGAGTCCGTAGGAAAGTAAGCGCTCTCAATAAAATCTAGTACGGAGCTTTTTCCAACGCCATTGGCGCCAATTATTGCTGAGCAATGATAGTTGCGATAGTAGATTGTAGTGTCACGGCGAAAACTAACATCAACTATTTGGTCTTTAACAAGGCACTCCGCCTTACCGCCTAAAGAGATGTTTAAATTCCGTACTGCTTTGTGCTCTTGTATGTATACATGAATTAGATTCATATTATAAGCCGAAGTAATTATGCCCAGCCGATGAAGAGCTTGTTGGTTTAACTTCCTATCAGCTTGAAGTCAAGGGTGATGACGTCTCTCCGTTTGAATTTTCTTTCTTGCCGAGAATCTGCTTGATTATCGCGCTCGCTTGTGGAGTTAGTGGGAGTGTAATATATTGCAGAGCATCATCAACGACAATTGGCTTTCCCGCTTCCGAATCAAAATAGCCAATAGCCTCAAGATTTACGCTGCACTTAAAGACGCCCTGTGGATCAGTAATGTCCACACTTTTCAAGGACAAAGCGCTAAGGCGTGTGGGTTGAAATCGCTCGCTGATCGTGTAGCCGCCAAGGTTAACGAAGTCGCTGAATCCGTCTATTTTTTGTGATCCGACAGGCAAGTTCCCGTTAATTACCTGCTGAATATCTCTTATTGATACAGCGATATTTTTTTTTGCTGCAGTAGCGAGGTGAGTAGTAACTTTTTCAACAATCAATAGTCGCCGTTGAGAAGGGATGGACGGGTCATCAAGGAAAGCGCGTACAGCTGTGTTTACTTGGTCAACACTATCTTTGTTTGGGATGTAGTCAGTGCAGCCAAATGCATCTTTTAAGAAAGCACTTCTGGATTTTCCGGTAATAAACTTTAGATAAGCGTCCCCTTCATTGTCAGGGTACATTTCTTTAAATAGAGTTAAGTCGAACATTGCAGCGTGGCGCAGTTCGCTTGTATTTATGCTGGTCAAGTCTACGGGCTGCAGGTCTGAGTCGAAATCAAACCCATCTTGTTTTCCGACAAGTACAGCTAGGAATCGACCAATATCATCTGCATCATTCCTAGTTTTATAGTGTACCATTACCAAGTGGCCAAGAGTCAGGCTCCCACGAGTTGGCAAATTTGCTTCTCTACATACATTGTCAACGAACGTCTTGACCGTGCTATCAAAGTCGAGATCGTTATTTACAAAGCCCAACAAAGTTTTGGGAACTAGTTGCGTTTTGTCAGGTGGGAGATATCCGTGGAATTTGTTATTTTTTGCAAACTTTCGCTCAATGACGTTCACAAATTCCAGTGCGGTATCCTTTGTTAGATCCCAGCTAGTTCCTATTTTTGCATCGTAGAACACTGTGCTGCCGATTCGGTCCTTAAATAGGTCAGCCGTAATTGCACTCATTACTATCATTTCTGACAGGGACGTTTCACCTGCTTCGTGTGGCTGAAGGTTTTCCACGGAGATGTTCATACTTAAGTTCCCTCTAAAAGTATACGAATGAGAAATTGCAGAAAATATCAAAAATTGCTAGCCGTTGTAGTCGATCTCTCGGAACGCTGCTGGCTGATCGCCTGTATGCCGTAGCGAGAGTAGCCTCCTGCTATCATTAAGCCAATGCCTAGACGCGGTTATCACCATCTGCATTTTCTCATCCGACCTTCGTCCGTGTTTCCCAATGACGCGAAACGCTCCCTTTTCGCGGATCATTGGCTGTGAGGCGGGTGAGGTAGCCGCTACCGGGTCCGTTCCAAATGTCTGGATATTCAATCGAGGCCGGCTTCGACTGGTGCCGAATATCGGCTAATGTACGAACTTCCAGGATTTCCCTAGGCGCAGCGTGATAATGCCTATGGTGAGCAGGTAGTAGTAGCGCGTCGATTTCGAAAGCGTGTCGAGGTGGTTATCCACAAACCAAGCAAGATGTTTTCTCTGCCAAGCCCATGGGCTATCTAGGTGCCAGCGACTGGCAATCGCGACTTGGATCAGATTGGCCTGCCGGATGTGACGTGTGCGTGTTGCATGCGCCCCGGTAAGTACTCCTCCTAGAAACAGCTCCATATCGAATTGTTTGGTCATGCTCGACCACCAATATAGGCTGATACCACGTCGATTCGACCGTGCCCGAGTTCGTGGCTGATTTGTAAGCGTGCCACCTGATCAAGGTCTGGATCTGTCCAAGAGCAATTGCCACCGTTGATGGGCGCTTTGTAATTCGTGATCTGCATATAGCGTTCGCAGGCGTACGCTGCACGCATTTCATGAAAGCCCTTCAGGTTTTGCCCATGGAGAATCTCTCGAGCTGGGCGCACAACACTCCGTTGGAAATCGAGATAGCTTTCGTTATGTGCGAGTAGATTCCGACTACCGTTGGGTGCTATCTGTTCCGCATACCTCAGTGCGGCGCGAATATGCTCATCCACATTAATCCATCGTGGCGCTCTGGCTCCTCCGCGGCCGCCTTTAGTGCCGTCTTGGATGTTGATCCTGCCGAGGTGATTGGCTTCGCGTTTTAGGCGCGGCAGATCGGCCAATATGGCTTCGCGTAAACGCATACCGGTGGTGCGGGCTAATTGGGCTATGGCGGCTGCACGAGGGTATTGTTCGCGAAGTGCTTCGACGATACATGCCACCTGGTCGCGATCTTGGCCTTGGGGAGCCGCTGTCCGAACGGAGGTCCGCTGCATTCCCAACGTCTTGCGTGGGCTCGGCACTTTTACGTACTGATCACCGCGAAGCGCAGCCATCGTCCGGTTAACGCTGGACAATCGGTTCTGCGCGGTGGCGATGGCTAGGTCACCGCGCTCGACCAAGCTGTGGAGGTACACTGCATAAGCCAACAAGGTTTGCCGATCAATCTGTCGCGCATCGTTGTACCCTGGCCCATCGTCCGATCGACACCAGCGGACGAAAGCCTGCCAGCGATCGCTGTGCGCTTTGACTGTGCCGTAATGGCCGCCGCCAAACATGTCTTTCAACGCCTGCGGCCCGGCGTAGCTCAGTTGCCGGCCATAGCCGAAGTTGCGTCCGTTGTGTCTACCTAATAGTGCCATGATCGAACACCTCTCGAAGCCAAAATCTTTAAAGCCTCCCCCACGTCATCCCGCCACGAATGTTGAGTGTTATCAGGGATCAAGGCCCCTGCGACCTGTGAGGGTTGTCCACTAACGCGGGACTGGCGGCTCTTTACGACCGGGAGCTTGGGCATCTCATGATCTGGCCTCCTGAACACTTCCGAGGAAGTGGGCGGGTGGGGGCTGCATCGGCTGACGAAACCAACGCCGCGAGATCCTGAGTCAGGTAAAAGCAGTGAAGCGATGACCGGGGCATGCCTGACTGTCAGTCAGGTGCAGTCCATTCCGTGGGCTGCGGCACCATCATCGGCATCGCTGTTGCTGGTGACTTCGGTGTTTGTCACGCCGATTGTCACGAGGGGGAATGCCGCAAAGCCTTGTACGAGTTGGGCTGCAGCAGCGGTACGAGCGCCCGTCTCTTTCTGGAAGAAAGAGACGGGCGCAGGTTGGCGCAAGGAAATGGCCAAGCGGATAGGTTGCCGCAGGGCAGCTATGAAAGGGGATGAGTTGCCGCAGTGGGCACACTGGTAAAAGTAGGCATCCATCACATCGCTATGACCGTGCGAGCCGCCGGACGCTAATCGCACTTTGGGAGAACCAGCACGGTGTGGCGTAGCCTTAAAGGTTCTGGCTACCTGGGTTGCTGTCAACGACAGCGCTTTGCCCGATCTTTTCTACGCCTGTGGATAATTCGGGTTAAGGCTCCAGTTCTTGGGAATTCTGCTGCTGTGGATGAAATTATCCACCGGTGGAAATCTGTGGTTTTCCACAGACAGTTGCGTGGGCTTTAGATTTTTTAAGTGAGGTCCATCCAAACAGGGCGGCTTTGCAGCCCTGTTTGGATGGACCCGCGTGGACAAACGGATCACTGAGATATGAAGACCGAGCGCTTACTCGGTTGCGCCACGTTTTGCTTTTAGGCGAGTGACGTTCGCTCCGGCCTGGTTCGCGAATTCGTGTGGAGTGACATGCTCCTGCCGGTTGGTCTCCAGGTACCGGCTCCACCAGTTCATGATCAGCCTGCGCTCCTCAATAAACTCGGCCTTGTGGATGTAAGCGGCACGGACGTTGTTGCGCTTCTTGTGGCTCATCTGCCGTTCAATGGCTGTCTCCGACCCCAATCCTGACTAGATCAATGCGCTGCAGGCCATCGAACGAAACCCATGCCCGCAGATACCGGTTTTGGTGCCGTATCCCATCGCCCGAAGCGCGTTGTTCGCGGTATTTCCGGACATGGGTTTCCAGGGTTTGGCATCGCCTGCGAAGACCAATGCGAATTTGCCTGTGAGTGGAAAATCGGGGTCAGACCACGATTTTCGCTATTGAATTGAACGAGTGGTGTGACGCCTATTCCCTGGGGAAAGCGCGGGATATTGCGCGGGCGATTGTGCATTTGGAGTCGGCTGGGTTTGTGACGGGGGAAATTCTGCATGTGGACGGTGGGCAGAGTGCTGGGCACTAAGCGATACGGCTTAACGAAAAACGCCCCGGGCCGTGATGGTTCGGGGCGTTTTTGGGTCTGTCGGAGTTAACTGGCTGCGGGCGCAATTTGTTCCAACGCTCGATCTGCCAGCATTGAACTCAACTCGATCAGTTGCTGAATCCCCAATGCCACAGCCCTTTGTGATCCTTCCAGTTCAAATGCCAGATTAGAGACCATCTCGTTGGCTGATGAGAGGGTTTCTGCGGCATTAGTAAGCAGTGTTTCGGTATCAACGCCGGGCGAAACGGAGAACAGATTACCGCCTGGACGCGCCGCAGGTTCTGCGCCGTCTGATGGGGGCAAGTAATGATCAATCGCCCGCTGCGCAGCGGCATGAAGCTTGGTGTCGATTGGGGCTTGAGGCGGGTTGGGTGTGACCTTGAACATGGCGAAGCTCCTTTAGCGATTCAGAAACTGCCAATCTCACTTCCACATGAGGGTGGCAGCTGTGCGCAGGTGTGGAAGACCGGGGCTAAAGGAACCCGGCGCACCGAAGTGCCCCGCACACAGCCGCCATAACACAAGAATACAGGCGAAAAAAAACGCCGGCAGGTGTTCATGGGCGTTTGAGCGCCTTTAGCCATAGTACGGACTTCCACATCCGGCCGCTGATTTTGCTGCGGCTGGGGGAGGTTAGCGGGGTGGAGGATAGGGAGGCAAGCTGATATGGGTGTACGAAAATTCGGGGCCGCAGCGGCATGTGCTCATGAGTTAGCTCTCTTTATGGATACGCCATAATTATTGGCTACCCATAATTCTGCATAAAACTCTGAAGGCGGGACTTCGCTACAGGAGTTGCGATTTCTGGAGGCTCACCGGCTTGTTTAGCTGGGGCGCCAAGCGTAGACAGAATATGAACATCCCAGAAACAACAAAGCCCCTGCATTTCTGCAGGGGCTTCGTTTTGTATGGTGCCGGCACCAGGAGTCGAACCCGGGACCTACTGATTACAAGTCAGTTGCTCTACCAACTGAGCTATACCGGCGTGTTGGGCGACGATTATAGCGACTGCCAAGGTTCTGTAAACCCCTGAAATCTGACTATTTTTGCGAAAACCCCAGTTTTCCCATCGTCACCCGGTATTTCCCCGCAATCACCGCTCGTGCATCGCCTCGGCCCGGGACTTGATGATCGGTTTGAGCAGGTAGCTCAAGATGCTCTTCTTGCCGGTGATGATGTCCACCGAGGCCACCATGCCGGGGATGATCAGCAGTGGCTTCTCGTCCGTGCCCAGGTGGCTGCGGTCGGTGCGCAGTTTGATGATGTAGAAGGTGTTTTTCTTCTCTTCGTCCATCACGGTGTCGGCGCCGATCTGTTCGAGTTTGCCTTTGAGGCCACCGTAGATGGTGTAGTCGTAGGCGGTGAATTTGATCATGGCTTCCTGGCCGGGGTGCAGGAAGGCGATGTCTTGCGGGCGGATTTTTGCTTCTACCAGGATCGTGTCGTCCAGCGGGACCACTTCGGCCATGTCGCTGCCAGGCTGGATCACGCCGCCGACGGTGTTGACCAGCATCTGCTTGACGATGCCGCGCACGGGCGAGGTGACCATGGTGCGGCTGACGCGGTCTTCCAGGCCCTTGGAGGTGGCTTGCGCCTTGCTCAGCAGGGTGCGCGCTTCGTTCAGTTGGGCGAGGGCCTCGCTGCGGAATTTGCCGCGGGTTTCGTCGATTTTGCGTTGCACTTCGTTGATCGCCGCCTGGGCACGGGGGATGGCCAGGGTGGTGCCGTCGAGCATGCCGCGGGTTTCAACTTCCGAGCGCTTGAGGCGCAGGACTTCTACCGGAGAAATTGCGCCCTGTGCGACCAGCGGTTCGGACATGCCGATTTCCTGGCGCAGCAGGTTCAGGCTGTTGCGGTACTGTTCCTGCTTGGAGCTGAACTCGCGTAGCTCCTGCTGGCGTTGCAGCAGCTGTTGTTGCAGCCCGCCCACTTCATCGGCCAGTTGCTGGCGGCGGCTGGCGTACAGCGATTCTTCGCTCGACACCTGATTGGGCACGGCCTTGCGCGCGGCGTCGGTGATCTTCAGCGGGCGGTCGTCGACTTCCGCGCTGAGACGTTCCACACGCAGCTCCATGGATACGCGTTCGGCTTCGGTTTCGCCGACGTTGGAGGCAAAGCGCGTGTCGTCCAGGCGGATCAGCGGCGCGCCGGCTTCGACGATCTGGCCTTCGTGCACGTAGATCTGGGCGACGATGCCGCCCTCCAGGTTCTGGATCTTCTGGATGCGCGAGGACGGAATCGCCTTGCCTTCGCCCTTGGTCACTTCGTCGATGATCGCGAAGTGGGCCCACAGCAGCAGGAACACGAAAAAGCCGATCACGCCCCAGATGGTCAGGCGCACGATGCGCGGGGCGTCGTCGATCAGGGCTTTTTCGACTTCGGGCAGGGGCTGGCCATCAAGCGAGGCGCTGCCCTTGAAGTAGCGGAAGATCACATCTTTCCAACGGCCTGGGCCGGACTTAAGCAACACTGATCTGCCCCTTTTTCAGCGCTTCCATAACGGCCGCTTTTGGACCGTCCGCGAGTATCTGGCCACGGTCGATCACCAGCAGGCGATCCACCAGGCTCAACAGCGAGGCGCGGTGGGTGACCAGAATCACCGTCTTGTTTTCGATGACGGCTTGCAAGCGCTGTTTCAGGCGCTCTTCGCCAGTGTTGTCCATGGCGCTGGTCGGTTCGTCGAGCAGCAGGATCGGTGGGTTCAGCAGCAGCGCACGGGCCAGGGCGACGTTCTGGCGTTGACCGCCGGAGAGGTTCTGCCCACGCTCGCCCACCTGCAACTCATAGCCTTGCGGGTGCAGCCTGGCGAACTCGTGCACGCCGGCCAGTTCGGCGGCTTGCAGCACCATTTCGTCGTCCACGTAGCGCGCACCCGAGACCAGGTTGTCACGCAGGGTACCGGCCAGCAGCTGGATGTCCTGGGCGACGTAGCCGATGTTGTGGCGCAATTCGCTGACGTCGATCTGGCGGATGTCTACGCCGTCCACCAGCAACGAGCCGGAGTCCGGCTGGTACAGGCCCACCAGCAGCTTGGCCAGCGAGCTTTTGCCCGAACCGCTGCGGCCGATGATGCCGATTTTTTCACCGGGACGAACGTTCAGGTTGATCCCGTGCAGGGCCTGGTTCTGCTGGTCCGGGTAGGTGAAATTGACGTCGCGGAAGGTCATCGCGCCTTGCAGCGTTTTACGGCTGAGGGGGCGTTCGTCGAAGTTGCGTTCCTGCGGCAGTTCCATCATCTGGTCCACCGAGACCATCGTCACCTTGGCTTGCTGGTAGCGCGTCAACAGGCCCGACAGCTGGGCCAGCGGGCCGAGTGCACGGCCGCTGAGCATGTAGCAGGCCACCAGGCCGCCCATGCTGAGGGTGCCGTCGATGATCTGGTACACACCAAAGATGATCATCGCCACGCCGGCCAGTTGTTGGATCAGCAGCGTGATGTTCATCGCCAGGCCGGACAGCACCTTGACCCGCAGTTCCAGGCGGCTGAGGGTGCCAATGGTTTGTTCCCACTGGTACTGGCGCTCGCTTTCGGCGTTGTTGACCTTCACCGCATCCAGCCCGGCGAGGGTTTCGATCAGGCTCGACTGGCGCTCGGCGCCCAGGGCCATGGTGCGTTCAAGTGTCGCGGTCAACGGTTTTTGCAGGAAGTGCCCGATGCCCAGGGCCAGCGGGAAGGCGACGATGGGAATCCACACCAGGTGGCCGCCCAGCAGCGCGATCACCGCGAGGATGATCAGGGTAAAGGGCAAATCGATCAGGCTGGCGAGGGTCAGGGACGTGAGGAAGTCACGCATCCCCTGGAACTCGTGGATGTTGGACGCATAGCTGCCGACGCGCGCCGGGCGCATTTTCATCGACATGCCGACGATGCGTTCGAACAGCGTCGCGGAGATGATCAGGTCGGTTTTCTTGCCCGCCAGGTCCAGGCACAGGCTGCGCATGCTCTTGAGCAGCAGGTCGAACAGGTAGGCGCCGCAGATACCGATGGCCAGTACCCACAAGGTGGCGGTGGCCTGGTTCGGTACGACGCGGTCATACACGTTCATCACGAACAACGGCGCGGCCAGGGCGATCAGGTTGATCACCAGGCTTGCGGCGATGGCGTCGGCGTACAGCCAGCGTGAACGTTTGAGGGTGTCTTTGAACCACGAGCGTGCGCGTGGAATCAGGGTGCCGCTGGTGACGTCAAATTTGTGCTGTGGCTGGGCGAAGAACACCCGACCACTGTAATCCTGGCTCAGCACTTCTCGGCTGACTTGCACCTCACCGCCGTCGCTTTCGCTGAGCAGCAGGCGGGCGGTATCACCCTCCCAACCCAACAGCACCGCACTGCGGCCTTCCTTTAATAGCAGCAAGGCCGGCAAGGCGATGGACGGGATCTGCTCCAGCTTGCGCTGTAGCAACCGCCCCTGCAAACCCGCCCGGGCTGCTGCACGCGGCAGCAGATCGGCGCTCATGCGTTGGCCTGCCAGAGGCAGGCCAGTGGTCAGCATGGCCCGGCTGGCGGGCTTGTAATGCAGGGAGCAGAGAGCCAACAACCCATCTAGCAATGGGTCGTCGTGCTGAGTGCGCGGGTCATGGTTGAGTTGCGCCACACCAATTTCAGGATCCAAGCTGACTCTCTCTTAAGCGGTTTTGTGGTTCAACGCCGTCAAGAATCAGTTCATCCCTGGCAGGTTTACCGACGGTTTAAGATCGTTTTGCACAACTGATGCCATCGGAGCCACCACGCCCTGACTTCTCAGCAGTTGGCCCATGTCGGCCTTGATACGGTACTGCGTGTAAGTTTGCAGGCTTTTGATCTGTGCCAAGCGCTGCTGGGCGGTGAACAATTCGTTCTCGCTGTCGAGCAAGTCGAGCAGTGTACGCTCACCGAGGCTGAACTGCTGCTGGTACGAGGTCCGTACTTTGGTGCTGCGGTCAACATACTGCTGCGCGATCGGCACTTGCTGGGTGGCGTTGTTGTAGGCGTTCCACGCCAGGCCCAGCTCTTCGTTCAGCTGGCGCAGGGCGTTGTTGCGGATGTCCAGTGCCTGGCTGGCCTGGGACGCCTTCGATTGCAGGCTGGCCTTGTCGCTGCCGCCGTTGAACAGGTTGAACTGCATGTTCAGCATCGCGGAGTAGCCATTTTCATGACCTTCCTGGCCGCCGATGTTGTTGTTGGCCGAACGCTGCAGCACCGCATCAAAACGTGGGTAGAAGGTCGACTTGGCGGCTTCGTACTGCTTCTCCGCAGCGGCGATGTCCGATTCGGCCGAGCGCAATACCGGGCTGTCGGCAACCATCTGGCGGCGTGCTTCTTCCAGGCTGGCCGGCAATTCGGTCACCACGCCTGTAGGCCTTTCAAGCTGGTCCGGTTCCTTGCCGACAACACTGAGGAAGTTGGTGTTTGCGTCAGCCAGGTTGGTCTGCTCGGTGATCAGGTTGTTTTGCGCTTGAGCCAGACGGGCTTCGGCCTGGTCCATGTCCGCCATTCTTCCGACGCCACGGCTGGTGCGCAGTTTGATCTGGTCAAAAATACGTTCGTGGCTCTTCAGGTTGTCTTCTGCCAGTTGCACCATCTCGCGACGGGTCAAGACATCCAGATAAACCTGGGCAACGGTCAGCGCGGTGCGCTCGGAGGTGTTGAGCAGCGCATAACCACGGGAGTTGGCGGTGGCTTGTTGGCGGCCGACTTCATTGATGGTGCCAAAGCCCTGGAACAAATTTTGTTGCAGGCGAATGGTCGACTCGCCGCGGTTCAGGTTCTTCCAATCATGGCTGTTGCTGTTGGCGCGCGTCGTGGTGTTGTCGGAGCTTTCACGGCCATAGCCGCCCAACAGGTCGACTTTAGGCAGGTAGCCGCCCTGGGCTTCGCGTACCTGATAGTCGGCAGCAATGCGTGCATTAATAGCTGCCTGAATCTCCGGGTGATTTTTCACCGCATCTTGCATGGCTTCAGGCAGGGTTTGGGCCTGGACGAAACTGGCGGCTAAAGCAAACGGCACAGCTTTAAAAAGGTGCAAACGCATTCTGATTCTTCCCCGGGGATGGTTGCCTGAAAAACGCAACAGACGTGAAATATTGCATTGGAATTGGCAACCGAAATGACTGCTTGTCATAGGAACCTGGTAGTCCAAACAGAAAGTCGCGTGCCGATTAAATATCAATGTGACATTACTGGGCGGATTGTTTAGGATGGCGCCAAATAGGTCAATACCTTGACGGAAAAGTAATTTGCTGAATCAAACAACAAATTATTGACGCCAAATTTATCACACACAGTTAAGTACTCCAGCTATCGAATCGGCATAGGTAATGAGGCCGGTCTCCATGATGGATACCTCGAACGGTAATACACGGAGAGTCTTTTATGAGCAGCGTTGCGGTCGTCAAAAGCATTGTCGGTCAAGTGTTCGCGGTATCCCCGGAAGGGATTCGTCGCCTGCTTGTAGAAGGGGATCGCCTGCTCTCGGGTGAGCAAGTCGATACCGGCGCATCGGGCGCTGTCTCCCTGGAACTGGCCGACGGCCGCACCATTGACCTGGGGCGTGACACTCAGTGGAGCGCAAACGCTCCTGATTCGGTCACCGACCTCAGCGCCGCCACTGCCCAAGCCGCACCGTCCGTTGCCGAACTGCAGCAAGCCATCGCCGCCGGCGCCGACCCGACCCAAGACCTCGAAGCCACCGCCGCCGGCCCGACCTCCGCAGGCGCAGACGGCGCCGCGGGCGGCGGCCACAGCTTTATCGTGCTGGAAGCCACCGCAGGCGTGGTTGACCCGACCATCGGCTATCCGACGAACGGTCTGAACGCCGCCAGCGCCACCACCGCCCTCGATACCGGTGCCACCAACAATGGTGTCGACCCGCGTAACGTCACGATCACTCTGACCGCCACGCCGACCATCACCGAAGCCGGTGGCGTCGTCGTTTACACCGTATTCATCACCCAGGCACCGACCAGCGACCTGACCGTCACCCTGTCCAACGGCCTCTCCGTGGTGATCGCCGCCGGCCAGACCTCGGGCGCGCTGAACGTCACCTTCGCCGGTAACGACACGCCTTACCTGGACGCCTCGTCGATCTCCGCCACCATCGCCGGCACTTCCGGCGGCGGCAACCTGATCATCACCACCGACCCGGCGCCGGCTGTTACGCAGATCACCGACACCATCGACACCACCACCGTCACCCTGACCGCGACCGCCTCGGTGAATGAAGGCGGCCAGATCGTCTACACCGCGACCGTGACCAACGCGGCGCAGACCGACGTGGTGATCAAGCTGTCGAACGACAAGACCATCACCATCGAAGCCGGTAAAACCACTGGTACGGTCACGGTCGACACACCTGCCAACCTGGCCGACGGCAAAGACCTCACTGTCAGCGCCACCATCACCAGCGCGACCGGCGGTAACTACGAGAACCTTGCGATCAATCCGCAGGCGGCCACTTCGACGGTCGTTGCCGTGGATGATCCGAGCGTATTGAAGCCCGATACCAACACGATTGCCGAAGATACCCTCGCCACTGGCAACGTGCTGAGCAACGACAGCGACATCGACAACGTGTTGACCGTGGCCACCTTCCAGGTGGGCGGCAATACCTATAACGCCGGTCAAACCGCCAACATCGAAGGCGTGGGCAGCATCACGATTGGCACGGATGGCGCGTACACCTTTACGCCGATCAAGGATTACAACGGTGAGGTGCCAACGATTGGCTACACCACCAACACCGGGTCCAGCAGCACGCTGAACGTGACGGTGACGCCGGTTAACGATGCCCCAGTGATTCAAGTAACGGGCAACACCCTGGTCGAAAACACCGCGGTCGCCGGCAGTGTGGCGGGCACCTTTGTTGCCAGCGATGCAGAAACGCCAGCTGACCAGCTGAAAATCGCGTTCACCGGCGACAGCAACAAAGATGGCTACTACGCCATCGACGGCAACAACGTCGTCCTGACCCAGAAGGGTGCAGACTTCGTTAACGCCGGCAACCAACTGCCGCAGATCGGCCTGACCGTTACCGATGCTGACAACGTCAGCACCACCGCTACCGGCCAACCAACCGTCACCCTGCAAAACGATGTGCCGGTGATTGAAGTCACGGCCAACACCATTGTTGAAGACACCGCGACAGCGGGCACCGTCGCCGGTACCTTCACCGCAACCGACGAAGAGACGCCGCGTGATGGCCTGACCATCTCCTTCACCGGCAACAGCAACGCCGACGGCTACTACGCTATCTCCGGCAACAACGTTGTGCTGACCCAGAAAGGCGCGGACTTCGTTAACGCTGGCAATCAATTGCCGAAGATCGACCTGACGGTTACCGACCCTCAGGGCGCGAACTCCACAGGTTCCGACCAACCGACCGTCACCCTGCACAACGATGTGCCGGTGATTGAAGTCGTTGCCAATACCCTTGAAGAAAACTCTGCCACTGCGGGCACTGTCGCCGGTACCTTCACCGCGACCGACGAAGAGACGCCGCGTGATGGCCTGACTATCTCCTTCACCGGCAACAGCAACGTCGACGGTTACTACAGCATCGTTGGCAACAACGTTGTGCTGACTCAGAAAGGCGCCGACTTCGTTAACGCTGGCAACCAACTGCCGAAGATCGACCTGACTGTCACCGATCCAGAAGGCTTGAACTCCAGCAACAGTGCTCAGCCGACCGTCAACCTGCACAACGATGTGCCAGTGATTGAAGTCGTTGCCAACACCCTGGAAGAAAACTCCGCCACTGCGGGCACCGTCGCCGGTACCTTCACCGCAACCGACGAAGAGACGCCGCGTGATGGCCTGACCATCTCCTTCACCGGCAACAGCAACGCCGACGGTTACTACGCTATCTCCGGCAACAACGTTGTGCTGACCCAGAAAGGCGCGGACTTCGTTAACGCTGGCAATCAATTGCCGAAGATCGACCTGACCGTCACCGACCCTGAAGGCCTGAACTCCAGCAACAGCGCTCAGCCGACCGTCAACCTGCACAACGATGTGCCGGTGATTGAAGTCGTTGCCAACACTCTGGAAGAAAACTCCGCCACTGCGGGCACCGTGGCCGGTACCTTCACCGCGACCGACGAAGAGACGCCGCGTGATGGCCTGACTATCTCCTTCACCGGCAACAGCAACGTCGACGGTTACTACAGCATCGTTGGCAACAACGTCATGCTGACTCAGAAAGGCGCCGACTTCGTTAACGCCGGTAACCAGCTGCCGAAGATCGACCTGACCGTCACCGACCCAGAAGGCTTGAACTCCAGCAACAGTGCTCAGCCGACCGTCAACCTGCACAACGACGTGCCAGTGATTGAAGTCGTTGCCAACACCCTGGAAGAAAACTCCGCCACTGCGGGCACCGTCGCCGGTACCTTCACCGCGACCGACGAAGAGACGCCGCGTGATGGCCTGACTATCTCCTTCACTGGCAACAGCAACGCCGACGGTTACTACAGCATCGTTGGCAACAACGTTGTGCTGACTCAGAAAGGCGCCGACTTCGTTAACGCCGGCAACCAACTGCCGAAGATCGACCTGACCGTCACCGACCCAGAAGGCCTGAACTCCAGCAACAGTGCTCAGCCGACCGTCAACCTGCACAACGACGTGCCGGTGATCGAAGTGGTCGCCAACACCCTGGAAGAGAACTCCGCCACTGCGGGCACCGTCGCCGGTACCTTCACCGCCACCGACGAAGAGACGCCGCGTGATGGCCTGACCATCTCCTTCACTGGCAACAGCAACGTCGACGGTTACTACAGCATCGTTGGCAACAACGTGGTCCTGACCCAGAAGGGCGCCGACTTCGTTAACGCTGGCAACCAACTGCCGAAGATCGACCTGACCGTCACCGACCCTGAAGGCCTGAACTCCAGCAACAACGCTCAGCCAGTGGTTAACCTGCACAACGACGTGCCGGTGATCGAAGTGGTCGCCAACACCCTGGAAGAGAACTCCGCCACTGCGGGCACCGTCGCCGGTACCTTCACCGCGACCGACGAAGAAACCCCACGTGATGGCCTGACCATTTCCTTCACTGGCAACAGCAACGCCGACGGCTACTACAGCATCGTTGGCAACAACGTTGTGCTGACTCAAAAAGGCGCCGACTTCGTTAACGCCGGCAACCAGCTGCCAAAAATCGACCTGACCGTCACCGACCCTGAAGGCCTGAACTCCAGCAACAGTGCTCAGCCGACCGTCAACCTGCACAACGATGTGCCGGTGATCGAAGTGGTCGCTAACACCCTGGAAGAAAACTCCGCCACTGCGGGCACCGTCGCCGGTACCTTCACCGCGACCGACGAAGAAACCCCACGTGATGGCCTGACCATCTCCTTCACTGGCAACAGCAACGCCGACGGCTACTACACCATCGTTGGCAACGACGTCGTCCTGACCCAAAAAGGCGCCGACTTCGTTAACGCTGGCAACCAACTGCCAAAAATCGACCTGACTGTCACCGACCCTGAAGGCCTGAACTCCAGCAACAGTGCTCAGCCGACCGTCAACCTGCACAACGATGTGCCGGTGATCGAAGTGGTCGCTAACACCCTGGAAGAAAACTCCGCCACTGCGGGCACCGTCGCCGGTACCTTCACCGCGACCGACGAAGAAACCCCACGTGATGGCCTGACCATCTCCTTCACCGGCAACAGCAACGCCGACGGCTACTACAGCATCGTTGGCAACAACGTTGTGCTGACCCAGAAAGGCGCCGACTTCGTTAACGCCGGCAACCAGCTGCCAAAAATCGACCTGACCGTCACCGATCCAGAAGGCTTGAACTCCAGCAACAACGCTCAGCCAGTGGTCAACCTGCACAACGACGTGCCGGTGATCGAAGTGGTCGCCAACACCCTGGAAGAAAACTCCGCCACTGCGGGCACCGTGGCCGGTACCTTCACCGCGACCGACGAAGAAACCCCACGTGATGGCTTGACCATCTCCTTCACCGGCAACAGCAACGTCGACGGTTACTACAGCATCGTTGGCAACAACGTGGTCCTGACCCAGAAGGGCGCCGACTTCGTTAACGCTGGTAACCAGCTGCCGAAGATCGACCTGACTGTCACCGATCCAGAAGGCTTGAACTCCAGCAACAGTGCTCAGCCGACCGTCAACCTGCACAACGATGTGCCGGTGATCGAAGTGGTCGCTAACACCCTGGAAGAGAACTCCGCCACTGCGGGCACCGTGGCCGGTACCTTCACCGCGACCGACGAAGAGACCCCGCGTGATGGCTTGACCATCTCCTTCACCGGCAACAGCAACGCCGACGGCTACTACAGCATCGTGGGCAACAACGTTGTGCTGACCCAGAAGGGCGCGGACTTCGTTAACGCTGGCAACCAACTGCCGAAGATCGACCTGACTGTCACCGACCCAGAAGGCCTGAACTCCAGCAACAGTGCTCAGCCGACCGTCAACCTGCACAACGATGTGCCAGTGATTGAAGTCGTTGCCAACACTCTGGAAGAAAACTCCGCCACTGCGGGCACCGTGGCCGGTACCTTCACCGCGACCGACGAAGAGACGCCGCGTGATGGCCTGACTATCTCCTTCACCGGCAACAGCAACGTCGACGGTTACTACAGCATCGTTGGCAACGACGTCGTCCTGACCCAGAAGGGCGCGGACTTTGTTAACGCCGGCAACCAACTGCCGAAGATCGACCTGACCGTCACCGACCCAGAAGGCCTGAACTCCAGCAACAGCGCTCAGCCGACCGTCAACCTGCACAACGACGTGCCGGTGATCGAAGTGGTCGCCAACACCCTGGAAGAGAACTCCGCCACTGCGGGCACCGTGGCCGGTACCTTCACCGCCACCGACGAAGAAACCCCACGTGATGGCCTGACCATCTCCTTCACTGGCAACAGCAACGCCGACGGCTACTACACCATCGTTGGCAACGACGTCGTCCTGACCCAAAAAGGCGCCGACTTCGTTAACGCCGGCAACCAACTGCCGAAGATCGACCTGACCGTTACCGACCCTCAGGGCGCGAACTCCACGGGTTCCGACCAACCGAGCGTCAACCTACACAACGATGTACCGGTCATCGAAATTGCGGCCAGCACCATTGTTGAGGACACCGCCAGCGCAGGCACCGTCGCAGGTACCTTCACCGCAACCGACGAAGAAACCCCGCGCGATGGCCTGACCATCTCCTTCACCGGCAACAGCAATGTCGACGGCTACTACAGCATCGTAGGCAACAACGTCGTGCTGACCCAAAAGGGCGCGGACTTCGTTAACGCCGGCAACCAACTGCCAAAAATCGACCTGACCGTCACCGACCCAGAAGGCCTCCACTCCAACGGCACCGGCCAGCCGACGGTGACCCTGGTCGACGACACCCCAACCGCCATCGACAACCATATCGAAGGCAACGAAGACACCCCGATCGAACTGACCTGGTCGACTTTCGGTGTCCAGGATGAAGACTCCACCAGCCCAGGCGTGGTGTTCACCAGCCTGCCGGCCGGTTCCATCGAATACAAAGTCGACGGTGAGTGGGTCAAGCTCACCACCGCCGACCTGAAAAGCGACACCTCGTCGGGCAAGGTCTTCACCCAGGCTGATTTCGACGGCCACAACGTGCGCTACACCCCGGCAGAGAACGAGTCCGGCGACAACAGCTTCGGCGGTACCGGCGTGGGCAACAAGCAAGGTGACTACACCGAGCTGAAGTTCCAGGCCACCGACGGCAACTCCTACAGCGACACCAAAACCATCACCGTGGATATTCACCCGGTGACGGATGTGCCGATCTTGAACATCGGCCAGGTACCAACCGGCCTGACCATTCAAACCTGGACCGGCAGCAACCTGCCGGGCGCGTTGGGCACCAATGGTCAAGGCGTGACCGACTCCAACACCCTGATCAAGGTCATCAACGGCCAGACCGCTGACAGCGCCGCGTCCACTGGCGTGACCAGCAACGTGAGCAACGGCAATGTGGCCGAAGGCACCGCGACCAAAGTGTCCGGCCTGGTCTACCTGGAAGCCGGCAAGAGCTACACCTTCACGGGTACGGCCGACGACAGTCTGGCAATCACCGTGGGCGGCAAGCTGGTTGCTTCCGAGACCTGGAGCCAAGGCAGCGGGATCAACGGGTCGTCGTACACGCCGACCGAGTCGGGCTACTACACCCTCGACGTCTACCACTACAACCAGAACGGCCCGGGCAACTACGACGTCAACGTGTCGATCAACAACGGCCCGTCGACGTCGCTGGGCAACAGCGGCCTGCAGACCTACACCAGTGCAGCCGCGCTGGAAGCCGCCGGCATGGTGCTGGGCGACAGCCACGTGGTGAATGGCGAAGGCTATTACACCGGCAACGTCTACAACCACGGCCTGGAAGACACCGCGATCAAGCTCGCGCCGATCACCGCCACGTTTGTCGACAACGACGGTTCGGAATCCCACAAGGTGGAAATCAGCGGCTTGCCGGAAGGCACCGTGATCACCGACGGCACCACTGGCCACAGCATCATTTCGACCGGCGCAAACACGCTGTACGACGTGAGCACCTGGAACCTGAGCACCCTGACGGTTACACCGTTCAAGGACTCGACGGCCAGCTTCGACCTGACCGTGAAAGCCACGGCCAAAGAGCTGAGCACCGGCGTTGAAGAAGTCACCACCGGCAAAATCAGCGTTGTGGTCACGGCGGTCAACGACGCGCCAGTACTGGGCAACGATTCGACCAACGCGTTCGGCGACACCTACATCGAAGGCAAGCCAGGCGGCTATGTCGCGGCGCACCTGACCATCACCGACGTCGACAACAGCACCCTGCAAAGCGCCAAGGTCACGCTGGTCAACCACCTGGCCGACGACGTGCTGATCGCGGATGTCAGCAGCACCAAAATCACCGTCAGCTACGACAAGACCACCGGCGTGCTGACCCTGTCCGGTGAAGCCACCAAGGCTGAATACCAGGAAGTCCTGCGCTCGGTGCACTTCGCCAGCGAAAGCGAAGACCCAAGCCCGGCCAACCGCAACCTGACCATCACCGTGAATGACGGCCAGGCGGATTCGGCACCGGCGACCTCCGTGATCTACGTGGTTCCGGTCAACGACGCGCCGGTGATCGGCTTCGACAGCAGCAAATTTGTCGAGCAAAAAGGCGCAGTGGCCCTGGTTGAAAACCTGAGCATCACCGACGTCGACAACAAGACCTTCAGCAAAGTGGTGGTCACCGTTGATCACCTGGTGTCCGGCGACCTGCTCAGCAGCGCCGACGTGCTCAAGGCCCTCGCGGTTGCCGGTATCACCATCACCGAAAGCGGCAGCGCCGCCGATGGCAAGATCGTCTACACCCTGACCAGCAGCTCGCCGGCTGGCAGCAGCGCCGCCGACTTCATCAAGCTGGTTGAAGCGATCACCTTCCAGGCCCCGGGCAACAACCCGGCCGGCACTGATCGCACTGTGTCCATCGCTGTCACCGATAACGGTGGCGGCAACCTCGACCGTGAGCCGCCAGAAACCAGCACTGCCACGGGCAAGGTCACCGTCGAGCTGTTCAACGACGCACCGACTGCAACCGCCACCTCGGCAGGCGCGGACGAAGACCACGCGGCCACGATCGTACTCAGCGGCGCCGATGTGGACGGTACCGTTGCCAACTTCGTCATTACCGCCTTGCCGGAAAACGGCAAGCTGTACAGCGACGCCAGCCTGACCACCGAACTGAAGGTCGGTGATTCGGTGCCTGCGGGCGCTGACGGCAAGGCGTCGGTCTACTTCTCCCCAACCGCCGACTGGAGTGGCAGCACCTCGCTGACCTTCACGGCGGTCGACAATGCCGGTAAAGCCAGCGATGTCACCACTGCTCCAGTGACCATCGCGCCGGTCACCGACACCCCGCACCTGGGCCTGCTCGGTGGCGGCGTTGTCAGCGCGATCAACTTCGACAGCGCGAACCTCAACGGTTCGTGGGGCACGGTTGCCGTTGGCGATGCCAACAACGCAGCCGGCACCGCACCGACCACCCAGTGGTTGACCGGCAACAGCGACGGCAAAGTCGAAATCGGCCAGAGCAGCATCTACGGCGTAGAGACCCCGGGCAACAGCCAGGTCATCGAGCTTGAGAAAAACGCTGGCGACGACTCCAGCCTGTACACCATCATCAAGGCTGAAAGCGGTACCGCGTACTCCATCTCGGTCGACTACTCGCCGCGTGCCGGCGCCGAGAACAACTCGGTCATCGATGTGTTCTGGGGCGGCGTCAAAGTCGGCACCCTGGACACCACCGTCGTTGGCATGAAGACCTACACCTTCGTGGTGCCGGTGACTGTCGACGGTGACGCCAAACTCGAATTCAAGGCCCCGGCCGGCCAAGCCAACAACTCCCTTGGCGGCGTGATGGACAACATCAGCGTGACCCAGGTGCTGAACACCGGCCTGGAAGACCACGCGATCAAGTTGTCCGCAATTGACGCCTACGCCACCGACAAGGATGGCTCCGAGACGCTCAAGCTGGAAATCAGCGGCATTCCGCAAGGCGCGACCATTTCCGATGGCGCGGGCCACACCTTTACCGCGTCGGCCGGCAACCAAAGCGTCGACATCAGCGACTGGAGCAAGGCCACACTGGTCTACAACCCGGTGCCAAACGCCTACGGTCTGGTGAACCTGACCGTGACCGCCACCGCGCAGGATGGTGATGCGGCGCCTAAGTCCGAGTCGATCACGCTGCCGATCAATGTGATTTCGGTCAACGACCTACCCGTCATCGAAGTAGTCGCCAATGCCCTGGTGGAAGGCCAGGTGGCTGAAGGCACCGTTGCCGGTACCTTCACCGTCAGCGATGTTGAAACCCCGGTTGCCCAGCTGAAAGTCACCTTCACTGGCGACAGCAACAAAGATGGCTACTACACCCTCGTTGGCAATGCCGTGGTACTGACCCTGGCGGGTGCGAACTTCGTCAACACCGGTAACAAGCTGCCTGCGATTGACCTGACCGTGACCGATGCCGATAAAGGCAGCTCGCACGACGCGGCTACACCGGATGTGACGTTGGTCAACGACGTGCCGGTGATTGAAGTTGTTGCCAACACCCTGGAAGAGAACTCGGCTACTGCGGGTACCGTTGCCGGTACTTTCACTGCGACCGACGAAGAGACGCCGCGTGATGGTTTGACTATCTCCTTCACCGGTACCAGCAACGCCGATGGCTACTACGCTATCTCCGGCAATAACGTTGTGCTGACCCAGAAAGGCGCGGACTTCGTTAACGCTGGCAACCAGTTGCCGAAGATTGATCTGACCGTTACCGATCCAGCGGGCGCGCATTCGAATGGCGAAGGCCAGCCGACTGTTAACCTGCATAACGATGTGCCGGTAATCGAGGTTGCTCCTGCCACCATCGAAGAGAACTCGGCTACTGCGGGTACCGTGGCCGGTACGTTCACTGCGACCGACGAAGAAACCCCACGTGATGGCCTGACCATCTCCTTCACTGGCACCAGCAACGCTGATGGCTACTACGCTATCTCCGGCAACAACGTTGTGCTGACCCAGAAAGGCGCGGACTTCGTTAACGCTGGCAACCAGCTGCCGAAGATTGATCTGACTGTTACCGATCCATCGGGCGCGCATTCGAATGGCGAAGGTCAGCCGACCGTCAATCTGCACAACGATGTGCCGGTAATCGAGGTTGCTCCTGCCACCATCGAAGAGAACTCGGCTACTGCGGGCACCGTTGCCGGTACCTTCACCGCGACCGACGAAGAAACCCCACGTGATGGTTTGACTATCTCCTTCACGGGCAACAGCAACGTCGACGGCTACTACGCTATCTCCGGCAACAACGTTGTGTTGACCCAGAAAGGCGCGGACTTCGTTAATGCTGGCAACCAGTTGCCGAAGATCGACCTGACCGTCACCGATCCAGCGGGTGCTTCCTCGAATGGCGAAGGCCAGCCGACCGTTAACCTGCATAACGACGTGCCGGTGATCGAAGTTGCTCCGGCCACCATTGAAGAGAACTCCGCCACTGCGGGCACCGTCGCCGGTACTTTCACTGCGACCGACGAAGAAACCCCACGTGATGGCCTGACCATCTCCTTCACTGGCACCAGCAACGCTGATGGCTACTACGCTATCTCCGGCAACAACGTCGTGCTGACCCAAAAAGGCGCGGACTTCGTTAATGCTGGCAACCAGCTGCCGAAGATCGACCTGACTGTTACCGATCCAGCGGGCGCTTCCTCGAATGGCGAAGGCCAACCGACTGTTAACCTGCACAACGATGTGCCGGTAATCGAGGTTGCTCCTGCCACCATCGAAGAAAACTCGGCTACTGCGGGCACCGTTGCCGGTACGTTCACCGCAACGGACGAAGAGACTCCGCGTGATGGTTTGACCATCTCTTTCACGGGCAACAGCAACGTTGACGGCTACTACAGCATTGTTGGCAACAACGTGGTCCTGACCCAGAAAGGTGCTGACTTCGTTAACGCTGGCAACCAGCTGCCGAAGATCGACCTGACTGTTACCGATCCAGCGGGCGCTTCCTCGAATGGCGAAGGCCAGCCGACCGTTAACCTGCATAACGACGTGCCGGTAATCGAGGTTGCTCCTGCCACCATCGAAGAGAACTCCGCCACTGCGGGCACCGTCGCCGGTACTTTCACTGCGACCGACGAAGAGACGCCGCGTGATGGCCTGACCATCTCCTTCACGGGTACCAGCAACGCTGATGGCTACTACGCTATCTCCGGCAACAACGTCGTGCTGACCCAGAAAGGTGCTGACTTCGTTAATGCTGGCAACCAGTTGCCGAAGATCGATCTGACCGTCACCGACCCAGCGGGCGCTTCTTCGAATGGCGAAGGCCAACCGACCGTTAACCTGCACAACGATGTGCCGGTAATCGAGGTTACTCCTGCCACCATCGAAGAGAACTCCGCCACTGCGGGTACCGTGGCCGGTACGTTCACTGCGACCGACGAAGAAACCCCACGTGATGGTTTGACCATCTCCTTCACGGGCACCAGCAACGTCGACGGCTACTACAGCATTGTTGGCAACAACGTGGTCCTGACCCAGAAAGGTGCTGACTTCGTTAACGCTGGCAACCAGCTGCCGAAGATTGACCTGACCGTCACCGACCCAGCGGGCGCTTCCTCGAATGGCGAAGGCCAGCCGACCGTTAACCTGCATAACGACGTGCCGGTGATCGAAGTTGCTCCGGCCACCATTGAAGAGAACTCCGCCACTGCGGGCACCGTCGCCGGTACTTTCACTGCGACCGACGAAGAGACGCCGCGTGATGGCCTGACCATCTCCTTCACCGGCACCAGCAACGCTGATGGCTACTACGCTATCTCCGGCAATAACGTCGTGCTGACCCAAAAAGGCGCGGACTTCGTTAATGCTGGCAACCAGCTGCCGAAGATCGACCTGACCGTCACCGACCCAGCGGGCGCTTCCTCGAATGGCGAAGGCCAGCCGACCGTCAATCTGCACAACGATGTGCCGGTAATCGAGGTTGCTCCTGCCACCATCGAAGAGAACTCCGCCACCGCGGGCACCGTCGCCGGTACTTTCACTGCGACCGACGAAGAAACCCCACGTGATGGCCTGACCATCTCCTTCACTGGCACCAGCAACGCTGATGGCTACTACGCTATCTCCGGCAACAACGTCGTGCTGACCCAGAAGGGTGCGGACTTCGTTAACGCTGGCAACCAGCTGCCGAAGATCGACCTGACTGTTACCGACCCAGCGGGCGCTTCTTCGAATGGCGAAGGCCAACCGACCGTTAACCTGCACAACGATGTGCCGGTAATCGAGGTTACTCCTGCCACCATCGAAGAGAACTCCGCCACTGCGGGTACCGTGGCCGGTACGTTCACTGCGACCGACGAAGAGACTCCACGTGATGGTTTGACCATCTCCTTCACTGGCACCAGCAACGCTGATGGCTACTACGCTATCTCCGGCAACAACGTCGTGCTGACCCAAAAAGGCGCGGACTTCGTTAACGCTGGCAACCAGCTGCCGAAGATCGACCTGACTGTTACCGACCCAGCGGGCGCTTCCTCGAATGGCGAAGGCCAGCCGACCGTTAACCTGCATAACGACGTGCCGGTGATTGAAGTCGTTGCTAATACCCTGGAAGAAAACTCCGCCACTGCGGGTACCGTGGCCGGTACGTTCACTGCGACCGACGAAGAAACCCCACGTGATGGCCTGACCATCTCCTTCACGGGCAACAGCAACGTTGACGGCTACTACAGCATTGTTGGCAACAACGTGGTCCTGACCCAGAAAGGTGCTGACTTCGTTAACGCTGGCAACCAGCTGCCGAAGATCGACCTGACCGTCACCGACCCAGCGGGCGCTTCCTCGAATGGTGAAGGCCAACCGACTGTTAACCTGCATAACGATGTGCCGGTAATCGAGGTTGCTCCGGCCACCATCGAAGAGAACTCGGCTACTGCGGGTACCGTTGCCGGTACTTTCACCGCAACGGACGAAGAGACTCCACGTGATGGCCTGACCATCTCCTTCACGGGCACCAGCAACGCTGATGGCTACTACGCTATCTCCGGCAACAACGTCGTGCTGACCCAAAAAGGCGCGGACTTCGTTAACGCTGGCAACCAGCTGCCGAAGATCGACCTGACCGTCACCGACCCAGCGGGCGCTTCTTCGAATGGCGAAGGCCAACCGACCGTTAACCTGCACAACGATGTGCCGGTAATCGAGGTTGCTCCTGCCACCATCGAAGAGAACTCGGCTACTGCGGGCACCGTCGCCGGTACTTTCACCGCCACCGACGAAGAGACGCCGCGTGATGGCCTGACCATCTCCTTCACTGGCAACAGCAACGTCGACGGCTACTACAGCATTGTTGGCAACAACGTGGTCCTGACCCAGAAGGGCGCGGACTTCGTTAATGCTGGCAACCAGCTGCCGAAGATCGACCTGACTGTTACCGATCCAGAAGGCCTGCACTCCAGCAACAACGCTCAGCCAGTGGTTAACTTGCACAACGACGTACCGGTCATCACCGTCGCAGCCAACACCCTGGAAGAAAACTCGGCCACTGCGGGCACCGTCGCCGGTACCTTCACCGCGACCGACGAAGAAACCCCACGTGCTGGCCTGACCATCACCTTCACCGGCACCAGCAACGCCGATGGCTACTACAGCATCTCCGGCAACAACGTTGTGCTGACCCAGAAAGGTGCTGACTTCGTCAACGCCGGTAACCAGCTGCCGAAGATCGACCTGACCGTCACCGATCCAGAAGGCCTGCACTCCAACGCAGCGGCCCAACCGAACGTTAACTTGCACAACGACGTGCCGGTCATCACCGTCGCAGCCAACACCCTGGAAGAAAACTCGGCCACTGCGGGCACCGTCGCCGGTACCTTCACCGCGACCGACGAAGAAACCCCACGTGCTGGCCTGACCATCACTTTCACGGGCACCAGCAACGCCGATGGCTACTACAGCATCTCCGGCAACAACGTTGTGCTGACTCAGAAAGGCGCGGACTTCGTTAACGCCGGTAACCAGTTGCCGAAGATCGACCTGACTGTTACCGATCCAGAAGGCCTGCACTCCAACGCAGCGGCCCAACCGAACGTTAACTTGCACAACGACGTACCGGTCATCACCGTCGCAGCCAACACCCTGGAAGAAAACTCGGCCACTGCGGGCACCGTCGCCGGTACCTTCACCGCGACCGACGAAGAGACTCCACGCTCGGGTCTGACCATCACCTTCACCGGCACCAGCAACGCCGATGGCTACTACAGCATCTCCGGCAACAACGTTGTGCTGACCCAGAAAGGCGCGGACTTCGTCAACGCCGGCAACCAGTTGCCGAAAATCGATCTGACCGTCACCGATCCAGAAGGCCTGCACTCCAGCAACAACGCGCAGCCAGTGGTCAACCTGCACAACGACGTGCCAGTGATCGCCATCACGGCGACCACCATCGTTGAAGACACCGCTAAAGTCGGCACCGTGGCCGGTACGTTCTCCGCGAGCGACGAAGAAACTCCTGTTGCCCAGCTGAAGATCACCTTCACCACTGGCACCAACACCGACGGCTACTACAGCCTGTCCGGTAGCAACGTCGTGCTGACGCAGAAGGGCGCCGATTGGGTCAACGCCGGCAACCAATTGCCGAAGATCGACCTGACCGTGACCGACGCCGACAACGCCAGCTCCCACAGCACTGGCCAGCCGACGGTCACCCTGGTCGACGACACGCCAACCGCTACCAACGGCTACATCCAGAGCGACGAAGACACCCCGGTCGAACTGACCTGGGCGACCTTTGGCGTCAAGGATGAAGACTCGGCGAACCCGAAAGTGGTGTTCACCAGCCTGCCTGCCGGTTCCATCGAGTACAAAGTCAACGGCGTGTGGGTTGCGCTCACCACCGCTGACCTCAAGACCGATACCTCGGCCGGCAAGTCGTTCAGCCAGGCTGACTTCGACAACCACAACGTGCGTTACAGTCCGGCGGCCAACGAGTCGGGTGACAACAGCTTCGGCGGCACCGGCGTGGGTAACAAGCAAGGTGATTACACCGAGCTGAAGTTCCAGGCCACCGACGGCAACACTTACAGCGACACCAAAACCATCACCGTGGACATCCACCCGGTGACGGACGTGCCTGTCGTCACGATCAATGCGTTCAACGCGGTACCAACCGGCTTGGTCATCCAGACCTGGACCGGCGGCAACCTGCCGAGCGCATTGGGCACCAACGGTAATGGCGTGGCCAAAGCCGACGACCTGATCAAGGTCATCGACGCCAAAACCGCTGCCAGCGCCGCGTCCACTGGCGTGACCAGCAACGTGAGCAACAGCAACGTAGTGGAAGGCACCGCGACCAAGGTCTCTGGCCTGATCTACCTGGAAGCCGGCAAGAGCTATACCTTCACGGGTACAGCCGATGACAGCCTGGCTATCACCGTGGGCGGCAAGTTGGTTGCGACCGAGACCTGGAGCAAGGGCAGCGCGATTACCGGCACGGCTTACACGCCGACCGAGTCGGGCTACTACACCCTCGACATCTACCACTACAACCAGGCCGGCGGGGGCAACTACGACGTCAACGTGTCGATCAACAACGGCCCGTCGATGTCCCTGGGCAACAGCGGCGTGCAGACCTACACCAGCGTGGATGCGTTGAAAGCCGCCGGTGCGGTGCTCGGCGACAGCCACGTGGTCAATGGCGAAGGCTATTACACCGGCTACGTCTACAACCGTGGCCTGGAAGACACCGCGATCAAGGTCAGCCCGATCACCACGACGTTTGTCGACAATGACGGCTCGGAATCCCACAAGGTGGAAATCAGCGGTCTGCCCAAAGGCACCGTGATCACCGATGGCACCACTGGCAACAGCATCACCTCGACCGGCAGTACCACGCTGTACGACGTCAGCACCTGGAACCTGAAAACCCTGACGGTCACTCCGTTCAAGGATTCGACCGCCAGCTTCGACCTGACCGTGAAAGCGACCGCCAAAGAGTTGAGCACTGGGGTTGAAGCGGTAACGACCGGCAAAGTGAGCATTGTGATCACCGCGGTCAACGACGCGCCGACCCTGGACCTCAGCACTGCGGACGGTGCTGTCGCCACCGGCTACAACACGGCGTACACCGAACGTGCCGCCGCGGGTGTGGCGATCACTGGCGTCGTCGCTATCGGCGACGTCGACAGTACCCAGATGCAAAACGCGACCATCACCCTGAAAAACGCGAGTGCCGGCGATCAGCTCAGCTCGAGCCTGGTTTCGGTGGGCGGTACGTACAAAGGCATCACCCTGACCAGCGTCGGTACCGACGTCAGCGGCAAAATCGTGCTGACCCTCTCGGGCACCGCGGATTCGGCGACTTACAAGGCACTGCTGGAGTCGTTCCAATATTCCAGCACCAGCAAGTACCCGACCCTGGGCGATCGTACGGTCGAGATCTCGGTGACGGACAACGAAGGCGGCAACAGCCTGAGTTCGTTGGTCGCTACCAGCACCATTACCGTTCAGCCGCAGGTCTACACCCCGGTCACCGAAGGCGGCGCTGCTGCCGACACCATCGACCTGGGTTCGAGCTCGGCGAATAACGTTGTGGTCGGCGACAAGGGTGGTATCACCACTGCGGGCACCAACTACAACATCGCGTTCCTGGTCGACACCTCGGGCAGTATCGGCTCCTCGGCCATGAAGTCGATCAAGGACCAACTCTCGGGCATCTTCGATACCTTGATTGCCAATGCCGGCAATAAAGACTCGGGTGTGGTGAAAGTGCTGCTGGTCGACTTCGACACCCGTGTCGAGTCGCAGGTCTCGGTCAACCTGGCCGACAAGACGGCTGCCAAGGCTGCCTTGCAGGCTGTGTTGAACCAGATGGTGTCCAATTCCAGCGACATGACCAACTACCAGGACGCGTTCAAAGCGGCCTCCGATTGGTTCAAGAGCAGCGACGCGACCAGCAACACCGGCGCGAAAAACCTCACGTACTTCATCACCGACGGTTCGCCGAACGTGTACACCGACGTGCAGGGCAACCCGAACCTGGGCACGACCAGCTTCTGGGGTTCGACCGTCTACTTTGACAGCGTTGTGAATAACTCCAATTACGTCCTGGGCCAGAGCAACGCGCTCTATACGACGATCAATGGCAAGTCGCAGATGATCGTCGACGGTAGCGGTAACGTTTACTCCTACGACAGCCGTGGCAGCCGCTACTTCGAGGGTACGGTCGTGGCCAACAGCAATGGCGGCTTCGACGTTGCGTCGGTCTACCAGAGCTCCAGCACCGCACTGGCGAACGCCAAGACCGCCTACAACGACTTGGTCAACGCGGTCACCGGCAAAGTAGTGGTCGAGGCGATCGGCCTGGGTTCGGACATCGATAGCACCGTGCTCAAGCAGTTCGATACCGACAAAGTGGTTGCCAACATTGATACCGCGAAGCTGGCGGATGCCATCACCGGCCACACCGCCGATGCGGGTTCCGACAGCATTTCCGGTGGTTCGGGCAACGACATCCTGTTCGGCGACCTGATCAGCTACAAAGGCCAGGAAGGCAGTGCGGCACTCAAGGCGTTCGCCGCCGAGAAGCTGTCCACTACCGTCGACCAGATCGATGACCGCACCCTGCACCAGTACATCACTGAGCACGTGCAGGACGTGGGGGCGTTGGCCAACGCGTCGAACATCTACAACACCAATGATGGCAACGACAGCCTGATCGGTAATGCCGGCAACGACATCCTGTTCGGCCAAGGCGGCAACGACACCTTGAATGGCGGCGCAGGCAACGACATCCTGGTCGGCGGCAAGGGTAACGACATCCTCACCGGCGGCGCGGGTGCCGATACCTTCGTCTGGCTCAAAGGCGACACCAACACCAACGGCGGCTTTGATCAGATCAAGGACTTCAAGCACAGCGAAGGCGACAAGCTGGACCTGTCCGACTTGCTGCAAGGCAACAACGACACCAACTTGGCGAACTACCTGAAGTTGACCACCGACTCGGCGGGCAACTCGACGCTGAGCGTGAGCAGCACCGGTTCGTTCACCGCCAGCGGCGGCACGGCCGATGTGACAATCAAGGTCGATGGCGCGAACTGGGGCAGTGGCAGCACCGCGATCAACAACCTGATCGCCGGTGGCGACCTGACCGTCAAGCACCACGACTGATCACCACGGGGGCGTCAATCTTTCGGGATTGGCGCCCCTTGGCATCGGCTGCGGGAAAAAGTGTGTAATCTCTGTAGGCGTCGTACGCGGCGCCTGCAGGGATTTTTTATTGGGAGAACGCTGATGTTCTACGTGCAACGCGATCAAAACAACGCTTTGGTGCGCGTCGAGGCGCAGGCCTACGCGGAAGCCACCGAGACGCTACCGGCGGATCACCATGAGATCCAGGCGTGGTTTGCCGGGGACGAGATCGAAAACAGCCTCAAGCAGCTCAAGAGCAGTGACCTTGAGATGATTCGAGTGCTGGATGACTTGATTCAGGTGCTGACGTCCAAAGGCGTGATTCGCATCACTGACTTGCCACCGGCGGCACAGGCCAAGTTCCTCGAACGGACCCAGGCACGGGCGGCGCTGGGCGGTTTGAGCGAGCTGATCAATGATGACGAAACCGGTTTGATCTGAACCGGGCACACCTCCTTCACGGCATCAGCGTCAAGGAGGCATGAGGGTCCAACGTTTTACTTCCAGGGCGCCGGTTCACCGACCAGTTGGCCTTGCACCCCCTCCACGCCCATCTCGCGGATCACCCGCAATTCACCCTCGGTTTCCACGCGCTCGGCAATCAACGGCAAATCAATGCTGTGGGCGGCCCGCTGGATCGCTTCGATAAAGATCCGTTTGTGGCTCTCCTGATCAATGGCGCGGATGTAGCTGCCGTCGATTTTCAGGTAGGCCAGGCCCAGGTGCGCCAGGTTGCCGATCATGCTGAAGCGCCCGCCGAAACGCTGCAGGCCAAGGCTGTAGCCGAGGTTGCGCATGCGCCGGATCATCAACTCCAGCTGGGTTTGCTCGGGCACTTGTTCTTCGCCGATCTCCAGGATCAGGCGCGGCCCCAGGGTCGGGTGCTGGGCCAGGCGTTCGAAGATGCGTTCCAGCGCCTGCGGGTCGTTCAGGGTCGCGGCCGAGAGGTTCAGGGCCACCGACTGGTTGTGCTGGGCCAGTTGCTTGATCACCAGGTCGAGCATCACTTGGTCCAGGCGCGCGGTCCAGCCAAAGCGCTCCAGCCACGGCAGGAAGTGGCCGGCGGCGATGGTCTGGTCCTGGTTGTCCAGCAAACGCGACAACACCTTGTAGTGCAGCACCCGCTGGGTATCGGCGCTGCTCACCACTGGCTGGAAGAACAGGCGGAAACGTCCTTGCTTGAGGGCATCGTCAAGCAGGGTATGCCAGCTGTGCGGGTCATCGCTGACGGTGCCGGCGGTGTGGTGTTCGAGGCAGACCCAGCTCTGGCCGCTGTTGGCTTCGGCTTGAGTGAGGGCCTGGTCGGCCAGCATCAACAGGTCGGCCGAGGCGTCGCCGGCGTTGTAGGGGGCCAGGCCGATGTAGGCCACGGTCTGCATGTCGGTAGCGCCGGTTTCGTGCAGGCTTTGCAGGGTGGTTTCCAGTTCCTGGGCCAGTTGCAGGGCTTCGTCACGCACCAGGCCCGGTGCGAGTACCGCGAACTCACCGCCACGGCTGCGGGTGATCAGGTTGTGGGTCTCCGGGTACTTGGCGCAGGTGCGCACCAGTAGCTGGCTGACGGCTTGCAGCAGTTGGTCGGTGCGTTGCCCGCCGAAGCGCTGGTTGAGGCCGGCGAGGTCGTTGACCCGCAGGATCAGCAGGTAGCCCGAGCTGTGCTCCTCCAGGTTGCTGACCCGGGAGTTGAGTTGCATCTCGAAATAGCGTCGGTTGGCCAGCCCGGTCAGGCTGTCCTGGTAGGACTCCACCCGCAGCTTCTCGCTGCGCTCGGTCTGTTCGTGGAACAGTGCCTTGAGCTTCTCCACCATCTGGTTCATCGCTTGCACCACACGGCGCAGTTCCGGGGTGCGCGGCAGGTCGGGCAGGCTGAGGAACTCGCGGCGGGCGATGGCGTGGGATTGTTCGACCATGTAGTCCAACGGCTTGAGTTGGCGACGCAGCAGCAATGCGCCGAGGATCGCGCTCGCCGCACCACAGAGCAGCAGCCAACCCAGGCTGCCCAAGGCGCTCTGCCACAGTTTGGCGAGGGCGAACATCGGGTGGCTGACCACCTCCACGCGCGCCGCCTGCTGCCAGCCGCGGCTGACGATGGCATCACCGCCGGCTGGCGCAAGGCCGATCATCTTCACAAACCAGGCGGGTACACCACTGGCGTCGGGCTCGGCGGCGCGTTCCACCAGCACCTGGTCGTTGCTCAAGTCGATCACACGGATGCTGGCGTAGTAGCCACTGTCAAAGATCGAGCTGACCATCAGCTCGGTCATCGCCGGGTCATCGATGTTTGGCGTCAGCGACAGCGCCAGCGCGGTGGCCGCGTCCTGGGCGTGGGAGCGCAACTGGTTGACGTACTGCGAGCGCGAGCTTTCCAGGCTGACCACGAAGCTACCGCTGAAGGCGACCACGAGAAACACACAGATAGCGATCAGCAATTGTTTGAACAGTGACATCGTAGCTCCTGTTAATTATCCGAACTGGCCGGAAACCCTTCGGCGGTCATTTTCTTCAAGACATCCTGCCAACGCGAGAGGCGCTTGGTGTCACCGACTTTTTTGTTGCCCGCAGCGCCTGTCAGCCACAACCCTTCACCGTTGAACGCGTAGACGGGCAACAAGTCCGTACGCTGGCTGGCGGGCAGGATCGGGTCCATCAGGCTGTCCAGTACCAGTGGCATCGCGTTGGGGCTGGCATAGTAGGTCAGCACCATGTGCGCGCGGTTCTGGCGCAAGGCCTTAACGTAGGTGATCCGCAGCTTTTGCGCGGGGATACCGAGGTTACGCAGGCTGAAGTATTTGGCGATGGCATAGTCTTCACAGTCACCGGCACCTTTCCACAGGGATTGAATGGGCGTCGCCCAGTAGTCAATCTCGTGCCACAGGTCGATGTCTTCCTCGTAGTGCAACTGGCGGTTGAAGAACAAGTTGACCACTTTGAGTTGCTCAAGCTCGCCGATCTGCTTTTGCGTCGAGAGTAATTGTTGCCAGGCATCGATGCGTTGACGCCCGGCACCCAATGGGCCGTAAAGCGACTCGGCGCGGCGGCTGATCTGGCTGAAATCCCAATCGGCAAGCAAATTGCCCAGCAGGCCGCCACCCAGCAGCAGGGTGATGGCAAGGCCGTAGAGAAACCGAGGGAATTTAAAGCGTATCGCCACTGCGAATATCCAAGCTTGCAGCATTGAAGGTGCGGCAATGGTGCGGTGCTGGCGGGTAAAAAACAATGGCACGGTGGAATCACGGGGCTGAATTTACGCGAACCAGGCGTCATTAAAGTGACTATTTTCCGCTCGTCTGAAAGGCTTGCGCGAATATCATCAAAATAATGACACTTGCCGAGCGCTGTCACAAAATGTCTCAACGAAAGCGCCTACAAAAAGACTGCGGTAAGCCCCCTTGTTTTCTTGCCGACCTCCCACGTCTTTATTCGCGCCGTGAAGGAGCTCCGGCCATGAGCCGCACTGATGATCTGCTTGCCCTGTTCGGCAAGAGCGTGTCCCGCGACCCGAAAGGGCGCAATGCTCGGCTGCACTTTTTCGGCACCGTTCCGTTCGATGATGGCACTCGCGTGAACGTGAAAGACGGTTCACGTTTCAGCCCCAACACGCCATCTGCTCACGAACAACCCCTGGCCTTTGACGAAACCGCACCGCGCCCGAACGTGGTCGCTGTGGTGTCCGTCAACGGCGGCGTCGGCCGCAGTACCCTGGTCACGGCCCTGAGCAGCGGCCTGCAGCGTTTGGGGGAGTCGGTGGTGGCACTCGACCTCGACCCGCAGAACGCCTTGCGCCAGCACTTCGGTGTGGATCATGAATCGCCCGGCATCGGCCGCACCAGCCTGGTCAACGGACCCTGGCAGAACGTGCTGCACACCGGGTTTGCCGGTTGCGAGGTGATGCCCTTTGGTGACACCGACCCCCAGCAGCAGGACAACCTGCAGCACTGGCTCACACGTGAACCCAAGTGGCTGGCGCAGCGCCTGTCGGTGCTGGGCTTGAGCGAGCGCCACACGGTGATCGTCGATACCCCGGCCGGCAATAATGTGTACCTGCATCAAGCGTTGAACGTGGCCGACATTGTGCTGGTCGTGGTCCAGCCGGACGCCGCGTGCCTGGGTACTTTGGATCAGATGGATGCGTTGCTGGCGCCCTATCTGGCGCGCAATTTCCCGCCGCGTTGTCACTTCGTGATCAACCAGTTGGACGAGCATTCGGCGTTCAGCCTGGACATGCTCGAAGCCTTCAAGCTGCGTCTGGGTGACAGCCTGTTGGAGGTCGTGCACCGCGATCCGTCCATCAGCGAAGCCCTGGCCTTTGGTTCGGACCCGCTGGATAACCTGGGCCAGAGCCTGGCGAGCGACGATCTCAATGAACTTTGTCAGTTGCTGATCCGCCCGAAAACCACGCCCTGAACCGCTTGTTAGACGCATGACGCCAGATGCTTATGCACAATCGGTAGGTTGCGGTCGAGGGTAAACAACGATTTTGTGGAGCTGTTCTCAACACGTCGCAACTGCCTGTTTTGCGTGCTTTTTATTCTGTGCACAAAAAATGACCAGCGTGGCTTTTTGCCTTCAGCGTAGGCCGCGACAGGCGCTGAAAAGAATTCATCAACAGAGTTATCCACAGGCTGGGCTGCGACAATTTTGCCCTTTAATTGCGCTCGGCAAGCACCATCAAGTTGCGCGGCGTCAGTGCCGGTTCGCAGAAACTGCCTACTTCAACCCGGTAGCGGTTTTCGCTGAGAAACAGTGCCCGATCCAGCACCAGCCACAGCTCCAGCGGGCGCCGAAACAGACCACGCAGCAATTCCAGGTTCCTGACCTCGGCCAGGCGCTGCCAGCCGTGGGCTTCCAGTGCCGCCCAATCCTGTGCGCCTGTGGATAACCCTTTGAGGGTCGCCAGCTCCCGGCAATAGTCGGCGAAGGGTTTGTCTAGCCAGGCGCTGGGCAATGACGGCGTGGGCAGGTAGTCGTCGCAGCCGCGCAGTTCACGTTGCAGTCGGTCGAAGCCCAGGCGCCGCGCCATTGAGCTGTCGCGCTGGCGGCGCACGCGGGCGCCGGCGGTCACGGTTTCGCTGAGGGGCAGGCCAAGGTCGTCGATCGACAGCTGCAACGCCGAAGCGCGGCCCAGGCCCGACAGGGCTTGATAGCGGTCTGCGCTGATGCGGTTGTAGCAGCATGGCGCTAGTGCCAGTTGCTTGCAGCCAGCCGCGCTGGCGGCTTGCAGCAAGCGTACGTGCAGGTCGCCGCAAGCGTGCAGGGCGACGGGGGTGTGTTCGGCGCTGAGCGGCACGTCGGCCATCACGTCTTGCAGGCGATGGGTCACGGGCAAGCCGTGGTGATCGCTCAAGGCCTGGCCGGCGGCGATCAAGGCCGTGTCATATTCCAGGCAGGTCAATTGTTGCCCGGTGTGCAGCAGGCGGCGGCCGAGGTGGCCCTTGCCGGCGCACCAGTCCAGCCAGTGCGTTGGCGTTGCCGCAAATGACAGGGCCGCGCCGAAGGCTTCGATCTGTTGCCACTTGCGCCCGGGCACGTCGACATGCAGGCGCGGATGAGCCGGTTCAAGGGGCACCCTCGGCAAGTTATCCACAGCGCTGAGCGCGAGAGCCTGGGCGGCAAGCTGTGGAAAAGGGGCCGGGGCGGGCAGGTCGTGGGGCTGGTTGTGGGCGGTTTCGGCGTCAGCCAGCGAACGTTGGCGCAGCCACTGGGAGAGCGCGGGGTGTTCGGCTTCCCAGGGTAATTGCCGGTGGGTGAAGGGCCGTGGTCGCCACAGCCCTTGGTGTTCGATCAGGAATGCATCGAGCGCCGCGAAGCGCGCTTCAACGTCCTTGGCACGCATCGACGCGCAGCCAGCGTTCCAGCAGTTTGAAACCGCGCACCAGGATGTAGGCCATCAACAGGTAGAACAGCCCGGCGGCGAAGAAGATCTCTACCGGCAAGTAGGTGCGGGCGATGATCGTGCGCGCCATGCCGGTCAGTTCCAGCAAGGTCACGGTACTGGCCAGGGCGCTGGCCTTGAGCATCAGGATTACTTCGTTGCTGTACGCCGGCAGGCCGATGCGCGAGGCGCGCGGCAGGATGATGTAGAACAGCGTCTTGGGCTTGGACATGCCCAGGGCGCGTGCCGCTTCGATCTCGCCCGGCGGGATCGCCTGGATCGCACCGCGCAGGATCTCGGCGATATAGGCGGCGGTGTGCAGGGTCATGGTGGCCGTGGCACACCAGAACGGATCGCGCAGGTACGGCCACATGAAGCTCTCGCGTACCGCATCGAACTGCGCCAGGCCGTAGTAGACCAGGAACAGCTGCACCAGAAGCGGCGTGCCACGGAAGAAGAAAATGTAGGCGTAGGGCAGGGCGCTGACGTACCAGCGTCGCGAGGAACGGGCGATGCCCAGCGGGATCGCCAGCAGCAGGCCGGCGATCACGGCGATGGCCACCAGTTCCAGGGTCAGGGTTGCGCCCTGGGCCAGTTTGGGCAGCCATTTGATGATCACGGCCCAGTTCAGGCCCAGGTCGAAATGCGCCAGCCAGCTGTAGTCGCCGCTCATTGGGTGCTCCTTGCAAAGCCGCGGGCGGCGCGTTTTTCCAGGAAGTGCATGGCGGTCATCGCCAGGACGGTGAGGCCCAGGTACATGAAGGCCGCGACCATGAAGAAGGTGAAGGGCTGCTTGGTCACGGTCACGCCGATCTGCGCGTGGCGCATGATTTCTTCAAGGCCGATCACCGAGACCAGCGCGGTGTCCTTCATCAGGATCATGAACAGGTTGCCCAGGCCCGGCAGGGCAATACGCCACATCTGCGGCATGATCAGGCGGGTGAAGATCCGAAACTTCGACAGGCCCAGTGCCACGCCGGCTTCGCGGTGGCCCTTGGGAATGGCGAGGATTGCGCCACGGAACACTTCGGTGGCGTAGGCGCCAAAGCACAGGCCCAGGGCGATCACCCCGGCGGCAAAGGCGCTGAGGGACAGGTCGGGGTTGCCGAAGAACTCGCCCAGGGCACGCATCAGGTTGACCGTGCCGAAATAGATCAGCAGCACCCACAACAGTTCGGGAATGCCGCGCACGAGGGTCGAGTAAGCGCCGCCAAGCCACTGCAGCGGCTTGTACGGGGACGTCTTGGCCAAGGCGCCGGCCAGGCCGAGCACCAGCCCCAGGCACAGGGCCGTGAGCGCCAGTTTGACGGTCATCAGCGCGCCGGCGGCAAGCGCGGGGCCGAATCCGTAGAGATCGAAATTCATGGTGTTTTCATATCGCAAGGCATTGCTAAAAGCCGACGCGCTCTAGTGAGCGCGTCGGGCATACCGTTCAGATCATTCGATGCTGAAAGGGAAGTACTTGTCGTTGATTTTCTTGTAGGTGCCGTCGGCCTTGATCTCTGCCAGGGCTTTGTTCAGGCGCTCGCGCAGTGGGTCGCCCTTGCGGACGGCGATGCCGATCTTGTCGCTTTCCACAACCGGGTCGCCTTTGAACTCATAGGCGGAACCGTCTTTGCTCTTGAGCCATTCGTACTGCACGTACTTGTCGGCGAGGATGCCGTCGAGGCGGCCCGAGATCAGGTCGAGGTAGGCGTTTTCCTGGGTGTCGTAGAGCTTGGAGGTGGTGTCCGGCAGCTCGTCTTCCAGGTACGTACCGGCCAGGGTCGCGCGTTGTGCACCGATGATCTTGCCTTTGAGGTAACCGGCGTCGGTCTTGAAGTCTTTGGTGGCTTTCGGCGCGATGAACTGCAGCTTGTTGGAGTAGTACGGGTCGGTGAAGTCGACGGCCTGCTTGCGTTCATCGGTGATGGACAGCGAGGACACCAGGAAGTCGAACTTCTTGGCGTTCAGGGCCGGGATGATGCCGTCCCAGTCGGACACGTACACTTCACACTTCTCGATTTTCATCTTGGCGCACAGGGCGTCGCCGATGTCTTTGTCGAAGCCCACGACGTTGCCGCTGGCGTCTTTATTGTTGAAGGGCGGGTAAGCCGCTTCGATCCCCATCTTCAAGGTTTCTGCCATGGCCGTGGCGCTGAACGCCATCGAGACGGCGGCGGCCAGAAGGAATTTTTTATAGTTCTGCATGCATGTTGCTCCGTTAGCGGTTGCTGGACATGAATTGTTTGCAGCGCGCCGAAAGCGGGTTTTCAAACACCTGCTGTGGCGATCCTTGCTCCTCGACCAGGCCCTGGTGCAGGAACACCACTTCACTGGACACCTGGCGGGCGAAGCCCATTTCATGGGTGACCAGCAGCATGGTGCGGCCTTCCTCGGCCAGCGCGCGGATCACATTAAGTACTTCCTGGACCATTTCCGGGTCAAGGGCGGATGTGGGCTCGTCGAACAGGATGACTTTAGGTTGCATCGCCAGGGTGCGCGCGATGGCCGCCCGTTGTTGCTGGCCGCCGGACAGTTGCGCAGGGTAGGCGTGGCGTTTGTCGGCGATGCCGACCTTGGCCAGCAGCGCTTCGGCCACTTCGATGGCTTCGGCTTTGCTCTGGCCGAGCACACGGCGCGGGGCCTCGATGATGTTGTCGAGGATGCTCATGTGCGGCCACAGGTTAAAGTTTTGAAACACAAAACCGATTTCGCTGCGCAGGCGGTTGATCTGCTTGCCGTCGGCGGCCATCAGCTCGCCGTTTTTCGCGGCCTTGAGCTTGAGCTCTTCGCCGGCCACCAGGATCTGGCCCTGGTGCGGGTTTTCCAGCAGGTTGATGCAGCGCAGGAAGGTGGACTTGCCGGAACCGGAGGAACCCAGGATCGAGATCACGTCGCCGTCGCGAGCGGTCAGCGAGATACCTTTGAGTACCTCCAGCTCACCATAGCGTTTATGCAAGTTGCGGATTTCAAGCGCGGGCGTGGCCTCGGCCATGTGCGGTCCTCATTGTGTTCGTTGCGTGCTTGCTGTTGGGCCGCCTTCCTGGCGAGGCGCCAAGCTAGCATAGCGTCTGGATGGCAGCCAACAACGCTGCGGACGGTTGACGGGCTGTGTGCGGCAGGGTGTCGCATCGGCACAGCGGCGTGTCGCGCCATCTACAACCGAACAGCCGTTTGAACCGGAAAACCCGCAGGCTTCGCGTAAAAAAGGGCGCGATGGTGCCAGCTTTGGCCGGGTGTTGGAAGGGTCAATCGGGCAAACGGTGCTTATCAGCCCTGTTATGGAGCGTCACGTACTTTTTGTGTGTGTTTTTGGTGCGCGCGTTCGTTTAAAAGTGAGTCGCACGGTAACGCTATAGCGGAATCTCAGTGTTCTCAATGAGTTGCGACGGCTGTTGAATTGTCCTACAGCCCGCGTCAATTGCGGGCTTGTAACATTTTGGCGCAAATATTGCGTAAAAAATAAAGAACGCCCTGTTGGTTTCTTTTCACGAGAAAGAGCTCAGGCCGGGCGGACCGTTTTCGCAATTCCTCGCAAAGGTGTGTCAATGAGTAGTACGCAAAGCTCCAATGACCTCGAACAGGGGCTCAAACCGCGTCACGTCACCATGCTGTCGATTGCCGGCGTTATTGGTGCCGGTTTGTTTGTTGGCTCCGGCCACGCGATTGCTGCCGCCGGCCCTGCTGTGCTGCTGGCTTATGCCGCCGCCGGTACGCTGGTGGTATTGGTGATGCGCATGCTGGCCGAAATGGCCGTGGCGTCACCGGACACCGGTTCGTTCTCGACTTACGCCGACCGCGCCATCGGTCACTGGGCCGGCTTCACCATCGGTTGGCTGTACTGGTGGTTCTGGGTGCTGGTGATTCCACTGGAAGCCAACGCCGCCGCGACCATCCTGCATGCCTGGTTCCCGGACATTGCGATCTGGGCGTTTACCTTGGTCATCACCTTGCTGCTGACAGCGACCAACCTGTTCAGCGTGAAGAACTACGGCGAGTTCGAGTTCTGGTTTGCGCTGATCAAGGTGGTCGCGATCGTGGGCTTCGTGATCCTCGGCCTGGCGGCAATTTTTGGCTTCCTGCCGACCAGTCAGGTCAGCGGTGTTTCGCACCTGTTCGACACCCAAGGCTTCATGCCTAACGGCATGGGCGCGGTATTGGCCGCGATCCTGACCACCATGTTCTCCTTCATGGGTACCGAGATCGTTACCATCGCTGCCGCTGAATCGAAGAACCCTGGCCAGCAAATCACCAAGGCTACCAACTCGGTGATCTGGCGGATTGGTTTGTTCTACCTGCTGTCGATCTTCATCGTGGTGTCCCTGGTGCCATGGAACGATCCGACCCTGGCAGCCGTAGGTTCCTACCAGACCGTGCTGGAACGCATGGGCATCCCGAACGCCAAGATGATCGTTGACATCGTGGTCCTGGTTGCCGTGACCAGCTGCCTGAACTCGGCCCTGTATACCGCGTCGCGCATGCTGTTCTCCCTGGGTCGTCGCGGTGATGCACCGGCCGTGGCCAAGCGCACCAACAGCAGCGGCACGCCTTACTGGGCGGTGATGCTGTCTACCGGCGCTGCGTTCCTGGCGGTGTTTGCCAACTATGTCGCTCCGGCGGCGGTGTTCGAATTCCTGCTGGCCAGCTCCGGCGCGATCGCGCTGCTGGTGTACCTGGTGATCGCGGTGTCGCAATTGCGCATGCGCCAGAAGCGTACGGCGGCGGGTGAGAAGATTGTCTTCAAGATGTGGTTGTTCCCGGGCCTGACCTACGCGGTGATGGTGTTCATCGTCGGTACGTTGACCATCATGCTGTTCCAGGAAGCGCACCGGGTCGAGATCATTGCGACTGGCGTGCTGAGCTTGCTGGTGGTGGCGGCGGGGTTGATGGTATCGAGCCGTCGCAAGGCGCAGAAAGTGGGTGCTGCGGTACTCAATTGATGTGATTGAGTGCGGTGCTTGATTGCGCCGCAGTTCAAATGTGGGAGCGGCGGTGCGACGATTCGACTTGCCGCTCCCACAATTGGTTTTACGTCAGTCTGCTGAGTTGGCCAGTGCCTGGGACGCCGCCACGTAATCCGCCTGGAACTGCGGCGATTCGATCCACGCCAAGGCGGCCGCTTCATCATCGCTATCTGTGGCCCATTGGCGATATTCGATCAGTGCCGCGAGGATAAAGTCGGTGGCTTCTTCTTCGCCTTCCTGTTCCAGCACGACCGCCAGCAGCGGGTGCGACAGGAACGCGGCGCACAATGCCTGCTGGTTGATTTCTCCCGCGGTGCGCATCTCTACGAACAGCTCGGTCAAATCCACCGACTCAAGGTCAATGCGGCTGTCATCGCCGGCAAAGGCGTCCGGCTTGCTCGCAACGGCGCGTTGGGTGCGGTTCTGCTTGGCCTTGGCCTTTGCCCGGTGGGCGCGTTTTTGCTGCTTGTTTGGCGAGGCCATGGGTGTGACGTCCTAGGGTTCAGAGTGGGCTATTGAAGCGCAGGTTGCGGGAAATCCCAAGGGTATCCGCTGCTAATTGGCCGTTTTGCAGCCAAGCCAGTGCAATCGGCCACAAGCGGTCCTGATACTCGCTACGGAAAAATGCGAAATGCCCGACCTGTTTCTCGCCGATGTCCTCAGGCGCTATCCGCAGATGGGTGCGTTCGCTGTTGTCGAAGTAACCCAGTAACCGCTCGATGGCTGCTACGGTCCCGAATGGGTCATCGGTGATGCTGATGGCCAGTATCTGCGCTTGCACCTGGCTGAAGGGCAACTCACGCAAGCCGCGCCCGCTGGGGCGTGTTTCGTAGCGGGGTGTGGGGGTGCTCCAGTCGCGTACCACGCCTGCCGGCGTGTCCTCCATCCAGCCCAGGCGCTTGCCGGGGAAATATCCGCACAGCGCGGTCATCAGCGGCATTGCCACATGCCATTTGGCAAACATCTTCCAGCGTTCACTCGCTGCGTAGTCGCGCCAGTACGCAAATTGGGCGCCCACGGTAACAATCCGGCGGATCGCCGCGCCTGAGGCTCCCAGCCCCGCCGCACAGCCGCCGAAGCTGTGGCCGACGACGTCGATCGGCTGGCCTGGAAACTCCCGTTGCGCGCGCTGCAAGATCGCTTCGAAATCCAGCACGCCCCAGTCCGACCACGAGGCTTTGAAGCCCTTTAGCGAGCCGTGGCGGGATTCGCCGATGCCACGGTAGTCGTAGGTGATGACGTCGAGGCCGTTGGCAAACAGGTAGTCGGCGAAACGCGAGTAATAGCGGCAGCGCAGGGACGTGGCGGCGTTGATGATGACGACGGGGCGGCCGAAGTCGGTGCGCAGATGGCGCCAGGTGAAGCCGCCGATGAGGTGGTTGTCGGCAGCGGGTTCCTTGAAGGGCGTGCTTTGACCTGGGTTGCGTGTTGCGAGTGGTATTCGCGAAGAGGCGTCATTCAAGTTCATTGGTTTTCTGCCTATGTCGGTTTTTATTTTTTTAGTAACAGTTGGCCAGCTTGCCAGTACGTGTGTGCCATTCGGCGGCCCCACTAATCTCGGCGCTCACTGATAGAGCCATATATCCTAGAGGAACGACACCCGATCATGGTCCGATTAGACTGGCAGGCACCCACTTTGGAGGTCTCTTATGAGCATCCCACTTTCTCCCATCGTTTCAGAGTTTGAAACAGAAGAGCCGGCTGCCAGCTACGACCGTTTTGCCAATAGATCCATAGGCTTGTTGCCTTTGCGATCAGCCAGGGCGCTTTCATGACCCGCGACACCCTCGAACACCATCAGATCCCCCTCTACTTCATCACGGTCCTCCTGGCAGCCACCTTCGGCCTGCTCGCGCCCTCATCGGCCAATGGCCTTGGCGCACTGGTCACACCTGCCATCGCCGTGCTGATGTACGCGATGTTCCTGCAAATCCCGTTTCTGAAGCTGCGCCAGGGCTGGGGCAACAAACGCTTCCTGTCGGCTTTGCTGCTGGTCAATTTCATCCTGGTGCCGTTGCTGGTGTGGGCGTTGACCCGTGGCTTGGTCGCGCACCCGGCGCTATTGCTGGGTGCGTTGCTGGTGTTGCTGACGCCGTGCATCGATTACGTGGTGGTGTTTACCCATATGGGTAAGGGCGACTCGCGGCTGATGCTGGCGGCGACGCCGGTGTTGTTGCTGGTGCAGTTGGCGCTGTTGCCGGTGTACCTGGGGTTGATGCTGGGGCCGCAGTCTGGGGTGGTGGTCGAGGCGGGGCCTTTCGTCGAGGCGTTCCTGATGTTGATTGTGGTGCCGATGGTGTTGGCGGTGGGCACCACGGCGCTGGCGCGCAGCTCGACCGTTATCAATGCGTGGAACAACGCCTGGGCCTGGTTGCCGGTGCCGGCCATGGCGCTGGTGTTGTTCGTGGTGATCGCCTCGCAGATCACTGCGGTGGTGCGTGATTTCAGCCTGTTGCTGCCGGTGATTCCGGTCTACCTGGGCTTCCTGTTGCTGGCGCCGCTGATGGGCGCTTTGGCGGCGCGTGTCTGTGCGTTGCCGGCGTTGACGGCGCGTGCGGTGACGTTCAGCGCATCGACACGCAACTCGTTGGTGGTGTTGCCCTTGGCGCTGGCCCTGCCCGAGGGTGTACGCGGGTTGGCGGCGACGGCGGTGATCCTGCAAACCCTGATCGAGTTGGTCGGTGAATTGATCTATGTGCGTCTGATCCCGGCGTTGGTATGGCCCGTGCGTCGGTAAATGTGAGTCTGTTCAGGCGCTATTCAGCAGGGTGGCCGGCACCATAAGTCGGCACTCTTTACCTGACGGGTCAACCGATGGATCACCACAACCGTTTTCGCCTGGAGTCCCTGGGCATTTTCTTGCTCGCCTCTCTGCTGTTTACCCTGGGGATCTGGGATCAGCAGCCTCAGGGTTTTGACGGGCGCTGGGCGTTGTTCCTGCAGGAAATTTTTCGCCACGGCGCGAGTTTTTTCCCGACCACCTACGGTCAGCCCTACGCGGACTATCCCGGCACCGCGACCTTCTTCAGTTTTGTGTTTGCCCGGCTGTTTGGTGCGCCCAACCACCTGGCAAATATCCTGCCCACCGCCCTCGCGTCTGCCGGCACCGTTGCCCTGATCTATCGCCTGCTGGTGCCGTCGAGCCGGCAATGGGCGCTGCTCACGGTGCTGCTGACGTTGCTCACTGCGCAGTTGCTCGATAAGTCGCGTTCGGTGTGCCTGGATCAGATGGTGTCGCTGCTCTGTGTCGGCAGTTTCTACCTGTTGCACACGGGTGAGCGCTTGGGATCGCGCTGGCGCCAACTCGCCGTGTTCCCGCTGTTCGTCCTCGGCTTTGCGATTCGCGGGCCGCTGGGGTTGATCGAAGTCTGTGGCGTGGTGTGCGTGTACTGGGCGTTGAGCCGCCCCGGGCAGCGGGTCAGGCAGGTGCTGATCCATGGTGTGGTTGGCGTGCTGCTGTTGGCGGCGTGCTGGTGGCTGTTGGTGAAGCTGGCGCGGATCAGCGGTGGCGATGCCTTTGCCGACGAAGTGTTCAAGATGCAGGTCGGCGGGCGCCTCGATGAAAGTGGCGAGCCGTTCTACTTCTACTTCCAGTTGAGTGTGTACCGCTACTTCCCGGTGGTGCCGCTGGCGCTGGCAACGTTGATCGCGCTGCGCCATCGCTGGTCTGAACGGTTTGTGAATGACGACGTGCAGATGGTGGTGCGCCTGGGCGCCTGCGGCTTGATGATCCTGCTCGGGCTATCGGTGCCGCACTTCAAGCGCGCTTATTACATCCTGCCCATGGTGCCGATGTTTGCCGCTGTCGCCGCCTATGGGCTGCTCCAGGCGCAAGGCTGGCTCGTTGGCGTGCGCAGGTGTTACGAATGGCTTGTCGTGGCGCTACCGGCGTTGTGCGTGGTTGTAGTCTTTGTCTGTCGGCATGGGTGGCAGAAGCACGGTTATTGGCCGGACGTTTCGTTGCCGCTGCTGATAGGCGCGCTGCTGGTCCTGCAAGTGGCGGCAGTGATCGCCTGGCGTCGTCTGGTGGGGCTCAGCGCGATCGCATTGGCGGCGCAATGGCTGTTGCTGGTGGCCGTGATCGGTCCGGCCAAGGATCTGCAATTCGACACCCGCACCTTTGTTGGCGAGGTGGAAGCGCTACGGGTGAAGCAGCCGGGGCCGTTGGTGTTTGTCAATCTCGGCCGGGATACCTGGGCGGTGCGCTACATGATGAACCTGGATCATGATGAGCAGCCGTTGTTTGTCGCGGGGAGCGAGGTCGAGCGGTTGGCTACGTTGCCAAAGCCGGCATGGGTGATCGTGGCACGCAAGGAAACCAAGCTGCTGGCGGGGACGCCGCTGGAACATCAGGCGCCGGTGTACAGCGGGCGGTTGAATGACAATCCGTTGATGGTGTTTTTGCTTGAGTGATTGAGATGACGGGCTTCGGGGCGACAGAGGTTGCTCCGATGCAGCTCAATAAATCCCGGGCAACAAAAAACCCGCACTAGGCGGGTTTTTTGTGTGTTTCAGATGATGTTCGCACCACCTAAAACTAATTAGTGGTGCCCAGAGACGGAATCGAACCGCCGACACGGGGATTTTCAATCCCCTGCTCTACCGACTGAGCTATCTGGGCAACGGGGCGCATTAAACGGGTTTTTCAGGGGGTCGTCAAGCAAGTTTTCAAAAAATATTTAATTATTACCGTCGCTTACGTGCCGACCCCGGTTTTTGATCAATTATTGAGCAGGTGGCACGTAGCCGTCGGCCTTGGCGTAATCCTCGCCGGAAAAGAACTTGTCCATCTCGCCTGCCAGGTACTTGCGGTCTTCGGCGTTCATCATGTTCAGGCGTTTTTCGTTGATCAGCAGGGTCTGGTGTTTCAACCAGTCGCCCCAGGCGTTGGCAGAGACATGCTCGTAAATGTCCTGGCCCTTGGCGCCTGGGTACGGAGGGCGTTCCAGGCCTGGCAGTTCTTCTTTGTACTTGCGGCACATTACGGTGCGGGTCATGACGACACTCCTGCATTCAAAACATCGGCCGCGCGCTTCAGCAGTTTCTTGACCGGGGCGGCAAGGCCCAGGCGCGGCGGGGTGGCGAGGTTATACCAGAGCCAGTCGGCCTCGGCCACGTGATGGGCGGATTCCTCGACCCGTACCAGCCAGGGTTCGATGGCCAGCTGGAAATGGCTGAAGGTGTGGACCAGCCCCGGCAGTTCCTGTTGCTTGCCCAGTTCGAGCGCGTGCTGGTGGGCGAGGTGTTCCAGGTCTTGCAGGTCGTCCAGTTCCGGCAAGCTCCACAGCCCACCCCAGAGCCCTGTCGATGGGCGGCGGTAAAGCAGGATCGCGCCCTCGGCGTTCGCCAGCATCGGCATCAGCGTGCGCTTCTGCGGGATGGTCTTGCGCGGCTTGGGGATCGGGTAGCGGGTCTCCAGGCCGAGCATGTGGGCTTCGCAGCCTTTTTCCAGCGGGCACAGCAGGCAGCTGGGTTTGCTGCGGGTGCAGAGGGTGGCGCCCATGTCCATCATCGCCTGGGTGTAGGCGTTGACGCGATCATGGGGTGTGAAGCGCTCTGCCGTGGCCCACAGCTGCTTGGCGACCTTGGGTTCGCCCGGGTAGCCCTCTTGCGCGGTAAAGCGTGCCAGCACGCGCTTGACGTTGCCGTCGAGGATCGGTGCGCGCAGGCCCATGCTCAGGCTCGCGATTGCGCCGGCGGTAGACAGGCCGATGCCCGGCAGCTCGGTGAGTTTTTCCACGTCCCGGGGAAACTCGCCGCCATAGTCGGCCACCACAATCTTCGCGGTCTTTTGCAGGTTGCGTGCGCGGGTGTAGTAGCCCAGGCCGGTCCACAAATGCAGCACCTCGTCTTCCGGTGCGGCGGCCAGGGCTTCGACCGTCGGCAGCGAGGCCATGAAACGGTCGAAATAATTCAGCACGGTGCTGACCTGGGTCTGTTGCAGCATGATCTCCGAGACCCACACCCGATAAGGCGTGATGCCCTGTTGCCAGGGCAGGTCGTGGCGACCGTGGCGGTCGTACCAATCCAGCACCGCCGTTGAAAACTGCTCGTTTCTCATCGTTTGAACAGACCTTTGAGCGCGTCTTTGAGCTGCGGGTTGACCTTGTCGAGCTTCTCTTCAAGTTTGTCGCTGAGCTTGTTGCCGGCGGCCTTGATAGCGACCTGGCCGAGGCCGTCCTTGTCCAGGCGGCAAGCCTTGGCGCCGAGTTCCAGCGGGCCACGGCAGCGCAGCGGCACTTCGATCCCCTGGAAGTTGGCGCCCACCTGGCAGGCCGGGTCCGGTACTTCGCGCTGGTCGCCTTCGACGAGGATGCCCACGCGGTAGTCCATGCCCAGCACGCGCAGGTCGATGTCACCGTTGCCGTTGACCGTCAGGCCCGGGATGCGCACTTTCAGGTCCGGGTTGCTGGCGACGCCGTTACGGAAGGTCAGGTTGCCACGCAGTTCCTGGAACGGCGTGTCCTTGCCTTGCGGTGCGCTGCTCAGGGTCTTGCGGTTGAGCAGGGCGATGCCGGTGCACAGCTGTTGTTCGAGGTTGGCGTTGAGCAGCACGCCGTTGTTGATCACAAAGCTGGCGGTGCCGTTGAGGCTGTCGATCAGGGCTTTCTGGCTGTTGCCGCGGCCGCTGAGGTTGCTGTCGAGGGTGACCTGGCCCTTCACCGGCGGCGTTTGCCCCTGGGCTTGCAGGATGCGCTCGACCGGCACTTGCCTGATCTGGCTTTGCAGCGCCAACACAGGAATATCCTGGCGCACGTCAAGGTTGCCGGTTGCCTGGAAGGAGCCGTTGTAGAGGCTGCCGCTCAGGGTGCTGAGCTTGAGTTGGCCGTCGATGCCGGTGGCTTTGAGCACCGCGTTCTGGATCGGCAGCTTGCTCAAGGTCAATTGGCCGAAGGCCAGGTCGGCATTCACGTCCAGCGCGCGCAGGCGTGCCACGGGCAGCAGCTTGTCGGTACTCCAGGCGCCTTTGGTGGGTGCGTCCGGCAGCGGCGTGGTACCACCGGCGGCCATGGCCCCGGCTTCGCTGTTCTGCACTTCGGCCTGGCGTGCGGCGGTTGCGCCTTTGGCGGCTTCGGACTTGGCCGGCAGGTAATTGTCGACGTTGAACGTATCGCCCTTGAGCTGGACCCGCAGCGATTGCTTGGCGAAGTCTTCCACGGCAATGCGCCCGGTGAAGGTGCTGCCATCGACCTTCAGGTTCAGGTCGTCGAGGACCACGCTGGTGGGCGTACCCGCCAGGCGGCTGACCAGCTCGACCTTGCTCAGGCTGCCCTCGGCCATCGCTGGCAATGGGTTGCCCACGCTGTCGAGAAACTTGGCCAGGTCAAATTGGGCGATGGACAGGGCGCCGTTCAGTTGGGCTGTCTTGTCCAGGTCGTTGACCTTCAGCTCGCCCAGGGCGCGCAATTGGTTGGCCGACAGTTTCAAGTTGGTCCATTCGGCGATGTTCGCCGCCAAGTCCACCAAAATCTGCCCTTGGGTGGAGAACGTCACGGTCTTGCCTTGCAGCGGCTCGCCGGTGGCCTCGCCGCTCAGGCGCATGTCTTCGAACTGGTAGCGCTTGAGCGCACGTTGGATGCGCAGGTTGCCATTGAGCTCGGTCTTGACGCGCATCACTGGCTGGTTGCTGCCGAAGAATGCGGTGAGCTTCACCGGAATGCTCGCGCCATCGTGAATCGCACCGGCGCTTAGCTGGATACTTTCAGCACTGAATTGCTTGCCGGTCTGCTCGTCGTTGTATTCCACGCGGGCGTTGTTGATGGTCAGGCTGTCGATGTCCAGGCGGATCGGCTGCGGCGGCTTCTCCGGCTTGGCCTCGGCAGCCGGCTCGGCAGGCGCGGGCGCAGTGGCAGGCGCTTCGGTGCTGGCGACCGGTACGGTCTTGCCGATGTCTTCCCAGTTGCCGTGGCCCTGCTTGTCGCGGTTGAGGCGCAGGTTCAGGCCTTCGACGCGCACATCGCTCATCTGCACTTCGCGGCGCAGCAGCGGCAGCACGCGCACCGACAGGCCGAGCATTTGCAGGTCGGCGAACGGTTGTGTCGGAGTGGTCAGGGTCGCCACGCTGGCTTCGTGCAGCTCAAGGCCGAGCCAGGGGAACAGGCTCCAGCCGATGTCGCCATTGAGCGTCAGCTCGATGTGGGCCTTGTCGCGGGCAATCTGGCGGATCTCGTCTTTATAGTCGTTGGGATCGAAGAGGTGGGTCAGGGCAAAGCCCAGCGCCACAATGATCAGCAACAGCCCGAGAAGTACCAGACCCAGGATTTTGCCGAACGCTTTCATGGGCGAGTCCTTGTATGTCGAGATTAAAATTTAGCCGAAGAGTATACCGCCGGTAACCGTACGTCAGTTCGCCGATCGTTACATTGTATCCACGCCCAGCAAAACGGGATTTTGGCGTCAAATAAAACAGATAACCCGAAAAAGGTGATGTCAGTTTGGTTTTTCTGGCATTCACAGGTGCTAATCTGCGCGGGTTCGTCTGCCTTCTGCGACACAACGTCGCGCATCAAATGGAGCTTGACTCAAAACAACGGCCAACGCTTTGCGTGCAAGGTCGAGGGAGAGAGCGCCTGACGAACACATACTAACAACTGGGGGAAACACCAATGAGCACAAGCACTGCGGCAGCTTTAACTGCCGCACAGCCTGCGTTCCTGTCCAAGGAGCGCATCATCGCCAAGCCGGGCTTCAACCGCTGGCTGGTCCCGCCGGCCGCGCTGGCTATCCACCTGTGCATCGGCATGGCCTACGGTTTTTCGGTGTTCTGGCTGCCGTTGTCGAAGGCGCTGGGGATCACCAAGCCGTTGGCCTGCGCGCCGGACATGAGCTTTATCGCACAAGTCTTCTCGTCCCAATGCGACTGGCCCATTTCCATGCTGGGCTGGATCTACACCCTGTTCTTCATTTTCCTGGGCTGCTCGGCAGCGATCTGGGGCGGCTGGCTGGAACATGCCGGGCCTCGCAAGGCCGGTGTCGTATCGGCGCTGTGCTGGTGTGGCGGCCTGCTGATCTCGGCGTTGGGTATCTACACCCACCAGATCTGGCTAATGTGGATCGGTTCCGGCGTGATTGGCGGCATTGGCCTGGGCCTGGGCTACATCTCGCCCGTGTCGACCCTGATCAAGTGGTTCCCGGACAAGCGCGGCATGGCGACCGGCATGGCGATCATGGGCTTCGGCGGCGGCGCGATGGTGGGCGCCCCGTTGGCGGCAGCCTTGATGGGCCACTTCGCCACGCCCGACAGCGTGGGGGTATGGCAGAGCTTCCTGGTGATGGCCGCGATCTATTTCGTGTTCATGATCGGCGGTGCCTTGTCCTACCGCGTACCGCCGACCGGCTGGAAGCCTGAGGGCTGGACCGCGCCGGCGAAAAAAGCCAGCAATGCGATGATCACCCACCGTCACGTGCACGTGAATGTGGCGTGGAAGACCCCGCAATTCCGTCTGGTGTGGCTGGTGCTGTGCCTGAACGTGTCTGCTGGTATCGGTATCCTTGGCATGGCTTCGCCACTGCTGCAGGAAGTGTTCGGCGGCAAATTGCTGGGCGTGGATGTGCCGTTCGGCCAGCTGGATGCGGGTCAACTGGCGTCCATCGCCGCCATCGCGGCGGGCTTCACCGGGCTGCTGAGCTTGTTCAACATCGGTGGCCGGTTCTTCTGGGCGTCGTTCTCCGACTACCTGGGCCGTAAAAATACCTACTTCGTGTTTTTCGCCCTGGGCTTTGCCCTGTACGCGCTGATCCCGAACCTGGGGCACCTGGGCAACGTGGCGCTGTTTGTGGCGGCGTTCTGCATCATCCTGTCGATGTACGGCGGTGGCTTTGCGACGGTTCCGGCTTACCTGGCCGACTTGTTCGGTACGCAGATGGTCGGCGCGATCCACGGTCGCCTGCTGACCGCATGGGCTGCGGCGGGCGTATTGGGCCCGGTGCTGGTGAACTACCTGCGTGAATATCAACTGAGCATCGGCGTTGAACGTGCCGCGGCCTACGACATCACCTTGTATATCCTCGCTGGCCTGCTGGTGCTGGGGTTCGTCTGCAACATGCTGGTCCGCCCGGTGGCGGACAAGTACTTCATGACCGATGCCGAACTGGCGGCCGAGCAGGCGCTGGGGCATGACAAAGGTGCGGACGCCACCACTTCCCTGGAGTGGAAAGCGGCGCCCGGCACCGTGCCATTGGCGATTGCCGCGTGGCTGGTGGTCGGTATTCCGTTGGCGTGGGGTGTGTGGGTGACCCTGCAGAAGACGGCGGTACTGTTCCACTAATACCGCAAAAACCCTGTGGGAGCTGGCTCGCCCGCGATAGCATCACCTCGGTCTGTCTGAGTGACCGAGGTGCCCGCATCGCAGGCAAGCCAGCTCCCACAGTTGTATGCACATGTCTATCCTCGACACTCCATCAGTCTTATCCCCTCCGATGTTTCTGTTTGGCGCCCGCGCCCCTATAATGGCTGCCTTTTTCGCCCAATGATTTTGCGGAGCTGGTGATGGCCGAACGTAAGGCGTCCGTCGAGCGCGACACTCTGGAAACCCAGATCAAAGCCTCGATCAACCTGGATGGCACCGGAAAGGCCCGATTTGATATCGGTGTACCTTTTCTTGAGCACATGCTGGACCAGATCGCCCGTCACGGGCTGATCGACCTGGATATCGTCAGTAAGGGCGACCTGCACATCGACGACCACCACACGGTGGAAGACGTTGGCATCACCCTCGGCCAGGCATTTGCCAAGGCCATCGGCGACAAGAAAGGCATCCGTCGCTACGGCCACGCCTATGTCCCGCTGGACGAAGCGCTGTCGCGTGTGGTCATCGACTTCTCCGGCCGCCCAGGCCTGCAGATGCACGTGCCCTACACCCGCGCCACCGTGGGCGGTTTTGACGTCGACCTGTTCCAGGAATTCTTCCAGGGTTTCGTCAACCACGCACTTGTCAGCCTGCACATCGACAACCTGCGCGGCACCAACACCCACCACCAGATCGAAACCGTGTTCAAGGCTTTCGGCCGCGCCCTGCGCATGGCCGTGGAGCTGGATGATCGCATGGCCGGGCAAATGCCCTCGACCAAGGGCGTCCTGTAATGCAGACGGTCGCGGTTATCGATTACGGCATGGGTAACCTGCACTCGGTGGCCAAGGCCCTCGAACACGTAGGTGCCGGCAAGGTGCTGATCACCAGCGATGCAGACGTGATTCGCGAAGCCGACCGGGTGGTATTCCCCGGCGTTGGCGCGATTCGCGATTGCATGGCCGAGATCCGCCGCCTGGGCTTCGACAGCCTGGTGCGTGAAGTCAGCCAGGACCGTCCGTTCCTCGGCATCTGTGTGGGCATGCAAGCCTTGCTCGATCGCAGTGAAGAGAACGATGGCGTCGACTGCATCGGGCTGTTCCCGGGCCAGGTGAAGTTCTTCGGCAAGGACCTGCATGAAGACGGCGCACACCTCAAAGTGCCGCACATGGGCTGGAACGAGGTCAGCCAGACCGTCGACCACCCGCTGTGGCACGACATCCCGGACCTGGCGCGTTTCTACTTCGTGCACAGCTACTACATCGCCGCCGGTAACCCGGGCCAGGTGGTGGGTGGCGGGCACTACGGCGTCGACTTCGCCGCCGCGCTGGCCGAAGGTTCGCGCTTTGCCGTGCAGTTCCACCCGGAGAAAAGCCATACCCATGGCCTGCAATTGCTGCAGAACTTCGCCACCTGGAACGGAAGCTGGTAAATGGCCAAGAAGCCGAAGTTGCCGCTCTTGAACCTCACGCCCGAACAGGAGAGTGAGGCTACCCTCAAGATCAAGCGGTTCATGGAAGATCGCTTCGAGCTGAAGCTGGGTTCGTTCGAGGTCGCCGAGATCCTCGAACTGTTCACCACCGAAGTTGCTCCGCACTATTACAACAGGGCGATTTTCGACGCACAGACGCTGCTCAAAGAGCGCTTCGAAAGCATCGAAAGCGACCTGTGGTCGCTTGAGAAACCCTGATTTCCCAAGCATTGCTGAATATCGAATAAGGTTTGCCAGATGCTGATTATCCCCGCTATCGATCTCAAGGACGGCGCCTGCGTACGTCTGCGCCAAGGCCGCATGGAAGACTCCACCGTGTTCTCCGATGATCCGGTGAGCATGGCTGCCAAATGGGTGGAAGGGGGCTGCCGTCGTCTGCATCTGGTGGACCTGAACGGCGCCTTCGAAGGCCAGCCGGTCAACGGTGAAGTGGTCACGGCGATCGCCAAGCGCTACCCGAACCTGCCGATCCAGATCGGTGGCGGTATCCGTTCCCTGGAAACCATCGAGCACTACGTCAAGGCCGGCGTGAGCTACGTGATCATCGGCACCAAGGCCGTCAAAGACCCGGCCTTCGTCGCCGAAGCCTGCCGCGCGTTCCCGGGCAAAGTGATCGTGGGCCTGGACGCCAAGGACGGTTTCGTCGCCACCGACGGCTGGGCTGAAATCAGCACGGTGCAGGTGATCGACCTGGCCAAGCAGTTCGAAGCCGACGGCGTTTCTGCCATCGTTTATACCGACATCGCCAAAGACGGCATGATGCAGGGCTGCAACGTGCCGTTCACTGCGGCGCTGGCTGCGGCGACCAGAATCCCGGTGATCGCTTCGGGCGGCATTCACAACCTGGGTGACATCAAGTCGCTGCTGGACGCCAAGGCGCCCGGCATCATCGGCGCCATCACCGGCCGCGCGATTTATGAAGGTACCCTGGACGTCGCCGAAGCCCAGGCTTACTGCGACGCCTATAACGGCTGAGGACTGACCATGGCGCTGGCCAAACGCATCATCCCTTGCCTGGACGTCGACAACGGTCGCGTGGTCAAGGGCGTCAAGTTCGAGAACATCCGTGACGCCGGCGACCCGGTGGAAATCGCCCGTCGCTACGATGAGCAAGGTGCCGACGAGATTACCTTTCTCGACATCACCGCCAGCGTCGACGGTCGCGACACCACGTTGCATACCGTCGAGCGCATGGCCAGCCAGGTGTTCATCCCGCTGACCGTGGGCGGTGGCGTGCGTACCGTGCAAGACATCCGCAACCTGCTCAATGCCGGTGCGGACAAGGTTTCGATCAACACCGCCGCCGTGTTCAACCCGGAGTTCGTCGGCGAAGCCGCGCAGCACTTCGGCTCGCAATGCATCGTGGTGGCCATCGACGCCAAGAAAGTCTCCGGCCCGGGCGAAACCCCGCGCTGGGAGATCTTCACCCACGGCGGTCGCAAGCCGACCGGCCTGGACGCGGTGGAGTGGGCGATGAAAATGGAAGGCCTGGGCGCCGGTGAAATCCTGCTGACCAGCATGGACCAGGACGGCATGAAAAACGGCTTCGACCTGGGCGTAACCCGCGCCATCAGCGATGCGTTGGGTATCCCGGTGATCGCCTCCGGCGGCGTCGGCAACCTGCAACATCTGGCCGACGGTGTCATCGAAGGCCACGCCAGTGCGGTACTGGCGGCGAGTATTTTCCACTTTGGCGAATACACCGTTCCCGAGGCCAAGGCCTACATGGCGGCGCGCGGTATCGTCGTTCGCTAAACGCTGCTGGACACCATGGCAGGCGCGGGGCACTCTCTGCGCTTGCCATGGATTCCGGTAACCTTCATGTTCAAAGATCTTCTGCTCGTCCTCGCCAGTACCTCCATTCTTTTGGCGGGTTCTGTCCACGCCGAGGAGCCGTCCGACACCTCCCTGGTGCTGCTGACGGAAAACTTCCCGCCGTACAACATGGCGAAGAACGGCAAGAACTTCGCCAAGGAAGAGAACATCGAAGGCATTGCCGTGGACATCGTCCGCGAGACTTTCAAGCGTGCCGGCATTTCCTACAACCTGACCCTACGTTTTCCTTGGGAGCGCATCTACAAGCTCGCCCTGGAAAAACCCGGCTACGGCGTATTCGTGATGGCTCGCCTGCCGGACCGCGAGTCCCTGTTCAAATGGGTCGGCCCCATCGGCCCGGACGATTGGGTGCTGCTGGCCAAGGCCGACAGCACGATCCAACTGACTGACCTCGAACATGCGCGCCGTTACAGGATCGGCGCGTACAAGGGCGATGCCATTGCTCAGACCCTGGAGAAGCAGGGCCTCAACCCGGTAGTGGTATTGCGCGACCAGGACAATGCGCAAAAGCTGCTGGATGGTCAGATCGACCTGTGGGCCACCGGCGATCCCGCCGGGCGCTACCTTGCCCGCCAGGTGGGCGTCACCGGCCTCAAGACCGTGCTGCGCTTCAACAGTGCGCAGTTGTACCTGGCGCTCAACAAGCAAGTGCCGGACGAGGTGGTGCTCAAGCTGCAGGCGACGCTCGATCAGCTACGGCGCGACGGTCTCATCGACGAGATCATGGCCCGCTACCTCTAGCGCGGCTTGCGTCACCGCCGGCGGCGATTCTTCGCGGGGAAATTCACTCATATAGATTTGATCGCCGCTGGTGTAGCTGACGGTGGTCGACACCTGGCTGCCGTCCTGGCGCAGCAAGCGGTATTCGCTCTGGATCAGGTAAGCGGCGACGGCCTTGTTGGCGGGAACGTAGGTGATGATGTCCAGCGACGAGGCTTGATTCCAGCCCTTGGCCGAACGTTGGGTGTGGGTGAAGTCCTGTTCCAGATGCGCCGAGAAATTCAATTCGAATACACGGTATTTGGGAGGCCATTCGCTGCACAGATCGACGCAGGTTGTCGCGGCCAGGGCCCTGGAATGGTTGCCTGTTTCGCCCTTGTTGGCGGTCCACATGAACGGTTGGCTGGTGTCGGTGGTGTTGTGGCCGAAGCCGGCGAACAGATGGCGGTCGGTGCGTTCCAGGCGGTAGGTCGGTGAGGACAGCAGCTGTTCGATGGCATTCAACTCCGGGTCTTTGACGCTGAACCACGGCAGCAGGCACACATGGGTCGTGGGCGTGGTTGCGGCCTCGTCGGGGCCGGCGTAACTGGTGAGGACCGGCGGTGGCGGGGGTTCGCGCAGTGGCGCGCTGAGGGGCAAGCGCAGTGCGTAGGTCGGCTCGGTGGGCCGGGTGTAGCGTGCGTTGGCGACGAACGTCCCGGGCGCCAGGTTGATCTCGCCGGGCGCTGCGTCCGGCACTCTGATCGACCAGGCGCTGAAGTCCCGAGAGGCGCCACTGCCTTCGTCGCTCCAGATCAAATCGCCGGGCTGGGCGCTCGTCACCAGGTCGGCGCGCACGCAGCGTACGGCATTGCTCGAAGGTTTTTCATAACCTACGCCGCACACCAGGCCCATAGCTACATAGCCTTCAGGTGGCAGCGGCCGCCAGATGGAAAAATCGTTTCGCGCACCCGAGCCTGCATCCTTCCACACTTGCTCATAGTCTGCCGGCGGGCGCAGTGCGGTGCCATTGACCTTGTTGGCATCGCTGACCACGGCGACGATCTTGCGTTGATTGATGTTGCGATAGCTGCCGGTGGCGATGTCACCCAGTGGGAAAAACTGACTGAGGGCATCGGATGTCGTGCTGGGCCGCCACAGGCCGATGGCGCGGTGGGCGCCTGACCCCTTGTCGTTCCACAGCGGCAGGAACTCGCAGGTAAAGCTGATGAGCAGGTCGTTGAATTGCAGCGGATTCATGGGGAATCTCTCCAGTTGATTGGAGGGGGCACTATCGGTCAATCCCGGCGGCGTCCAGCGGTAGCTATGTAGGGTGCATTCAGCGCGGCTTGAGCAGATCGACCCGCAGGGTTGAAGGTTGGTCGGCCTGGTCGAATGCATACGTGCAAATCTTGATTGGCGTGTTTCTGACGCTGATCAGTTGGGCGAACTTTTCCGTCTGCATCCCAGGGAAGTCATTGAGGGGCCGCACCAGGTCAATGGGCTCGTCCTCGTCCACTTCGGTGAGCAATGGCGGGGGTGGGATTGGCAAGTAGGCGGCAGGACGCAGGCAATCGGTGGTCGCGGCCGGGCCATATTTGTAGGTGTAGCGATGCATGAATGGCGAGGCCAGGTTCCAGATCACGGTGTAGGCCCCCAGGCCATGTTTGTCGAGGCTGATCGTCAGGTTGGGCGTGCGCGCCGGCCCGGGTTCGGCGAGTTCGACGGCCAGGGTCAACGCGTTGCGCATCATGCCGTTGGTCACAGGTTGTTCGGCGGAAGCTACGCCGACGATGCACAGCATCTGCATGCCGGTCTGTGGGCCGATGGCATCGTTGATGTGGGCGTTTTCGGCGTTGATGGGCGAGCTGTAGTGCACCGGGTTTTCGCAGTCAATCGCACGGCGTGTGGTCTTGTAGCGGTAGAACGGGGTGTTGGTGGTGAAGGCCAGGTTCCAGCGCGGCACGATGTCCTTGCCTTTGGTGCCAGGCTGCTTGATGAAGTACTGCTGGATCGGCTCCGGATTTTTGAAGGTGATCGTGGTTGTCGGGAAGAGGTCGCAGTGCTCGCTGTCGGGTTTCAATACCCCGGCCGCGAAGCAGCGGTTGAGGAACGTCACCGGGCTGCCATAGTTGGTCTCGGCGTGCCAGGAGGCTTGGCCTTGGTTGACTTCGCACGGCGCGTCCCGCTGGCATTTGCGCTCCTCGGGTTGGCCGCTGGTGCTGGTGCTGAGAATGCCGAACACGGTGTTGGTTGCACGGTCGAGCAGAGGCCCGCCAAAGCTGCCGCGCATGATGCCCGGGCATTGGTTTTTCAGGGTGACGCGCCATACGAACGGTTGCTCCACCAGCTCTTGGGAGCTTTGCTGGACGCATGCGCCGAGGTGCAGGGTGTCCCATTCCGGAGCGGTCAGGGCAAGGATGTCATTGCCATCGGCAGGGACTTCTTCGGCGAGTTTGAGTGGGTTGATTCCGGCCTTGAGCAAGGCCGCCAGTGAAGTCTGCAATTCGATAATGGCCAGGTCCATGCCTTGGCTACTGCCCCATTTCAGGGTCTTGAGCGAATAGGTCTTGATCGACTCCAGGGTGTCGTCGAAGTAGTTGAAGCTGATGCTGCCTTTGATCGGCAGGTCCTTTTGCACTGCGCCGTTGAGGCGGTGCAGGCAATGGCTGCTGGTGAGTACGTAGGCCGGGCCGGATTTTCCGGCGGCGTCGCGGGTGTCCAGCAAAGTAGCCGTACACAGGGTCTGGGCTTCGTTGCGAATACGGCCGACGCCATTCCAGTGGTCGTGTTCATGGCGCGCGTTGCTGAGCATGCGTGCGGGGCTGCTGTTTGGCAGGCCTTCGCCGAAATCCCGCGGTGCAGCTGTGAGTGATCCGGTGAGGCTGCCGAGCAGCAGGGCGCAGAGTGTGAGGTGGGTGATGTTCATGAAGTGTCCTGTAAGCGTGAACCTAAAGGCGCACTATTCAGGACCGGGGTTGGGGATGGGTGGTACTTACCTAGCTGCTGGACGGTAGGTGCCGTCCTTGCCATGCCCGGCCATCGCCTGGTTGCTGCGTAGGCTGATCATCAGCTTGATGTCGATCCAGTCCACGCCCTGGGCCTTGAGCTTGGGCAATTCACGCTCGAGTACCGCCAGGGTCTGCGGGTACGGGTGGCCGATCATCACTGCCGAGCCTTGTTTGTGGGCCAGCTTGATTGCGGTCTGCAGTTGCGCGGTGATCGCCGCTTCGGTGCGTTCGTCATCCAGGAACACGTCGCGGGAAACGCTGGCCAGGCCGATCTTCTGCGCTTGGGCGGCGGCCACCGTCTGCGCGCTGGTACGGCTGTCGACAAAGAACTTGTTGCGCCGTTGCAGCTCATCCATCAACCAGGCCATGGCTGCCGGTTGCGCGGTCATGCGGCTACCCATGTGGTTGTTGATGCCGGCGGTGTAGGGTACGGCCTTGAACGCGGCGTCCAGGCGCTTGCCAAGCTCTTCGATGGGCAGCTCGGGGTGCCAGGCGAACGGGCCGGTGGCCGGGTCCATGGGCATGTGCAGGATCACGATCTTGCCGGCCTTGTGCGCCTCGCGGGCGAATTCGGCGGCGTGGGGCGTGTCGGGCATGATCGCGGTGGTTACCGGGCCGGGCAGGGCCAATACACGGCGATCCCTGGGCAGGTTTTGCCCAAGGTCGTCGATGATGAGGGTCAGGTAGGCTTTGTGCGGCGCGCCGGCAGGGGCCGCTTGCGCGACGCCTGCCAGGCTGCACAGCACAGCGATGATCAGGGCAAAACGCATATCAACGGCTGCGGGTGATGCTCAAGCCCTTGAGCAGGCTCAGCGCCTGGGCCAGTTGGTAGTCATCGTCCTGCGGCATCGGCTTGGCTTTGACGCCGCTGCCACTAGGCTTGTCGGCACCGCCGTTGCCATTGCCCAGGTGACCTTGCAGGTCGGCCTCCTTGTAGTACTCGCCGTCGGCCTCGTTGGTGATCTTGGCCTTGCGTACTTCGATGTCCGGTACGATGCCCTGGGCCTGGATCGAGCGACCGTTCGGCGTGTAGTACAGCGCGGTGGTGATCTTCAGGGCGCGGTCGTTGTTCAGCGGCAACACGGTTTGCACCGAGCCCTTGCCGAAGCTGGTGGTGCCCATCAGCACGCCGCGCTTCTGGTCTTGCAGGGCGCCGGCGACGATTTCCGAGGCCGAGGCGCTGCCGCCGTTGATCAGCACGGCCAAGGGCACGCCTTCGCTGAGGTCGTTGCCCGTGGCCGAGAAACGCAGCTCGGAGTTGGCGATACGGCCCTTGGTGTACACAATCAGGCCCTTGGTGATGAAGTGGTCGACCACTTCCACCGCCGCCTGCAGCACGCCACCGGGGTTGTTGCGCAGGTCGAGCACGATGCCGTTGAGCTTCTTGCCGTTGTCCTTGCGCAGCTTGGCCAGGGCCTTGGCCACTTCGTCGCCGGTCTTGACCTGGAACTGCGTGATGCGGATGTAGCCGTAGCCCGACTCCAGCAACTGGCTCTTCACGCTCTTGACCGTGATGGTCGCGCGGGTCAGCGTCACGTCGAATGGCGCACCGCCGTCGCGCACCAGGGTCAGGGTGATTTTCTGGCCGATCTTGCCGCGCATCTTGTCGACGGCTTCGGTCATGGTCTGGCCGCGGGTAGGCTGGCCATTGATCTTGACGATGAAGTCGCCGGCCTGGATGCCGGCCTTGGACGCCGGGGTGTCATCGATGGGCGAGACGACCTTGACGTTGCCGTCTTCGGCGCCGACTTCGATGCCCAGGCCGCCGAATTCACCGCTGGTGCTTTCCTGCAGCTCGGCGAAATCTTCCGGGCCCAGGTAGGCGGAGTGCGGGTCGAGGTTGCTGAGCATGCCCTTGATGGCATTCTCCAGCAGGGTCTTGTCGTCTACGGGGTCGACATAGGCTGCCTTGATCCGGTCCATGACCTCGGCGAAGGTGCGCAGCTCGTCCAGCGGCAACGGCGCCTTGGTGGTCGCGGCCGAGGCGGCAGGTGCAGCCGGTGCGGCCTGGTCGGCGAAAGCCAGAGGCGCGCCGATCACCAGGGCGATCGTCAGAGCCAGCGAAGTGAGGCGGGACAAATGCAGCATGTCGAACGAACTCCTAATGTAGGTGCGGCCCTATCCTTGGGAACGGCACCATTGTGCAGGATCGCTCGGGCGACCCTGCTGACGAATAGCGAAGTACAGCGCCGGGGTGTCCTGGCCACCACTGTTACCGACAGTGGAGATGGATTCACCGGCTTTTACAACATCACCTGCCGACTTGAGTAATGTCTGATTGTGGCCATAAAGGCTCAAATAGCCATTACCGTGATCCAAAATCACCAACAAACCGGCGCCCCGCAGCCAATCGGCAAACACCACGCGCCCACCGTGAACGGCATGCACCTGGCTACCGGCGGAGGCGCTGATCATCACGCCGTCCCACTTGGCACGGGTGTCATCACCACGGGTTTCCCCAAAGCGTGCCAGTAATCGACCATCAACAGGCCATGGAAGTTTGCCGCGGGCTGAAGCAAAAGGACCGCCGAAGTTCTCGCCGGCGCTGGAAACCAGTGGGCCAGGGGCTGCATGCGCCGGTTTACGCGGCGCCGGGGCGTCCGAGCTGGCGGCCAGCTCGGCCTCACGCTGGCGCTTTTTTTCGGCTTCCTGCTGGGCGATCAGCGCTTTTTGCCGCGCTTCTTCAGCCTCGCGTGCCTGGCGCGCCAGGGTTTCTTCAATGGTCTTGAGCACTTTGGCCAGGTCGGCCTGGTCCTGCTCGCGGGCCTGCAGCTTGGCGTCGCGGGCTTTTACGTCGTCATTGAGCTTGGCCAAGGCCAGCTGGCGTTCCTTGCGCACCTGCTCCAGTTGGTCGCGCTGGGTGTCCAGGGCGGTTTTCTGGTCAAGCAGCTGCGATTGCTGGTCGGCAATTTCCTGTTCGACGTTGGCCAGTTGGCGCAGGGTTTCGTTGAAACCCTTCAATTGCGCGAGGCGCGCCTGGCTCAGGTAGTCGTAATAGGTGAGGGTGCGCGCAAATTTTTCCGGATTCTGCTGGTTGAGCAGCAGCTTGAGGTATTCCTGGCGGCCGCTTTGGTAGGCGGCACGGGCCTGGATCGCGATCAGGCGTTGCTGTTCAACGCGGGCGCCCTGGAGTTTTTTTTTCTCAGCGTCGAGTCGCTCCAGTTCCGACTCGCTCTTCTTTAGTTCTTTTTGCAGCTCCTGGACTTGCTTCTCCAGCTTGCCCATCTCGGTCTCTGTGCCGCGCAGGTCTTTCTGCACCCCGGATTTTTCTTCCTGGAGCTTGCCGAGCAGCTTTTTCAGCTCGGTAATGTCCTGACGCGTGGCGTCCAACTGTTGTTGGGTTTGTGCGCGCTCATCGGCAAACGCCGGTTGGAGCAGGCAGGCAAGGGCAAGGGTAATCAGGGCGCGAAGCATAGAGGCGGGCGACACCAGGGAAATGGACGGCCTAGTATGCCCGGCAAGCGCTGCAAAAAAAACGCCCAATTCGGGCTGGTGGGCAAGATAGGTGCCGAGCGGTGGGGAGATGGCAAAAGGACATCTTCCAGACGACGCAAAACCAATGTGGGAGCGGGCTTGCCCGCGAATACGGTGTGTCAGTCACTGAAGCTGTCGACTGAACGAACGCATTCGCGGGCAAGCCCGCTTCCACAAGGGGTTGGTGGTGTGCTGTGGATCAGACCAGAATCGAAGTGCCGGTCATTTCAACCGGCTTCTCCAGCCCCATCAGCTTCAGCATGGTCGGCGCCACATCCGCCAGCACGCCGCCTTCGCGCACTTTCAGGTCGCGCTTGCCCACATAGATGAACGGCACCGGCTCGGTGGTGTGGGCGGTGTGGGCCTGGCCGGTGGATTCGTCGGACATCTGCTCGCAGTTGCCATGGTCGGCGGTGATCAGCGCTTCGCCACCGACTTTCTCCAGAGCCTCGACGATACGGCCGACGCAGGTGTCCAGGCATTCCACGGCCTTGATCGCGGCGGCGAGGTTGCCGCTGTGGCCGACCATGTCACCGTTGGCGTAGTTGACCACGATCACGTCGTAACGCTGGTTGTCGATGGCGTCGACGATCTTGTCGGTGACTTCCGGTGCGCTCATTTCCGGCTGCAGGTCGTAGGTGGCGACTTTTGGCGATGGGATCAGGATGCGCTCTTCGCCCGGGAACGGTTCTTCACGGCCGCCGGAGAAGAAGAAGGTCACGTGGGCGTATTTTTCGGTTTCGGCAATGCGCAGCTGGGTCTTGCCGTTTTTCGCCAGGTAGTCGCCCAGCACGTTTTCCAGGCTGCCCGGTGCAAACGCGGCGGGGGCCGGGATGCTGGCGGCGTATTGGGTCAGGCCGACGTAGTGCACTTTCGGCTGGCGCGCGCGCGCGAACTCTTTGAAGTCATCCTCGACAAACACGCGGCTCAGTTCGCGGGCACGGTCGGCGCGGAAGTTCATGAACACCACGGCGTCGCCGTCTTCGACTTTGACCGGCTCACCGATGGTGGTGGCTTTGACGAACTCGTCGCTTTCGCCACGGGCGTAGGCGGCTTCCAGGCCTTGCTGGGCGGTGGCGGCGTTGAACTCGGCCTGGCCGTCGACGATCAGGTTGTAGGCCTGGGACACGCGGTCCCAGCGGTTGTCGCGGTCCATGGCGAAGTAGCGGCCGATGAGGCTGGCGATGCGGCCCTTGCCCAGGGCGGCGAAGGCGGCGTCGAGCAGTTCGATGGACGATTGCGCGCTTTTCGGCGGGGTGTCGCGGCCGTCGAGGAAGGCGTGCAGGTAGATCTTGTCGGCACCGCGCTTGAAGGCCAGCTCGGCCATGGCGACCAGGTGGTCCTGGTGGCTGTGCACGCCGCCATCGGACAGCAGGCCCATGAAGTGCACGGCCTTGCCGGCAGCGACAGCTTTATCGACGGCGGCGCAGAGGGTTGGGTTCTCGAAGAACTCGCCGTCGCGGATCGCTTTGGTGACGCGGGTGAAGTCCTGATAGACCACTCGTCCGGCGCCGAGATTCATATGGCCGACTTCCGAGTTGCCCATCTGGCCGTCCGGCAGGCCGACATCCATGCCGGAACCCGAAATCAGGCCGTTGGGCATGCTGGCGGTCAAGCGGTCGAGGACCGGCTTGTCGGCCGCGTACACCGCGTTGTCGTGGTGGCTTTCGCTGTGTCCGAAGCCATCGAGAATTATCAGGACCAAAGGTTTAGGCGTAGTAGTCATAGATCCTCTCGTGGCGGTAATAAAGGAAGGCGATTGAAAAGGGAGTGGCAGTTTAAAGCGAAGTTCCAACCGCGTCACCGCTTTACGGGGGTTGGCCCCCCCTGACGGCTGTGTATACTTACCGCCATTTTAACGCCCTGGAACCTCCTTGATGGTTGATCACCTGATTGCATTTGCCACTGCCCATTATCTGCTCGTGGGTGCCTTCGTCATCCTGCTGGCGCTGCTGATCGCTCACGAGATGAGCCGTGGTGGCCGCAGCCTGAGCACATCGGAGCTGACCGCGCTGGTCAACAAGGATGAGGCCGTTGTCGTGGACATCCGCCCGGTCAAGGAATTTGCCGCCGGCCATATCGTCGGAGCCCTGAACATTCCACAGGACAAGCTGGTCGCGCGCATGGCCGAGCTGGAAAAGCACAAGGCCAAGACCATTATCCTGGTCGACGCCCAGGGCCAACACGCCGGCACCCACGCCCGCGAAATGCTCAAGGCCGGTTTCACTGCCGCCAAACTGTCCGGCGGTATCGGCAGCTGGAAAGCCGACAACCTTCCGCTGGTGAAGTGATATGAGCCAGGTTGTCGTATATTCCAGCGATTGGTGCCCTTACTGCATGCGGGCCAAGGCCTTGCTGGAGCAGAAGGGCGTTGCCTTCGAAGAGATCAAGGTCGACGGCAAACCCCAGGTGCGTGCCGAGATGGCCCAGAAAGCGGGGCGCACGTCCGTGCCGCAGATCTGGATCGGCACCCGGCATATCGGTGGTTGCGACGACCTGTTTGCCCTGGAGCGCGCCGGCAAGCTTGATGCGCTGCTCGCCTAACCCCTAAAAGACCCCAAGATCACAAGGATCTGCGATGACTGACCAACAGAACACCGAAGCTGCGCAAGACCAAAGCCCACAGTTCTCGCTGCAGCGCATCTACGTGCGTGACCTGTCGTTCGAAGCGCCGAAAAGCCCGGCCATCTTCCGTCAGGAATGGACCCCAAGCGTCGCGCTGGACCTGAACACCCGTCAAAAGGCACTGGAAGGCGACTTCCACGAAGTCGTGCTGACCCTGTCGGTCACCGTCAAGAACGGCGAAGAAGTTGCCTTCATCGCTGAAGTGCAACAGGCCGGTATCTTCCTGATCCAGGGCCTGGACGAAGCCTCCATGAGCCACACCCTGGGCGCGTTCTGCCCGAACATCCTGTTCCCGTATGCCCGTGAGACCCTGGACAGCCTGGTCACCCGTGGCTCGTTCCCGGCGCTGATGCTGGCTCCGGTGAACTTCGATGCCCTGTACGCGCAAGAGCTGCAGCGCATGCAACAGGAAGGTTCTTCGACGGTTCAGTAATCCTGAACCTGACGCAGAACTAAATGTGGGAGCGGGCTTGCTCGCGAATGCGGTCCATCAGTCGATATTTTCAGTGACTGACACACCGCTTTCGCGAGCAAGCCCGCTCCCACATTTGTTATGCGGTGCTATCTAAAGCCCAGCTGGCGCCAGCCTTCGTAAACAGCGACGGCCACGGTGTTGGACAGGTTCAGGCTGCGGCACCCTTCACGCATCGGCAAACGCAAGCGATGCCCGTCAGGCAAGGCATCCAGCACCTCGGCCGGCAGGCCACGGCTTTCCGGGCCGAACAGGAAGGCGTCGCCTTCGGCAAAGCTGGCATCATGGAACGGCCGCGAGCCCTTGGTGGTGAACGCGAACAACCGTGGGTGGCCCAGGCTTTCCAGGCAGCTGGCCAGGTCGGCGTGGCGCTTGAGCGTGGCGTACTCGTGGTAGTCCAGCCCGGCACGGCGCAGGCGTTTATCGTCCATGTCGAAGCCCAGGGGCTCGATCAAATGCAGGTGGCAGCCGCTGTTGGCGCACAGCCTGATAACGTTGCCGGTATTCGGCGGAATTTCTGGTTGAAAAAGGATGACGTGAAACATGCACGGCTCCGAAGGTAAAGATGCGCTGCATTCTACCCCCGAAGACGACCCAAGGCCGAAGCTAATGCCGAGGGTCATGGGCTCTTTGGCGATTGTCGGCATGATGGTCGGGCTGATGATTGGCCGCCTGACCACGCCGGACCCGGTTGAACTGCAACAGGTCGAGACCGCCGCGGACGGTGTGGTGGTGTGGTTCAACAGCGAACCCAAGCTGCATGGCGAGCTGATCGATGGCACCGTGGCGCTGCTGTTCGACGCCAAGGGCAAGGCCGCCGGCGGGCAACTCAAGGTCAATGACAAGGATGTGAACTGGCGCGTGCGCAAGACCGATGGCGGCTTGCTGCTGAACCTGGTGGCGGCTCGGCCGTTGCGCGGGGAGTGGAAGGGCGAGAAGGCCGACGGCCGCTGGCGGTTGGAGATCCATCTCCAGGAGCAATAAAAGAGGGAGTTCCCGGCCTGCCTGTACCAGGGCTCCCAAAACGGGCTGAAGCCGCAACGACTTCGGTGTTAAAGAGGGAAGCCCCGGCCTGCCTGTACCGAGGTTCCCGAAACGGGGGCGGGGCGCGACGCGGTTCGCATCAAGCACCCCAGGGTGTAAAGAGGGGATTCTCGGCCTGCCTGTACCAAGGTCCCCGAAACCGGGTTGTACAGGGGTTATTGCAGGGTGCGTGCCAGAGTGGCCGAGTTGTGCCAAAAAATTACTACAGAAAGCGCAAAGCCCCGGAATACGGGGCTTTGGTGGTTTCTGGCTGCTGTTTTTTTCAGCGCGGCCAGGATTTGAAGCGCTAAACCTGTGCCCGATGCCGGTTCATGGTGCATTCAAGCGGTGCACATCCCCGAAGTTTATGGCGATCCAAATGTGGGAGCGGGCTTGCTCGCGAAAGCGGTGGGTCAGACAGAACATGTGTGCCTGTTACACCGTATTCGCGAGCAAGCCCGCTCCCACACAAGCCCGCTAGCAAATTGGATTTTCAGTGGAGCTGAGAATCAGGCGTCATCGCCCTCGTCATCATCTCCACCGTCAACCTTCATTCCCAATTCCTTGATCTTGCGCGTCAGGGTATTACGCCCCCAACCCAGCAACACCGCGGCATCGCGACGGCGACCGGCGGTGTGCTTCAAGGCGGTTTCGATCATGATGCGCTCGAACGCCGGCACGGCGCTGTCCAGCAGGTTCGACTGGCCGCGAGCCAGGGCCTGGTCGGCCCATTGGCGCAATGCCTGCTCCCAGTTGGTCACCGGCGCCGAGTCCTGCGGCAGGCTCAACAGCTCCGGCGGCAGGTCGCTGATGTGCACTTCGCGGCCGGACGCCATTACGGTGATCCAGCGGCAGGTGTTTTCCAGTTGGCGCACGTTGCCGGGCCACGGCAGGTTCTTCAGGTATTCCTCGGTCTCGCTTTTCAGCAGCTTCGGCTCGACGGCCAGTTCCTGGGCGGCGCGGCTGAGGAAGTGGCGGGCCAGGGTCGGGATGTCTTCGCGACGGTCCGACATGCGCGGGATGTGGATACGGATCACGTTGAGACGGTGGAACAGGTCCTCACGGAATTTGCCCGCATGCACCAGGGTTTCGAGGTTCTGGTGCGTCGCCGCGATGATGCGCACGTCGACCTTGACCGGCGTGTGCCCGCCCACGCGATAAAACTCGCCATCGGCCAGTACGCGCAGCAAGCGTGTCTGGGTGTCGGCCGGCATGTCGCCGATTTCATCGAGGAACAACGTGCCGCCGTCGGCCTGTTCAAAACGCCCGCGGCGCAGGTTGGCTGCGCCGGTGAACGCGCCTTTTTCGTGGCCGAACAGCTCGGACTCCATCAGGTCCTTGGGAATCGCCGCCATGTTCAGCGCGATGAACGGCGAGGCCGCCCGTGGGCTGTGACGGTGCAGGGCGTGGGCCACCAACTCTTTACCAGTGCCCGACTCACCGTTGATCAGCACGGTGATGTTGGAGTGGCTCAAGCGCCCGATGGCGCGAAACACTTCCTGCATCGCCGGCGCTTCGCCGATGATTTCCGGGGTGCGGGCCAGGGCGGGTGGGGCTTCCTGGCTTTGCTGTTCCTGGGCGTGCTGGTTGGCGCGCTTGACCAGCGCCACCGCCTCGTCCACGTCGAACGGTTTGGGCAGGTATTCAAAGGCGCCGCCCTGGTAGGACGCCACAGCGCTGTCCAGGTCCGAGTGCGCGGTCATGATGATGACCGGCAGGCGCGGGTGTTGCTCACGGATGCGCGCCAGCAGGTCCAGGCCACTGGCGCCGGGCATGCGGATGTCGGAGATGATCACGTCGGGCTGCTGGCGTGCCAGGCGGCTCATCACGCCGTCGGCGCTGTCGAAGCTCTGGGTGGTCATGCCTTCCTGTTGCAAGGCTTTCTCGAGGACCCAGCGGATAGAACGGTCGTCATCGACGATCCAGACAGTTTCACTACGGCTCATGTCGATGGGGCTCCTTGTTCCAGAGGCAGAAAGATCGAGAACGTGGTGTGGCCAGGATGGCTCTCACATTCGATCAGACCCTGGTGCTGGCTGATGATGTTCTGGGTAATGGCCAGGCCCAGCCCGGTACCGTCCGGGCGGCCGCTGACCATGGGAAAGAAGATGGTTTCCTGGAGTTCCGCAGGAATGCCGGGGCCGTTGTCGATGATCTCGACCTTGGTCACCAGGCGATGGCGCACGTGGCCGATGGTGAACTGGCGCAGGGCGCGGGTGCGCAGGCTGATGCGGCCCAGGCGCAGCTCGTTCTGGCTGCTGATGGCCTGCATGGCGTTGCGCACGATATTGAGCACCGCCTGGATCATCTGTTCGCGGTCGATCAATACGTCGGGAATGCTTGGGTCGTAGTCGCGCACCAAGGTGATGCAGCCCTGGCTTTCGGCCTCGACCAGCTGGCAAACGCGCTCCAGGACCTCGTGCACGTTGGTCATCGCCAGGGAGGGCAGCTTGTTGGAGCCGAGCATGCGGTCCACCAGGTTACGCAAGCGGTCGGCTTCCTCGATGATGACGTTGGTGTAGTCCTTGAGGTTGTCGTCCGGCAGCTCGCGGGCGAGCAATTGCGCGGCGCCACGGATGCCGCCCAGGGGGTTCTTGATCTCGTGGGCCAGGCCGCGCACCAGCATCTTGCTGGTCTCCTGCTTGGACAGTTGCGCTTCTTCCTTGGTGATACGCAGCAGGCGGTCGCGGGGGTGAACTTCGAGCAGCAGCAGGGTGGCGCCATTGCTGAGGATCGGGGTTACGGCGTAGTCGACGGTCAGCGTCTGGCCGGTGAGTGCGGTGAGCATCGCCTCGCGCTTGGTGAATGGGTGTGCCTGCTCCACCGCCTGGCGCAGTGAGCTCAAGGCTTCGGCCGACTCGGTGAACAATTCGCTGATGAACTGCCCATGGCTGCGCTGACCACTGATGGCCAGGAGCATCTCTGCCGCCGGGTTCATGTACTCAAGGCGCAGGTCGTCATTGAGCAGGATGGTCGCGGTGGTCAGGTTGTCGAGTAACAAACGGTGCAGTGCATCACTGATGGTCATCAGGACCTCTTTTGGAGCAAGGCGCGGGCTTGAGGCACACGCTGATACAAGGAAAATGCAAAAACCAAACCAAGGCTCCGAAAAGAAGCGTAAATGCCCTGGAATAGGGGTTTAAGGCGCGAATCTGTGGCGTTCTGCCAGCTTGCTCGGGTAGTTTCGAACCAAAATGGGCTGGCAGGTGTGACGGGTGCAGCCAGTTGCACCAATATAGTGCGGTTTTGTGCCTGTTGTTCAGGAAGTGGTGGGCGGATCGCTTTCTGTGTGTGGTGAAAACGATCCTCGATAGCCGGTGGGTCAACGTTGCTCGGAAAGCGGCATGCCCGCGGTGCCGGCGTAAAAGACCAGAAGTTCGACGGGGGTGTCGCCGGTGACTCCACGATGTTCGGTGCCCACCATCTCGGCGAGGGTTTGCCCTTGTCTCAATGTGCGAGTAACCCCGCTCTGGCGGGTTTCAACGGTCAATTCTCCGGAGACGATATAGGCGGCGTTAGGCATTGGGTGGGTGTGCCATGGCAATTGCGTGTGCGCAGGAATCCTGAGCCTTATCAGCGTGAGCTGCGGCGGCCCGGAGGGGTAGACTCTGTAAGGCTCGCCGTCCCACGACTCGCTGCGCTCAAGCAGCACCTCCTTTTCGATCTGTACGGCGCCCTTTGGCTGGCTGTTGCATCCCAGCAACGATAAGCCCGACGCTGCTGCAATCAAGAGCTTGAGAGTGTCCATGGTCCATCCTGTTCTGTAAGTGAACGGTCAGGCTATGGCGACTTATCCAAGTGAAGATGCAGGACGGTGCTTCAAATCAAGTAGGCCGCGTACACAATTGTCAGCACCCTTTTGTTCAGCGTATCTGAAGCGACGGAAGGCAAGGCTCACGATGCCGTCCGGGCATCCACCAACCGAGCGCGCCGGGCGTGCAGATGCTCGGCCGCGATACCCCGGGCGACTGAATCCGGGGCAAAAAAAGACCTCCCGAAGGAGGTCTTTTTCATCACGCTACTTTAAGCAGCGCTACCGGATCAGCAGCTGTAGTACAGCTCGTATTCCAGTGGGTGTACGAAGGTGCGAACCTTGATTTCTTCTTCGCTTTTCAGGGCGATGTAGGCATCGATAAAGTCGTCGCTGAACACGCCGCCTTTGGTCAGGAACGCACGGCCCTTGTCCAGCTCTTCCAGGGCTTCTTTCAGGCTACCGCACACTTGTGGGATCTCTTTGGCCTCTTCAGGCGGCAGGTCGTACAAGTTTTTGTCGGCGGCGTCGCCAGGGTGGATCTTGTTCTGGATACCGTCCAGGCCAGCCATCAGCAGGGCTGCGAAAGCCAGGTATGGGTTGGCAGCCGGGTCCGGGAAACGTGCTTCGATACGACGGCCGCGTGGGCTGTTGACGTAAGGAATACGGATCGAAGCGGAACGGTTGCGCGCCGAGTAGGCCAGCATTACCGGTGCTTCGAAGCCTGGAACCAGACGCTTGTAGGAGTTGGTCGCCGGGTTGGTGAAGCCGTTCAGGGCCTTACCGTGCTTGATGATACCGCCGATGAAGAACAGGGCAGTTTCCGACAGGCCGGCATAACCTTCGCCAGCGAAGGTGTTCTTGCCATCTTTAGCGATGGACATGTGAACGTGCATACCCGAACCGTTATCGCCGTACAGAGGCTTAGGCATGAAGGTCGCGGTGCGGCCGTATGCATCGGCAACGTTGTGTACAACGTATTTCAGGGTTTGAACTTCGTCAGCTTTCTTCACCAGGGTGTTGAACTTGACGCCGATTTCGTTCTGGCCGGCAGTTGCCACTTCGTGGTGGTGAACTTCAACGACCTGGCCCATTTCTTCCAGTGCGTTGCACATGGAGGTACGGATTTCGTGGTCGTGGTCGAACGGAGGAACCGGGAAGTAGCCGCCTTTGATACCTGGACGGTGGCCTTTGTTGCCGCCTTCGATGTCTTGGTCGGACATCCACGAGCCTTGCTCGGAGAAGATTTTGAACATGGAGCCGGAGATGTCGGACTTGAACTTCACTTCGTCGAAGATGAAGAACTCAGGCTCAGGACCGCAGAAGACGGTGTCACCGATACCGGTGGTCTTCAGGTATTCCTCGGCGCGGTGGGCGATGGCGCGCGGGTCGCGATCGTAGCCTTGCATGGTCGAAGGTTCGATGATGTCGCAGACCAGGATCAGGGTCGGCTCTTCGGTGAACGGGTCCAGTACGGCAGAGTCGTCGTCCGGCAGCAGGATCATGTCGGAGGCTTCGATGCCTTTCCAGCCAGCGATGGAGGAACCGTCGAACATCTTGCCAACTTCGAAGAAGTCGTCTTCCAGCGCGTCGCGAGCCGGCATGGTCACGTGGTGCTGAGTGCCTTTGGTGTCCGTGAAGCGCAGATCAATCCATTTAACGTCATGATCTTTGATGAGTTGAACCGACTTCGACATAGTGTCCTCCGGGTGGCTTCGGGCTGGGGTAGTGGAGTTAGCCCTTAGAATGTGGGTGATGCCGGCGCGGATAGTCCGCCATGGCAACCTGCCTCACAAGAGAGCAAATTGCATGCCAGTGCGCCAACATGGGTTTTCTGGTCCAAAAACGCCCCTATAAAGGTGCATTGCGACAAAAGCCCGAAAATGGCGCACCGCAATGTAGCGCACGCACTGGAAAATGCACTGCTTTAGTGCGCTTGCAGTCCGATGCATATTAACTGGTTAAACCTTGAGCGATTTCCGCTATAATCCGCGCCCCCCTTTTTCAGCAGGCCCGGCGCGCGCTGTTTCCATGAAATTAATCGTTAAAGTCTTCCCCGAGATCACCATCAAAAGCCGACCGGTACGGACGCGTTTCATCCGTCAATTGGCCAAGAACATCCGTGCCGTGCTCCGTGACCTGGACCCGGCTGTGGTGGTGAACGGCGTGTGGGACAATCTCGAGCTGGAAACCCGCATTACCGACGCCAAAGCCTTGAAGGACATGACCGAACGCCTGAGCTGCATGCCGGGCATCGCGCATTTCCTGCAGGTGGATGAGTACCCGCTGGGCGACTTCGACGACATCACCGAGAAGTGCAAGCAGCACTACGGCAGCGAGCTTGAAGGCAAGATCTTTTCGGTGCGTTGCAAGCGCGCCGGCAAGCACACCTTCAGCTCCATGGATGTCGAGAAATACGTCGGCAGCAAGCTGCGTCGCGAGTGCGGCGCTGCCGGAATTTCCCTGAAAGCGCCGCAAATTGAAGTGCGCATGGAAATTCGCGACCAACGGTTGTTTGTCATCCACAGCCAGCACAACAGCATCGGCGGTTACCCGCTGGGCGCCCTGGAACAGACCCTGGTCCTGATGTCCGGCGGTTTCGATTCCACGGTTGCCGCCTACCAGATCATGCGCCGCGGCCTTATGAGCCATTTCTGCTTCTTTAACCTGGGCGGGCGTGCACACGAATTGGGCGTGATGGAAGTTGCGCACTTTATCTGGAAGAAGTACGGCAGCTCCCAACGCGTGCTATTTGTAAGCGTACCGTTCGAAGAAGTGCTGGGCGAAATTCTCGGCAAAGTCGATAACAGTCATATGGGCGTGGTATTGAAGCGTATGATGTTGCGCGCTGCGTCCCGGATCGCCGATCAGTTGCAGATCGACGCCCTGGTGACGGGTGAAGCAATCTCCCAGGTGTCCAGCCAAACGCTGCCGAACCTGTCGCTGATCGATTGCGTCACCGAAAAGCTGGTCTTGCGCCCGCTGATCGCCAGTCACAAGCAGGACATCATCGACCTGGCCGAAGAAATCGGCACGGCGGATTTTGCCAAGCACATGCCTGAATATTGCGGGGTCATCTCGGTGAACCCCAAGACCCACGCCAAGCGCAACCGCGTGGAGTACGAAGAACAACAGTTCGACATGGCGGTTCTGGAGCGTGCGCTCGAGAACGCCAAGCTGGTCCCTATCGATCGTGTCATCGACGAACTGGGCCAGGACGTGAAGATCGAAGAAGTCAGCGAAGCCCTGGCCGGCCAGATCGTCATCGACATCCGTCACCCGGATGCCGCTGAAGATGAGCCGCTGGAGATTCCTGGCATCGACGTACAAACGCTGCCGTTTTATGCATTGAACGCGCGTTTCAAGGAACTGGATAACAGCCGTCAGTACCTGCTGTATTGCGACAAAGGCGTGATGAGTCGCCTGCATGCCCACCATTTGCTCAGTGAGGGGCATGCCAATGTGCGCGTTTATCGACCGAGCTAAGAGCCCGGGGCTGTTTGCCTGTGGCCTGCGTCACCGGCCCCCCGACTCTGCCGTCAAGCTGTAACGGCAAGGCCTGACTCTACTGTTAATCGCTGCCACGACCTGTCAGCACACCGAATCCTCTGATCGAGATACACAAGTGATCGAAAATCTACGTAACATCGCCATCATTGCTCACGTTGACCATGGTAAAACCACCCTGGTAGACAAACTCCTGCGTCAGTCCGGCACCCTGGAGCGCAACGAGCTCAATGACGAGCGCGTGATGGACTCCAACGACCAGGAAAAAGAGCGCGGTATTACCATCCTGGCGAAAAACACCGCCATCAACTGGAACGGCTACCACATCAACATCGTGGATACCCCGGGCCACGCCGACTTCGGCGGCGAAGTTGAACGCGTAATGTCGATGGTTGACTCCGTTCTGCTGCTGGTTGATGCCCAGGACGGCCCTATGCCGCAAACCCGTTTCGTGACCAAGAAGGCGTTCGAAGCCGGCCTGCGTCCGATCGTGTGCATCAACAAGGTTGACCGTCCAGGCGCGCGTCCGGACTGGGTTCTGGACCAGATCTTCGACCTGTTCGACAACCTGGGTGCCACCGAAGAACAGCTGGATTTCAAAGTCGTCTACGCCTCGGCCCTGAACGGCATTGCCGGTCTGGACCACAACGACATGGCTGAAGACATGACCCCGCTGTACCAGTCGATCGTCGACAACGTACCGGCGCCAAAAGTTGACCGTGACGGCCCGTTCCAGATGCAAATCTCGGCACTGGACTACAACAGCTTCCTGGGTGTTATCGGCGTTGGCCGTATCGCTCGTGGTAGCGTCAAGCCGAACACCCCGGTTGTTGCTATCGGCGCTGACGGCAAGAAGCGTAACGGTCGTATCCTGAAGCTGATGGGTCACCACGGTCTGCACCGTATCGACGTTGAAGAAGCTTTCGCAGGCGACATCGTATGCGTGAGCGGTATGGACTCCCTGTTCATCTCCGACACCCTGTGCCAGCCGGACAACGTCGAGGCGATGAAGCCTCTGACCGTTGACGAGCCAACCGTTTCCATGACCTTCCAGGTAAACGACTCGCCTTTCTGCGGTAAAGAAGGCAAGTTCGTGACTTCCCGTAACATCAAGGAACGTCTGGACAAAGAGCTGCTGTACAACGTTGCACTGCGTGTTGAAGAAGGCGACTCGGCTGACAAGTTCAAGGTTTCCGGCCGTGGTGAGCTGCACCTCTCGGTACTGATCGAAACCATGCGTCGCGAAGGCTTCGAAATGGGCGTTGGTCGTCCGGAAGTGATCATCCGTCAGGTTGACGGCGTGAAGCAGGAACCGTTCGAAAACGTCACCATCGACACCCCGGAAGAATCCCAGGGCAAGGTGATGGAAGAGATGGGTCTGCGTAAAGGCGACCTGACCAACATGGTGCCGGATGGCAAAGGCCGTGTGCGTCTGGAATACAACATCCCTGCTCGTGGTCTGATCGGTTTCCGTAACCAGTTCCTGACCCTGACCAACGGTGCTGGCATCCTGACCTCGATCTTTGATCGCTACGACACCATGAAGTCCGGCGACATGTCCGGCCGTCAGAACGGTGTTCTGGTATCGGTTGAAACCGGCAAGGCGCTGACCTACTCCCTGGAAACCCTCCAGGCACGTGGCAAGCTGTTCGTTGAACACGGTCAAGAGATCTACAACGGTCAGATCGTTGGTCTGAACAGCCGTGACAACGACATGGGCGTCAACCCAACCAAAGGCAAGAAGCTCGACAACATGCGTGCTTCGGGCAAAGACGAAACCATCGCTCTGGTTCCACCTGTTCGCTTCACCCTGGAACAGGCCCTGGAATTCATCCAGGACGACGAGCTGTGCGAAGTCACGCCTAAGTCGATCCGCCTGCGTAAGAAGATCCTGGACGAAGGCGAGCGTACCCGCGCTGCCAAGAAAGCCAAGAACTGAGTTAACTCAGGCTGAATGAAAAACGCCCCCGGTCGAAAGGCCGGGGGCGTTTTTTTGTGCCTGCAAAATATGTGATGACTGTGCCGGCCCCTTCGCGAGCAAGCCCGCTCCCACATTTGAATGCATTCCAAAGTTGGAACTCGGTCAAATGTGGGAGCGGGCTTGCTCGCGAAAGCGGTAGCCCAAGCAATACAAAATGCGGATCAGAACTTATCGAGCGTCTTGAACTTGGTCTCGCGCACCACTTCCTTGGGCTTGTACGCGCAATACCCCGGCCGCGGCCCGATCTTAGGGTGGTTGCGGCAAGTATCCGGGCGCTTGTCATAAATAGTGCAGAAGCGCGTCTTACGATCCAGGAACAGGCAGTCGTTGTTGCTCATGCGCTGCAGGGTAAAAATCTCGGACTTGGAATTGAAGCGCTCGACGATGCCTTCCTTCTGCAAGCGCTTGGCGATGTTCTTCGCCGGGTCGCCCAGCTCGAACTCATCGACTAGACCAATGCGGATCAGGTCCTTGACCTTCACTTCGACCGGCAGCGTACAGCAGCTGGACACGCAGCCACCGCACATGTGTGCGGAGTATTTCTGCCATGTTTCAAGACGGTCGAGTTCCGCGGCGGCGATCAGTTGAGGCTTCATCAGGGTTCCAAAAGGTGGGGCGGTATCCGGGCGCGCGATCATACCGGGATTGGTGGTTTTTTGAACAATATTTTGCCGGTTTCGGCCAGAAGGCGTGTCTGGGCCAAAGCAGGCACGGCCAATGCATCAAAAACCGCCAAAGGTAAATGCGTTAAAAAAGTGCCGAACCAGAGCGGTCACCGTCTGTCAGACCGTCTAGGCTCTAGCAACTCCTTCTATCTCGCCCGAGGTCGCATCTGATGTCTCAGGAACCACTTGCACGAGAAGCAGAGGTAGCCGCATTTCGCGATGCTGTCTTGACCAAACTCACTTACGCGGTGGGCAAGGACCCGGATCACGCCTTCGACCATGACTGGTTCGAAGCCATTGCCCTGGCCGCCCGCGACCAGATGGTCGACCACTGGATGGACCACACGCGGCGCATTTACCGCAAAGGTCAGAAACGCGTGTATTACCTTTCCCTGGAGTTCCTCATCGGCCGTTTGCTCTACGACAGCCTGAGCAACCTCGGCGTGCTGGAGATTGCCCGCGAAGCCCTGGCCGAGTTGGGCGTGGACCTTGAGCGCATCCGTCTGCTGGAGCCCGACGCGGCGCTTGGCAACGGCGGCCTGGGCCGTCTGGCCGCGTGCTTCATGGAAAGCATGTCGACTCTCGGCATTGCCGGCCATGGTTATGGCATCCGTTATGAACACGGCCTGTTCCGCCAGGCGATTGTCGATGGCTGGCAGCAGGAACAGACCGAACACTGGCTGGATTTCGGCAACCCCTGGGAGTTCGAGCGCCCTGAGGTGGTTTACCCGATCGGCTTTGGCGGCAGCGTCGAAACCACGGTAGACGGCGCGGGCAAGTCGATCCAGATCTGGACCCCCAACGAAACCGTCCGCGCCATTGCCTACGACACCCCGGTTGTCGGCTGGCGCGGCGCCAGCGTCAACACCCTGCGTCTGTGGCGTGCCCGTGCGGTGGAAGACCTGCACCTGGAGCGCTTCAACGCCGGTGATCACCTTGGCGCCGTCGCCGAGGTCGCCCGTGCCGAAAGCATCTCCCGGGTGCTTTACCCGGCCGACAGCACCGAAGCGGGGCAGGAACTGCGCTTGCGCCAGGAATATTTCTTCGTCGCCGCGTCCCTGCAAGACCTGTTGCGCCGCCACAAGAACATGCACGGCTCGGTGCTCAGCCTGGGCGAACACGCCGCGATCCAGCTCAACGACACCCACCCGTCCATCGCCGTGGCCGAGTTGATGCGCCAACTGGTCGACCTGCATGACATTCCGTGGGACGCCGCGTGGGATGTGACGGTTGAAACCCTTTCCTACACCAACCACACCCTGCTGCCCGAGGCACTGGAAACCTGGCCTGTGGGTTTGATGGAACGCATGCTGCCCCGGCACATGCAGATCATCTACCTGATCAACGCCCAGCACATCGATTCGCTGCGCGCCAAGGGCATCCACGACTTCGACGTACTGCGCGCCGTATCGCTGATCGAAGAAGACAACGGCCGCCGCGTGCGCATGGGTAACCTGGCGTTCCTCGGCTCCCACAGCGTCAACGGCGTGTCTGGTTTACATACCCAATTGATGCGCAGCACGGTGTTCTCTGAGCTGCACAAGCTCTACCCCGAACGCATCAACAACAAAACCAACGGCATCACCTTCCGCCGCTGGCTGTACCAGGCCAACCCCAAGCTCACCGAGATGTTGGTGGAGGCATTGGGCCCGGACATTCTCGACAACATGGAAACCCGCCTGGGCGAATTGGAAACCTTTGCCGAAAAGCAGACGTTCCGCAAAGCCTTCGCCGAGCAGCGCTTGCACAGTAAGCGGGCGCTGGCGCAAATCATCCACGAACGCCTGGGCATTTCGGTCAACCCGGCGGCAATGTTCGACGTACAGGTCAAGCGCATCCACGAGTACAAGCGCCAACTGCTCAACCTGCTGCACACCGTGGCGCTGTACCAGGCGATCCGCGCCGAGCCGGGCACCGACTGGGTGCCGCGGGTGAAGATTTTCTCGGGCAAGGCGGCGGCCAGTTATCACCAGGCCAAGCTGATCATCAAGCTGACCAACGACATCGCCCGCACCGTCAACAACGACCCCACCGTGCGCGGGCTGCTCAAGGTGGTGTTCCTGCCTAACTACAACGTCAGCCTGGCCGAAAGCATCATTCCGGCGGCGGACTTGTCGGAGCAAATCTCCACCGCCGGCTTCGAGGCCTCGGGCACTAGCAACATGAAGTTCGGCCTCAACGGCGCGCTGACCATCGGCACCATGGACGGCGCCAACGTGGAAATGCACGAACGCGTCGGCGCCGAACACATGTTCATCTTCGGCCTCAGTGCGCAGCAGGTGGAAGCGCGCAAACATGCCGGGGAGTTCAATGCCGGCCCCGATATTGCCGCCTCCCATCGCCTCAACGATGTGCTGCAAGCGATCCGCGGCGGGGTGTTCTCGCCGGATGATCCGGGGCGTTATGTGGGCCTGATCGACGGGTTGATCGACTACGACCGTTTCCTGGTGTGTGCCGACTTCGATTCCTACTGGGACGCCCAGGCGCGGGTCGAAGCGCATTGGCACGATTCCAAGGCGTGGTGGCGCTCGGCGGTGCTCAATACGGCGCGGATGGGCTGGTTCAGTTCCGACCGGACCATCCGCGAATACGCCACCGAAATCTGGAAAGCGTTGGACTAGACGCCGCACTACGTTGTGGGAGCGGGCTTGTGTGGGAGCGGGCTTGCTCGCGAAAGCGGTGGGGCAGTATCAGATGAGTTGCCTGACACGCCGTCTTCGCGAGCAAGCCCGCTCCCACACAAACCCGCTCCCACATAAGCCTTCTCCCACATTGCTCTCGCGTCGATATACTAGGCCCCGGTTTGCCTAGGGAATATCGACCATGCAATGGATTTTCATGCTGATTGGCCTCGCGCTCGGCTGGACACTCGACGAGTCGTTCAGTGACGCCGGCATCGGTGCGCTGCTGGGCTTGGGGCTTGGCCAGGCGATTCGCCTGTCGCAACTGTCGGCCCAGGCAGACAAGCAGGCGAGCCAGTTGGAAACCACGCAAAAGGCGCTGATCGCCCTGGGTGAACGCCTGCGGCTACTGGAAGTGCCCACGCCGCCGGTCGGCAGTGCCAGGGTCGAACCCTCCATTCCTGACCCCACCCCTGTCGCCAAGGCGCCCGACCTTGTCTGGGAGCTGCCGACCGAGTTGGCGCCTGTGCCGATGGTTGCCGAGGCCAGCCAGCCGCTGCCGGATGATGTCTGGGCGCCAGCGCCCGCGCCGATGCCGACACCAAGCCCGCAAGAACCGGCAACCCCGCGTGGCCCCAACCTGATCGAGCGCGCCATCAGCGGTGCGCGCAACTGGCTGTTTGGCGGCAACACCGTGCTGCGCGTCGGCGTGGTGCTGTTGTTCCTTGGCCTGGCGTTCCTGCTGCGGTATGCCACCGAAGGCATGGTGGTGCCGATCGAGTTGCGCTACGCCGGTGTCGCCGCCGCTGCGGTCGGCCTGTTGGGCCTGGGTTGGTGGCTGCGCCTGCGCAACAGCCATTACGGCTTAATGCTGCAAGGCACCGGGATCGCGGTGTTGTACCTCACGGTGTTTGCGGCGATGCGCCTGCATCCGCTGATCGATCCCAGCGCGGCACTGGGCCTGCTGGTGGCGGTTACGGTGTTCTCGGCGATCCTGGCGATCACCCAGGACGCACTGGGGTTGGCCTGTGCGGCCGCGCTCGGTGGTTTCGCCGCGCCGATCCTCACTTCCACGGGGGCCGGCAACCATGTGGCGCTGTTCAGTTACTTCGCGTTGCTTAACGCGGGCATCCTCGCGATTGCCTGGTTCAAGGCCTGGCGCCTGCTCAACCTGATCGGCTTTGTCGGCACCTTCGGCATCGGCTTCGCCTGGGGCCTGCGTTCCTACACGCCGGAACTGCTGTGGAGCACCGAGCCGTTCCTGATCCTGTTTTTCCTGATGTACCTGGCCATCGGCCTGTTGTTCACCCGGCGCAAATTGCTGGAGATGAGTGACGCGTCCGAGGACAAAAGCCGTGGAGCGCTGCTGCGCTGGTCGGCGGCCAAGGGTGATTATGTCGACGGCAGCATGCTGTTCGGCCCACCCCTGGTGGGCTTTGGCTTGCAGTTCGCGCTGGTGCAGCACCTGGAGTTCGCCGCTGCGTTCAGTGCGTTGGGCCTGGGCATTATCTACATGGGCCTGGCCCGTCTGCTCAGTGGTGGGCGCGCCTTGTTGCTGGCGGAAACCTGCCTGGCCCTGGGTGTGATCTTTGCCAGTCTGGCGATTCCCCTTGGGCTCGACGCGCGCTGGACTGCCGCGGCGTGGGCGGTGGAGGGCGCGGGGATTTTCTGGCTCGGGTTGCGTCAACAGCGGCCGTTGGCGCGAGCCTTCGGCCTGCTGCTGCAACTGGGCTCGGCAATGGCGTTCCTCAGCGAGTTGCGCATCGGCGAACACAGCCTGCTCGACGGCGCGCCATTGGGGGCGTTGCTGCTGGGCGCGGCGTTGCTGTTCAGCTTTGATCAACTGCGCAAGGCGCCGGCTGAACAGGCGGCGGATTGGGAACGTAGAGGCCTGCCGGTACTGGCGAGCCTGGGCTTGAGCTTTGTGTACCTGCTGGCGCCGTTGCTGTTGCAGACCCAGGGCACTGCCATCAGTTGGGCGATTGCCGGGCTGGCGACGCTGTTTGTCGGCCTGCGCATCGGCTCGCGCACCTTCCTGTTCACCGCGTTTGCCGTGCAACTGCTCGGCGGCGCGTTGTTCCTGCTGCGCTTGCAGGGTGGCGAGGGCGCGGCGGTATTCAGTGCGGGTTGGAGTGGTTTGCTCACCGCTTCGCTGATCGGCCTGGCGCTGATCGGCGGCATGTTGCTGGCGGCGCGCGACGACATGGTGCGTGGTGACGTGCGCTTGTTGCGTGGGCTGTCGGTGGTGTTGCTGGCCGGGCTGGTGCTGATCAACCTTGCGGTGCTGTTCGTACTGCCATGGCAAAGCGCGAGTGGCGTGTGGGCGGCCAGTGGTCTGTTGATCATCTGGTTGAGCCTGTACCTGCAACAGCGCGTGAGTTTTGTGTTTGGCTTGCTGCTGCAACTGATCGGCGGCGGTTCGTTCCTGCTGTCGGTGCCGCAGCTGCTGGGGCCGTTGAGCGGCGAAGGCTTGCGCCTGCTGGGGCATAGCGGTTTCTGGACACCGATGGTCCTGGGCCTGGCCGCGCTGGTCGGCGCCTGGCGCTTGCAGCGCGAGCGGCATGTGCCGGTGTTTGCGGTGCTGAAACTGCAACGCCTGTCCGACGTGCTGTTGGTGTGGGGCGCCGCGTGGTGGGCGCTGGCGTTGATCAGCGAGGTGCTGCGCTTTGTCCCGAACGCTTTGCAAGGCCCGTCCTTGCTCGGCATCGCCGCCGTAAGCGTGGCGCTCTGGGCGTTTGGCGCGCAGCGGTTGCGCTGGCCGTCGCTGGGCGTGCTCAGCACCTTGTTGATGCCGGCGGCGGGCGTGGTGTTGCTGGCGTCCCTGGATGCCTATTACCACCCGGCGGCGCAATTTGGCTGGTTGGCGTGGTTGGCCGTTTTCGTCGTGCACTTCATTTCGCTGCGGCGCTTGGCTTCGACAGTGCCTGGCACGGTGTTGAGCGTGGCCCATGTGCTGGGCTGCTGGATGCTGATCGGCGTGCTCGCGCTGGAACTGCGTTACGGCCTGCTGTTGCTGTCGGATCAGTACAACGCCTGGCGCTGGCTCGGTTGGGCGATTCTGCCAAGCCTGTATCTGGTGCTGGCCGCTGCGCCGCGCAACTGGCCGTGGCCGGTGTCGGCATACCCACGGGAATACCGCGTGCTCGCGGCGTTGCCATTGGCGGTGCTGATGCTCGGTTGGTTCTGGTTGGCGAACATCTTCAGCGACGGCACTGCCGAACCGTTGCCGTATGTGCCGCTGCTCAACCCGCTGGACCTGGGCCTGTTGTTCGCGTTGTTGGGCGTGTACCTGTGGGCGCGCAGTGTCGCGCCACAGCGTGGGCCGCGCGCAGAGTTGCTCGCCCAGGGGGTCGCGGGCCTGTCGCTGTTTGGGTTCTTTACCGCGCTGGTGATGCGCACCGCGCACCATTGGGGCGGCGTGCCGTTCCAGCTGGAGGCGTTGCTTGAATCGATGCTGGTGCAAGCCGGCCTGTCGATCGTGTGGACCCTGATCGCCCTTGGGCTGATGATCGGCGGCCACCTGCGCCATCGTCGCGAAGTGTGGTTGATCGGTGCGGCGCTGATTGCCGTGGTGGTGGCCAAGTTGTTCTTTGTCGAATTGAGTAACCGTGGCGGCCTGGCGCGGATCGTGTCGTTTATCGGCGTGGGCGGGTTGTTGCTGGTGGTGGGCTACTTTGCGCCGCTGCCGCCCAAGCGCGTTGAAACTGAAGGAGCATCGTCTTGATGGGCAAGCTGAGTCTGAGTGGGTTGGCGCTGTGGCTGTTGGGTTCGGCGGCCTGCGCCCAGGAAACGCCGGCCGACTTTTCGGTGCGGGTGCCATTGGCCGTGAGCGGCAACGGCCCGTGGTATCGGCTGGAGTTGCCGCTGGCCGTGCAGTTGAGTGCGCGCCAGGCAGACCTCAGTGACGTGCGTGTGTTCAACGCCGCCGGTGAGCCGCAGGCCTACGCGTTGTCGCGCCAATCCTCGCAGCGCAGCGAAAGCCGCACTGTCACCGAGGTGAAGTGGTTCCCGCTGTACGCCGCCGATACCCAGCAGGCGCTGCCCGGCGTGGTGATGAAATCCACCACCGAGGGCACGCTGCTGGAAATCCGCCCGTCCAGCGCCAAGGGGCCGCAGGTGCTGCGCGGCTGGGTGCTCGACGCCAGCGCGATCAAGGCACCGTTGCAGCAACTGAGCCTGGATTGGAGTCGTGAGCACGACGGCTTCCAACGCTTCAGCATCGAGGCCAGCGATGATTTGCAGCATTGGACGCCGTGGGGCGACGGGCAGGTTGCGCGCCTGTCGTTTGCCGACGAGCGGGTCGAGCAGCATGACGTAAACCTGCCGGGGCAATCGGCGCGCTACCTGCGCCTGGTGTGGCAAGGCCAGGCAGCGCCGTTGCTGACCTCGGCCAAGCTGGTCAGTGCCACTAGCAGCAGCCTGCCACTGCCGTTGGTATGGTCGCAGCCGTTGGCAGGCACGCGGCTCAGCGCCGGGGAATACAGCTGGCAGTTGCCGACCGGGCTGAATGTCGAGCGTTTGCGCATCGAACTGAAACAGCCCAATACCCTGGCGCCCGTCACCTTGTCGGGGCGTCGCGACAGCAAGCAGGCCTGGCAACCGTTGAGCAACGGGTTGCTCTACCGCCTGACCAGTAACGGCCAGGAGGTGGTGCAGGATGAGTTGCAGCTGCCGGGGCAGGCCGTCGCTGAACTCAAGTTGCAGGTAGACGAGCGCGGCGCAGGCCTGGGCGTCGAGGCGCCGGCCCTGCACTTTGCCGTGCGCAGCACGCAGTTGGTGTTCCTGGCGCGGGGTGAGCCGCCGTTCACCCTGGCGCTGGGCAATGCTGCGGCGAAGGCGGCGAATTTGCCGTTGTCGACACTGATTCCTGATTACAGCGCCGAGCGCCTCAGGGCGTTGGGCCAGGCCACGGTCGCCGGGGACGCGGTGGTCAACACGCCTGTTGCCGCCGCCGCCGTCGAGAGCGGGCCCGACTGGAAAAAACTCGGGCTCTGGGCCGTGCTGCTGCTTGGCGTGGCGGCGCTGGGCGCCATGGCCTACAGTTTGCTGCGCAAGCCGCCGGTGGCACGTTAGATAAAGTCCATGAACTCTATTGGGTTTAAATCCTCTGATAGGAGGAAATACGCCCCGACTCGCGCTAAACTGCGCGGGTTTTTAGCCCCCCATTCTCCGGAGCCTTACATGTCCCGCGTTACCTTGAGTCGCTATTTGATCGAGCAGACCCGCAGCAACAACACGCCTGCCGATCTGCGCTTCCTTATCGAAGTGGTGGCGCGTGCTTGCAAGGAAATCAGCCACGCCGTGTCCAAAGGCGCACTGGGTGGTGTCCTGGGCAGCATGGGCACTGAAAACGTGCAGGGCGAAGTACAGAAGAAACTCGACGTGATCTCCAACGAGATTCTGCTCGAAGCCAACGAATGGGGTGGTCACCTGGCCGGCATGGCGTCCGAAGAAATGGACAATGCCTACCAGATTCCGGGCAAATACCCGAAAGGTGCGTACCTGCTGGTATTCGACCCACTGGACGGTTCGTCCAACATCGACATCAACGCGCCGGTCGGCACCATCTTCTCGGTACTGCGTTGCCCGAACGAATACCTGAGCCAGAACGAGCCGCTGAACGAGAAGGCCTTCCTGCAACCCGGCACCCAGCAGGTTGCCGCCGGTTACGCGATCTACGGCCCACAGACCATGCTGGTGTTGACCCTGGGCGATGGCGTCAAGGGCTTCACCCTGGACCGCGAAATGGGCAGTTTCGTGCTGACCCACGAAGACATCACCATTCCTGCATCGACCCAGGAATTCGCGATCAACATGTCCAACCAGCGCCACTGGGAAGAGCCGGTGACCCGCTACGTGGGCGAGCTGATGGCTGGCGAAGAAGGCCCGCTGAAGAAAAACTTCAACATGCGCTGGGTTGCCGCGATGGTGGCCGACGTACACCGCATCCTGACCCGTGGTGGCCTGTTCATGTACCCACGCGACAGCCGCGAGCCATCCAAGCCAGGCAAACTGCGCCTGATGTACGAAGCCAACCCGATGTCCTTCCTGGTTGAGCAAGCGGGCGGCGCGTCCACCGACGGCCATCAGCGCATCCTCGACATCCAGCCTGAAGGCCTGCACCAGCGTGTGGCGGTGTTCCTGGGTTCGAAAGAAGAAGTCGAGCGTGTAACCGCCTACCACAAGAAGTAACCTTTGTAGTGCGCGGGCTTGCCCCGCGCGGCGGTGTGTCAGGTTAGCTTAAGGCGCCTGGTGTACCGCAGCGCGGGCAAGCCCGCTCACTACAAGATTTTGTGTCGGCTAGAAAGCCCCGAAACGTTTCAGCGTTTTCGGGGTTTTTTTTGTTTTTGCCCATCGGGAACCAGACACCCCTTTTCCCTTCTAAGCTTCTGGCAGACCCCCATGCTGCTTCGTCCCTCCAGGAGTTTTTCCATGTCGTTACGCCGTCTCGCCTTGCTGACTTTTTGCGTGCTGTTGGCCGCTTGCAGCAAGGTCAACCAAGAAAATTACGCAAAGCTGTCGGCTGGCATGGCCAAGGCCGAGGTGGAGTCGCTGTTGGGTAAGCCGACCGATTGTTCCGGCGCACTGGGCATGTCCAGCTGCACCTGGGGCGATAAAACCAGCTTTATCAGCGTGCAATATGCCGGTGACAAGGTTCTGATGTTTTCCGGGCAAGGCCTGAAGTAAACCGGGGCGTGAGCCTGCGGGAGAAGAAGAATGATCCGTTTTGTTGTGTTCCTTTGTGCCAGCCTGTTTTTGGCGGGCTGCGCCAGCCATTCTGGCGATGATCTGCAACCCAAGACAGCGAACAACGTCAACCTCAAGCGTTACCAGGGCACCTGGTATGAGTTGGCGCGATTGCCGATGTACTTCCAGCGCAACTGCGCGCAGTCCGAAGCCCGCTACACCCTGCTGCCGGATGGCGACATGTCGGTGTTCAACCGCTGCCTGACGACCGAATGGAAGTGGGAAGAAGCCAAGGGCACGGCCACGCCGCAAGTGCCGGGCAAGACCGACAAGCTCTGGGTCGAATTCAATAACTGGTTCACATCGCTGCTGCCGGGCGTCGCCAAGGGCGATTACTGGGTGCTGTATGTCAGCGATGACTACAAGACCGCAATCGTGGGCAGCCCGAGCCGGCGCTACATGTGGATCTTGTCGCGCTCGCCGACGGTCAGTGCCGACACCCGCGAAGACCTGCTGAGCAGGGCGCGCCAGCAGGGGTATGACACCACTCGGTTGATCTGGCGCACGTCGGACAAAGAGATGGCCAAGACCTCGCAATAACCCCGAGACCACCGTCGATCAAATTGTGGGAGCGGGCTTGCTCGCGAAAGCGGTGTATCAGACGCAGATATTTTGTCTGACCCACCGCTTTCGCGAGCAAGCCCGCTCCCACATTTTTTAACCGAGCAGGTCCTTCAGTACTTGGGTGAATGCGCGATTGCTGTCTTCTTCGTCAGCGTGCCGACCCTCCCGCACCACCCACTTCCCGTTCACCAGCACATCCCGCACCTGCCGATCCCCACCGGCAAACAACCAGCGATTGAGAATGCCATCGTCGCTCGCCGTCGCCAGGTACGGATCATTGCCGTCCAGCACCAGCCAATCCGCGCGTCTACCCACCTCCAATCGACCAATCGGTTGGCCCAGCGCCTGTGCGCCGCCGTCCAGTGCCGCATCAAACAGCGTGCGGCCCACCATCGGTTGATCGCTGCGATACAAACGGTTGCGCCGCTGATCCCGCAGGCGCTGGCCGTATTCCAGCCAACGCAATTCCTCCACCACGCTCAACGACACATGGCTGTCGGAACCAATCCCCATGCGCCCGCCTTGCGCGAGAAAGTCTACCGCCGGGAAAATCCCGTCACCCAGGTTCGCCTCAGTGGTCAGGCACAGCCCGGCAATCGCCCGGCTCTTGGCCATGCGCGCGACTTCATCCGCATCGGCATGAGTGGCATGCACCAGGCACCAGCGTTCATCCACTGCAACATTGTCGTACAGCCATTGCAGCGGGCGCTTGCCGCTCCAGGCCAGGCAGTCGTCGACTTCCTTCTGTTGCTCGGCGATGTGGATATGCACCGGGCAGGCTTTGTCGCTGGCGCTCAGCACTGCGCTGATTTGTGACGGCGTGACCGCGCGCAGCGAGTGGAAACACAGCCCCAACTGCTGCGCCGGTTGCGCGGCGAGGATGGGCTGCAGGCGCGCTTGCAGTTCCAGATAGCTTTCAGTGCTGTTGATAAACCGTCGCTGGCCCTCATTCGGTGCCTGGCCGCCAAACCCGGAGTGGGTATAGAGCACTGGCAGCAACGTCAGGCCGATGCCGCTGCTGGCCGCCGCCTGGCTGATCTGGCGTGACAACTCGGTACGGTCGGCATACGGCTGGCCGTTGACGTCATGGTGCACGTAGTGGAATTCGGCCACCGAGGTGTAGCCGGCCTTGAGCATTTCGATATACAGCTGGCGCGCGATCACCTGCAATTGCTCTGGGCTGATCTTGCCGACCATGCGGTACATCAGCTCGCGCCAGGTCCAGAAACTGTCGTTCGGGTTGCCTGCCACTTCGGCCAAACCGGCCATCGCACGTTGGAAAGCGTGGGAGTGCAGGTTCGGCATGCCCGCCAAAACCGGGCCTCTCAGCCGTTCGGCGCCGTCTGCGTTGGCATTGGCCGCAACCTTTGTCAGCAGGCCATCGGCGCTGACTTCAAGACGTACATCATTGGCCCATCCATTAGGCAGCAGTGCGCGTTCGGCAAAGAAAGCGGACATGATCAGAGCACCCCGGTCGTGTGTTTATTTGTATATACATATACAGACGTTTGCCTGCTCGGTAAACTCCGGCAATCTATGCATCTTTTCCACCTGCAAGGATTCCCTGTGCCGACTCCGCCCGCCAACTCTTCGCTGGCTGCCCACATGGACGAAAGTCCGGCGCCCTTGTATGCCCGCGTCAAACAGATGATCAGCCAGCAGATCCTCAACGGCAATTGGCCGCCCCATTACCGCGTGCCGTCGGAGAGCGAACTGGTCAGCGAGCTGGGCTTCAGCCGCATGACCATCAACCGCGCCCTGCGTGAGCTCACCGCCGAAGGGTTGCTGGTGCGAATGCAAGGCGTCGGTACGTTCGTCGCCGAACCCAAGAGTCAGTCAGCGCTGTTTGAAGTGCACAACATTGCCGACGAGATCGCCTCCCGCGGTCACCGGCACACCTGCCAGGTCATCCACCTGGGCGAAGAGGCCGCCGGTTCCGAGCGCGCCGTCGCCTTGGAAATGCGCGAAGGCGGGCGGGTGTTCCACTCGTTGATCGTGCACTTCGAAAACGATATTCCGGTGCAAATCGAAGACCGTTTCGTCAATGCCCTGGTAGCGCCGGAATACCTGCAACAGGATTTCACCCAACAAACCCCCTACGCCTATCTGAACCAGGTCGCACCGTTGACCGAAGGCGAGCATGTGGTCGAGGCGATCCTTGCCGACGCCTCCGAGTGCAAGTTGCTGCAAATCGAACCCGGCGAACCCTGCCTGTTGATTCGTCGCCGCACCTGGTCGGGCCGCCAGCCGGTGACCGCCGCACGTTTGATCCACCCCGGCTCGCGCCACAGTCTCGAAGGACGTTTCAGCAAATGACTGCAGTCAAAGTCTGGCGCGCCGCCGATTACGTGCGCATGCCGTGGAAGAACGGCGGCGGCAGCACCGAAGAAATCACCCGTGATGCGGGCCAGGGCCTGGACGGTTTTGGCTGGCGCCTGTCGATTGCCGATATTGGCGAGTCGGGCGGCTTTTCCACCTTCGCCGGTTACCAGCGCGTGATTACCGTGATCCAGGGCGCTGGCATGGTGTTGACCGTCGATGGCGAGGAGCAGCGTGGCTTGTTGCCGCTGCAGGCGTTTGCGTTCAAGGGTGACAGCCAGGTGTCATGCCGCCTGATCACCGGGCCGATCCGCGATTTCAACCTGATCTATTCGCCACAGCGTTATCACGCGCGGTTGCAGTGGATCGACGGCGAGCAGCGGTTTTTCAGCACGGCGCAGACGGTGCTGGTGTTCAGTGTCGCTGATGAAGTGAAGGTGCTGGATCACAAGCTAGGCCATCACGATTGCCTGCAAATCGACGGTAACGCCGGCCTGCTGGACATCGCCGTCAGCGGCCGCAGCTGCATCATCGAACTGACCGCACGCGGTTAAAAGTGTGGGAGCAGGCAAGCCAGCTCCCACATTTGTTTCCCGCTGTTCATTCGATCTGTTTCCAACCGGCGCACCAACTTGTTACCGAACGCCCCAGCATGGCGCAAAGCCATGCGGGCAAGACAACTATCCCCCGCCACAAAACTCCCCCGTAAGAAATTTCATCCAACGCGGAAGCCTTAATTTCCAAGGCTCGCACGCTCTTTCCAAAAAATTCTCAACAGCTCCCTCAGCAAGTTGGCCGCTCGATTGCATATGCTTGTATGTACAAGTAAAGATGTGTGCGTAAGAGTCCGCTTCGCACCAATCAGGTATGCGCATCGATCGCTGAGGAGTTCTTGTTGTGACCAAGCCTACTAAATACCGTGACGTAGAAATCCGCGCCGCCCACGGTAACAAGCTCACCGCCAAAAGCTGGCTGACTGAAGCGCCGCTGCGCATGCTGATGAACAACCTCGACCCACAAGTGGCCGAGAACCCGAAAGAACTGGTGGTGTACGGTGGCATTGGCCGTGCGGCGCGCAACTGGGAGTGCTACGACCAGATCGTCGAAAGCCTCACCAACCTGAACGACGACGAAACCCTGCTGGTGCAATCCGGCAAGCCGGTCGGCGTGTTCAAGACCCACAGCAACGCCCCGCGCGTACTGATCGCCAACTCCAACCTGGTGCCGCACTGGGCCAGCTGGGAACACTTCAACGAACTGGATGCCAAGGGCCTGGCCATGTACGGCCAGATGACCGCCGGCAGCTGGATCTACATCGGCAGCCAGGGCATCGTCCAGGGCACCTACGAAACCTTCGTCGAGGCCGGGCGCCAGCATTACAACAGCGACCTGACCGGCCGCTGGGTGCTCACCGCCGGCCTCGGTGGCATGGGCGGTGCACAACCGCTGGCGGCTACCCTGGCCGGCGCGTGCTCGCTGAACATCGAGTGCCAGCAGGTCAGCATCGATTTCCGCCTGGCCAGCCGCTACGTCGACGAGCAAGCCACCGACCTCGATGACGCCCTGGCGCGCATTGCCAAATACACCAAGGAAGGCAAGGCGATCTCCATCGCGCTGCTGGGCAATGCCGCCGAAATCCTGCCGGAACTGGTCAAGCGCGGCGTACGCCCGGACATGGTCACCGACCAGACCAGCGCCCACGACCCACTCAACGGCTACCTGCCCGCCGGCTGGACATGGGACGAATACCGCGCCCGCGCCAAGACCGAACCGGCCGCCGTGATCAAGGCCGCCAAACAGTCGATGGCCGTGCATGTCAAAGCCATGCTGGACTTCCAGAAACAAGGCATTCCGACCTTCGACTACGGCAACAATATCCGTCAGATGGCCCAGGAAGAAGGCGTGGAAAATGCCTTCGACTTCCCTGGCTTCGTCCCGGCCTACATCCGCCCACTGTTCTGCCGTGGCATCGGCCCGTTCCGCTGGGCGGCCCTGTCCGGCGACCCGCAGGACATCTACAAGACCGACGCCAAAGTCAAAGAGCTGATCCCCGACGACGCCCACCTGCACAACTGGCTGGACATGGCCCGCGAGCGCATCAGCTTCCAGGGGCTGCCGGCGCGCATCTGCTGGGTTGGCCTGGGCCAGCGCGCCAAACTCGGCCTGGCGTTCAACGAAATGGTACGCAGCGGCGAGCTGTCGGCGCCGGTGGTGATCGGCCGTGACCACCTCGACTCCGGCTCGGTGTCCAGCCCGAACCGTGAAACCGAAGCCATGCAGGACGGTTCCGACGCTGTGTCCGACTGGCCACTGCTCAACGCCTTGCTCAATACCGCCAGCGGCGCGACCTGGGTTTCGCTGCACCACGGCGGCGGTGTGGGCATGGGCTTCTCCCAGCACTCCGGCATGGTGATCGTCTGCGACGGCACCGACGAAGCGGCCGAGCGGATTGCCCGCGTGCTGCACAACGACCCGGCGACCGGAGTGATGCGTCACGCCGATGCCGGTTACCAGATCGCGATCGACTGCGCCAAAGAGCAGGGCCTCAATCTTCCGATGATCAAGTAACCCAATGTGGGAGCGGGCTTTTGTGGGAGCGGGCTTGCTCGCGAAAGCGGACTTTCAGTCAATGCATCTGTAGCCGACCCACCGTATTCGCGAGCAAGCCCGCTCCCACATTTGATCTGCGCTGATCTAGATAACAATCCACCAGAGGTTGAACCGACATGGCTGCAAATGACACCACCCCGTTGATCGAGAAACGTTCGATCGACTACATCCCGGAAGCGGAAAGACACGGTCGTCTGTTCAGCCAATTCACCCTGTGGATGGGGGCCAACCTGCAGATCACCGCGATTGTCACCGGGGCCCTGGCCGTGGTGCTGGGCGGTGATGTGTTCTGGTCGTTGATCGGTCTGTTGATCGGCCAACTGATCGGCGGTGGCGTGATGGCGTTGCATGCGGCGCAAGGGCCCAAGTTGGGCCTGCCGCAGATGATCTCCAGCCGGGTGCAGTTCGGGGTGTACGGCGCGGCGATTCCGATTGTGCTGGTGTGCCTGATGTACCTCGGGTTCACCGCCACCGGCACCGTGCTGTCCGGCCAGGCGCTGGGCCAGTTGTTTGGCGTCAGCGACAGCGTCGGCATCCTGATCTTCGCCAGTGTCATCGTGCTGGTCACGGTGCTCGGTTACCGGGTGATTCACTTCATCGGCCGCGTCGCCAGCGTCATTGGGGTGATCGCCTTTGTTTATCTGTTCAGCCGCCTGATGGGCCAGACGGACGTGGGTGCACTCCTGCAAATCCGTCACTTCAGCTGGAGCAGCTTTTTGCTCGCGGTGTCGCTCGCGGCGTCCTGGCAAATCGCCTTCGGCCCTTACGTGGCGGACTACTCGCGTTACCTGCCAAGCCGCACGTCGTCGGTGAAAACCTTCCTCGCCGCTGGCGCAGGTTCGGTGATCGGCGCCCAGGTGGCGATGATCCTCGGCGTGTTTGCCGCCGCCATGTCCAACGGCCAGTTCGCCGGGCATGAAGTGGCCTACATTGTCGGCTTGAGCGGCACGGGTGCCACGGCTGCGCTGTTGTACTTCAGCATCGCGTTCGGCAAGGTGACCATCTCCACGCTGAACTCCTACGGCAGCTTCATGTGCATCGCGACCATCATCAGCGGCTTTCGTGGTCGCCTGGAGGTCACGCGCCTGCAGCGCCTGGTGTTTGTGCTGGCCATCGTGGGTACGGCGACCCTGATCGCACTGCTCGGCCAGCACTCGTTCCTCGGCGCGTTCAAGTCGTTCATCTTGTTCCTGCTGGCGTTCTTCACGCCCTGGAGCGCGATCAACCTGGTGGACTACTACTGCATCACCCGCGAGCGCTATGACGTGCCGGCGCTGGCCGACCCCAATGGCCGCTACGGTCGCTGGAACCTGCTGGGTATCAGCGTCTATGTGTTCGGTGTGCTGGTGCAGTTGCCGTTCATCTCCACCAAGTTCTACACCGGCCCCCTGGTGGCCGCCCTGGGTGACGTGGATATTTCCTGGATCATCGGCCTGGTACTGCCCGCCGCCCTGTATTACGTGTGTGCGAAAAAATGGCACGGCAGCGTGCCCGATCAATTGATCCTGCCGGTAGAGCAGGGCGCTGCACCAACGACGACAAACGGGCTGGTTGCACAAGCCTGATGGGACGTGGACATGGCTGGATGCCTACTGACTGCCGTAATCCATTTCAAGATTGGGAGCGTCACAACAATGAAAATGCATAAGACCCTGTTGGCCACCTTGTTCTCTGCTGGCGTGCTGGCATCAGCCGGTGCCCAGGCAGCCGGCTGGTGCGAGTCTGGCAAGCCGGTGAAGTTCGCCGGGCTGAACTGGGAAAGCGGCATGTTGCTAACCGACATCCTGCAAACCGTGCTGGAAAAAGGCTACGACTGCAAAACCGACAGCCTGCCAGGCAACTCCATCACCATGGAAAACGCCCTGAGCAGCAACGACATCCAAGTGTTTGCCGAAGAATGGGTGGGCCGCAGCGAAGTCTGGAACAAGGCCGAGAAGGCCGGCAAAGTCGTCGGCGTCGGCGCCCCGGTGGTGGGGGCTATCGAAGGCTGGTACGTGCCGCGCTACGTGATTGAAGGCGACGCCAAGCGCAAGCTGGAAGCCAAGGCCCCGGGCCTGAAAAACATCGCCGACCTGGCCAAGTACGCCGCCGTGTTCAAGGACCAGGAAGAACCGTCCAAAGGCCGTTTCTACAACTGCCCGGCCGGTTGGACCTGTGAGCTGGACAACAGCGAAATGCTCAAGAGCTACGGCCTGGAAAGCACCTACACCAACTTCCGCCCGGGTACCGGCCCGGCGCTGGATGCGGCGGTGTTGTCGAGCTACAAGCGTGGCGAGCCGATCCTGTTCTACTACTGGTCGCCAACGCCGCTGATGGGCCAGGTCGATCTGGTCAAGCTGGAAGAAAAACCCGGCGTGGATAAAAGCGTGAGCATCAAGGTCGGCCTGTCCAAGACCTTCCACGAGCAGGCCCCGGAACTGGTGGCCGTGCTGGAAAAGGTCAACCTGCCAATCGACCTGCTGAACCAGAACCTGGGGCGCATGGCCAAGGAACGAATTGAGTCGCCGAAACTGGCGAAGATCTTCCTCAAGGAACATCCTGAAGTCTGGCACGCCTGGGTGAGTGAAGACGCAGCCAAGAAAATCGACGCGGCCTTGTAGGTCAAGCGTGCCCGGCTACCCTGAGAGGTCAGCCGGGCGCCTGGCTACAACCCATTGGATCGAGAGCACGCTATGTTTCCTGAGAGTTTTACGTTTTCCATCGCCGACTGGGTCAACGGTTGGGTGGACTCACTGGTCACCAACTACGGCGATGTGTTCCGGCACATCTCCGACACCCTGTTGTGGGCCATCGTCAACCTGGAAGGGCTGCTGCGCACGGCGCCCTGGTGGCTGATGCTGGCCATCGTCGGCGCTGTCGCCTGGCACGCCACGCGCAAGGTCGTGACCACGGCGGTGATCGTCGGTTTGCTGTTTCTGGTGGGGGCGGTCGGCCTGTGGGACAAGCTGATGCAGACCCTCGCGCTGATGATGGTCGCCACGGTGATCTCGGTGCTGATCGGCATTCCGCTGGGCATCCTCTCGGCACGCAGCAATCGCCTGCGTTCGGTGCTGATGCCACTGCTGGACATCATGCAGACCATGCCCAGCTTCGTGTACTTGATCCCGGTACTGATGCTGTTCGGCCTGGGCAAGGTCCCGGCGATTTTCGCCACGGTGATCTACGCCGCGCCACCGCTGATCCGCCTGACCGATCTGGGCATCCGCCAGGTCGACGGCGAAGTCATGGAAGCCATCAACGCTTTTGGTGCCAACCGCTGGCAGCAACTGTTCGGCGTGCAACTGCCGCTGGCGCTGCCTAGCATCATGGCCGGGATCAACCAGACCACCATGATGGCCCTGTCGATGGTGGTGATCGCCTCGATGATCGGTGCCCGTGGCTTGGGTGAAGACGTACTCGTCGGCATCCAGACCCTCAACGTCGGGCGTGGCCTTGAAGCCGGCCTGGCGATCGTGATTCTCGCAGTGGTCATCGACCGCATTACCCAGGCCTATGGTCGTCCACGGCATGAGGCGAGCAAATGACTACTGTCAGCAAAATCGAAGTTAAAAACGTCTTCAAGATCTTCGGCGCCCGTGACAAGGAGGCGCTGTCGTTGATCAGCCAGGGCAAGACCAAGGACCAGGTGCTGGCCGAAACCGGCTGCGTGGTCGGCGTGAACGACTTGTCCCTGAGCATCGGCACCGGCGAGATCTTCGTGATCATGGGCCTGTCGGGCTCCGGCAAATCCACCCTGGTGCGCCACTTCAACCGCCTGATCGACCCCACCAGCGGCGCGATCCTGGTGGACGGCGAAGACATCCTGCAACTGGACATGGACGCCCTGCGTCAATTCCGTCGCCACAAGATCAGCATGGTGTTCCAGAGCTTCGGCCTGCTGCCCCACAAGAGCGTGCTCGACAACGTTGCCTACGGCCTGAAAGTGCGTGGCGAAAGCAAGCAGGTCTGCGTTGATCGCGCCCTGCACTGGATCGAGACCGTGGGCCTGAAGGGCTATGAAAACAAATACCCGCACCAGCTCTCCGGCGGCATGCGCCAGCGCGTCGGCCTGGCCCGCGCATTGGCGGCCGACACCGACATCATCCTGATGGACGAAGCGTTCAGCGCCCTCGACCCGCTGATCCGCGCCGAGATGCAGGATCAGTTGCTGGAGCTGCAAAAGACCCTGCACAAAACCATCGTGTTTATCACCCACGACCTCGACGAGGCTGTGCGCATCGGCAACCGCATTGCGATCCTCAAGGACGGCAGGCTGATCCAGGTCGGCACGCCACGGGAGATCCTGCATTCGCCGGCGGATGAGTATGTGGACCGATTTGTTCAGCGGCGGGCGGCGGTGGTCTGAGCCAAGAAATGCGGTGCGGCTGCTGGCCTCTTCGCGGGCAAGCCCGCTCCCACACTTGGAATGCATTCCCCCTGTGGGAGCGGGCTTGCTCGCGAAGACGTCGGCAACGCTGCACAAGAATCAACGAAGGTATGAAGATGTCCCAGCCAACAAAAATCACTATCGCGGATACGCCATTGCACTGGCAGGACGTGGTCGCCGTCGCCCGCCACGGTGCGGTCCTCGAACTCTCCGGCCAGGCCTGGGCACGCATCGACAACGCCCAAGCCATCGTGCAGCGCATCGTCACCAGCGGCGAGCGTGCCTACGGGGTGAACACCGGCCTGGGCGCGTTGTGCAATGTCTCGCTCGCCGGCGAGCAACTCAGCCAGCTGTCTCGCAACACCCTGCTCAGCCACGCCTGCGGCGTCGGCCCGGTGCTCAGCGACGAGCAGACCCGCGCGATCATCTGCGCCGCCATCATCAATTACAGCCAGGGCAAATCCGGCCTGCACCCGCAGGTGGTGCACGCGTTGCTGGCACTGCTCAACCACGGCATCACGCCGCAAGTGCCGTCCCAGGGTTCGGTGGGTTACCTGACCCATATGGCCCATGTCGGCGTGGCGCTGCTGGGTGTCGGCACGGTGAGCTATCGCGGGCAGATCGTTCCGGCGCAACAGGCCCTGAGCGCCGAAGGCTTGCAGCCGGTGGTGCTGGGCGCCAAGGACGGCCTGTGCCTGGTCAACGGCACGCCGTGCATGACCGGCCTGAGCTGCCTGGCCCTGGCTGATGCGCACCATTTACTGCAATGGGCCGACGTCATCGGCGCCATGAGTTTCGAGGCTCTGCGCGGCCAGATCGACGCGTTCGATGAGCACATCATCGCCCTCAAGCCGCACCCCGGCATGCAGCACGTCGGCAGCAATTTGCGCGCGTTGCTCGACGGCAGTGAAGTGATCGCCAGCAGCAAAGGCCTGCGCACCCAGGACGCGTTGAGCATCCGCTCGATCCCGCAGATCCACGGCGCCGCCCGCGATCAAGTCGAGCACGCCACGCGCCAGATCGAAACCGAACTCAACAGTGCCACCGACAACCCGCTGCTGCTCGGCACGCCGGAGAATTACCGCGTCGTATCCCAGGCCAACCCCCACGGTCAGTCGGTCGCGCTGGCGGCGGATATGCTCGCCATCGCCATGGCCGAGATCGGCTCGGTGGCCGAGCGTCGCCTGGACCGCCTGATCAACCCCCATGTCAGCGGCTTGCCGGCGTTTCTCGTCAGTAACCCCGGGGTCAATTCCGGGATGATGATCGTGCAGTACGTCGCCGCGTCCCTGTGCGGGCAGAACCGCCAGCTGGCGCAACCGGCGGTGCTCGACAATTTCGTCACCTCGGGCCTGCAGGAAGACCACTTGAGCATGGGCACCAACGCCGCACTCAAGCTGCACCAGGTGCTGGCCAACGTCACCCAGATCCTTGCCATCGAGTACCTGCTGGCGGCCCAGGCGTTTGAATTCCTCAAGGACCGGCGCTTCGGCGCCGGCACCGACCGCGCCTGGCGCTTGCTGCGTGAAGTCGTCCCAGCCTATGAGCAGGATCGCTGGCTGGCGCCGGATATTGCCGCTGCCGCCCAGTTGCTCAAAGACACCGCATTACCCGATTTGCACTAAAAACAATTCAAAGGAGTAGGAATGTGACTGCGCTAAACCTGATCCCCGGCCAACTGAGCCTTGCCCAACTGCGGGCCATCTACCAGCAGCCGGTGACCCTCAGCCTGGATAACAGCGCCTCGGCGCAGATCGAAGCCAGCGTGGCGTGTGTCGAGCAGATTCTCGCCGAGAACCGCACCGCCTACGGTATCAACACCGGTTTCGGCCTGCTGGCATCGACCCGTATCGCCAGTGAAGACCTGGAAAACCTCCAGCGGTCCCTGGTGCTGTCCCATGCCGCCGGTGTGGGCGAGCCGATCAGCGATGCGCTGGTGCGGCTGGTCATGGTGCTCAAGGTCAACAGCCTCAGCCGGGGCTTCTCCGGGATTCGTCGCCAGGTGATCGACGCGTTGATCGCGCTGATCAACGCCGAGGTGTATCCGCACATTCCGTTGAAAGGCTCGGTGGGGGCTTCCGGCGACCTGGCGCCGTTGGCGCACATGTCCCTGGTGCTGCTGGGCGAAGGCAAGGCGCGCTACAAGGGCGAATGGCTGCAAGCCAGCGACGCGCTCAAAGTCGCCGGTCTGACCCCGTTGACCCTCGCCGCCAAAGAAGGCCTGGCGCTGCTCAACGGCACCCAGGTGTCTACCGCGTATGCCCTGCGCGGCCTGTTCGAAGGCGAAGACCTGTTTGCCGGCGCACTCGCCTGCGGCGGCCTTACCGTGGAAGCGGTGCTGGGTTCGCGCTCGCCGTTCGACCCACGTATCCACGCGGCGCGTGGCCAGCGGGGGCAGATCGATGCGGCCGCGGCCTATCGCGACCTGCTGGGCGAAAGCAGCCAGGTGTCGCAGTCGCACCAGAACTGCGACAAGGTCCAGGACCCGTACTCCCTGCGCTGCCAGCCGCAAGTCATGGGCGCCTGCCTGACCCAGTTGCGCCAGGCAGCCGAAGTGCTCGTGGTGGAAGCCAATGCCGTGTCGGATAACCCGCTGGTGTTCGCCGCCGAAGGCGACGTGATTTCCGGCGGTAACTTCCACGCCGAGCCGGTGGCCATGGCCGCCGATAACATGGCGCTGGCCATCGCTGAAATCGGCTCCCTCAGTGAGCGCCGCATCTCGTTGATGATGGACAAGCACATGTCCCAACTGCCGCCGTTCCTGGTCGGCAATGGCGGGGTCAACTCCGGCTTCATGATCGCCCAGGTGACTGCCGCCGCACTCGCCAGCGAAAACAAGGCACTGGCCCATCCCCACAGCGTCGACAGCCTGCCGACCTCCGCCAACCAGGAAGACCACGTATCCATGGCCCCGGCTGCCGGCAAGCGTCTGTGGGAAATGGCCGAGAACACCCGTGGCATCCTGGCCGTGGAGTGGTTGGCCGCATGCCAGGGCCTGGACCTGCGCGAAGGCCTGAAAACCTCGCCGAAGCTGGAACAGGCGCGTGGCATCCTGCGCAGCAAAGTGGCGTTCTACGATAAGGACCGCTTTTTCGCGCCGGACATCATCGCCGCCAGCGAACTGCTCGCCAGCCGCTGCCTCAACGAGCTGCTGCCGGCCCAGTTGCTGCCGAGCCTGTAATGTGTGGGAGCTGTCGAGCCCCAGCGTGGCTGCAACACGGCAGCACTGGCGATGGCAAGCCAGCTCCCACAGGGATGAGTTTCACCGACCACTGACGGAGGCGTTGATGAAAACGCTATGGCAACACTGCCACATTGCGACCCTGGCCCACGGCAAATACTCGATCATCGAGGATGGGGCTCTGGTCACGGCAGGATCGCTGATTGAATGGATCGGCCCACGCAGCGACGTGCCCGCAGCGGACTACAGCGCTATCCATGACCTGCAAGGCGCCTGGGTGACCCCCGGGTTGATCGACTGCCACACCCACACGGTGTTCGGCGGCAATCGCAGCGGCGAATTCGAGCAGCGCCTTGAAGGCGTGAGTTACGCCGAGATCGCCGCCAAGGGTGGCGGTATTGCCAGCACCGTGCGCGCCACCCGTGCCGCCAGCGAAGATGAGCTGTTCGACAGCAGCCACAAACGCCTGCGCAGTTTGTTGCGCGACGGTGTGACCACGGTGGAGATCAAGTCCGGCTACGGCCTGGACCTGGCCAATGAACGCAAGATGCTGCGGGTGGCCCGTCGCCTCGGCGAGGCACTGCCGGTCAGCGTGCGTGCCACCTGCCTGGCGGCCCATGCGTTGCCGCCGGAGTACAAGGACCGCGCCGACGACTACATCGAGCACATCTGCGGCGAAATGCTGCCGGCCCTGGCGGCGGAAGGGCTGGTTGACGCGGTGGATGCGTTCTGCGAATACCTGGCGTTTTCCACCGAGCAGGTGGAGCGCGTGTTCAAGGTCGCGCAACAACTGGGCTTGCCGGTCAAGCTGCATGCCGAGCAGCTCTCGTCACTGCATGGTTCCAGCCTGGCGGCGCGTTACCAGGCGTTGTCGGCGGATCACCTGGAATTCATGACCGAAGCAGACGCCATCGCCATGGCCGCCGCCGGCACCGTCGCCGTGTTGCTGCCGGGCGCGTTCTACTTCCTGCGGGAGACCCAATTGCCGCCGATGGATGCCCTGCGCAAACACGGTGTGAAGATCGCCATCGCCAGCGACCTCAACCCCGGCACCTCGCCGGCGTTGTCGGTGCGCCTGATGCTGAACATGGCCTGCACCCTGTTCCGCATGACCCCGGAAGAAGCCCTGGCCGGCGTCACCCAGCACGCGGCCACCGCCCTGGGCATGGGCGATACCCACGGTTCGTTGGAAGTAGGCAAGGTCGCCGACTTTGTCGCCTGGCAGATTGATCGCCCGGCCGACCTGGCTTACTGGCTGGGCGGCGAGCTGGATAAACGCGTCGTGCGCCATGGCGTCGACGTCACCGTCTAAGGAGCAATGCTGTGGATAAGGTTCTGAACTTCAAACGAGGCCGCGTGCCGCTGCTGATCAGCATGCCCCACGCCGGCCTGCGCCTGACGCCTGCGGTGGCGGCCGGGCTGATCCCCGAGGCGCAAAGCCTGCCGGACACTGACTGGCATATCCCGACGCTGTATGACTTTGCCGAGGACCTCGGCGCCAGCACCCTGGCTGCCGAATATTCGCGCTTTGTGATCGACCTGAACCGCCCGTCCGACGACAAGCCGCTGTACGTCGGTGCCACCACCGGGCTGTACCCGGCGACGCTGTTCGACGGCGTGCCGCTGTTCCGTGAAGGCCTGGAACCGAGCAAGGCCGAGCGCGCCACCTATCTCGAGCAGATCTGGGGCCCGTACCACCAGACCCTGCAAGACGAACTGACGCGGCTCAAGGCCGAGTTCGGCTACGCCTTGCTCTTCGATGCCCACTCGATCCGCTCGGTGATCCCGCACCTGTTCGACGGCAAGCTGCCGGACTTCAACCTCGGCACCTTCAACGGCGCCGCTTGCGACCCCGCGCTGGCCAGCCAGCTGGAAGCCATCTGCGCCGAGCATCCGCAATACACCCACGTGCTGAACGGGCGCTTCAAGGGCGGGCACATCACCCGTCACTACGGCAACCCGGCGCAGGACATTCATGCGGTGCAGCTGGAGTTGGGGCAGTGCACGTACATGGAAGAGGTCGAGCCGTTTCGGTATCGGGCGGATCTGGCTGAGCCGACGCGGGTGGTGCTCAAGCAGTTGCTGGAACGGTTGTTGGCCTGGGGGCAACAGCGTTACGGCTGAAATCGCTGTCGCAGGCAAGCCAGCTCCCACAGTTGACCGAGTTCCACCTTTGGAATGCAGTCAAAGGTGGGCGCTGGCTTGCCTGCGATGACGGCCTTACAGTCGCCCCAGTGCAACTGCCCGTCGCCCCAGTTCGTGTTCACCCAGGTCTCACTGGGTAAGGTTGTGCAATAACAACAGCCGAGTGAGACCACCCCCATGCAAAAAACCTTGTTGAGCTTGATCGGCGCCGCACTGCTCAGTGCGCAAGCCATGGCCGCCGAGCCGGCTTCCTGCAAAACCATCCGCATGGGCGTGGTCAGCTGGACCGATGTGGTGGCCACCTCCGGCATGGCCGATGTGCTGCTCAACGGCCTGGGCTACGACAGCAAGCAGACCAGCGCCGTACAGCAGATCATCTTTGCCGGCATCCGCGACAAGCGCCTGGATGTTTTCCTCGGCTACTGGAAACCGGCGATGGACAACAATATCGCACCGTTCCTCGCGGCCAAGCAGGTCAAGGTCTTCGATACCCCCAGCCTGGCCGACGCCCAGGCCACCCTGGCGGTGCCGCAGTACGTGGCGGACGCCGGGCTGAAGACCTTCGCCGACATCTCGCGTTTCAAGGATAAGCTGGGCGGCAAGATCTACGGCATCGAGCCCGGCAGCGGCGCCAACACCGACATCCAGAAAATGATCGACACCGACCGCTTTGGCCTTGGCGGCTTCAAGTTGGTCGCTTCCGGCGAGGCGGGCATGCTGGCGGCGGTGCAGCGCGCGGTGAATCGCAAGGAATTCGTGGTCTTTGTCGGTTGGACCCCGCACCCGATGAACATCAACCTGCAGATGGCCTACCTCACCGGCAGTGAAGACGTATTCGGCCCCGACGAAGGCCGCGCCACGGTGTCCACCGTCACCGCACCGGACTTCGCCGAGCGCTGCCCGAATGCCAATCGCCTGTTGCAGAACCTCACCTTCACCGCCGCCCAGGAAAGCCAGTTGATGGTGCCGATCATGGAGCGCCAATCGCCGCAGGATGTGGCCAGGCAGTGGCTGCGCGATCATCCCGAGGATGTGCAGCGTTGGTTGGCCGGGGTCACGGCGTTTGATGGCCAGGATGGCGTGGCAGCCGTACAAGCCAGCCTCAAGCCCTGAGCCCCCCCTGTGGGAGCTGGCTTGCCTGCGCCCACATTTGCTCTCAAGTGTCAGGGAGACTGATGCATGGCCGACTACCCGATTTCTGCGCAAATGCTCGCCTTTGTGGATAAGACCGAATCTTTCACCAACACCGACACCTCCCTGGCCGGCCTGCGCCAGAACTACAACCGCATGTGCCAGGCGTTCACCCCATCACCGCCCCAGGGGCTGACGGTTGCGGACTCCAATCTGGGTGGCGTCGGCATCCGCAGCTACCTGCCCACCCCAACCACCCCATCCGACGGCTGGCCGTGCCTTCTTTATATGCACGGCGGCGGCTGGGTCGTCGGCGGTTTGGATTCCCACGACTTCATCTGCTTCGAATTGGCCAGTGCGCTCCAGGTGCTGGTGATCGCCATCGACTACCGCTTGGCCCCTGAATACCCGTTCCCGGCGGCGTACGACGATTGCCGCAGCGTGTGGCAGGCGATCCAGGCGGGGCAGGGGCCGTATGCCATCAACCGTCAGCGTCTGGTGGTGGCGGGGGACAGTGCCGGTGGCAACCTGGCGGCGGCGTTATGCCTGGGGTTGCGCGACCACGGGCAGCCGTTGCCATTGGCGCAAGTGCTGATTTACCCAGGGTTGGGCGGGGCGGCGGATTTGCCGTCCCGGCGTGATTGCGCGGATGCGCCGTTGCTGAGTACGGCTGATACCGACGCCTACTTGGCCTTGTATCTATCAGACGGGGCACAATCCTCACCCTATGCCATGCCGTTGCGTGCCGAAACATTCAGGGGTTTACCCAAGGCCTTCATCGCCGTAGCCCAATTCGACCCGTTGCGCGACGACGGCAGGCTGTACGCCGAACGCTTGCAGGCCGCAGGCGTCAACACGCTCCTGTATCCCGGCAAAGGCCTGGTGCACGGTTGCCTGCGGGCGCGTGGGCAGGTGGCGGAGGTGGATCAACTCTACACTCACCTGCTGCATTACCTCAGGAGCGAAGGGCTGACACAGGTCTAAGCGCGCAAGGACATGCTCATTGCACAATTCGGGTTTATAGTGCCAGACGGCAAAATAATAGACGTCCCCCCAGGGATGAACTCGACCCCTTACGGAGCGCGCAATGCAGACTTGGTTTCCGCAGATCAAACCCTACGCCCGGCACGATCTGGCCGTCGATGACACGCATACTCTGTACGTCGATGAAAGTGGCTCCCCCGAAGGTTTGCCCGTCGTCTTCATCCACGGCGGTCCCGGCGCGGGTTGCGATGCCAACAGCCGCTGCTATTTCGACCCGAACCTCTATCACATCGTCACCTTCGACCAGCGCGGCTGCGGGCGTTCCACGCCGCGCGCGAGCCTGGAAAACAACACCACCTGGGACCTGGTCGCCGACCTTGAGCGCATCCGCGAACACCTGGGCATCGACAAGTGGGTGCTGTTCGGCGGCTCCTGGGGGTCGACCCTGGCCCTGGCCTATGCGCAAACCCACCCCGAGCGCGTGCTTGGCCTGATCGTGCGCGGGATTTTCCTTGCCCGCCCGCAAGACATCCATTGGTTCTACCAGGAAGGCGCGAGCCGCTTGTTCCCGGATTACTGGCAGGACTACATCGCGCCGATCCCGGCCGATGAGCGCCACGACATGATCGCGGCCTACCACAAGCGCCTCACCGGCAACGACCAGATCGCCCAGATGCACGCGGCCAAGGCCTGGTCCGGTTGGGAAGGGCGCATGCTCGGCCTGTGCCCGAGCCCGCAGCATGTGGAGCGGTTTTCCGAGCCGCAGCGTGCGCTGTCCATCGCGCGGATCGAGTGCCACTACTTCACCAACAACTCCTTCCTGGAGCCCAACCAACTGATCCGCGACATGCACAAGATCGCGCACCTGCCTGGCGTAATCATCCACGGCCGCTACGATATGATCTGCCCGCTGGATAACGCCTGGGAGCTGCATCAGGCCTGGCCTAACAGCGAGCTGCAGGTGATTCGCGAGGCGGGCCATGCGGCCTCCGAGCCTGGAATCACCGATGCGCTGGTGCGTGCGACTGGCGAGATGGCGCGCCGTTTGCTTGACTTGCCGCCTGAAGAAGCATGAAGGGCCTGTTGCAACGGGTGCGTGGCGCCCGGGTCGAGGTCGCAGGCGAGGTTGTCGGGGCCATCGACCAGGGGTTGCTGGTGCTGGTGGCCGTCGAGCCGGGCGATACGCCCGAGAGCGCCGACAAACTCCTGCACAAGCTGCTTAACTATCGGGTGTTCAGCGATGACGAGGGCAAGATGAACTTGTCCTTGAAGGACATCGACGGCGGTTTGCTGCTGGTGTCGCAGTTCACTCTCGCGGCGGATACCAAGAGCGGGCTGCGGCCGAGCTTCTCCACGGCGGCCCCTCCGGCGCTGGGAGCGGCGCTTTTCGAACATTTGCTGTTACAAGCGCAACAATTGCATGGCAAGGTGGGGTCCGGGCGTTTTGGCGCCGATATGCAGGTGCATTTGGTCAATGATGGCCCTGTGACCTTCCTGCTTCAGACATGAATGTATTAAAAACGACTTTTAATGCCTAAAAACGCAGGATTTCACTACAAATACTTGGTCGCCCCTGATGCGTTGTCTCGCAGGCTACTAGATAATCGCGCGCTACGGGGATCAGCGTTGTTTGGTCCATTTTTGACTTAGGTAGAGACTTGTCCGATCACCAATGGGGAATCATTTTGACCCAGGGGAGTCGGAACAATGCTCGCCAACCTGGCATATAGATAGCTGGCCGTTGGTTTTTTGATCTGTTTTCGGCGAGGGTTGCTCGTGATTGTTAGTCCCTGTAATGCACCAAAATTGTCTGCCAAACGGTTACGAAACGCACTGGTGACGGGCTCTGCCCTGTTTTGCCTGTTCGGCGCGGGTCAACTGTGGGCATTCAGTCTGGATGATGTGTCGGCCAAGGCTAAAGAGCTGGCCGGGCAGAAATACGAAGCGCCGCGCAGCAATCTGCCGAACGAATTCCGCGAAATGAAATTCGCCGATTACCAGAAGATTCGTTTCCGCAACGAAAAAGCTGAGTGGGCCGACCAGAACACGCCGTTCAAGCTGTCCTTCTATCACCAGGGTATGCACTTTGATACACCGGTGAAAATCAACGAAGTCACGGCCGACAGCGTCAACGAAATCAAATACGACCCAACGCGTTTCGATTTCGGCGACATGAAGCTTGATCCAAAAGCCACCGAACAGCTGGGTTATGCCGGTTTCCGTGTGCTGTACCCGATCAACAAGGCCGACAAGCAAGACGAAATCATGACCATGCTCGGCGCGAGCTACTTCCGCGTCGTCGGCAAGGGCCAGGCCTATGGCTTGTCCGCCCGTGGCATGGCGATCGACACCGCGTTGCCGTCCGGTGAAGAATTCCCGCGGTTCACCGAGTTCTGGATCGAACGTCCGAAGCCGGGTGAAAAACAGCTGGTGATCTTTGCCCTGCTGGATTCCCCGCGTGCCACCGGCGCGTATCGCCTGACCCTGCGTCCGGGCACCGACACCATTGTCGACGTGAAATCCCAGATGTACCTGCGCGACAAGGTCAGCAAGCTGGGCGTTGCCCCGTTGACCAGCATGTTCCTGTTCGGCGCGAACCAGCCGTCCAAAGTGCTCAATTACCGCCGTGAGCTGCATGATTCCAGCGGTCTGTCGATCCATGCCGGCAACGGCGAGTGGATCTGGCGCCCACTGAACAACCCGAAACACCTGTCGGTGAGCAACTTCAGCGTCGAGAACCCGAAAGGTTTCGGCCTGCTGCAACGTGGTCGCGATTTCAGCCACTACGAAGACCTCGACGACAACTACGACAAGCGCCCAAGTGCCTGGATCGAGCCTGAAGGCGATTGGGGCAAGGGCACCGTCAACCTGGTTGAGATTCCGACCGCCGACGAAACCAACGACAACATCGTTGCGTTCTGGAGCCCGGAAAAACTGCCGGAAGTCGGCCAGCCGCTGGATGTCGCCTACCGTCTGCACTGGACCATGGACGAAAAATCCCTGCACCCGGCCGACAGCGCCTGGGTCAAGCAGACCCTGCGTTCCACTGGTGATGTGAAACAGTCCAACCTGATCCGTCAGCCGGATGGCAGCGTGGCTTATCTGGTGGACTTCGAAGGCCCGTCCCTCAAGGCCCTGCCTGCGGATGCCGCGGTGCGCAGCCAGGTCAGTGTTGGCGACAACGCCGAAGTGGTCGAAAACAGCGTGCGCTACAACGAGCACACCAAAGGCTGGCGCTTGACCCTGCGCCTGAAGATCAAGGACGCCGGCAAGCCGACCGAGATGCGTGCGGCCCTGGTGCAGGACATCGTCAAGCCTGAGCCGGAGAAGGATTCGAGCCACGTGCTCAAAGCCGACAAAGTGCTGGCCAAGCAACACGAGAAACAAGCCAAGAAAGACGCGAAAGACAAGGAAACCAAGCAGCCAGAAGCTGCCCCAGCCACACCGGAACCGGCCAAGACTGAACAAGTCCTGACCGAGACCTGGAGCTATCAGTTGCCTGCCGATGAGTAATTCCCAAGCCACGCCAGAGACTCTGCAAGAGTACCTGGCGCATCTCCCGATGACCGCTGAGCAGCGCGCCGAACTGGCGGGCTGCAAGTCTTTCAGCGAACTGCACGAACGCTTGTCGTCGTCGACCTTTGACGCGCCGACCGACGCCGCCCAAGCGTCGGTCGGCCGCCGGTTGACCCTCAACAGTGCCGAAGAACTGCAAGACGCCGAAATGCTCGCGGTCGATGCCGAAGGGCGCGTGTGCCTGAAAGCCACGCCGCCGATCCGTCGGACCAAAGTGGTGCCGGAGCCTTGGCGCACCAACATCCTGGTGCGAGGTTGGCGCCGGCTGACAGGTCGCACCAACCCGCCGAAGCCGCCGAAAGACGAGCGTGTGCTGCCGGCTGCGCGCTGGCGTACCGTGGGTTCGATCCGTCGTTACATCCTGTTGGTGCTGATGCTCGGCCAGACCATCGTCGCCGGCTGGTACATGAAGGGCATCATGCCGTACCAGGGCTGGTCGCTGGTCGACTTCGACGAGATCCGCAACCAGACCCTGCTGCAAACCGCCACCCAGGTACTGCCTTACGCCCTGCAAACCAGCATCCTGATCATGTTCGGGATCTTGTTCTGCTGGGTCTCGGCCGGTTTCTGGACCGCGTTGATGGGCTTCCTGGAACTGCTGACCGGTCACGATAAATACCGCATTTCCGGTAAAAGTGCCGGTGACGAGCCGATCCCGAAAGACGCCCGCACCGCGCTGGTGATGCCGATCTGCAACGAAGACGTGCCCCGGGTATTCGCCGGCCTGCGCGCTACCTTCGAATCGGTGGCCGCCACTGGCGACCTCGACCGTTTCGACTTCTTTGTGCTCAGCGACAGTAACGACGCCGACATCTGCATCGCCGAACAGCAAGCCTGGCTCGACGTGTGCCGTGAAGCCGGTGGTTTCGGCAAGATCTTCTATCGCCGCCGTCGCCGTCGCGTCAAACGCAAGAGCGGCAACCTCGACGACTTCTGCCGTCGCTGGGGCGGTGAATACAAGTACATGGTCGTTCTCGACGCCGACAGCGTGATGAGCGGCGAGTGCCTGACCAGCCTGGTGCGCCTGATGGAAGCCACGCCGGATGCCGGGATTATCCAGACCGCGCCGCGTGCGTCGGGCATGGACACCCTGTATGCGCGCATGCAGCAGTTCGCCACCCGTGTGTACGGCCCGCTGTTCACCGCCGGCCTGCACTTCTGGCAATTGGGTGAATCCCACTACTGGGGTCACAACGCGATCATCCGCATGCAGCCGTTTATCGAGCACTGCGCCCTGGCGCCGTTGCCGGGTAAAGGCGCGTTTGCCGGTGCGATCCTCTCCCACGACTTCGTCGAAGCTGCGCTGATGCGCCGTGCCGGCTGGGGCGTGTGGATTGCCTACGATCTGCCGGGCAGCTACGAAGAACTGCCGCCGAACCTGCTGGACGAACTCAAGCGTGACCGACGCTGGTGCCACGGCAACCTGATGAACTTCCGCCTGTTCCTGGTCAAAGGCATGCACCCGGTGCACCGCGCGGTGTTCCTGACCGGCGTGATGTCGTACCTGTCAGCGCCGTTGTGGTTCTTCTTCCTGGTGCTGTCCACCGCGCTGCTGGCGGTGAACACGCTGATGGAACCGCAGTACTTCATGGCCCCGCGCCAGTTGTACCCGCTGTGGCCGCAATGGCATCCGGACAAGGCGGTGGCGTTGTTCTCGACCACCATCGTGCTGCTGTTCCTGCCGAAACTGCTGAGCATCATCCTGATCTGGGCCAAGGGCGCGAAAGAGTTCGGTGGCAAGTTCAAGGTGACCGTGTCGATGCTGCTGGAGATGCTGTTCTCCATGCTGCTGGCGCCGGTGCGGATGATTTTCCACACCCGTTTCGTACTGGCCGCGTTCCTCGGCTGGGCGGCAACCTGGAACTCGCCGCAGCGTGACGATGACTCCACCCCATGGAGCGAAGCGGTCAAGCGCCACGGTCCGCAAACCGTGCTGGGCTTCTTGTGGGCCCTGCTGGTGGTCTGGCTGAACCCGAGCTTCCTGTGGTGGCTGGTGCCGATTGTCGGCTCGCTGATGCTGTCGATCCCGGTGTCGGTCATCTCCAGTCGGGTCAAGCTGGGCCTCAAGTCCCGTGACGAGAGCCTGTTCCTGATCCCTGAGGAATACAATCCGCCGCAGGCGCTGTTGTCGACCGAGAAGTACACCCACGAAAACCGTTGGCATGCGCTGAACGACGGCTTCGTGCGTGCCGTGGTCGATCCGCAGCAGAACGCCTTGGCCTGCGCCCTGGCCACCTCGCGTCACCGCGAAGCGGAGCCGATCGAGTACCTGCGTGCCGAGCGTGTGCGCCATGCGTTGAAAGTCGGCCCGGCCGGCCTCAACAACGGCGAACGTGTGGCGTTGCTCAGCGACCCGGTCGCCCTGGCCCGCCTGCACGAGCAGGTCTGGAGCGAAGGCCACGCCGAATGGCTGGGGGCCTGGCGTCAATCGATCAAGTCCGATCCTCACGCGCCACTGCTGCCGCTGCAACCGCAAGTCTCCCAGGCCCAACCGGCCTGATTCAGACGCCCCCGGAGGTTCACTCCGGGGGCATTTGAAACGCTGGTCCTACAGCGTTTCGCGCTTCTTCCTTTAAGCGCTAACTCCTTGTTATTTCGAAACAAAAGACCCCGCTTCGAGGCGTATTGCCGTGCCTGCGACTGGGTTAGCATCGCCGCGCAAATTTGATTCGCCACGGGGATTTTCATGCTCAAAAGGTATTGTTCGGCACTGCTGATAGGCGCTGTCGCATTGATGGAGGGTGGCCCGCTGTATGCCGGTGCGTTGGACGATGCGGTGCGGCGCGGTGTGCTGAAGGTCGGGACCACGCCTACCTATGTGCCGTTTGAAATGACTGACCGGCAGGGACGCATTGTCGGTTTCGAAATCGACCTGCTTCAGACGATGAGTCGTGCGCTGGGGGTTGAGCTGGAGTTGGTGGCGGTGCCCTACACCGATTTGCTGCCGGGGCTGCTGGCCAACAAGTTCGACCTGATCGGCAGCGGCATGACCGTCACCCAGGAGCGTAATCTCAAGCTGAATTTCAGCGACGCCTTTATCGTCGTCGGCCAGACCGTGCTGCTGCATCCAAGCCTGGCGGGCAAGGTCGGCAGTGTCGAAGAACTGGACGAGGCCGGCTACCGTATCGCCGTCACCGAGGGCACCACCGGGGAATTGGCCGCGCAACGTTTTCTGGGCGCGGCGCGGCTGAGCAGTTTTGCCACGCCCGAAGAAGGCGTGCGGCAGGTGGTGGAAGGCAAGGCCGATGCCTTTATCCACGATGCGCCCTACAACCTGATCGCCAGTGGCCGGCCGGAAAACAGCAGCTTGCTGGCCCTGGAGCAGCCCTTCACCTACGAGCCCTTGGCGTTCGGCCTGAAAAAGGGCGATTACGACAGCCTCAACTGGATCAACCATTTCCTCAATCAGGTGGCCCAGGACGGCACCTATGATCGGCTGCACGACAAGTGGTTCAGGGGTACCGACTGGATGGCGGACATTGAGTGAAAGTCATAACTGCTTACACATCCGCCAGTTGCCGAATCCAGGTGCTGAAGTGTCTGCCCCTGGGGTTCTTCCGGAATTTGTGGGGCATTTCCGACATACGCCGACAACAAATACCCGTGAAACCTTTGTGACGGCAGACGAGTGGGTTAGGATCGCACCCCGAAATGGTGCAGCCCTTTTGCGCGCCGACCTCATAAGAATCGTTCAGGGGACTTGATGATGAAAAAGTATCTTTCGATGCTGCTGCTTGGCGTCACCGCGCTGGTCGCGGCCACTGCGGCCCAGGCCGGCGCGATCGACGATGCGGTCAAGCGCGGCACGCTGAAGGTCGGCATGGACCCGACCTACATGCCGTTCGAAATGACAGACAAGCGCGGTGAAATCATCGGCTTCGAAGTCGACATCCTCAAGGCCCTGGCCAAGTCCATGGGCGTCAAGCTGGAGCTGGTTTCCACCGGCTACGACGGCATCATCCCGGCCTTCCTGACCGGCAAGTTCGACATGATCGGCAGCGGCATGACCCTGACCCAGGAGCGCAACCTGCGCCTGAACTTCAGCGAACCGTTCATCGTGGTCGGCCAGACCCTGCTGATCCGCAAGGATCTGGAAGGCACCATCAAGTCCTACAAAGACCTGAACGACGAGAAGTACCGCCTGACTTCCAAGCTCGGCACCACCGGCGAGATGGTCGCCAAGAAGCTGATCTCCAAAGCCAAGTACCACGGCTACGACAACGAGCAGGAAGGCGTGCTGGACGTGGTCAACGGCAAGGCTGATGCCTTTGTGTATGACGCGCCGTACAACGTGGTCGCCGAGAAGAAAGTCGGCAACGGCAAGCTGGTGTTCCTCGAAGAACCGTTCACCTTCGAACCCCTGGCGTTTGGCCTGAAAAAAGGCGATTACGACAGCATCAACTTCATCAACAACTTCCTGCACCAGATCCGTAACGACGGCACCTACGATCGCATCCATGACAAGTGGTTCAAGAGCTCCGAGTGGCTCAAGGACATGGAATAAAGGTTTAGACCGAGTCGCGCCCTTCGCGAGCAAGCCCGCTCCCACATTTTGACCGCATTTCATGTTGGAACTCGGTCGAGTGTGGGAGCGGGCTTGCTCGCGAAGACGGCCTGACAAGCAACACAAATCGCGGAATTTGAAATGAAACAGAAAAAAGCCCAATGGCCCTGGCACCTGCTGACCGTGGTCGTGCTGGTCGGTCTGGCTGGTGCCTTGTATTACGCCACTTCGCTGATGTCCTACGAATGGCGCTGGAACCGCGTACCGCAGTACTTCGCCTACCAGGCTGAAACATCCCAGCGCGCGGCGGATATTTCTACCGTGGTTGAGTTGGTGCGCAAAGGCGATGTCGCCGAAGTGACCCTGCGCAACGACGCGGGTGCCCTGCAGACGCTGACCGTGGCCGACAACAGCCTGCAAGTGGCGCGCGGCGATGACGTGGCCGAAGGCGACGTGATCGGTGTGACCCGGCATTGGGCGTTGGGCCCGTTGATGTGGGGCTTGTGGACCACGCTGTGGCTGTCGGTGGTCTCCGGCATCCTGGGGCTGGCGATCGGGCTGGCGACCGGCCTGTGCCGTCTGTCCAACAACCCGACCTTGCGCGACCTGTCGACCATCTACGTCGAGTTGGTGCGCGGTACGCCGCTGCTGGTGCAGATCTTCATCTTCTATTTCTTTATCGGCACGGTGCTCAACCTGTCCCGGGAATTTGCCGGGATTGCCGCGTTGTCGCTGTTCACGGGCGCCTACGTGGCGGAAATCGTCCGCGCCGGCGTGCAGTCAATCACCCGTGGCCAGAACGAAGCTGCGCGCTCCCTGGGCTTGAGCGCCAGCCAGTCGATGCGTCACGTAGTGTTGCCGCAGGCATTCAAGCGCGTGCTGCCACCGCTGGCTGGGCAATTTATCAGCCTGGTGAAAGACACTTCGCTGGTCTCGGTGATCGCGATCACCGAACTGCTCAAGAGCGGTCGCGAGGTGATCACCACCTCGTTCTCGCCGTTTGAAATCCTGTTCTGCGTTGCAGGCCTGTACCTGCTGATCAACCTGCCGCTGTCGAAAATGGCCAGCCGGCTTGAGCGGAGGCTCGCCCAAAGTGATTGAAGTCCGCGATCTGGTAAAAGTCTTCGATACCCGTGGCCATGTGGTGCGCGCGGTCGACCACGTCACCACCCAGGTGGCCAAGGGCGAAGTGCTGGTGGTGATCGGTCCGTCGGGCTCCGGCAAGTCCACTTTCCTGCGCTGCCTCAATGGCCTGGAAGAGTTCGATTCCGGCTCGGTGAGTATCGACGGCCTGCAACTGGCTGATCCGAAAACCGACGTGAACGCCTACCGTCGCGAAGTCGGCATGGTGTTCCAGCACTTCAACCTGTTCCCCCACATGACCGTGCTGGAAAACCTCTGCCTGGCGCAAAAAGTCGTGCGCAAGCGCGGCAAGAAAGAGCGCGAGGCCAAGGCCCTGGCGCTGCTGGAAAAGGTCGGTATTGCGCAGAAGGCCAACGAGTTTCCGTCGCGCCTCTCCGGCGGCCAGCAGCAACGCGTGGCGATTGCCCGTGCGTTGGCGATGGAGCCCAAGGTCATGCTGTTCGACGAACCCACCTCGGCGCTCGACCCGGAAATGGTCGGCGAAGTGCTGGACGTGATGAAGACCCTGGCCCTGGAAGGCATGACCATGGTCTGCGTCACCCACGAAATGGGCTTTGCCCGCGAAGTGGCGGACCGCGTGCTGTTCTTCGATCACGGCAAATTGCTCGAAGACGCCGCCCCGGCCGAATTCTTCGACGCGCCAAAAGACCCACGCGCCCAGGCCTTCCTGCGCCAGGTCCTGTAACTTGAAGTGAGCGGGCTTGCCCGCGCTGGGTGGCGCAGCCGCCCCAAACAGTCCACCGCGGTGTTTCAGGAAGACCGAGGCGCCTGGATTTGGGGCGGCTGCGCCACCCAGCGCGGGGCAAGCCCGCTCACTACGGGGTCAGAGCTGGAATTTGCCCACCAGCGCCTGCAGATCCATGCTCAACCGCGTCAACTGAACACTCGCCGCCGCCGTCTCTTCGCTGGCGGCGGCGGTGTGTTCGGACACGTCGCGCACCTGCAACACGCTGCGATTGATCTCTTCGACCACCGCACTTTGTTCTTCGGCGGCCGCGGCAATCTGCGGGTTCATTTCCTGGATGATCGCCACCGTGCGCGCAATCGCGGCCAGTGCCTCGCCGGCGTCGCGGGTCAGGTCGACGCTGTCGTCGGTCAGGTTGCGGCTGCTGTCCAGCGTCTCGGCCACGTGCTGGGTGCCGTTGTGCAGGCTGAGGATCAAACCTTCGATCTCTTCGGCAGACGCCTGGGTGCGTTGCGCCAGGCTGCGCACTTCATCGGCCACCACCGCAAAACCTTCGCCGGCACTGCCCGCGCGTGCGGCCTCGATGGCGGCATTCAAGGCCAACAGGTTGGTCTGCTGGGACACGGACTTGATCAAGTCGAGCACGCTGGCGATCTTCTGGCTTTCTTGCTGCAACGTCAGCATTGCGCGGCCTGAAAGTGCCATTTCTTCGGCCAGCTGGCCGATCTGCTCAACCGCCTGCGCCACCACCTTGTCGCCGGCACTCGCTTGGCGGTCAGCCTCGTTTGCCGCGATTGATGCTTGCTCGGCATGCCGGGCGACTTCCTGGGCGGTGGCGAGCATTTGGTTCATCGCGGTGGCGACCTGATCGGTTTCATCTTTTTGCTTGTTGACCCCGTTGCGGGTCTGCTCGGTGACGGCTGATAACTCGGTGGCCGCGCTGGCGATCTGCCGGGCGCTGTCGCCGATGCCGCTGATCAGGTGGCGCAGGTTGTGGGTCATGTCCCCGATGGCGTGCTGCAGTTGGCCCAGTTCATCGCGGCGTCCCACCGGCATGTCGTGGCTCAGGTCGCCTTCGGCGATACGGTTGGCGCGGGCCAGCACTTCACGCAGTGGCACCGCAATTTGCCGGGCGATCCACCAGGCGGCCAGAGTGCCGAGCAACAGTGCGACGACGGTCACACTGATCAGCAGCAGACGGGTCTTGCCGGCTTCGTCGTCGCGTTTGAAGGTTTGGCCTTGGCTCATCTGCTCGTTTTGTTCCAGTAATTGATCGAGCTGTTGTTCGAAGCGGTTCTGCACGGTTTCGGTGTTGAGTTGGGCTTGCTTGAGGTTGAGTAGCTGCTCGCGGTAATTGGCGATGTCGCTCTTGAGCAGGGTCGAGTCCACCGGCAGAGCCGTGACAGCGGCCAGTGCGGCCTCCAGCGCCTGCAACGCGTCGCTGACTGCCTGGGCGTAGGCCTCCAGCGATGCGGCGGCCCATGCGGGGCGCTGGGCGCCTTCATCGGCACGGACCATGGCCTGGCGCAGGTTTTCGATGGCATCCAGGGCTGTCTGATCTTGCTGGTCGGGCAGCTCACTGGCGAGTTGGGCCAGGGTGTCGCTGGCTTGCTGTGCGGTCTTATCGAGTGGGCTGCGGGCGTTTTCGCGGTGCTCGATCAGGGGCGCTAGCTCGCTGAGTGCCGCCTTGAAGTCGGTGACCAGGCGTGTGGCCTGTTCAAGGCGCTGGCGGTCGGCCGGGTCTCGCATGCGGCTTGAAAGGGCGGCCAGATGGGTTTCGATGGTCTCGATGTGTGTGGTGAGTTTGCCCCGGCTGTTCGGGTCCGTCAGCGTGCGGTAGACGATGCGATCAGCACGCATGGCTTGGCCAGCAACCGCCAATTGCCCCAGGGTCGTCAGGTTGGTGGAGCGGTAGATCATGGCATTCAAGGCTTGCCAGCCGGTGACGGCGATGGCGAAGCTGAGCATCAGCACTTGCCCGAAACCGATGGCAAGCTTGACGCGGACGCTGGCGTTGACCAGCAAACGGGTCAGCCGGGAAAACATGACGCACCTCCAAATCGAATTAAGCGTTTCGCAGTAAAGGAAACGCTAAATCGATTTGGCTCAGTGCCGGGCTGATAACTGCGTAGGAAATTTCACAAGCTGCTAATTAAATGCGGAAGCGTCCTACCAGTGTTTGTAGGTAAATCCCTAGGCGTGCCAGCTCGGCGCTGGATGCGGCCGTTTCTTCACTGGCTGAAGAGGTTTGTTCGGACACGTCCCGCACGTTCAACACACTGCGGTTAATCTCTTCGGCCACGGCGCTTTGCTGTTCGGCGGCGGTGGCGATCTGCGAGTTCATCGCCTGGATGGTCGACACCGTGCGCGTGATGCTCGCCAGTGCGCTGCCGGCGCGGCGCGTCAGCTCGACACTGCTGTCGGTGAGATCGCGGCTGTTGTCCATGATGGTCGCGACCTGTTGGGTACCGCTTTGCAGGCCGACGATCAGTTCTTCGATCTCTTCGGTGGACTTCTGGGTGCGCAGGGCCAGGCTGCGCACCTCGTCGGCCACCACGGCGAAGCCACGCCCGGCTTCACCGGCACGTGCGGCTTCAATCGCGGCGTTGAGCGCCAACAGGTTGGTTTGCTGGGCCACGGACTTGATCACGTCGAGCACACTGCCGATCTTGTCGCTTTCGCGTTTCAGATCGCCCATGGCCACCGTCGAGTTGCCGACTTCGCTGGCCAGGCGTTCGATCTGGGCGATGGCTTCGCCGACCACTTTGTCGCCTTCGCGGGCTTGCTGGTCAGCAGCGACGGCGGCTTCGGAAGCTTCCTCGGCGTTGCGTGCCACTTCTTGCACGGTCGCGGCCATCTCGTTCATCGCGGTAGCGACTTGGTCGGTCTCGACTTTTTGGCTGTTGACCCCGGCGCTGGTCTGTTCGGTCACGGCCGACAATTGCTCGGCGGCGCTGGCGATCTGGGTAACACCGTCGCTGATGCCGCCGATCAGTTCACGCAGGCCGACGGTCATGCTCTGCATGGCGCGTTGCAGCTGACCCAGTTCGTCCTGGCGCGCGGAGTCGAGGTTGTGGCTCAAGTCACCAGAGGCTACGCGCTCGGCGACCTTGAGGGTCTGGTTCAGTGGAATGATGATCTGGCGAGTGATGGCCCACGCGGCAATCAGGCCGAACGCCAGTGCGAGTACGGTGGCCAGTGCCAGCATTTGCTTGGCTTGGGCGGCATCGTTGTCACGCACCACGGTCTGGGACGCGGTGAGTTTTTTGCTGCGATCGAGCAGGATGTCGCCTTGCTCGGCCATGATTTTCATGGCAGCGACGCTGGCAACCTGGGAGTCACGGTACTGGCTGACGGCGGCGCGGTAGGCTTGCAGCGAGACGCTGGCCTGTTGCAGGTTGGTCGAATATTGATCAGGGACCTGGCCGTTCAGGCTGGCGATTTTCTTCAGGGCGTTGTCGATGGCGTCCAGCGCAGGCTGCTCGGCTTCGACCTTGCCGCTGTAGGTGTAGCCGCGCACTTGGAAGCGCGCTTGCTGGATCAACTTACTCAGGTCTACCACGCTGTTGAACTGCGTGACGCTGTCGCCTTGCAGCAGGGCTTTCTCGATTTCGCCGACTTTGAGCACCGCGTTGTCGGCGGTATCGCCCAGCTTGCTGCGCGCATTTTCACGGTTTGCCCCGGCCTGGACCATGGCCTCGAATGCGCGGCGGTATTGCTCGACGGCGGCCAGTTGATCGTCCACCAGGAGGTTGTCGGCCGGCTGATCGATCATGCCGTCGGCGGTTTTCAGGCCGGCTTCCAGTTTCACCAGCAGCGCATTGACCGCCGCCGGGCCTTGTTCGCCGCGCCGCATTTCGTAGTCCAGGCGCGCCAGGCGCAAATCCTTGGTCAGTTCATTGACGCTGGAGATGAAACCCAGCTTGTCGCCACGGCTGATCACGCCACTCAGGCCGCTCCAGCCGGTGAAGGTAATCATGAGCGTGAGCAGTAACACCAGGCCAAAACCTACACCCAACTTGGATTTGACGCTGACATTCCCCAGCTTTTCGGCTAACCAACGATACATGCTGCGAACTCCCCTGGAACAAGGCTTGGACTTATTCAGGGTGTATCGGCCTGTGTCGGGGATTCTGTAGCGACGCGATCAGATGCCTGGGGGCGGGTCAGAACAGTCGGGCCAGGAGGGCGGTGACGGCGGTTTCGACGCGCAGGATGCGGGCGCCCAGTTGCACCGGCTGCAAACCCGCCTTGGCCAGCAAGTCGACCTCGTAGGGAATCCAGCCGCCTTCCGGGCCGATTGCCAGGGTCACCGGTTCGTCCAGCCCACGCGGGCAGGCCGGGTAGTCGCCGGGATGGCCAATCAGGCCAAGGGTGCCAGCGGCCATGGCCGGCAGGCGATCCTCGACGAACGGCTTGAAGCGTTTTTCGATGATGATGTCGGGCAGCACCGTGTCCCGCGCCTGTTCCAGGCCGAGGATCAGTTGCTCGCGAATGGCTTGCGGCTCGAGGAATGGCGTCTGCCAGAAACTTTTTTCCACACGGTAGCTGTTGAGCAGCACCACCTTTGGCACGCCCATGGCCGCCACGGTTTGCAGGACCCGGCGCAGCATTTTCGGACGGGGCAGGGCCAGCAGCAGGGTCAGCGGCAGCTTGGCCGGCGGCGGCTGGTCGAAGCTGACTTGCAGTTCGGCCTCGCTGTCTTCCAGGCGTAGCAGTTGGGCATTGCCCATCAGCCCGCCGATGCGGCCCACGCGCAGGCTGTCGCCGACGGCTGCGCGGTGGACTTCCTGCATGTGCACCAGGCGCCGATCACGCAGCACCACACGGTCGGCCGCGATGAAGTCGGCGTCTTCCAGTAGCAGCAGGTTCACGGCTGGGTCGCTGGCGGCTGGTCGTCGTCGGCTGGCTGATCATCCGGGTGGTCGCCACGCTTGGTGATCAGGCTGCTGAACAGGATGCCGATCTCGAACAGCATCCACATCGGCACGGCCAGCAGGGTCTGGGAGAAGATGTCCGGTGGCGTGAGGATCATGCCGACCACAAAGCAGCCGATGATCACGTACGGGCGGATCTTCTTCAGGTACGCCACGTTGACCACGCCGATCCACACCAGCAACACCACGGCCACCGGGATTTCGAAGGCCACGCCAAAGGCGAAGAACAGCGTCATCACGAAGTCGAGGTAGCTGGTGATGTCGGTCATCATTTCCACACCGGCCGGTGTGGCGGCGGCGAAGAACTTGAAGATCAGCGGGAACACCAGGAAGTAGGCGAACGCCATGCCGGTGTAGAACAGGCAAATGCTCGATACCAGCAACGGCACCGCGATGCGCTTCTCATGCTTGTACAGGCCCGGTGCGATAAAGCCCCAGATCTGGTGCAGGATCACCGGGATCGCCAGGAACAGCGAGACCATCATCGTCAGCTTCAACGGCGTGAGGAACGGCGACGACACGTCGGTGGCGATCATCGTCGCGCCGGCCGGCAAATACTGGCGCAGGGGCGTCGAGACAAAGGTATAGATCTGCTGGGTGAAGGCGAACAGCCCGGCAAAGATGATGAAGATCGCCGCTACGCAACGCAGCAGGCGGGTACGCAGCTCGGTGAGGTGCGAGACCAGCGGCATGTGCTGGTCGTTTTCCGGTTTATCAGCGCTCATGGGGCTCGCGGCGGCAATGTAGGGTCATGGGGCGCGGGCGACGCAACGGGCGTCGGCGCAGGCTCGGTGGGCGCAACAGGTGGGGTCTGGGTGGTCGGTGCGATGCTCTGCTCGGCCACGGGCTCGACCGGTTTGGCGGGCTCCTGGACCGGCGACAGGATCTTGCGCGCCTCTTGCTCCAACGACAGGATATGTTCGTTGTGCAGCTGCCGGCGGATCTCGTCGGCGCCGATTTCCCGTTCAACTTCCTGTTTGATCGCATTGAAACTGCGTTTCAGGCGGCCGATCCACAGGCCGGCCGTGCGTGCCGCACCGGGCAGGCGTTCCGGCCCCAGTACCAGCAGGGCCACGAGGCCGACGAGCAGCAGTTCAGAGAAGCTGATACCAAACATTAGTCAGTGCTCACGAGTCTTTGCGGGTCGGCTCTTCGACTTTCTCAGCCTGCACGTCGAAAGTACGACGCTCGGTGATCGGCTGGGTGGCCTGCGGGTGCACTGGCTGCGCCGGTGGCACTGGGTTGGCGGCCGGGTCGGCAGGTTTTTCGTCGTCGTTCATGGCTTTGCGAAAGCCCTTGATCGATTCGCCGACGTCCGTGCCCAGGTTCTTGAGTTTCTTGGTGCCGAATACCAATACCACCACCACCAGAATGACGATCCAGTGTTTCCAGTCAAAAATACCCATGCTGCAAATCCTCAGTAAAAGTTATTCAGGCGGAGGGGCGCGATGCCTTTTCGGCATGCCCGGACAAGCCGAAACGACGGTCCAGTTCATCCAGCACGGCCTGCGGATGCTGCCCCAGTTGGGCGAGCATGACCAGGCTGTGGAACCACAGGTCGGCGGTTTCGTAGATCACATCGCTGCAGTCGCCGCTGATTTGCGCGTCCTTGGCGGCGATGATCGTCTCGACGGATTCTTCGCCGAGTTTTTCCAGGATCTTGTTCAGGCCCTTGTGGTAAAGGCTGGCGACGTAGGAGCTGTCGGCGTCCGCGCCTTTGCGGTCCTCCAGCACCTGGGCCACGCGGTTCAGGGTATCGCTCATGTCTAGTGTCCTGCGGAGTAGATGGCGTGCGGGTCTTTGAGCACCGGTTCGACAACCTTCCACTCGCCGTTCTCGAACACGCGGTAGAAGCAGCTGTGACGGCCGGTGTGGCAGGCGATGTCGCCGATCTGCTCGACCTTGAGGATCACCACGTCGGCGTCGCAGTCGATGCGCATCTCGTGCAGGGTCTGCACGTGCCCGGACTCTTCGCCCTTGCGCCACAGTTTGCCACGCGAACGTGACCAGTAAATGGCGCGCTGCTCAGTGGCGGTGAGGCTCAGGGCCTCGCGGTTCATCCAGGCCATCATCAATACGCGCCCGGTCTTGTAGTCCTGGGCAATGGCCGGCACCAGGCCGTCACTGTCCCATTTGATCTCGTCCAGCCAGTCTTTCATGTTCGGCTCCGGCAATTTGCGACAGTGTATAACCGGATCGGCTATCGGCGCACGATCAGATAAACGCCCACGGCGACCATGATACCGGCCGGCCAGTGGCCCAATTGATTCAACGGCCCGCCCAGGGCCAGCACAATGCCGCCGGTCAGGTGCGCGGCGCCGAGCAGGCGCAGGAACCAGTCGTCCTTGCGCTTGTGCCACGGCGGCGCTGGGTCCTTGGCGTGGGGCTGGGACATGCGCTCCAGCAGGTCGCGGGTCATGTTGGCCAAGTGCGGTAGTTGTTCGAACTGGCTGTGCAGATTGCCGATCAGGGTTTTCGGGCTGACCCGCTCGCGCATCCAGCGTTCGAGGAACGGCTGGGCGGTGTTCCACAGGTCGAGGTCCGGATACAGCTGGCGGCCCAGGCCTTCGATGTTCAGCAGGGTTTTCTGCAACAGGACCAACTGCGGTTGCACTTCCATATTGAAACGTCGGGCGGTCTGGAACAGACGCATCAGTACCTGGCCGAAGGAAATGTCCTTCAGCGGTTTTTCAAAGATCGGTTCGCACACCGTACGAATGGCAGCTTCGAATTCGTTGAGTTTGGTTTCCGCCGGCACCCAGCCCGAATCGATGTGCAACTGCGCCACGCGGCGATAGTCACGCTTGAAGAAGGCGAAGAGGTTGCGTGCCAGGTAGTCCTGGTCCTGTGGGGTCAGGCTGCCGACGATGCCGCAGTCGATCGCGATGTACTGCGGGCTCCACGGGTTGACGGTGCTGACGAAGATGTTGCCGGGGTGCATGTCGGCGTGGAAGAAGCTGTCGCGGAACACCTGGGTGAAGAAGATCTCCACGCCACGCTCGGCGAGCATCTTCATGTCGGTGCGCTGGTCGGCCAGGGTCGCGAGGTCAGTGACTTGCACGCCGTAGATGCGCTCCATCACCAGCACTTTGGGGCGGCACCAGTCCCAATACACCTGCGGCACGTACAGCAGCGGCGAGCCTTCGAAGTTGCGCTTGAGCTGGCTGGCGTTGGCGGCTTCGCGCAGCAGGTCGAGTTCGTCGTAGATGGTTTTTTCGTAGTCGGCAACCACGTCCACCGGGTGCAGCAAGCGCGCATCGGCGCTGAAGCGCTCGGCGGCGCGGGCGAGGATGAACAGCCACGCCAGGTCCTGGCCGATGATCGGCTTGAGACCCGGGCGGATCACTTTCACCACCACTTCTTCGCCGCTCTTCAGTTGCGCAGCGTGCACCTGGGCGACCGAGGCGGAGGCCAGCGGTTCGACGTCGAAACGGCTGAATACTTCACTGATCTTCCGGCCCAGCTGTTCTTCGATCAGCTTCATCGACTGTTGCGAGTCGAACGGCGGCACGCGGTCTTGCAACAGCATCAGCTCGTCGGCGATGTCCTCGGGCAGCAGGTCGCGGCGGGTCGAGAGGATTTGCCCGAACTTGATAAAGATCGGCCCCAGGTCCTGCAACGCCAGGCGCAGGCGCGCGCCACGGCTCAGCTCCAGCTTCTTGCGCGGGAACCAGCGCCACGGCAGCACATAGCGCACCGCTAGCAGGAACCACGGCAGTGGCAGGGCGAACAGCAGGTCATCGAGTTGGTAGCGGATTACGACGCGCTGGATACGGAACAAACGGCGGACGGCGAGCAGCTTCATGCGTTATCGCTTGGATCAAGGGAACGGCTCAGGCGCTCGAAGCGTGCCTCAAGGCGTTCCAGGTCGATTTTGGCCTTGTCGAGTTCACGAAAGCGCGCTTGCGCTTCCCGTTGTCCGACCAGGGTGCGCGATTCTTCGCTCAGGTATTCGGCGAGGTTCTGGTTGAGGCTGGCGAACCCTTGCTGATACCACCGCGAACGGCTGCGCAGGTGCCCGCTGATCAACTGGGTGGCCACCGGGCCGATCCAGCGTGACAGCTCGTATTCCCAATCCAGCTCCAGGTCTTGCAATACGGCGGCCAGGTCCATCAGCACCGAACTGTCGCCTTCCAGTTCGACTTCGGTGCTGTGCAGGATCGCGGTCTTGTTGCGGCTCAGGGCCAGGTGCAACAGGCTGGAGGCCGGCGCACGCAGGGTGCAGTCGGCATCACAGGCCCAGGTGCTGGCGAGCAGCAGGCCTTCATCGCTGGGCAGGATAAACAGCTGCACGGCGGGGCTGCGGCAATCGACGGCAATCACCTTGCCGGTCAAGTGCGCGAGCCGCGCCAGGGCGGTGCTGTCCAGGCGCAGCACACGGTTGAGGCCGTGCTCAACGCTGGCGAGAAGGCCCTGGAGCAGCATCAGGGCTTGATGCCGCGGTGCAGGGCGACGATGCCGGACGTCATGTTGTGGTAGGTCACGCGGTCGAAACCGGCTTCTACCATCATCGACTTCAGGGTTTCCTGGTCGGGGTGCATGCGGATCGATTCGGCCAGGTAGCGATAGCTTTCGGCGTCATTGGTGATCAGCTTGCCCATCAACGGCATGAAGGCGAAGGAATAGGTGTCGTAGACCTTGGACATCAGTGCGTTGGTCGGTTTGGAGAACTCCAGCACCAACAGGCGGCCGCCCGGCTTGAGTACGCGCAGCATCGAGCGGATCGCGTCTTCTTTATGGGTCACGTTGCGCAGGCCGAAGGCGATGGTCACGCAGTCGAAATGGTTGTCGGGGAACGGCAGCTTTTCAGCGTCGGCCTGGACGAATTCGATATTGCCGGCCACGCCTTTGTCGAGCAGGCGGTCGCGACCGACCTTGAGCATCGAACCGTTGATGTCCGCCAGTACCACCTGGCCGGTGGGGCCGACGAGCTTGGAGAACTTGGCTGCCAGGTCGCCCGTGCCGCCGGCGATGTCCAGCACGCGATTGCCGGCGCGCACGCCGGACAGCTCGATGGTGAAGCGCTTCCACAGGCGGTGCATGCCGCCGGAGAGCACGTCGTTCATCAGGTCGTACTTGGCCGCAACGGAGTGGAACACCTCAGCGACTTTTTCCGCCTTTTGGCTTTCCGGGACGTTCTTGAAGCCGAAGTGAGTGGTGGGTTCGGCATCGCTGCCTTTGCGCTGATCAGTCATATCGCTGTCACCAAAAGAGAATGCGGCACATGATAATCCCCAAGGCCTGCTTTGTCTTGGCAAGGCTCAATCTGTAGTGAGCGGGCTTGCCCCGCGCTGGGTGGCGAAGCCGCCCCCCGCAAGGACGCCTGGGAGTTTCAGAAAGACCGCGTTGCCTGGGTTTGGGGCGGCTGCGCCACTCAGCGCGGGGCAAGCCCGCTCACTACAGATTGTCGAGTTGCGTATAGGTAAGATGGATGGTCACCGAGACCTTTTGCCGCATCGAAGGTATCCAAACCGCAATAAAGAGGAGTCATTGCAATGGCCCGTATTACCGTTGAGCGTGCACATTCCCTGGGTAAAGAAGGCGCTCGGGCAAAGGCCGAGAAGTTGGCGCATAAACTCAAGGAGCAATATGGCCTGGAGCCATCGTGGTCTGGCGATACCTTGAACCTCAAGCGTTCGGGGGTTAAAGGCACGGTATTGGTTGCAGATGATTCGTTGCGTATTGATGTGGAACTGGGCCTGTTGATGTCGGCCATGAGTGGCACCATCAAGTCCGAAATCGAGAAAGCCCTGGATAAGGCATTGGCGTGATCCGAGTGTTCTAGGGTGCCGATTCTAATTTTTCCTCCTACTTTGTGCCCAAGCCCTCAACTCCTGCGGGCCGTTCCTCCACCCTATTTCGCGTGAGGTGCACCATGGCCAAAGTTATCTTGAAGAAAAAAATCGATGCCCCGACTACTGCCCTGAGCGAGGTTAAAACCTACGCCCGCAAGATCTGGCTGGCGGGCCTTGGTGCGTATGCCAAGGTTGGAAGCGAGGGCAACGAGTACTTCAAGGAACTCGTCAAGGCGGGTCAACATGTTGAAAGTAAAGGTAAAAAAGTTGCTGTTGAACAACTTGACGCCGCCAATAGTCAGATTGACCAAGTAAAGAGTAATGTCTCCTCTGTCAAAGGTCTGGTAGAAGTTCAGCTGGATAAAGTTGAAAAAGCTTTTGATACTCGTGTTGCAAGTGCCTTGAATCGAATCGGCATTGCGTCTAAACATGACGTGGAGACACTCTCTGCTAAGCTCGAAGAGCTGACGGCATTGCTCGAACGTGTCGCGCGTAAACACTAAGGAGACATCGGGATGGCTGTTCAAAAGAAACCTCAGAAAGAAGGCAGCTCGTGGGTCGGGAAAGTTGAAGAATATTCCCGCAAAATCTGGCTGGCTGGTTTAGGCGTTTACTCGAAGATCGACAGTGACGGCAGCAAACTCTTCGAGACTCTGGTTAAAGACGGCGAGAAGGCCGAGAAAGTAGCCAATAGCGCAGTTGGTAAAAAAGTAACTGCCGCCAAGGCAACTGCCGGTTCGCGTATCAGTGATGCGAAGAAACAAGTACTGGGTACTTGGGGCGAACTGGAAGGGGCTCTGGACAAGCGCCTCAACAGTGCCATTTCGCGTCTGGGCGTGCCGAGCAAGGCTGAAGTCAAAGCGCTGCACAGCAAGGTCGATACCCTGACCAAGCAAATCGAAAAACTCACCGGCGCCAAAGTGGCTCCAGTGAAAGCCGCCGCCAAGCCTGCCGCTAAAACAGCGGCTGCCAAACCGGCTGCAAAAACCGCCGCCAAGCCGTTGGTGAAAGCGGCTGCCAAGCCCGTGGCCAAGGCGCCGGCAAAAGCCGCCGCCAAGCCAAAAGCCGCCGCCAAGCCAGCGGCCAAAACGGCCGCTGCTAAACCTGCTGCCAAGCCAGTGGCTGTTAAAGCCGCCGCCAAATCCGCTGCAAAGCCAGCGGCGAAACCTGCGGCTAAAACCGCTGCCGCCAAGCCAGCAGCTGCTAAACCCGCCGCTAAACCGGCAGTGGCCAAGCCAGCCGCGAAGCCTGCTGTCAAGAAGCCAGCGGTCGCCAAAAAGCCCGTCGCACCGAAGCCAGCTGTCGCGGCCAAGCCTGCCACGGCGCCTACCGCTTCGACCGCCAACTCGGTGTCTGCACCGACGCCTGCGGCAACCCCGACTGCAGCGCCGGCAACCCCGACGCCATCCAGTCAGTCCTGAGTTCTACACGGACACAAAAATGCCCGTCCTGCAGAGGCCGGGCATTTTTTTGTTTGTGGCCAAGCGCTCGGCCCATGTGTGCGTCAGTTATAAGTGATTGAAATGGTGACAGTGCTGTCCACCGTTCCCTGAGCAAGGGGGGCCGTGTTTTTCTGGTACGCGGCCTCAACGCTCAGGACTGCCTGTTTGCTGGCTGTCGCTATTGTGCGGCTGCGCTGGATGGGGATGCCCATGGCGTACATCACCGTTTTTTCAGTGGGCGTCCCCGCCCTTATTCGCACGGCAACGCCCTTCGCCGTTCCCGTGCTGGCAAATATTGCCGGTATGAGCGTATCGGGAGTGCCGGTAAACAGGAACGTTACATTCCGGATGTCCGATTCGCATTCGGCGGTGATGTCGAATTCCGTTGCTCCAATAACGCTGATGTCATCGAAATCCGACACTTTGACCGTTGGTAGGGTGATGGTGCGGTTCACGTCTTTGGCCGCCAGGTTACACGTTCCAGCATTGATCTGGCCGGCAAAGCGTAACGTGCCTGTCGTGGCCGCCTGGGCAGCAGGAATGGCCAGGCTTGCACTGATTGCCAGCAGTAGGGGAAGGGGTCGGACGTTCATGGGTACTCCCAGGTTTTAGTTGTAAGTGATGTTGACAGTGGCGGCGTTGAACAGCCTGTCTTGGCTGACCGTGCCGTTCTTGTGATAAACCGCGCTGAGTGGCAAGACCGCGCGATTGCCGGAAACGGTCACCGTGCGCGCGTTGTCGGTACTAGGCGAGATGGTTCGCTGGACCCCATCGATGCGTGAACCGAACCACAGGGTTACCCCAGCCGTACTGCCGGTGTTGGCGAAGAGCACGTCGCGGGCTCGTACCGAGGTGAAGTGAGGTCACGCTTCATCTTCTGTTCTGTTAATGAAATGGACGGGGGGTGTAAGGCGTAACCGACCCTCCCGGCCGGATGAAGGTGGCCAGGCAGCCAGGCTGTGGTCAGTTGTAAGTAATGGAAACGGTTGCCGTGCTATCCAGGGTGCCTTGGGTGATCGCCTTGCCGGTTACGTGGTAGGCCGCCCACATCGGCAGTACGGCCTTGTTGCCGCTTGTCGCAATCGTTCGACTGCGGTCGGCAGGGGAGCCATTGGCAGGGAAGGTTGCTCCGCTTGCACCGCTTCTCAGCCAAAGTGCCGTGCCACCCGAGGTGCCGACGTTGGCGAATAGCAGTCCGTTGTCAACGGATGGCGTACCGGTGAGTAGGAAAATCACGTTGCGAATGTCGGATTCGCATTCTGCCGTAATCTCGAAATTCATTGCTCCCGTGAAAACGGCCGAATCAAAATCCGAAATCTTGACCGTGGGCAATGTAACGGTGCGGTTTTCATCGCCGGCAGCCAGGTTGCACGTGCCGGCGTCGACCTGGCCGGCAAAGCGTAACGTGCCTGTCGTGGCCGCGTGGGCAGCAGGAATGGCGAGGCTTGCAGTGATTGCCAGCAGTAGGGGAAAGGTTCGGATGTTCATGGGGACTCCCAGGTTTTAGTTGTAAGTGATGTTGACGGTGGTGGTACTGGCCAGCGTGCCTTGGCTGACCGTGCCGTTCTTGTGATAAGCCGCGCTGAGCGGCAAGACTGCGCGATTGCCCGAGACGGCAAGCGTGCGAGTGCCATTGGTACTGATGGTCTGGGGAACGCCGTTGATGCGCGAGTACAGCCAGAGGGCCACGCCCCCGGCGGTGCCGGTATTGGCAAACAGCAAACTGTTGCCTGGGGCGGGCGTGCCGGTAAACCGAAAGGTGACATTGGAGGCGTTGGTGCAGGTGGCGGTCAGGTCGAAGTTGTGCACGCCTGCGGAAACCACGTCTTTCAAGTCGCCGACTTTTATCGGGGGCAGGGTGATGGTGCGATTGACGTCACCGGCTGCCAGGTCGCAGGTGGCTGCGGGCCTGACAAAACGTACAGGGCTGCCGAGTTGTAGGCGGAAACGCTCTGGAGCGATAACCCAGGTCTTTTCCCAGAACATGCCGCTCGGTACTGTCCCGCTGGTCACAGGGCCGATTTTGTAGAAGGTGGCCTCCGCTGAGGTGAAGCTGGGAATTTTCCCGTAAACCTGTTGGTAACCTTGGTTGTACAGTGCGAAGGCGGCGGGGCCGCCGCCGGCCCACGTCATCGTAATGCGCAAGCCGATGCCTGGAACCTCGGTGTGGTAGGCGCCGGTAGCCGGGTCTTGCAGGCGTGAATATCTTCCAAACACTCCGGTGGGGGTGGCAACGGTGCAATTTGCAAAGTAGGCGGGAGCCGTACCGCTGAAGGCTTGGCGAGTGATGACACTTCCGACGGGAAGGCTGTCCGGGACCGTGATGTTCGCGGGCAGGTTCAAGGTGAACGTGTCATTTTGAAACCTGTCGCACCTCGCTTGGGCGGCGATCGGCATGCCAAGCGCAAGTAGTGTCGAAGCCAGCAGGATGGGGGACTTCATCTTCATGTCCTGTAATCAGAAGAGGTTATTGGGAACCGCGGGCGCGAGGTGCGCGCCCGCAGGATCAGCCACGTGTGTTGGCAGAGCACGTGCCAGCATTCAGATGACGTAAACGCGGTGTCGCATCTCCCACCGGGTCTTTCTGCAGGCCGTATTGCAGGCGGCAAGAGGCGTCGTCATTGCTGCCCCACTTGACGGTCAACAGCCCCTGATCCTTCGCAACGCGCACGAACGCTTTGCCGCCCTGGCCAACAATGCCCACGCTGGCGCCATCCTCATCGAACACATCCGAACCGAACGGCAGCGGGCTGCCATCCTCACGCTGCGCCGTAATCAAGAGCGCCTGGCCGCTGACCGTATCGAACTGCAACTTCACCACCGACCCGGCGCGCGGCGCGATGTTTTGTGCGGCGGTCTTGAGCTCCACATCCACGGACAAGTCCTTGGGGTCCAGTTCCACCACGTTCTGGCGGTAAGGCGTGAGGTGGGGCACCACGGCGTAACCGCTCTTGCCGACCTGGGCGCTGTGGTTGCCATTGATCCGCGCGCCCTGTGCACTGGGAGCCTGGACGATGCCGATGGTGTCGCCGAGCTCCGGGGCGAACGTCACGCCTCCCGAGTGAGCGACGATGCCGCCGGTCATGCCGAGGGACGTTGCGCGGTAGCTGTTGCTCTGGCCATACCCTGCGGACAGCACGCCATGGCTCGCCTGATATTTCACGTCGGCGCTCAGGGCGTTGTCACTGCCCTGGGTCCTGCTGCTGCCCACGCCGTAGCTGAACTCGTTGCGCTCACCCAGGGTGCCGCCGAGGTTCACACGTTCGCCGCTGCTTTGATTACCGCGAAAGGCTGTGGTGGTCAGGGTCGGCGAGCGAGCATCCCTGCCCAGTGGCAGGCTCAGGGTCAGATCCACTCGCTTGTCGATCCTGTCGCTCAGCAAGTCCTTGGTGCGCTGGGCGCTGAGGGTGTAGTGCATGCCCCGCCAGCTACCGGTGTAGCCTGCGGTGAAGGTCAGGTTGCCGCTTGCGCGGTTCCAGTAGTTCTGCGAAGAGCCGGTGAGGTAAACCGAGCTGTTGCCCAGGCTCTGGTTGAGGCTGATATCCATTCTGTCGCGCAGGCGTGACAGGTTGTCCAGGCTGCGCCCGTCGATGGCCAGGTCGCGCACCCTCGCGGCGTCGGCGATGCTCAGGAAGCCTTGCGTGGAGTACCGATAGGCACCGAGGGCAAAGTGAGTGCCGGAATCGGTGAAGTTCTTGCTGTAGCGCAACTGCACGCTTTGCCCGTCCCGGGACCCGTGGCCGGGCAGGTTTGCGTTCGAATTGGTCAAGTCGAAGGACAGCGCGCCAAACGGGGTATTGAAGGCCGTCCCCAGTAACTGCGAATGATAGTCCTCACCCACCACCGCCCCTGTGTAGCCGGTCAGCAGATTGTTGAGGCCGTGCTGGTAGGTCGCCTGCATCAGTTTGGGTGGATGGTTCAGGCCGATTTCATCCAGCAGGCCGACGCTCAGTGAATAGCGGCTGTAGCCCGCACGCAGCAGGTTGGCGTTGGCGGCAAACGGCACGATGAATTCGCGCTGGCGGCCATCGGCCTCGGTGACCGTGACAGTCAGGTCACCCCCATAGCCCGTGGGGAACAGGTCGTTGAGCACAAACGGGCCGGGGGCCACGGAGACTTCATCCAGCAACACGCCACGTTGGCGCACGGTCACGCGGGCATTGGTCTCGGCGACACCACGCACCACAGGCGCAAAGCCGGTCATGGAATCCGGCAGCATCCGGTCATCGCTGAACAGGCTGGCACCGCGCAGGCGCACGCTGTCGAACAGCTCGCCCGGGGTGTAGATCTCGCCCACCATCATTTGTGAGCGCAGCGGGCTCAGTTCGCGTTGCACATAGGTGCTGCTGCTTTGATAACCCGAGGCGGCGTCGGTCTGGCTGAAGCTGCCGTTATGACGCAAATGCCAGTCACCCAGATTGAGCCCGGAGTTCAGGCCCAGGTAATGGGAGTTGATCGAGCGGCCGTTCGTGCGTGTATTGAAGGTGTTGACGTTGTAGCGTGCGAAGGCCGCATTGATGCCGCTGTCCCAGTGTTTCGGGTCGACATAGCCGCGTGCTGTACGTGCCATGTAGATCTGTGGAACCTGCAGTGTCAGGCGGTTTTCGCCTGAGTCGAAATGGCTGGTACTGCCTGGCAGGTAGGTTGAAATATCCTCGCAACCGGCAAACTCGGGAATCGGCGCCTGGCCGTCCTCGATGGGTTGTTTTTGCGGTGCGTCCAGGTCGATGCCGAACCTGAGCAGTGCGTCACGCTCCAGGCACATCTGTGCCGAGTCCTGGCCCTCGACCGCGACGAAGGACAACGTTTCGCGGCCAATCCACTGACCGTTGAGGTAGACGTCGCTGCGGTAGTTGCCGGGCAGTACGACGTTGCCCTGGCTGAATTTTGAAATATCGAGCTGCTGGCCACCCGTGCCATCCGGAAAGAAGGCCGGGTTGAACTCGACATTCTCCACCGCGTGGGCGGCCATCGAGTGTGCTCCGCCGAGCAGCAACAAGCTCTGCGCCGTAAGCTTCAGCCGATGACATGTCGGGGACCAGTGTCTTGCTCTGGCAGGCGTGTTCAAGCTCATGTTTACCATTTCCAAAAAAAGTGCTGTCCGAATTCGGGCAAGGGGAGGCCCTGCCCAGGAAAAAGGGCATCCAACAGGTGTGTCCGGGGTTGGAGAACTACGGTGTCGGGCTGGCCAGGTCGGTCATTTCGAGACCTTGGCGCTGTGGGAGATCCTTACGCCAAAGTCGTCAAGCGTCTGGAACTCCACCGTGGTCGCAGCCCCCGGCGGTGACTTGAGGCTGGGCAGTTCAAAGCGATTGCGGCCGCCAGGCGCCACCATGTTTTCGGCACCAGAGAGTGCGGCCTTGCGTGTATGGCGCAGCTTTGCCTCCAGCACGTCGATCTGGTCGAAGGTCACGTGGTAAGGCGTGGGGTTATAGACCTCCAGGATTTGGCCGCGCTCGGTCGATTCATGGCGCCATTGCAGTTTTGCCGGCGCGGCGTCGACCCCATAGGGCAGGTTTGGCGGGCGCAGGAACAGCTTGATCCGGGAGCGAAAGGCCAGCTGCAGTTGATTGGCTTGCTTGGCGTCCTGGGACTGTGCGGGTACCTCCAGCAGGTTGAACCAGAACAGGCTTTCCTGCTTCGCCGCCAGGTTGTCGCCCGTATACGCCAGGCGCACCACCTGTTGCTTGCCTGGCTCCATGCGAAAAATCGGGGGAGTGGCGATAAAGGGAATTACGGCCAGATCCGGAGTCGAGTGTTCGTCACCGCTGTCCAGCCAGGCCTGGATCAGTACTGGCGCCTGATTCTTGCTTTCCAGCCTGACGGTGACTTCCTTGTCGTTCTGCGGATAGATGATCCGTGTACTGTTGATTACCACGCTCGCATGCACGGACGTGGCGCCAAACAACGCGAATGCCCATGCCATGAACGGGAATGACAAAGACGAGATAAAGATCGATTTCATGGGCGAGATCATCTGGCGACTGAAGGAGTAAGACTGGCCGAGTGGCGCACCCGAGCGCCGAAGTCGCTCACGGTGGTGAACTCCACTTTCGGTGTGCCGTTGGGGCGATCACGCAGCAGCGGTAGCGCAAACCGTTTCACGTCACCGGCCGGCATCAGCAGACTGTCGTTGGCTTCCTTGTTGGGTGCTTTGCTGAAGCGTCTTCCTTCGCTCAGCAAGTCAACCGAGGTCAGGGAAATATGGTATGGCGTCGGGTTGGTCGCTTGCAGGGCATACCCCTGCTCGTGAGGCACCAGCTGCCATTGCAGTTTCGATGGTGCGCTGGCCACTGGATAGGGCAGTGCCGGCGGGCGCAGGAACACACGCAAACGGGTCCGGAACGCTAGTTCTATCTGGTTGTTTTGCTCGGAATTGGCTGAGCGGGGTGGCACCTCCAGCACATTCAGCCAGTACAGGCTTTCGCGATCGTTGGGCGCTGTTTCACCCAGATAGCGCAGGCGCAGGGCTTGCTGCTGGTTCGGCTCGATACGAAAGATCGGCGGCGAGAGGGTAAAGGGCGTCTGCGCCGTCGCGGGTGTCGAGCGCGCATCGCCGGTATCCAGCCAGGTTTGGACCAGTGCCGGACGGTCGCCCTTGTTCTCCAGGCGCACCACGACCTCCTGCTGTTCAGCCGGAAAGATCACACGTGTGCCATAAATAATCACGCCTGCATGGGCGGTTAGCGCTTGTAGCGTTAACCATCCAAAGGCACAGGTGGCAAGCACTCGGCAGGCCATTTTTTTCATAGTCTCGCAACTCTTCGGATCGGGGAGGGACCTGCGCGTTTAAGGCAGGTCCGTTATAGACAAGGCATGCTTGTGCGCAGGCCCTGGCCCCTTAGTCGGCGTACACAACCATAAAACCTACGCGCGTCTTGACCGTACCCTCGGTAGCGGGGGCAGTGGCGTACATTTGCGCGGCCAGCGGGATGACAGCCTGGTTGTCGGCGATCACCACACCTTCGGATTTTTCGGTGTAGACGTTGATTGGGGAGCCGTTGCGGTTGGTGACTTCCACCTGTACGTTCTTGGCGTTTTCGGTGTCATCGGGGTTGTCGTAGCCGTCGATGTTCAGTCGGCCGGTTGCTACGTCGATGGCCGGACTGGTGGGGTCGAACGCAACCATTGCGGTGCGGCCGTTGGTGCAGCTGCCTTCACCCGGTGCGCCGATGCGGATGGTGAAGCCAGTCAGGTTGGCACGGTCGCCAGGTTTCGCCAGGCGCGCAGCCGAGACTCCGCCCAGGTTGACGTCCTTGACCACAGCGCCCGTACCGGGTGCCGAACCTTCGATGGTGCAGGTTGTATCGTTGACCAGTCCGCTGAAGTTGATGGTGCCGTCATTGGCGGCATGGGCGGTTTGCGAGATGGCCGCGGCCAGGGCAATAGCAGCAAGTGTAGGCAGAGTATTGAATTTCATAGTATTCCCGATCATGAGTTTTCAGTATGTCCCGTCATTTTGCTAGTTGGCGGGCGGGGCATAATGTGTGCGGGAAAAAGAAAACTGCCTATAGAGAAGTCGCGAGTTTTATCTCGTGATAATTCGAAAAATGCGCTATTCAATCAAAATTGTTGCATTGACTTTGCGGTGTAAGACGCCACTGTAAGGCGCACCTGAAAGAACCGTCCTTATTATTTTCCCGTGTTGATCCACAGGTGTGGGTGGGATATACCGTGTTCGCTATAAGCTAGAGAGTTTTTGGTTGTTCTCACTTAACGGGTTTTTTGATGCCTACTTCTTCTTCCAATACGCATACCCTCATGTTGCTTGATGATCATGAGATGGTTCGACAGGGGATCGAACTAGGGCTGGCCAATGAAGGCGACTTCGATGTGATCGGCTCCTTCGGGACGGGGCGGGAGTTGCTGGAGGCACTTGCACGGCGCCCGGCGGACATAGTGATCATGGACTTTATCCTCGGGCCATCGGACATTGATGGCCTGACCCTGATCCGCGCGTTAAGCCGGCGTTTCAAGCAGTGCAAGCCTATTGTGGTGTCGTCGCACTACACCCCCGCAAGCGTTTCGTTGGCCTTGAAAGCTGGAAGTTGGGGGGTGCTGGGCAAGACCCAGAAGATGACTGAATTGATCGCGGCCATCCGCACCGTCGCCCAGGGGCGGATTTACCTGCAGCCTTGTATGTTATCGGCCATTCAAGGTATGCAACCCATTTCTGAGGGGGAGAACATAAAGACCAAACTTGAGTTGTCATCACCGTTTCGCTTGAACGCTTGTCTTACGCCCAAAGAGCAGGAAGTATTGCGTTGCTTTCTCGATGGCATGTCGGTGAATTCAATTGCAGCAAAGTTTTCGCGCAGTGCAAGTACCATCAGTACGCAGAAACAGTCGGCCTATCGAAAGCTGGGAATCAAAAGCGATAGCGAGCTTTTCAAGTTTACTCGGCAGTTTGGTGAGCCCAGTTAATGAGCGGTTTGTAAGAAGCATCTGTAGTTAGTGGCATTTAACTAGGGGGCATCTACATACTGTAGTGCCAATCTTTCGGTCGCCTGTCGCGCCGGTGGTAACAGATGCGGTGCGACCAGCATCATGATCTGGTAGACAACCACTTGTACTTCGCCTTCTCGGTCGAGAATCCGTTGGTAATCCAGGGAAAACAACAGGGTCATGGTGATCTGCTCCACCAGTTGGCCCAGTGCCTGGGTGCCACTGACCAACTGCCCGCCGGCTTTCAACCGGGCCAGCAAAGAGGCGAGGGTGCGCTTGAGCGCCGTCAACAGGTTGCGAATGCCCTTGGCCAGCTTTGGCAGGCGCCCGGCCAGGTTTGACAGGTCCTGGAACAGAAACCGGTAATGAGCCATGCGCTCGACGATCAGGTGCAGGAACAGCCAGTAGTCCTGGGGCTCCAGCTGCGCATCCGCCGGCGGGTCGAGCAACGGCGCCAGCTCATTCTGGAATCGTTCGAACAGCCCGAGCACCAGCGGCTCCTTGCCATGGAAGTGGTAGTAGAGGTTGCCGGGGCTGATCCCCATTTCATTGGCCACCTCCATGGTCGATACGTTCGGTTCGCCCTTCTGGTTGAACAGGTGCAGGGCGCATTCAAGGATACGGTCGCGGGTCTTCATCCAGTCTTCTTAATCTGATCGTTGGGCTCAGCGCACCCGCACATAAGTGCCAGGTGCCGCCTCCATCGGTGGGTAATTCTGGTTGCCCAGGGCGGTCAGGGTTTCGCGTTGCACGCCGGAGCGCTGTTGGACCCACTCCAGCCATCGCGGCCACCAGCTGCCGTCGACATGGTTGGCGTCGTAGTACCAGGCGCGTGGGTCGCTGCTCAGCTTGGGGTTTTCGACGTAGTTGGCCTTGGGGTTGCCCGGTGGGTTGAGGATGCTCTGGATATGCCCGCTGTTGGACAGCACGAAGCGCCGCTCGCCGCCCAACAGCTGGGTGGAGCGATACACCGCATCCCACGGCGTGATGTGGTCGTTGATCCCGGCCACGCTGAAGCTGTCCACCGTGACCTTCTGCAAATCGATCGGCGTGCCGCACACCTCAAGGCCACCGGAATGGCTCAGCGGGTTGTGCTTGAAAAAGTCCAGCAAGTCGCCATGCAGCGCGGCGGGCAGGCGCGTGTTGTCGTTGTTCCAGTACAGGATGTCGAAGGCCGGCGGTTCCTTGCCCAGCAGGTAGTTGTTGATCCAGTAATTCCAGATCAGGTCGTTGGGACGCATCCAGGCAAACACCTTGGCCATGTCGCGGCCATCCAGCACGCCTTGCTGGTAGGAGCGGCGCTTGGCCGCTTCCAGGGTCTGCTCGTCGACAAACAAGGTCGCGGGGCTGTCGATCTGGCTGTCGAGCAGGCTCACCAGGTAGCTGGCGCTGGAGACGCGCCGCAGCTGGCGCTTGGCTTGCAGGTGGCCTTGCAGCGCGGCGATGGTCAGGCCGCCGGCGCAGGCGCCCATCAGGTTGACCTCGCGGGCGCCGGTGATCGCGCGGCATACGTTGAGCGCTTCTTCCAGCGCGGCGACGTAGGTGGACAGGCCCCATTCGCGATGCCGCACATCCGGGTTGCGCCAGCTGACCATAAACGTCTGCAGGCTGTTTTTCAGGGCGTACTGCACAAAGCTGTTGGCCGGGCTCAGGTCGAAGATGTAGTACTTGTTGATTTGCGGCGGCACGATCAGCAGCGGCTTGGCGTACTGCTTTTCGCTCATGGGCTTGTACTGGATCAGCTCCAGCAGCTCGTTGCGAAACACCACCGCGCCGGGGGTGGTGGCCACTGTCTTGCCGACCTCGAACGCTTGCTTGCTGACCTGGCGCGGCAGGCCGTTGTTGTGCAGCAGGTCTTCGAACAGGTTGGTCACGCCGCGCACCACGCTGTTGCCACCGGAGTTGAGCAGCTCCTTGATGGCCAGCGGGTTGAGCAGGGTGTTGGAGGGGGAGACCGCATCGTTGAGCAGGGAAAAGACGAAGTGCGCGCGGGCGCGGTCATCGGCGCTCAGGGAGAGGTCGTCGATCCAGTGACGGGTCTGTTTCTGCCAGCTCAAGTAGGCCTGCAGACTGCGGCGGTAGAAGGGGTTGAGTTTCCAGGTGGGATCGCTGAAGCGGCTGTCTTTGGGGTTGGGCTCATGCATGGTTTCGCCCAGCAAAACGCGGCCCAGTTGCCCGCTCAACGCCCAGGCATGCCGGGCGGTGTGCACCGGGTTGCGCAAACCGTGGGCGGCCACGCTGCGCAGGGTCGAGAGCAAGTCCCGCCCCCTGAGGCCGGTGATCGCATTTTGCGCATTGATAAACGCGGCCGGGGTGGGCGCCGGGTCTGTCACGGGTCTTTCTCGCATGAGCCAACACTCCTTCGTCAAGCCATCAAACGGGCACGCCAATTCAGAACCTTAGTCGGTTCCTGGCAAGTTGCGCGGCGGTGTGTCCTTACACCGCCGGGCGTGGATGAATCACCGCACGCATGCGCTCCTCTTCAAGAAACTTCATGATGATCGGCGCCACGGCTTCGGCCCGGGTGATCAGGAACAGGTGGCCGTCATCGATGATGTGCAGCTGTGCGTTGGGAATGCGCCAGGCGAGCATGCGCATGTTGATCAGCGGGATCAGCGGGTCGTCGTCCCCCGCCAACACCAGGGTCGGCTGGCGGATCTTGTGCAGCCAGTGGATGCTGGTCCAGCCCAGCCCGGCGAACAATTGCCAGTAGTAACCGAGCTTGCCGGCCGAGCGCACTTTGCTCGCATGTTCGGCGGCGAGTTTTGAATCGCGGCGGAACGAGCCGCCATAAATCATCGGCGCAATGCGCACCACGTGGGACGGCTGGATATACCGGCGCGGGCTGGCCATCAGCCATAACACCTTCGGTTTGCCCGGCACCATCACCGCGCCTGCCGCCGTGGCCGCCAGGATCAGCTTCTTGCAGCGCTCCGGGTAGTCGTAGGCAAATTGCTGTGCCAGCGCGCCGCCCCAGGACACGCCCACCACGCTGACTTGGCCGTAGTCGAGGTAATCGAGCATGCGCGCGGTGAGCTTGGCCAGGCCGGGAAACCGGTACGGTCGCTTGGGCGTCGACGAACCGCCCACTCCTGGCACATCGAAGGCGATCACTTCGAGGTCTGGGTCCAGGGCCTGGACGAACGGAAACACCAACTCAAGGTTGGCACCGATGCCATTGAAGATCAGCAGCGGCGTCAAGTGAGGCTTGCCCGGGCGCACCGCCGTGCGGATGGTCTGGCCATCCAGGTCGATGGTACGGAAGATGAACGGTTGCGGCATGCTCAAGCCCTGTGAAGTGTTACTGCCGGAATGCAGTCTGAATGTGGGAGCGGGCTTGCTCGCGAATGCGGTGCATCAGTATCAGATGTGCTGACTGACACACCGCATTCGCGAGCAAGCCCGCTCCCACATTTGGATCTCATTTCAATCTAGCGTTCGTGTACGTAGGTGCCCGGCGCCGCTTCCGCCGCGACGTAGGTTTTATTGCCTAATGTTGTCGGCGCCTTCTTCAGCTTCCCCGCCCGCTCCGCCTGCCAAACCTGCCAATGCAGCCACCAGGAGTCGGTGTGCTTGGTGGCATTTTCCTGCCAGTCCAGCGGCGTTGCCGTCAGGCTGTCGCTGGTCTGGTAGCGCGCCTTGGGGTTGCCCGGCGGGTTGAGGATGCTCTGGATATGCCCGCTGCTGGACAGTACGAACTCGACCTTGCCGCCAAACAGTTGCGCCGACTTGTAGCAGGACTGCCAGGGTGTGATGTGGTCGTTGGTGCCGGCCAGTGAGTAGATGTCTGCGGTGACCTGCTTGAGGTCGATGGGCGTGCCGCACACTTCCAGGGCATTGGCGCGTACCAGTGGGTTGTTTTTGAACAGTTCGATCAGGTCGCCGTGGAACGCGGCCGGCAAGCGCGTGGTGTCGTTGTTCCAGAACAGGATGTCGAACACCGGCGGCTCGTTGCCCAGCAGGTAGTTGTTGACCCAGTAGTTCCAGATCAAGTCGTTGGGGCGCATCCAGGCGAACACCTTGGCCATGTCGCGGCCCTCAAGCACCCCGGATTGGTAGGAGTGGCGCTTGGCCGCTTCCAGGGTTTGCTCGTCGACAAACAGCGCCACCTGGGTGTCCAGGGTGGTGTCGAGCACGCTGACCAGCAGGGTCAGGGCGTTGACCTTCTTTTCGCCCAGCGCGGCGTAGTGGCCGAGCAAGGCGGTGCAGGTAATGCCGCCGGAGCAGGCGCCGAGCATGTTGATGTCTTTGCTGCCGGTGATCGCGGTGACGACGTCCACCGCTTCCTTGAGCGCCTCGATATAGGTCGACAGGCCCCATTCACGCTGGGCCTTGGTCGGGTTGCGCCAGCTGACGATAAAGGTCTGCTGACCATTGCGCAGGCAGAAGCGCGCCAGGCTCTTATCCGGGCTCAGGTCGAATACGTAGAATTTGTTGATCTGCGGCGGCACCACCAACAGCGGGCGCTCGTGCACCTGTTCGGTGATCGGCTTGTACTGGATCAGCTCCAGCACGTCGTTGCGAAACACCACGGCGCCTTCGCTGGTGCCCAGGGTCTTGCCCACTTCAAAGGCGCCCATGTTGACCTGGCTCGGCATGCCGCCGTTGTGCACCATGTCCTTGGCCAGGTGGGACAAACCGTCGAGCAGGCTCTTGCCGCCGGTTTCAAAGAAACGTTTGACCGCCGCCGGGTTGGCCGCACTGTTGGTGGGGGCCATGGCTTCGGTCATCAGGTTGATCACGAAGTGGCCGCGGCTGATGTCCTGGGGGGACAGGTTGCTGTCGCCGATCCAGTCGTGCAGTTCCTTGCGCCATGCCAGGTAGGTTTGCAGGTAGCGCTTGTAGAGCGGGTTCTGGCTCCAGGCCGGGTCATGGAAGCGACGGTCATCGCTTTCCGGCACCAGTTGGGACTTGCCGAACATCACGTTCTTGAGTTCGACGCCAAAGTGCGCGACATGCTTGACGCTGTGCAACGGTTGCTTGATGGCTTGGGTCAGCACCATCTTCGCCGAGGCGAGTAAGTCCTTTTTCCGTAACGCGATGATCGGGTTCAGCCCCAGGGTGTTTTCCGAGGCCTGGCGTTTCAAGTCATCGTTGTTCTTGTTACTCATCTACGACGCTCCATTGTCCGAAAGACGAGTACCGGCTACCGCTCTGTGCACCAAGTTTCGATACACGACACAAGCCAGGTACTGCGACTCGGGTGACCGTTGATACCGCATCGTCAAATGCAGGGAACTTGCCAGTTCCATTGGTTACCCGAGTTTAATTTTTTTCGCAAGCGGGCCATTCGTTGGCCACGCGACAGGGCATTCAAGCAGATGAAATTAGAAAATGCCCTCTAAAGAGCAAGACGCCTGGACTAGAGCATCAGCCGCACGACCGATTGGCTCGGGTCGCGGGTTTTGCCAGCGGCTTTGAGTTCGGCCAGATAATCGGCCCACAGCGCATCCTGGCGCACGGCCAGCTGGTAGAGATAGTCCCAGGTGAACAGTCCGCTGTCATGGCCGTCGTCGAAGGTCAATTTCAGTGCGTACTGGCCGGCCGGTTCGATCTTGATCAACTTCACGTTGAGCTTGCCGAATTGCAGGATGGGTTTGCCGTGGCCCTGGACCTCGGCCGAAGGCGAGTGGGTGCGCAGCAGCTCGGCGGGGAGTTGGTAGACCTCATCGGGCCCGTAGGTGAGGCCGAGGGTGTTGGAGGTTTTGTGCAGGTTTACAGCGGTGGGGAATTTGGACATGGCGATAATCCTGAAGAAACCGGCTCAAACATGTGGGAGCTGGCTTATGTGGGAGCTGGCTTGCCTGCGATGGCATCACCTCGGTATCACTGATACACCGAGGTGCCTGCATCGCGGGCAAGCCCAGCTCCCACACAAGCCAGCTCCCACAATTAAAGCAAAGCGGCCTTACAGGATATAACGAGACAAGTCTTCGTTCTGCGCCAATTCGCCCAAGTGGCTGTTGACGTAATCAGCGTCGATCTTGATCACTTCGCCATTCTGCGCCCCAGCCAGATCGCCGGCACTGAAGGACACTTCCTCGAGCAAACGCTCCAGCAAGGTGTGCAGGCGACGGGCACCGATGTTCTCGGTCTTCTCGTTGACCTGCCAGGCAATCTCCGCCAGGCGCTTGATGCCGTCTGGCTGAAACTCGATGCCCAGGCCTTCGGTTTTCAGCAACTCGCGGTACTGCTCGGTCAGCGACGCATGGGGCTCGCTGAGGATGCGCTCGAAGTCGCCCGGGGTCAGCGCCTTGAGCTCCACGCGAATCGGCAGGCGGCCTTGCAGCTCCGGCACCAGGTCGCTTGGCTTGCTCAGGTGGAACGCACCGGAGGCGATAAACAGGATGTGGTCGGTCTTGACCATGCCCAGCTTGGTGTTCACGGTGCAGCCTTCGATCAGCGGCAGCAGGTCGCGCTGCACGCCTTCACGGGATACATCGACGCCACCGGAGTTGCCGCGCTTGGCCACCTTGTCGATCTCATCGATAAACACGATGCCGTGCTGCTCGACCGCTTCCAGGGCCTTGGCCTTGAGTTCTTCTTCGTTCACCAGGCGCCCGGCTTCTTCGTCGCGCACCAGTTTCAGCGCTTCCTTCACCTTGAGCTTGCGGCTTTTCTTCTTGCCCTTGCCCATGTTGGCGAACAGGTTCTGCAACTGGCTGGTCATTTCTTCCATGCCAGGCGGGGCGGAGATGTCGACGCCGGACACTTCGGCGACTTCGATCTCGATTTCCTTGTCGTCCAACTGGCCTTCACGCAGGCGCTTGCGGAACAGCTGGCGGGTGTTGGAATCCGAGGCCGGTGCGGCGTCTTCGTTGAACCCCATGCGTGCCGGCGGCAGCAGGGCGTCGAGGATGCGCTCTTCGGCTGCGTCTTCGGCGCGGTGGCTGACCTTGGTCATTTCCTGTTCGCGCAGCAGCTTCAGGGCGGCGTCGGCCAGGTCACGGATGATCGACTCGACATCGCGGCCCACGTAGCCCACTTCGGTGAACTTGGTGGCTTCGACCTTGATGAACGGTGCGTTGGCCAGTTTGGCCAGGCGGCGGGCGATCTCGGTTTTACCGACGCCGGTCGGGCCGATCATCAGGATGTTCTTCGGCGTTACTTCAACGCGCAGTTCTTCGGGCAGTTGCATCCGGCGCCAGCGGTTACGCAGTGCGATGGCAACGGCGCGCTTGGCATCGTCCTGGCCGATGATATGGCGGTTGAGTTCGTGGACGATTTCGCGGGGAGTCATGGACATAATGTTTGGCGGCCTCAAGCCGGAATAAGCCTACGGCTTACTCGGCGAGGTCCTGCTCCTCAATGGTCTGGTTGTGGTTGGTGAATACGCAGATGTCGCCGGCGATGCCCAGGGCGGTCTCGACGATTTCACGGGCCGACAGGTCGGTTTTCTTCAACAGTGCGCTGGCGGCCGCCTGGGCGTAGCCACCGCCGGAACCCATGGCGATCAGGCCATGCTCGGGCTCAACTACATCGCCGTTGCCGGTGATGATCAAGGACGCGTCTTTGTTGGCCACGGCCAGCATGGCTTCAAGGCGGCTGAGGGAACGGTCGGTGCGCCATTCTTTGGCGAGTTCAACTGCGGCGCGCACGAGGTGGCCTTGGTGTTTTTCCAGCTGGCCTTCGAAACGCTCGAACAGGGTGAAGGCGTCGGCGGTAGCGCCGGCAAAGCCCGCGAGAACCTGGCCGTGGTACAGGCGACGCACTTTCTTGGCGTTGCCTTTCATCACGGTGTTGCCAAGGGAAACCTGGCCGTCGCCGCCCATGACGACTTTGCCGTGGCGACGTACTGAAACGATGGTGGTCAAGGGGAGAGTCTCCACACAGCGGGGCGAAAATGCCCTGGTGAAAACTGATATGGGGATGGTGGGGGGGATTTCAACCGTGGGGGCGGTGTGCGGACGAGTGGTGTGTATTGATCTGACACACTCTTGAGAACGCTATAGATCAAATGTGGGAGCGGGCTTGCTCGCGAAAGCGGTGTGTCAGCCGCCGAAAATATTGACTGATCTAGCGCATTCGCGAGCAAGCCCGCTCCCACATGGGCCTGCTGTGTTCTTGGGTTTAGCGGCTCTGGCGTTGTTGTAACAACAGGTTGCTGAACCCAGCGCCAGCCAGTTGTTTCTGCGCCACGGTCAGCTGTTCACGGTTGCTGAACGGCCCCACCAGCACGCGATACCAGGTCGCATCCTTCACCGTGCCGGATTCCACGGTCACCGCCTGACCCAGCAGAATGATCTGCGCCCTCACGCGATCCGCATCCGCCTGCTTCGGGAACGAGCCCGCTTGCAGGAAGAACTTGGTCACCGGCGCCGCTTTGGTCTCGGCAACCGGCGGTGCTGGCGGCGGGGTGATCCCGGCCAGCGCGGCCTGGGCCCGTGCGGTGTCGATCTTTGCCGCTTCCGCAGGCGTGACCGGTGTGGTCGGCACTTGTGGGGTCGGCAGGGTTTTCTCCGGCACGGCGTCAGGTGGCACGATCACTTCGGACTCCGGCAACAGTGTGTAGAAGTCGTACTTCGGCTTCACTGGTGCTGTAGGACTTGGCGCGGTCTTGTTGGCTTCGGCCATTTTCGTGATCTTCTGCTGCTCCTGCTTGACCCGTTTGACGTCATCGCCCTTGCCCGGGTCCAGCTTCATCAGGAACACGATAAACGCGCCGACCGACAGGCCGATGGCCATCCACAGCCAGCCCGGGATCGGCTTCTTCGCCGGGGCCTGGTAGCGGCTGGCGCCGCGCTTGGGTGCAGGTTTTTTCTTGGCAGCCAACTTACATGCGCTCCAGGGTTTCCAGGCCCAACAGTTCCAGGCCTTGCTTGAGGGTACGACCAGCCAGGGCGGCGAGGCGCAGGCGGCTTTGCTTCTGCGCTTCGTCGTCGGCGGTGAGGATCGGGCAGTTCTCGTAGAAGCTGGAGAACAGGCCGGCAACTTCATACAGGTAGCTGCACAGGATGTGCGGCGTGCCTTTCTCGCCGACGCTGTTCAGCACTTCGCCGAACTGCGCCAGCTTGGCCGCCAGTTCCTGTTCGTGCGGGGCATCCAGCACGATATGACCTTCGACTTCGCTGAAGTCCTTGCCCAACTTGCGGAACACGCCGGCCACGCGGGTGTAGGCGTACAGCAGGTACGGCGCAGTGTTGCCTTCGAAGTTGAGCATCAGTTCGAAGTTGAAGCTGTAGTCACTGGTGCGGTGCTTGGACAGGTCGGCGTATTTCACCGCGCCAATGCCCACCACGCGGGCGATGTTGCGCAGGTCGGCCTCGGCCAGCTCCGGGTTCTTTTCCTTGACCAGGGTGTAGGCGCGTTCCTGGGCTTCGTTGAGCAGGTCGATCAGCTTGACGGTGCCGCCGTCGCGGGTCTTGAACGGACGGCCGTCGGCGCCGTTCATGGTGCCGAAGCCCATATGTTCCATGTGCATCGGGTGGGTCACGAAGCCCGCGCGACGCGCCACTTCGAACACCTGCTGGAAGTGCAGGGCCTGGCGCTGGTCGACGAAGTACAGCGCACGGTCGGCCTTGAGCACGCCGCTGCGGTAGCGCACGGCTGCCAGGTCGGTGGTGGCATACAGGTAGCCGCCGTCAGCCTTGACGATGATCACCGGCAGCGGCTCGCCATCGGCGGTCTTGAATTCTTCGAGGAACACGCACTGCGCGCCGTTGCTCTCGACCAAGAGGCCCTTGGCCTTGAGGTCGTTGACCACGTTGATCAGGTCATCGTTGTAGGCGCTTTCGCCCATTACGTCGGCCATGGTCAATTTGACGTTGAGCAGCTCGTAGATTTCCTGGCAGTGAGACAGGGAAATCTCACGGAAGCGGTTCCACAGCGCCAGGCATTCGGCGTCGCCGGCTTGCAGCTTGACCACCAGGCCACGAGCGCGGTCGGCGAACTCTTCGGATTCGTCGAAGCGCTTCTTCGCGGCACGGTAGAAGTTTTCCAGGTCCGACAGCTCGTTGCTGGTGATCGGGTTTTCTTGCAGGTAGGCCATCAGCATGCCGAACTGGGTGCCCCAGTCGCCCACGTGGTTCTGACGGATCACCGTGTCGCCGAGGAACTCCAGGACGCGGGCCACGCCGTCGCCAATGATGGTGGAGCGCAGGTGGCCCACGTGCATCTCTTTGGCCAGGTTTGGCGCAGACAGGTCGATGACCACGCGCTGGGCGTCGCCGGCCTTGTGCACGCCGATCTTGGCGTCGGCCAGCGCGGCATCGAGGCGCGAGGCCAGGGCCTGGGTGTTCTGGAAGAAGTTGATAAAGCCAGGGCCGGCGATTTCGGCCTTGGTCACGCTGTCATCGGCGGGCAGCGCGGCGATGATTTTTTCCGCCAGGTCACGTGGCTTCATGCCTGCAGGCTTGGACAGCATCATCGCGATGTTGCTGGCAAAGTCGCCGTGGGTCTTGTCGCGGGTATTTTCCACCTGGATCGCCGGCGTCAGGCCTTCAGGCAACACACCTTCGTTGACGAGTTGGGTGAGGGCTTGTTGGATCAGCTGGCGAATGGTGTCTTTCATGGTGTTCTCTTTGTGCCGCAAGCGGCGGCGCGCGATGCGCAGGTGGAAAAACTGGGCATTATCCGTGGCGAGGGCGGGCTTGCCAACCGTTCAGACGGGTTGGCGGACCTGCGGGCCTCATCGCGGGCAAGCCCGCCCCCACATTTAAGGGCGTTCACAATCCAAACAGTGGGACCAATCGATCAATACAGATCCACGGGGTCGACGTCCATCGACCATCGCACTTGCCGGCCGCTGGGCATTTGCTCCAGAGCAAGCAATAGGCTACTTAACAGCCGATGCAATGGTGCTCGCGACGTCGCCTGCAAGAGTAGCTGGGCACGATAACGCCCGGCGCGGCGCTCCATGGGTGCGGGCACCGGGCCGAGCAACTCGATGCCGCTCAGACCCAGCTCACCGAGCAAACGTTCGGCGGCACTGCATGCCTCGTCGAGAAAACCTTCGGCCTGCCCCGGCTTGTGCGCTTCGGCGCGCAGCAAGGCCAAGTGGGCAAACGGCGGCAGGCCGGCGGAGCGGCGTTCGCTCAAGGCCTGTTCAGCGAAGGCAAAGTAACCTTGCTCTGTCAGCTGAATCAGCAGTGGATGGTCGGCCAGGTGTGTCTGGATAATCACTTTGCCCGGCTCTTCAGCGCGCCCCGCACGGCCGGCGACCTGCACGATCAACTGCGCCATGCGCTCGCTGGCGCGGAAGTCGCCGGAGAACAGACCGCCGTCGGCATCCAGGATCGAAACCAGTGTCACCCTGGGGAAATGGTGCCCTTTGGCCAGCATCTGCGTGCCGATCAGAATGCACGGCTGGCCTTTCTGGATGGTGGCGAACAGCTGGTTCATCGCATCTTTGCGCGAGGTACTGTCGCGGTCGACCCGCAACACCGGGTAGTCCGGGAACAGGATGCCCAGGCGCTCTTCGGCCCGTTCGGTGCCCGCGCCCACCGGCCGCAGGTCGACTTTGCCGCACTGCGGGCAGTGGCGTGGCACCCGTTCCACATGGCCACAGTGATGGCAACGCAGCTCGCCGTGGCGCTGATGCACGGTCATGCGCGCGTCGCAGCGCTCGCACTCGGACATCCAGCCGCAGTCATGGCACAACAGCGTCGGCGCAAAGCCGCGACGGTTGAGGAACACCAGCACTTGCTGGCCGGCGGCGAGGGTCTGGCCGATGGCTTGTTGCATCGGCCCGGAAATGCCGCTGTCCAGCGGGCGGCTTTTTACGTCCAGGCGCAGGAAACGTGGCTGTTTGGCGCCGCCTGCACGTTCGTTCAGGCGCAGGAGGCCGTAACGGCCGGTGTAGGCGTTGTGCAGGCTCTCCAGGGACGGCGTGGCCGAACCCAGCACAATCGGGATGTCTTCCTGGCGCGCGCGTACCAGCGCGAGGTCGCGGGCGTGGTAGCGCAGGCCTTCCTGCTGTTTGTAGGAACCGTCGTGTTCTTCGTCGATGATGATCAGCCCGGGGTTTTTCATCGGGGTGAACAGCGCCGAGCGGGTGCCGATAATAATGTCGGCCTCGCCATCTCGTGCGGCGAGCCAGGACTCCAGGCGTTCTCGGTCGTTGACCGCCGAGTGCACCAGGGCGATGCGCGCGTTGAAGCGTTGCTCGAAACGCGCCAGGGTCTGCGGGCCCAGGTTGATCTCGGGGATCAACACCAGCGCCTGTTTGCCGGCCTGCAGGGTTTCGCGGATCAGTTGCAAATACACTTCGGTCTTGCCACTGCCGGTGACCCCGGCCAGCAGGAACGCGTGGAAACTGTCGAAGCCTGCACGGATCGCCTCGTAGGCAGCGCGTTGCTCGGGGTTCAGCGGCAGTTCCGGTTGGGCCAGCCAGTGTTCGTGACGTGGGTCGGGGGCGTGCTTGCGGATTTCCACCTGCACCAGGCCCTTGGCCAGCAGCAGGTCGAGACTGTCTTTGCTCAGCATCAGCTTGCTTAACAGCTGATGGGCCACGCCATGGGGATGCTGCGCCAGGGTGGCCAGGGCCTCACGCTGACGCGGGGCGCGGGCGATGCGCGGGTCATCGAGGCGCGCGCCGGGCACCATCGACCAGAAACGTTCCTGGCGCGCTTCGGCCAGTTCGCCCTGGCGCAGCAGCACCGGCAGCGCCCAGCTCAGGGTGTCGCCGAGGCTGTGCTGGTAATACTGGGCGGTCCACAGGCACAGCTTGAACAGCGCGGGCGGCAGCGGTGGCGTGGCGTCGAGGATTGCCAGTGCAGGCTTGAGCTTCTCTGCCGGCACTTCGCTGTGGTCGGTGACTTCCACCAGGATGCCGATCATTTCCCGGCGCCCGAACGGCACGCGCACGCGCATGCCTGGTTGCAACTGCGTCCGCAGCACGCCGGCCGGGGCCCGGTAGTCGAACAGGCGGCGCAGGGGCGAAGGCAGGGCGAGGCGCAAGATGGCGTCGGGCACGCGGGGGTCTCATCTATAAAGGCAGGCGGTGGCGCAGGGGCGGGAGCCTAGCAGACAGGGGAGGGCTTGGGGTAGCCGATGGTTTTCTGATGAAAGGAAGTTTCACGCCCAAAGCGCCGCTTGCGCGTTTAAAAAGGTCTGGTAGAATCCGCGGCCTAATTACGTGCGGTATTCGACAATAGTGTCGAGTGGCGGCACGCAGCCCGAGGAAGTCACCATGAAAGCCGATATCCATCCAGCGTACGAAACCATCGAAGTAACCTGCAGCTGCGGTAACAAGTTCGAAACTCGTTCGAACCTGTGCAAGCCACTGGGTACTGACGTATGCAACGAGTGCCACCCGTTCTACACCGGTAAGCAGAAAACTCTGGACACCGGCGGCCGTGTACAGCGCTTTGCTGACCGTTTCGGCGCTTTCGGCAAGAAGCCTGCTGCTACTCCAGCAGAGTAAGGCTGAAAAGCCCCCTGGGCTTTTCCTGCTGAAAAAAGAGGCGTCCCTTGTGGACGCCTTTTTTGTGCCTGGAATTTGAGAGAATCGCATTTAATTGATGCATTAATAAAAAATTGTAGACATTTTTTTAGGCGATTGTGAACAGTTGAGCCCTTGTATCCCGTGGCCTTAGACCAAAGTACGTCGGTTTGGGGCCTTGACACCGGTGACTACCCAGTCTTGTAGGGACTTTACGACACGCGTATCCTCGGCGGTCCGTCGACCAACAGTAAAAGCGGAATGCCGATATGTCTGATTTGAAAACTGCCGCTCTCGAATATCATGCCCATCCTCGTCCAGGAAAGCTGAGTGTAGAGCTCACCAAAGCCACCGCCACCGCCCGCGACCTGTCGCTGGCCTACAGCCCTGGCGTGGCCGAGCCCGTACGTGAAATCGCACGCGACCCTGAGCTGGCGTACAAGTACACCGGCAAAGGCAACCTCGTTGCAGTGATTTCCGATGGCACCGCGATTCTGGGCCTGGGCAACCTTGGCCCATTGGCTTCCAAGCCGGTCATGGAAGGCAAGGGCGTGCTGTTCAAGCGCTTTGCCGGCATTGACGTTTTCGACATCGAAGTCGATTCCGAGAGCCCGCAGGCTTTCATCGACACCGTAAAGCGCATTTCCATCACTTTCGGTGGCATCAACCTGGAAGACATCAAGGCACCTGAGTGCTTCGAGATCGAAAAGGCCCTGATCGAACAGTGCGACATTCCGGTATTCCACGATGACCAGCACGGCACCGCGATCGTTACCGCGGCCGGCATGATCAACGCCCTGGAAATCGCCGGCAAGACCCTGGCTGACGCCAAGATCGTCTGCCTGGGCGCCGGTGCGGCAGCTATCTCGTGCATGAAGCTGATCGTGAGCATGGGCGCCAAGCTGGAAAACATCTACATGGTCGACAGCAAGGGCGTGATCCAGTCCGAGCGCACCGACCTGAACCAGTACAAGGCGATGTTTGCCCACCCGTCCTCCAAGCGCACCCTGGCTGATGCCCTTGACGGTGCAGACGTGTTCGTCGGCCTGTCCGGCCCGAACCTGCTGAGCGCCGAAGGCCTGAAGTCCATGGCGGCCAACCCGATCGTGTTCGCCTGCTCCAACCCGGACCCAGAGATCGCGCCGGAACTGGCTCACGCCACCCGTAACGACGTGATCATGGCTACCGGCCGTTCGGACTACCCGAACCAGGTCAACAACGTACTGGGCTTCCCGTTCATCTTCCGTGGCGCCTTGGACGTTCGCGCCAAGCGCATCAACGAAGAAATGAAAGTGGCTGCTGCCAACGCCCTGCGTGAACTGGCCAAGCTGCCAGTGCCTCAGGACGTGTGCGACGCCTACGGCGGCGCCAAGCTGGAATTCGGTCGTGAGTACATCATTCCGAAGCCAATGGACAAGCGCCTGATCACCCTGATCTCCGATGCCGTGGCCAAAGCCGCCATCGAGACCGGTGTGGCCACCCTGCCGTATCCGAAGAACTACCCGCTGCAAAGCGTGGATGATGTGTTCAACGGCTAAGCCGTTGTAGCGCACCAACAAAAAGCCCCGGCTCTCGCGAGTCGGGGCTTTTTGCTGTGTGGTGATTTGTTTGAGCCTTGCACAGATCTAAATGTGGGGCCAGCTCCCACAGAAGCCAGCTGCCACACTGGATCTGCATCAGAACAGATCGATCGGCGCCGCCTCGTCTGCAGGTAGCGGGCTGCCTGGCACCACACCATTGCCCAGTTCATTGACCGACGGCGGCGTGTCTTCGCTCTTGAACAGTTCGAAGTACGCATTCGGCGTGCTTGGCGAGGCGGCACGGCCACTGACCGGATCGATCCGCAGGCTGAGAATGCCTTCCGGCTCCGGCTGGGTATGCAACGGCTTGTCCTTCAAGGCAGCGCCCATGTAGCTCATCCAGATCGGCAGCGCGACGGTGCCGCCGAATTCGCGACGGCCGAGGCTTTCCGGCTGGTCGTAGCCGGTCCATACGGTGGTCACGTAGTCGCCGTTGTAGCCGGAGAACCAGGCGTCCTTGGAGTCGTTGGTGGTGCCGGTCTTGCCTGCGATGTCCGCACGGCCGAGGGCCAGGGCACGGCGGCCGGTGCCTTTCTTGATCACATCTTCAAGGATGCTGTTGAGGATGTAGGTGGTGCGACCATCCACAATCCGTTCGGCCACTGCCGGCGCCTGTGGCTCGGCAGGTACGGCGGCGTTGGCGGCCGGCGTGGCGCCTGGCGTCGGTTCGATGGTGATACCGCCGTTGCTCGGCGCGGCCAGGCCGTCCGTGGCGGCGATGCCGTTGACCACATCACCCGGCACCCGTGGTGGGTTGGCGGTGAACAGGGTGTCGCCATTGCGGCTTTCGATCTTGTCGATCAGGTACGGCGTGATCTTGTAGCCGCCGTTGGCAAAGGTGCTCCAGCCGGTGGCGATTTCCATTGGCGTGAGGGTCGCGGTGCCCAGGGCCAGGGACAGGTTCGGCGGCAGATCCGACTTGTTGAAGCCAAAGCGCGTCATGTAGTCGATGGTCTTGCCGACGCCCATCGCTTGCAGCAGGCGGATCGATACCAGGTTGCGCGACTTGTACAGCGCCTCGCGGATACGGATCGGGCCGAGGAAGGTGTTGGTGTCGTTCTTCGGACGCCAGACCTTGTCCAGGTACTCGTCGACAAACACGATCGGGGCATCGTTGACCAGGCTGGCGGCTGTGTAGCCGTTATCCAGCGCGGCGCTGTAAATGAACGGCTTGAAGCTCGAGCCCGGCTGGCGCTTGGCCTGGGTGGCGCGGTTGTAGTTGCTCTGCTCGAAGGCAAAGCCGCCGACCAGGGCGCGGATCGCACCGTTCTGCGGGTCCAGGGAGACCAGCGCGCCCTGGGCGACCGGCACCTGGCTGAATTTGAGGCTATCGTCCTTCTGGCGTTGCACGCGGATCAAATCGCCCACCTGCGCCACATCCGACGGCTGCTTGGGCATCGGGCCCATGCTGTTGGTGTTCAGGAACGGGCGGGCCCACTTCATGCTGTCCCACGACACATGGGCTTCGCCGGTGCGGGTCAGCACCTGCACGCCGTCTTTCTTCACCTGGGTCACGATGGCCGGCTCCAGGCCGCTGATCGCGCGCTGCCTGCCCAGTTCGGTGGTCCACGCGCTCAGGGTCTTGCCCGGCAGACGCGATTCGGGGCCGCGGTAGCCGTGGCGCTGGTCGTAGGTGATCAGGCCGGAATGCACGGCGTTGTTGGCGATTTCCTGGGTGTCGCTCGGAACGGTCGTGGTGACGCGGAAACCTTCGGTGTAGGCCTCGCTGCCATACCGGCCGACCATCTCGGCACGGGCCATTTCGGCGATATACGGTGCGTTCACTTCCGGCGTCGGCACGTGGTAACTGGCGTTCAACGGCTCGGCCACGGCGGTTTCGTAGGCGTGCTGGTCGATCTTGCCCAGCTTGTACATTCGCCCCAGGATCCAGTCGCGGCGCTCTTTGCTGCGCGCCGGGTTGGCCAGTGGGTTGAAGCGCGACGGCGCCTTGGGCAGGCCGGCGATCATCGCCATCTGCGCCAGGCTGGCATCACGAATCGACTTGCCGTAGTAGACCTGCGACGCCGCCTCGATGCCGTAGGCACGGTTGCCCAGGTAGATCTTGTTGACGTACAGCTCAAGGATCTCGTCCTTGGTCAGCTGGCGTTCAATCTGCAAGGCCAGCAGGATCTCTGTGGCCTTGCGCGAAAAACTGCGTTCGCTGGTGAGGAAGAAGTTCTTCGCCACCTGCATGGTGATGGTGCTGCCGCCGGATTGAATGTGTCCGCTTTTTACCAATTGCGTGGCTGCACGCACCAGGCTGCTTGGGTCGACGCCGTAGTGGTTGGCGAAATTGTCGTCTTCGGCCGACAGCAAGGCGCTGATGAAATTGGGCGGAATATCGGCAAAACGGATCGGGGTGCGGCGCATTTCACCGAACTCGGCGATCAGCTTTTCATCGCTGCTGTAGACCCGCAAAGGAATCTGCAACTGGATACTTCTGAGTGCCTCTACGGAGGGTAAACCCGGACTAAGGTAGAGGTAGGCCCCGCTGAGTACGAGCAGCAGCCCGCAGACGATCGCGACAATGGAGTACCCGAAAAACTTCAGCAGACGAATCAAGGCTTTTGGATTTCCAGAGAAAAGAATGGGTTAGGCGTCGGGGCATGCATGGCAAACGATGGATCGACCCGGGCTGCAGATAAAAGCGGGGAAAAACGCTGCGCATTAAAGCATTTTTCGGCTTGGGGCGTCATTCGCGCCTCTCAAACAAGCCGACCGAATGCACGGTGCGCGGCAGCAATCAGGCGGTATGACAGGGAAAGTTTTGGGGAGTTTTATGAAAAAGGGATTTTTCAGGCGAAAAGTCGCCAGCGTCCTGGGCGTCGATCTTAATGATCAGGAGATCAAGCTGGTCGAACTGGGCCGTTCAATTCGCGGTTACAGCGTGCAAGGCTATGTCATCCAGGCGTTGCCGGCCCATGTGGTGGTCGATGGCGCCGTGCTCGACCTTGCGGCTGCCGGGCAGGCGCTGCGCCAGGCGTTGTCGCGGCTGCACACATCGACCAGGTACGCGGCCGTTGCCGTGGCGGGGCCTTCGGTCATCACGCAGGTGATCGAAATGGAGGCTGGGCTCAGCGACGACGAGATGGGCTGGAAGATCCAGATGGAGGCGGATCAATACATTCCCTATCCACTGGATGACATGGCGCTCGACTTTTATGTGCAGGGCCCTTGTGCCCATGACCCCATGCGCGTCGAGGTGCTGCTGGCGGCGTGCCTCAGGGAACAGGTCGAGGCGCGCGCGGCGGTCCTGGCCCTGGCTGGGTTGATGCCGAGGGTGGTGGACATAGAACGGTTTGCATTGGCGCGCGCTTGCCTTCAGGATTTCCCCAGCTTCACGCCGAGCCATCAAGTCGATGGCGAACGATGGGCTATGGATGCCCAGGGAATGGGAGTTGCTTGCGGGTTGGCCCTGAGGAGTTTCGCTTGATGACACGAATCAACCTATTACCCTGGCGCCAGGCACTCGCGCAGCGGCGGCGCAAATTTTTCCTGATGTTGCTGCTGGCATTCGCTGGTGTGGCGCTCGCAGCGGTGTGGCTGGCCAATCAAGTGATCGACCAAGCCATCGACCGCCAGGTCACGCGCAATAGCCGCGTCGATAGCGACATTGCGGTCCTGGATGCGCGCATCAAGACCATCGACGACCTGCACGTGCAAGGCCGGCAATTGGCGCAGCGCATGAAGGTGGTCGAGGACTTGCACGACGCTCGCTCGTCCGGCGCCCAGCTGTTGGACCAGTTGGCGCGCGCGGTGCCTGATGGCGTGCACCTGCATGAGGTGGTGGCCAAGGGCGATGCGGTGAGTGTCCGTGGCAGTGCCGAGTCCAGCCAGGATATTGCCCAATTGATGCGCCGCCTGGAGGCCTCGCAAGGTGCCAGCGCCACCCGCTTGCAACATGTGCGAACGGAAGGCGTGCGTGGCGACAATGAATTCCAGTTGATGGTGCGCAAGGGAGCGCCAGGCGAGGTTCAGCCATGAGCCGGGTCAGGCTCGATGTCGGCTCGCTCTATCACAACGCTGCAACATGGCCTTTGGCAGGCAAGCTCTTGTCAGGCTGTGCGCTGGCAGGGTTGGTGCTGCTGGTGGGCGATAGGCTGTATCTCGACGCGTCACAGGACCGTTTGCGCCAGGCTGAACTGAACGGCGTGGCGCTTGAGCAGCAATTGGCGCAAAAAAGCGTGCTGGCTGCCGGCCTTGAACAGCGTACCCAGCAGTTGCAGGTGCTGCGCGAGCAGGTCGAGGCGCGTTGGCGGCAATTGCCCGGCGAGTCCGCAATGCCCGGTCTGCTTGACGACACGGCGCGGTTGGCGCTGGCCAATGGTCTGTTGGTAGAAAGCATCACGCCGTTGGATGAGCAGGCGCGTCCGTTCTATATCGAGCAGCCGGTGCAGATTGGCGTCAGCGGGACCTTTCACGACCTGGCAAGGTTCGTGAGTGCCCTGGGCGGCCTGTCGCGGATCACCACGGTGCATGACCTCGCCCTGCGGCCTGACGGCAAGCTGTTGCGCCTTGATCTGCTGGCCAGGACTTATTGGCGCGCGCAGCAAAGCGCTGGGGTGGGTGAGTACGTGGCGCAGGCCCCGTCCTTTGTCTACGACCCCCAGGGATTGCGCGATCCTTTCCAGCCCCTTGCGGTTCAAGTCACCCGCACCCGTGGTCGGCCGGCCCAAGCGCCGGACCTTGCTCGGCCACGGGGCATCCTCGAAGCGCTGGCGGTCGATCAATTCGAAATGGTCGGCACCCTGTCCCGTGGTATGCAGGCCTTTGTCTTGCTGCGTGCGGCTTCCGAAGTGCATCGGCTGGCGGTCGGCGACTACCTCGGGCCGCATCACGGTCGGATCACCGCCATCTACGCCGGGCATATCGAGCTGGTCGAGTTATTTCCCGATGAACAGGGCGACTGGTTGGAGCGCCCGCGAACCCTCGCGTTAAACGTCAACTCATAACGGAATAAAACCAATGAAAAGGACTTTCCTGTCCTTCGGTGTGGCGCTATGGATAGCGTTCACGGCACCGATGGCTGCTGCTGTGCCCAATCGCGTCGACCTGATCCACCTGCCGCCCCCGGTGGCGGGTGCTGGCGACAAGCTCAACCTCAACTTCCAGAATGTCGAGCTGCGCGCCGTGTTGCAGCAAATTGCCGATGTGGCGGGCCTCAACCTGGTGGCCGGCGACGACGTGCAAGGCTCGATTACCCTGCGGCTCAAGGATGTGCCCTGGGACCAGGCGCTGGACTTGGTGTTGCAAGCCAAAGGCCTGGATAAACGGATCAAGGCCGGTGCCTTGCTGGTTGCACCCGCCGAGGAGTTGGCCGCGCGTGAATTGCTGAGTTTGGAATCGCGCCGGCAGATGGCCGAATTGGCGCCGCTGCGCCGGGAACTGTTGCAGGTCAACTACGCCAAGGCCGCTGATCTGGCCAAACTGTTCCAGTCGATGAGCGGGTTTGAGGGTGTCACCGATGAGCGTGGCTCGGTGGCGGTGGATGAACGCACCAATAACATCATTGCCTACCAGACCGGCGAGCGCCTGGAGGAGCTGCGGCGGATTGTGGCGCAACTGGATATTCCGGTGCGCCAGGTGATGATCGAAGCGCGGATTGTCGAGGCCAACGTGGATTACGACAAAAGCCTCGGGGCGCGCTGGGGCGGACGGCTCAATCGTGGAAACTGGGCGGGCGGGGGCATCCGCAAGCCGTTGCCGGAAGGCGCGGAGCTGCCGGAAAGCCCGCCCAGCTCGCCGTTTGTCGATTTGGGGGCGATTACCGGCACCTCGGGGCTGGGCGTGGCCTACGTCACCGACAACCTGCTGCTGGACCTGGAACTGACCGCCATGGAGAAAACCGGTAACGGCGAAATCGTCTCACAGCCCAAGGTGGTTACATCCGATAAGGAAACCGCACGCATCCTCAAGGGCACCGAGATTCCGTACCAGGAATCGAGCTCCAGCGGCGCCACATCGGTGTCGTTCAAGGAGGCCTCGCTGTCCCTGGAGGTCACCCCGCAGATCACCCCGGATGACCGCGTGATCATGGAGGTCAAGGTCACCAAGGACGAGCCCGACTACCTGAATAAACTCAACGATGTGCCGCCGATCAAGAAGAACGAAGTCAACGCCAAGGTGCTGGTCCGGGATGGCGAGACCATTGTCATTGGCGGAGTTTTCTCCAATACCCAAAGCAAAGTGGTAGATAAAGTGCCATTTTTGGGCGATGTGCCGTATCTTGGCCGCCTTTTCCGGCGCGATGTGCTGGCGGAGAAAAAATCCGAGCTGCTGGTATTCCTGACTCCGCGTATTATGAATAACCAGGCGATTGCTGTGAGTCGTTGATTCTGTGCGAAATTTGATTCTTGTAGGACCGATGGGCGCTGGAAAAAGCACCATCGGCCGTTTGCTTGCCAAAGAGCTGCGCCTGCCATTCAAAGATTCCGACAAGGAAATTGAAGTGCGCACGGGTGCCAATATCCCATGGATCTTCGATAAGGAAGGCGAACTGGGCTTTCGGGACCGCGAGCAGGCGATGATCGCCGAGCTGTGCGGCCTCGACGGCGTGGTATTGGCCACCGGCGGTGGCGCAGTCATGCGCGAAGAGAACCGTCGGGCACTGCATGCCGGTGGTCGGGTGGTTTACCTGCATGCCTCGGTCGAGCAACAGGTTGGCCGCACCGCCCGCGATCGCAATCGCCCGCTGCTGCGCACGGCCAACCCGGAAAAAACCTTGCGGGACCTGCTGGCGCTGCGCGATCCGCTGTATCGGGAGATCGCCGATCTGGTGGTGGAAACCGATGAGCGGCCACCTCGGATGGTGGTCCTCGATATTCTTGAGCGCCTGCAACGGCTGCCACCCCGTTAAAGCCAGGCCCGAAATGCGCTATTCTCGGCGGCGCGCCATCACCCTCTGGGGTGTGGCGTAGAGCCATCAGGCAACGCCGAGTCTCGACGTTGCCGGTCGTCAATACATCTCTAACGCGGGGACACATGCAGACACTTAAGGTCGATCTAGGCGAGCGCAGCTACCCGATCCATATTGGCGAAGGTCTGCTGGACCAGCCCGAGTTGCTCGCACCGCATATTGCCGGGCGGCAAGTGGCGATCATCTCCAACGAAACGGTCGCGCCGCTGTATCTTGAGCGTCTGAGCCGCAGTCTTGCGGCGTATTCGGTGATCTCGGTGATCCTGCCCGACGGCGAAGCCCACAAGAACTGGGAAACCCTGCAACTGATCTTTGATGGCCTGCTCACCGCACGCCATGACCGCCGCACCACCGTGATCGCCCTGGGCGGCGGTGTGATCGGCGACATGGCCGGCTTTGCGGCGGCCTGCTACCAGCGTGGCGTGGACTTTATCCAGGTGCCGACCACCTTGCTGTCCCAGGTCGACTCGTCGGTGGGCGGCAAGACCGGTATCAACCATCCGCTGGGCAAGAATATGGTTGGCGCGTTCTACCAGCCTCAGGCAGTGCTGATCGACACCGCCACCCTCAATACCTTGCCGCCGCGCGAGTTGTCGGCGGGCCTGGCGGAAGTCATCAAGTACGGGCTGATCTGCGATGAGCCGTTCCTGGCCTGGCTGGAAGAGCACGTCGACGCCCTGCGCAACCTCGATCAGGTCGCCCTCACCGAAGCGATTTCCCGCTCCTGCGCCGCCAAGGCGCTGGTGGTGAATGCCGATGAACGGGAGTCCGGCGTACGGGCCACCCTGAACCTCGGCCACACTTTCGGCCATGCGATCGAAACGCACATGGGCTATGGTGTGTGGTTGCATGGGGAGGCCGTAGCGGCTGGCACAGTAATGGCATTGGACATGTCGCAGCGCCTGGGCTGGATCAGTGCCCAGGAGCGTGATCGTGGTATCCGCCTGTTCCAGCGCGCCGGTTTGCCGGTCATTCCGCCGGAGGAAATGACCGAGGCGGACTTCCTCGAACATATGGCGATAGACAAGAAAGTGATCGACGGTCGACTACGACTGGTGCTGTTGCGCCGCATGGGCGAAGCGGTGGTGACCGACGATTATCCAAAAGAGATTCTACAGGCCACGCTGGGAGCGGATTACCGCGCCCTGGCTCAGCTGAAAGGTTAACCAGATTCCGATGACTAGTTTGCATGCCGACGAGGCGTTCCTCGGCCATTACCAGTTAAGCCACGACCCTTTTGCTCCACGGGTGCCTGGCTTCAAATTCTTCCCGGCCCAGCGCAAGCCAGTGCTGGGGCAACTGCACCACCTGGCGCGCTACAGCCAGTTGCTGCTGGTGGTCACCGGCCCGTTGGGCAGCGGCAAGACCTTGCTGCGCCAGGCCCTGGTGGCCAGTACCAACAAGCAATCGGTGCAGAGCGTGGTCGTATCCGCTCGCGGGGCCGGTGATGCGGCGGGTGTGCTGCGCCAGGTGGCCCAGGCCCTGGACGTGTCCAGCGCCGAGCCGAATGCGATCCTCAAGCAAGTGGTGCAATTGGGCCTGACCGGCCAGGAAGTCTACTTGCTGGTGGATGACGCCGAGCAGCTTGACGAATCCGCGCTGGAAGCGCTGTTGGCGCTGGCAGCCGGCACGCCGGAAGGCCGTCCCCACGTGTTCCTGTTTGGTGAGTCGTCGTTGATCGCCGATCTGGAGCAGATCAGTGGCGATCAAGAGCTGTTCCACGTGATCGAATTGCAACCGTACGAAGAAGAGGAAACCCGCGAATACCTGGCTCAACGCCTGGAAGGCGCAGGGGCCGGTATCGAACTTTTCTCCGCCCAGCAGATCTCTGATATTCACGAAAGCTCCGACGGCTGGCCTGGCACCATCAACCAGGTCGCCCGCGATGCGATGATCGAAGCCATGATTGCCAGCCGCTCTGCGGTCAAGCGTCCAAAGATGGGGTTCACTATGCCTAAGAAGCACGTATTGGCGATTTCCGCCGTTGTCGTGGTTGCCGTCGCCGCCGCCTGGTTGATCCCGGGCCGCAACAAGGCCCCGACCACCGCTGGCGCGCCAACCGAACAGGCGCAGTTGCCACTGGGCAAGCCCACGCCAAATGTCGAATTCGCCAACTCCGGCCAGCCAACCAACCTGCCGATGGTCGGCCAGCCGGTGATGCGCGGCCCGCTCGCCGAAGAAGCCGGCGGCATCTCCGAAGGCGACGACGGCGTGCCGGTGGAAGGCTCCAGCGCCACACCGCCAACCGTGACCACCACCGCGCCACCTGCGGGCGTGCCGGCAGGCCAGCCAGCGGCAGTTGCCAAGCCGACGCCGACGCCGGCACCGACCGTCGCCACCGCCAAGCCGACGCCAGTGACCAAGCCGGTTGTCGCGGCGCCAGCGCCAGCCGCCAAGCCAACCCCGGCTCCGGCCGCCAAGCCGGCTGAAAAGCCTGTCACCGTCGCCAAGGCCGGTGCAGCGGGTAGCGGTTGGTACGGCAGCCAGCCTGCGAGCAACTTCGTGGTGCAGATCCTAGGCACCAGCTCCGAAGCCAACGCCCAGGCGTTCGTGAAAGAGCAGGGCGGCGAGTACCGTTACTTCAAGAAAGTACTCAACGGCAAGCCTCTCTACGTGATCACCTACGGCAACTTCTCCAGCCGTGCAGCCGCTGATTCTGCGATCAAATCCTTGCCAGCGAAGGTTCAGGCTGGTAAACCTTGGCCTCGCACTGTCGCCAGCGTTCAACAAGAACTGGCAGCAACTCGCTGAAGATCCGGCGGCCTTACCCAGGCCGCCCTCCCGGCACCTCAAAAAATATCCGCAAGTGCGTGCTGCCCTCACAGGCCGCGCGCTTTGTGGTGTCTGCGTCACAGTGGCTTTTGAGTCGTAGCGGTCAGAATTAAAAAAGTTTTGACTAGCACAGCATATCGCTTTAAACCTTTCATAAATGCGACATAGATTTGCGACATTTCGTCGCTAAATTTGTGAGCGTCTGTGTCGGTGTGTACAATGACCTCCCTTTTGCCCCCGCTAAGCCGGCGTACGTTCGGCGTGGAAGGTAACCGGTTGAATTGAAAAGAAATTTGCCTCGATATAAGAGGCAGCCTGGTGAGAAAGTGTCTATGAAAGCAGGTCTGTACCAACCCGATGAATTCAAGGATAACTGCGGTTTCGGCCTGATAGCCCATATGCAGGGCGAGCCCAGTCATACCCTTTTGCAAACGGCCATCGAGGCCCTGACCTGCATGACCCACCGCGGTGGGATCAACGCCGACGGCAAGACCGGTGACGGTTGCGGCTTGCTGATCCAAAAGCCCGACCTGTTCCTGCGCGCTGTCGCCAAAGAGCAATTTGCGGTCGACCTGCCCAAGCAGTACGCCGTGGGGATGGTGTTTTTCAACCAGGACCCGGTAAAAGCCGAAGCCGCTCGCGAGAACATGAACCGCGAGATCCTCGCGGCCGGCCTGCAACTGGTCGGCTGGCGCAAAGTGCCGATCGACACCAGCGTACTCGGCCGCCTGGCCAACGAGCGTCTGCCGCAGATCGAACAAGTGTTCATCGCAGGCGACGGCCTCAGCGACCAGGACATGGCGATCAAGCTGTTTACCTCCCGTCGTCGTTCGTCCGTGGCCAACGCCGCCGATGCCGACCACTACATCTGCAGCTTTTCCCACAAGACCATTATCTACAAAGGCCTGATGATGCCGGCGGACCTCACCGCCTTCTATCCAGACCTGAGCGATGAGCGCCTGCAAACCGCGATCTGCGTGTTCCACCAGCGCTTCTCCACCAACACCCTGCCGAAATGGCCGCTGGCCCAGCCATTCCGCTTCCTCGCCCACAACGGCGAGATCAACACCATCACCGGTAACCGCAACTGGGCCGTGGCCCGTCGCACCAAGTTCGCCAACGACCTGATGGACCTCGAAGAGCTCGGCCCGCTGGTCAACCGCGTGGGTTCCGACTCCTCCAGCATGGACAACATGCTCGAACTGATGGTCACCGGCGGCATCGACCTGTTCCGTGGCGTGCGCATGATCATTCCGCCAGCGTGGCAGAACGTCGAGACCATGGACCCGGACCTGCGTGCATTCTACGAGTACAACTCGATGCACATGGAACCGTGGGACGGCCCGGCCGGCGTGGTCATGACCGACGGTCGCTACGCGGTGTGCCTGCTCGATCGTAACGGTCTGCGCCCGGCGCGTTGGGTCACCACCACCAACGGTTTCATCACCCTTGCGTCGGAAATCGGCGTGTGGAACTACCAGCCCGAAGACGTCATCGCCAAAGGCCGCGTCGGCCCTGGCCAGATCCTGGCCGTGGACACTGAAACCGGGCAGATCCTCGACACCGATGCCATCGACAACCGCTTGAAGTCGCGTCACCCGTACAAGCAATGGCTGCGCAAGAACGCCCTGCGCATCCAGGCGACCATGGAAGACAACGACCACGGTTCGGCGTTCTACGATGTCGATCAGCTCAAGCAATACATGAAGATGTACCAGGTCACGTTCGAAGAGCGCGACCAGGTGCTGCGTCCGCTCGGCGAGCAAGGCTACGAGGCCGTCGGCTCCATGGGCGATGACACGCCGATGGCCGTGCTGTCCCAGCGCGTGCGTACGCCGTACGACTACTTCCGCCAGCAGTTCGCCCAGGTGACCAACCCACCGATCGACCCGCTGCGCGAAGCCATCGTGATGTCTTTGGAAGTGTGCCTCGGTGCCGAGCGCAACATCTTCCAGGAGTCGCCTGAGCACGCTTCCCGTGTGATCCTCAGCTCGCCTGTGATCTCGCCGGCCAAGTGGCGTTCGTTGATGACCCTGGACCGCCCTGGCTTCGACCGCCAGATCATCGACCTGAACTACGACGAGAGCCTCGGCCTTGAAGCCGCGGTGCGCAACGTCGCCGACCAGGCCGAAGAAGCCGTGCGCGCCGGTCGCACCCAGATCGTGCTGACCGACCGCCACATCGCCCCGGGCAAGCTGCCGATTCACGCCTCGCTCGCCACCGGCGCGGTGCACCACCGCCTGACCGAAAAAGGCCTGCGCTGCGACTCCAACATCCTTGTCGAAACGGCCACTGCCCGCGACCCGCATCACTTTGCGGTGTTGATCGGCTTCGGCGCCTCGGCGGTGTACCCGTTCCTCGCGTACGAAGTGCTGGGTGACCTGATCCGTACGGGTGAAGTGCTGGGCGACCTCTATGAGGTGTTCAAGAACTACCGTAAGGGCATCACCAAGGGCCTGTTGAAGATCCTGTCGAAGATGGGCATCTCCACCGTCACGTCCTATCGCGGTGCGCAACTGTTCGAAGCCATCGGCCTGTCCGAAGAAGTCTGCGAGTTGAGCTTCCGTGGCGTGCCAAGCCGCATCAAGGGCGCGCGTTTCGTCGACATCGAAGCCGAGCAGAAAGCCCTCGCGGCCGAAGCCTGGAGCGCGCGCAAGCCGATCCAGCAAGGCGGCCTGCTCAAGTTCGTGCACGGTGGCGAATACCACGCGTACAACCCGGACGTGGTCAACACCCTGCAAGCCGCCGTGCAGCAGGGCGACTACGCCAAGTTCAAGGAATACACGAGCCTGGTGGACAACCGCCCGGTGTCGATGATCCGCGACCTGTTCAAGGTGAAGACCCTGGACACGCCGATGGACATCAGCGAAGTCGAGCCGCTGGAATCGATCCTCAAGCGCTTTGACTCTGCCGGTATCTCCCTGGGCGCGCTGTCGCCCGAGGCCCACGAAGCCCTGGCCGAAGCCATGAACCGCCTGGGTGCGCGTTCCAACTCCGGCGAAGGCGGCGAGGACCCGGCGCGCTACGGCACCATCAAGAGCTCGAAGATCAAGCAAGTGGCGACTGGCCGTTTCGGCGTGACTCCGGAATACCTGGTCAACGCCGAAGTGCTGCAGATCAAGGTCGCCCAGGGCGCCAAGCCCGGCGAAGGCGGCCAGCTGCCAGGCGGCAAGGTCAACGGTCTGATCGCCAAGCTGCGTTACGCAGTGCCGGGCGTCACCCTGATCTCGCCACCGCCGCACCACGACATCTACTCGATCGAAGACTTGTCGCAGCTGATTTTCGACCTCAAGCAAGTCAACCCGCAGGCCCTGGTCTCGGTGAAACTGGTAGCAGAAGCCGGCGTGGGCACCATCGCCGCCGGTGTGGCCAAGGCCTATGCCGACCTGATCACCATCTCCGGTTATGACGGCGGCACCGGCGCATCGCCGCTGACCTCGATCAAGTACGCCGGTGCACCGTGGGAACTCGGCCTGGCCGAAACCCACCAGACCCTGCGCGGCAACGACCTGCGTGGCAAAGTCCGGGTGCAGACCGATGGTGGCCTGAAAACCGGCCTCGACGTGATCAAGGCCGCAATCCTCGGCGCCGAAAGCTTCGGCTTCGGCACCGCGCCAATGATCGCCCTGGGCTGCAAATACCTGCGCATCTGCCACCTGAACAACTGCGCCACCGGCGTCGCCACTCAGAACGAGAAGCTGCGCAAGGATCACTACATCGGCACCGTCGACATGGTGGTGAACTTCTTCACCTACGTCGCCGAAGAGACCCGTGAGTGGCTGGCCAAGCTGGGCGTGCGTTCCCTTGAAGAGCTGATCGGTCGTACCGATCTGTTGGAAATCCTTCAGGGCCAGACCGCCAAGCAACATCACCTGGACCTGACGCCGCTGCTCGGCAGCGATCACATCCCGGCCGACAAGCCACAGTTCTGCGGTGTCGAGCGCAACCCGCCATTCGACAAAGGCCTGCTGGCCGAGAAGATGGTGGAGATCGCCGGCTCGTCGATCCTGGAGGCCAGCGGTGGCGAATTCGCCCTGGACATCTGCAACTGCGACCGTTCGATCGGCGCGCGCATCTCCGGCGAAATCGCGCGCAAGCACGGCAACCAGGGCATGGCCAAGGCGCCGATCACTTTCCGCTTCAAGGGCACTGCGGGCCAGAGCTTTGGCGTGTGGAACGCCGGTGGCCTGCACATGTACCTCGAAGGCGACGCCAACGACTACGTGGGCAAGGGCATGACCGGCGGCAAGCTGGTGATCGTTCCGCCTAAAGGCAGCGTCTACAAGACTCAGGACAGTGCCATCATCGGCAACACCTGCTTGTACGGCGCCACCGGCGGCAAGCTGTTCGCCGCCGGCACCGCCGGTGAGCGTTTTGCCGTACGTAACTCCGGTGCCCACACCGTGGTGGAAGGCACCGGCGATCACTGCTGTGAGTACATGACCGGGGGCTTTGTCGCGGTACTGGGCAAGACCGGTTACAACTTCGGTTCGGGCATGACCGGCGGTTTCGCCTACGTGCTCGACCAGGACAACACCTTCGTCGACAAGGTCAACCACGAGTTGGTCGAGATCCAGCGGATCAGCGGCGAAGCCATGGAGTCCTACCGGAACCACTTGCAGCACGTGCTGGACGAGTACGTCGAGGAGACCGGCAGCGAATGGGGCCGCAACCTCGCCGAAAACCTCGATGATTACCTGCGTCGTTTCTGGCTGGTCAAGCCCAAGGCTGCCAACCTGAAATCGTTGCTTTCCAGCATCCGTGCCAACCCGCAGTGATATGCGCCTGAAGAGTTTGATGAGGTTTTAACATGGCTGAACGTCTGAATAACGACTTCCAGTTCATCGATGTCGGGCGCAAAGATCCGAAGAAGAAACTGTTGCGTCAACGCAAGAAAGAGTTCGTGGAAATCTACGAACCCTTCAAACCCCAGCACTCGGCCGACCAGGCCCACCGCTGCCTGGGTTGCGGTAACCCGTATTGCGAATGGAAGTGCCCGGTGCACAACTTCATTCCCAACTGGCTGAAGTTGGTGGCCGAGGGCAACATCCTCGCCGCCGCCGAGCTGTCGCACCAGACCAATACCCTGCCGGAAGTCTGCGGCCGGGTGTGCCCGCAGGACCGTCTGTGCGAGGGTGCGTGCACCCTCAACGACGGCTTCGGCGCGGTGACCATTGGTTCGGTGGAGAAGTACATCACCGACACCGCGTTCGCCATGGGCTGGCGTCCGGACATGTCCAAGGTCAAGCCGACCGGCAAGCGCGTCGCCATTATCGGCGCCGGTCCTGCCGGCCTCGGTTGTGCCGACGTGCTGGTGCGTGGCGGCGTGACCCCGGTGGTGTTCGACAAGAACCCGGAAATCGGTGGCCTGCTGACCTTCGGTATCCCCGAGTTCAAGCTGGAAAAAACCGTCCTGAGCCACCGTCGCGAAGTGTTCACCGGCATGGGTATCGAGTTCCGTCTCAATACCGAAATCGGCAAAGACGTGACCATGGAGCAACTGCTCGAAGAATACGATGCCGTGTTCATGGGCATGGGCACCTACACCTACATGAAGGGCGGGTTTGCCGGTGAGGACCTGCCGGGCGTGTATGACGCGCTGGACTTCCTCATCGCCAACGTCAATCGCAACCTGGGCTTTGAAAAGTCGCCGGAAGACTTCGTCGACATGAAAGGCAAGAAGGTCGTGGTACTCGGCGGTGGTGACACCGCGATGGACTGCAACCGCACCTCGATCCGCCAGGGCGCCAAGTCGGTGACCTGTGCCTACCGTCGTGACGAAGCCAACATGCCCGGCTCGCGCAAAGAGGTGAAGAACGCCAAGGAAGAAGGCGTGAAATTCCTCTACAACCGCCAGCCGATTGCGATTGTCGGTGAAGATCGCGTCGAAGGCGTGAAGGTGGTCGAGACCCGTCTCGGCGAACCGGACGCCCGTGGCCGTCGCAGCCCCGAGCCGATCCCGGGTTCCGAAGAGATCATCCCTGCCGACGCCGTGGTCATCGCCTTCGGTTTCCGTCCAAGCCCGGCGCCGTGGTTCGAACAGTTCCAGATCCAGACCGACAGCCAAGGCCGCGTCGTGGCCCCGGAACAAGGCCAGTACAAGCACCAGACCAGTAACCCGAAGATCTTCGCCGGTGGCGACATGGTGCGCGGTTCTGACCTGGTGGTAACCGCGATCTTCGAAGGCCGCAATGCTGCCGAAGGTATCCTGGATTACCTGCAAGTCTGACCCCCGATCCCGAGCTGAAACGGGATCAAACTGTGGGAGCGGGCTTGCTCGCGAATGCGGAGTATCAGTCACCAAATGTGTCGACTGACCCACCGCTTTCGCGAGCAAGCCCGCTCCCACATTTGGTTTCAGCGTGTTCAAGACATTGCTTCAAATCAACCCGATAGACAAAAGGCACGGCTCACTCCGTGCCTTTTGCGTCCGGCTCTGAGAAAATGCCCGCACTTTTTTTGCGGATGCCGACATGACTGCCCTGAAGAACGACCGTTTCCTTCGTGCCCTGCTCAAGCAACCCGTGGACGTCACCCCTGTGTGGATGATGCGCCAGGCCGGTCGCTACCTGCCGGAATACCGCGCCAGTCGCGCCAATGCCGGTGACTTCATGAGCCTGTGCATGAACCCGGAGTTCGCCTGCGAAGTCACGATGCAGCCGTTGGACCGCTACCCGCAACTGGACGCGGCGATCCTGTTCTCCGACATCCTCACCATTCCTGATGCCATGGGCCAGGGCCTGTACTTCGAAACCGGCGAAGGCCCGCGTTTCAAGAAGGTCGTCAGCACCCTGGCCGACATCGAAGCCCTGCCGATCCCTGATCCGCACAAAGACCTTGGCTACGTGATGGACGCCGTCAGCACCATCCGCCGCGAGCTCAACGGCCGCGTGCCGCTGATCGGCTTCTCCGGCAGCCCCTGGACCCTGGCCACCTATATGGTCGAAGGCGGTTCGTCGAAAGACTTCCGCAAGACCAAGGCCATGCTCTACGACAACCCGCAAGCCATGCACCTGCTGCTGGACAAGCTGGCACAGTCGGTCACCTCCTACCTCAACGGCCAGATCATGGCCGGCGCGCAAGCGGTGCAGATCTTCGATACGTGGGGCGGTAACCTGTCGGCGGCGGCGTACCAGGAGTTCTCCCTGGCCTATATGCGCAAGATCGTCAGCGGCCTGATCCGCGAACACGAAGGCCGCAAAGTGCCGGTGATCATGTTCACCAAGGGCGGCGGCCTGTGGCTGGAAAGCATCGCCGACGCCGGTGCCGACGCCCTCGGCCTGGACTGGACCTGCGACCTCGGTGAAGCCCGCCAGCGCGTCGGAAACCGTGTCGCGCTGCAAGGCAACATGGACCCGACCGTGCTCTACGCCAAGCCGGAAGCGATCCGTGCCGAAGTCGGCCGCATCCTGGCCAGCTACGGCAAGGGCAGCGGGCACGTGTTCAACCTCGGCCATGGCATCACGCCGGAAGTGAACCCGGAGCATGCGGGTGCGTTCTTGCGGGCGGTGCATGAACTGTCTGCGCAATACCACCAGTAAACACCCCCGCCTGACACGAGCCCTCCTTTGCCTGCAAAGGGGGGCTCGTTGCGTTTCAGCCGCCGTTCAGCACTGTCTGGGTAATCTCGGTTCTTTAGGATTTCTCCTACAGTCTAGGTAGTTCGCCTCGGTAAAAATCCTACCCGACTCTTCCACTCGCCATTGATTGGCGTTGCTTGTCAGGTGATTTCGAGATGAAGACTTCCCCCTATTCAACGATCCAGAAGCTCCTGCACTGGATATCGGCCGTCATTATTCTGTGGGCGCTGCTGTCAGGCTTTGTTGTGGCGATGTTTACCGTGCCCGCCCCGGTCAAGGCGTGGGTCGGCTTTTTCAACGTGTCGTTGACCAGCCTGTACATCCCGGTCTTTGTCATGCGGCTGTATTGCTCGTTTGGCCACGGCCTGGATTTTTCCATCAAGCGTACGCCGCAGGAGTACCTGGCGCTGCTGGTGCACAAGGCCATGTACCTGATGCTGGCGGTGGTACTGGCCACGGGCGTGCTGATGATGGACCGGCCGATCAACGTATTTAACCTGTTCACCATCGCCCCGTTCGAAAGTGACCCGGCGGCCATTGTCTGGTACACCCGCGTGCATGTGCTGTCGTGTGTGGGGTTGTTGCTGATGCTGGTCGCACATATTGGTGCGGTGGTGCTGCATGAAACGCGTGGTAAGCGGGTGATGGCGCGGATGTCGTTTGATAAGACAGCCGCTGCCGTACGTAGGGATCAGGATGTCAGAATCTGTTCAGCGAATCGTGCAACGACGTGATCGAAGGCTTGCTGATCAGCGAGTGCTGTTTCGCGCAGCGCCTTAGTCAGGGTTTTGAAGTCCTCATCGGTGGCCTGCGCTACAAAATCCGGGGCAAAAACACGCTTAATGGCACTCTGGCGTCGGTTGTTCAGGTAGGCGATGTTCAAAGCCAGGACTTCGATCATTTTTGCTGCTGGCGAATCATCGGTGTTGGTTGCTTGTATTTCTCCGGTCAATAAGTAGCGAAAGCGCTCCTCGCAGCCTTCCTCCACCGGTGATATGTGCTCGGCTTCGTCAAACCAGTCGCCTTTGACATGTCCGCAATGCAGTGGGGAGCCACGTTTGGTTTCCCTGATGCAGGATGCGTGAAGATTCTGGTACTCCAGCCCCAGCTCTGCGAAGTGCTCTTGCGGTCGGAAGTGCTCGATATGCCTGGATGCGGCATCAGAACTGCCAGAGGCACAGGTGTTACGTGCTTTTTGCGTCTTGCAACGGCGGCAACTTCGCCAACTTCAACGCCACCAGCAACGCCCCCACCAACAACGCCACGATAAACCCGCCAATTCCATTCCACTCGGCGTAATGCCAGAAGAACCCGCCCGCCGTCCCCGCCACGCTCGACCCCGCGTAATAGCAGAACAGGTACAGCGATGACGCCTGCCCCTTGGCCTTCACCGCGCGGCGGCCGATCCAGCTGCTGGCCACCGAGTGGGCGCCGAAGAAGCCGAAGGTGAAGATCAGCATGCCCGGTACGATCAGCCACAACGGGGAGAACAGGGTCAGGAGCATGCCGCTGAGCATCAGCACGATGGTGGCCCACAGCACGCGGCGGCGGCCGAGGCGGTCGGCCAGGGAGCCGATTTTCGCCGAACTGTAGATGCCCGACAGGTACACCAGCGACAGCAGGCCGACCACGGCCTGGCTCAAGTCGTAGGGATCGGCCAACAGGCGATAGCCGATGTAGTTGAACATCGTCACGAATGCGCCCATCAGCAGAAACGCTTCAAGAAACAGCCACGGCAGGCCCGCGTCCTTGAAGTGCATGACGAACCCATCCAGCAGGCTGCGCGGCCTGAGGCTGCTGGCGCGGAAGTTGCGCGATTCGGGAAGGATCTTCCAGAACACCGTGGCGGCGATCAGCGCCAGGGCGCCGATGATCAGCATCGCGGTGTGCCAGCTGACGAAATCGATCAGCACGCCGATGATCAGGCGCCCGCTCATGCCGCCAATCGCGTTGCCACCGATGTACAAGCCCATGGCCAAGCCGATGTGCTGCGGGTGGATCTCTTCGCTCAGGTAGGTCATCGCCACGGCGGCCAGGCCGCTCAGGGACAAACCCACCAACGCGCGCATCAAGAGGATCCCTTCCCACGTCGGCATCAGGCCGCTGGCAATCGTCGCCGTTGCTGCACAGAACAGCGCGGCGACCATCACCGGCTTGCGCCCCAGGGTGTCGGAGATCGGTCCGGTGATCAGCAAACCCAGGGCCAGCATCGCGGTGGACACCGACAGGATCAGGCTGCTCTGCGCTGCATTGATCGAGAACTCATGGGACAGCGCCGGCATCATCGGCTGCACGCAATACAGCAGGGCAAACGTGGCAAAACCACCGCAGAACAGCGCCAGTACCGTGCGCATGAACATCGGCGTGCCTTTTTCGATGTACGCGTCATTGAGCTGGGCCACCACCTCATCCAGGGCAGTGGGTGGCACTTCTTGAGCGAGTGGAGCGACAGCAGAATTCACGGGGACCTCGGGGAGGGGAAGCGTGCCAGGACCGGCCATGCAAAAAGAATATAGCTGGCTAATGATTCTTTCCAATATATTGTTCGACCTGTTTGAGAGCTTTTACGACCTAATGAGGCTGGCATGGAATTACGACATCTGCGGTACTTCATCGCTGTCGCCGAAGAACTGCATTTCGGCCGCGCCGCGCAGGTGCTGGGCATCTCGCAACCGCCGCTGAGCCAGCAGATCCAGGCACTGGAGCAGGAGGTAGGCGCGCGGTTGTTCGAGCGTACCAATCGTCGGGTCGAGCTGAGCGAGGCCGGCCGCTTGTTCCTGCATGAGGCGCGATTGGTGTTGGCCCAGGTCGACAAGGCCGCTGATGTGGCCAGGCGTGCGCAATTGGGTGAACTGGGTGAATTGAAGATCGGCTTCACCTCGTCGGCGCCGTTCAACGCGAGCATTCCCCAGGCGATTTTTGCCTTCCGCCAGGCGTTCCCGGCGGTGCATCTGAACCTGCAGGAAATGAGCAGTACCGAAGTGGCCGAGTCACTGGTGGACGAGTCGATCCAGGTCGGCTTGATGCGCCCGCTGCCGTTGCCGGACTCCCTGAGTGTGATCGAGTTGATGCGCGAACCGCTGGTGGCCGTACTGAGCGCCGGTCACCCGTTGGCGCAAGGCAGCGAGCGCGGCCTGCACCTGGCGCAGTTGGCCGAGGAACCCTTCGTGTTTTTCCCGCGCAGCTACGGCAGCGGTCTCTATGCGCAGTTGCTGAACCTGTGCCGTGACGCCGGCTTCAGCCCGCACTTTGCCCAGGAGGCAGGGGAGGCGATGACCATCATCGGCCTGGTGGCGGCAGGATTGGGGGTGTCGGTGCTGCCAGCGTCTTACCAGCGCATCCGGATTGATGGCGTGGTCTATCGCACGTTGCTGGATGAGGAGGCGGTGACATCGGTGTGGCTGGTGCAGCGCAAGGGCGTGCAAACGCCGATGGCGCAAGCGTTTGTGGAGTTGTTGACGCGCAAGGCGTCGGTGTAGGCGCGGTCACATATCAGGTAACGCAAGCGACTTAGTTATTCGCGAGAAAGTTGCGCAGAATCGCTTTTTCTCAAGTGAGTGATATGGATGACACTTCTCTACCAGCCCAAGGAGGGCAGCGTGTTGATTTGTGATTTTCGCGGCTATGAAGTCCCGGAAATCATCAAGATTCGGCCCGTTATTGTGATACGCAGGCACCGAACCAATAAGCTGCTGGTAACGGTAGTGCCGCTGAGTACTACCGCTCCACAGACGGTATTGGAGCACCACTTACAACTCGACAGTCATCTTCACGGCGCCAATCCGATCTGTTGGGCAAAATGCGACATTGTGGCGACCGTGAGTTTGGGCCGGCTGGACCGAATAAAAAGCAAAGATCGTCATGGCAAACGAACTTACAAAATCGCTGAGCTCACCAGTGAGCAGTTTCACGCGATAAAAGCGGCGGTGCGCAGTGCACTTGGGTTGCGATGAGCTTGGCGCTGGGCGAGCGGCTTTTTGCCACTGATTGCAGGCGAGCTGCTTTCAGGCATACTGCTCTCGTTCCCGAAAGGGGCTTGTGAGACTCTGAGGATCCTGGGCAACCAGCCATCGCAGAGCCAGGCAGGACGAGGCGATGACAAGCCAACCTGTTTGTGAAGAGGGCGCCGAAAGGCGCCCTTTGTCGTTTCTGGATGTGGCGCGGGAGCGGTCTCAGTGTTATTTGGTCGTGCCCGTCTGTTCAAACAACTGCGCCGCCGAGCCCGACTCGCTCACGCCGTTGCTGCGCAGCCCGGCCATGATGTCGCTGTCCAGGTTGTTCACCCAACGGTTGTAGTTGCGATGGATCTTGCCGTCCTTGTAGCCCAGGGAGCGGCTGTCGCGGTAGGTGATGGCGTAGCTGTTGCGGGTGTAGCGGATGTCGATGGCCGCGTAGTACTGGTTGCGGACGGTGATCTCGGCCTGCACCAGTTGCGGGCTCAGGCGTTGTACCGTCCAGTCGCGTTTTTGCAGGGCGCTGAGGATGACCTGCTTGATTTTTTCTTCGCCGACCTGGGCGTTGGCCGGCAGTTCGTGCTGGGTGTTGAGCACCGGCTTGCTGGTGCAACCGGCGGTGGTCAACAGGGCGAGAGTGATCAGGGTGGCGCGTAGCAAGGAAGACATTCCGTATTCTCCAATCGATTAAAAAGTCAGGACCAGCGGCGGAAGATCAGCGAGGTGTTGACGCCGCCAAAGGCAAAGTTGTTGTTCATCACGTAGTCGTGGTGCATCTCGCGGAACTCACCTTGCAGGTAATCGAGCTCACCGCATTGCGGGTCCACCACGTCCAGGTTGAAGGTGTGCACGTACTGGTTGCGGTTCATCATCTCGATGCTGAACCACGACTCCAGCGCGCCGCACGCGCCCAAGGTGTGGCCGAGAAAACTTTTCTGCGAACTGATGGGCATGCGGCTGCCGAACAAGGCGTGGGTGGCCAGGGTCTCGGCGACGTCACCTTGGTCGGTGGCGGTGCCGTGGCCGTTGACGTAGCCGATGGCCGCCGGCTCCAAGCCTGCATCCTCAAGCGCCAGCTCCATGGCGCGGCGCATGGTTTTCTGTTCCGGGCGCGTGGTGTGCTGGCCGTCGGCGTTGCTGCCGAAACCGACCAGTTCCGCGTGGATATGGGCACCGCGCGCCAGCGCATGTTCCAGTTCTTCGAGCACCAGCATGCCGCCGCCTTCGCCGATCACCAGGCCATCGCGGCCGCTGTCGTAGGGGCGTGGGCTGGTCTGCGGCGCATCGTTTTTCAGGCTGGTGGCGTAAAGCGCATCAAACACCATGGCTTCGGTGGGGCACAGTTCCTCGGCGCCACCGGCGAGCATCAACGGCAGGCGGCCGAACTTGATCGCCTCGTAGGCATACCCGATGCCCTGGCTGCCGCTGGTGCAGGCGCTGGACGTGGGGATCAGCCGCCCGGTCAGGCCAAAGAAGATGCTGATATTCGCCGCCGTGGTGTGCGGCATCATGCGTACGTAGGAGTTGGCATTCAGGCCCTCGGCCACCGAGTTCAGCAGCATATTGCCGAATGCCTTGATCTCGTCGGTGCTGCCGGTGGACGAACCGCAGGCCACGCCCATGCGCCCATCCTTGATCGACTCGTCACCCAGCAAACCGGCGTCCTGCAACGCCTGCTCCGCCGCCCACACCGCAAAGCGCGAGACACGGCCCATGCTGCGCAGTTGCTTGCGCGTCCAGTGGGCGGGCACGACAAAATCGTCGATCGGCCCGGCCAGGCGCGTGTTCAATTCGGTGAAACGGTCCCACTCATCCATGCGCCGGATGCCGCTGCGGTTGGCGCGGAAGTTGGCCGAGATGGTCGCCCAATCGCTGCCCAGGGAAGTCATGCCGGCCATGCCGGTCACTACGACGCGTTTCATCAGCACAGGCCTCCGTTCACGGCCAGGACCTGGCGGGTGATATAACCGGCCTCGGCCGACATCAGGAAATTCACCGCACCGGCGACCTCTTCCGGGGTGCCCATGCGCTGTGCCGGGATCATCTTCATCAACTCTTCCACCGGCACGTTTTCATCCAGCATCGCTGTGTCGATCAGGCCCGGTGCGACGCAGTTGACGGTGATCTTGCGCTTGCCCAACTCGATGGCCAACGCTTTGGCTGCCCCGATCAGGCCGGCTTTCGAGGCGCTGTAGTTGACCTGGCCACGGTTGCCGATCAGCCCGGAAACCGAAGTGATGCAGACGATGCGTCCAGCGGCGCGGCGGCGGATCATCGGCATCATCACCGGGTGCAGCACGTTGTAGAAACCGTCGAGGTTGGTACGCAGCACCACGTCCCAATCGTCTTCCGACAAGGCCGGGAACGCGCCGTCGCGAGTCAGGCCGGCGTTGAGCACCACGCCGTAATAGGCGCCGTTTGTCTCAACGTCCGCTTCAAGGATTGCCTTGCAGGCCGCGCGGTCCGCCACATCGAATTGCAGCACTCGCGCCTTGCGGCCCAGGGCTTGGACCTCGACCTGCACCGCGTCGGCCTCGGCACGGCCACTGCGGCAGTGCAGCACGATGTCGTGGCCGGCCTGGGCCAGGCGCAAGGCAATGGCGCGGCCGATACCACGGCTGGAGCCGGTGACCAGTACGGATTCAGTCATGGCGTTACGTCCTTCGATTCATCTAAATAGTTGGCCGCCTGGGGCGGTCGAAATACATTCAAGCGCGCACTGGCCTGGATCCCGTCACCAGTGAGGTGGCATTCGAACACACCCATGCCGTTGTCGTCTTCCAGGGAGCGTATGCCGTGGATCTTCAGCTCGGCGCCCGCCGGGAAGTGCTCCACGTTGCACTCGAACTTGCGTGTGCCGAGCAGGAAGCCCAGTTCCACCGCTTCGCCGTTCTGGCGCGCGCGGCAGCCGGCATAGGCGGCGACGCTTTGCGCCATCAGCTCGATGCCGACCCAGGCCGGCAGGCTGCCGTCCGGGCGGTTGAACAGGCCGCCGGGGGTGACGGTGAGGCGGGTGTGAATCTGCTCTTCATCGAACGACAGCACCTGATCGATCAGGATCATGTCGCCGGCATGGGGCAGCAGTTCGGCGAGTGGCCAAGGGGTCATGGGGCCTCTCCGATAATCAGGCTGACGTTGTTGCCGCCGAAGGCAAACGAGTTGCTCATCAGGCGGGGTTTTTCCAGGGTTTCGCCCAGGTGCGCCCACTTCAGGGCGGGCAGTGCCGGATCGGGCTGGCCGTCCCAGAGGTGCGGCGGCAGTTGGCCGTGGGTCAGGCTCAGCCAGCAGAACGCCGCTTCCAGCGCTCCAGCGGCCCCCAGGGTGTGGCCGCTCATGGGTTTGGTCGACGAGCAGGGCACGCCGCCGGGGAACAGGTTGGCCACGGCCAGGCTCTCCATGGCGTCGTTGTGCTGGGTGGCGGTGCCGTGCAGGTTCAGGTAGCCGATCTGCTCAGGCGTCAGTTGCGCGCTGGCCAGGGCCTTGCGCATCGATTGCAACGCGCCCTTGCCGCTGGGCTCGGGGGCGGAGATATGGTGTGCATCGCAACTCGCGCCGCTGCCCAGCAGGGCAATCGGCGCCGGCTCTTTACTCATCACGAACAGCACCGCGGCTTCGCCGATATTGATGCCGTTGCGGTTCACCGAAAACGGGTTGCAGCGCTCGTTCGACACCGCTTCCAGCGAACTGAAGCCGTTGAGCGTCAGCTTGCACAAACTGTCGACGCCGCCGCAGATCACGGCGTCGCACACGCCCAGGTCCAACAGGCGCTGGGCACTCATCAACGCACGGGCGCTGGAGGTGCAGGCAGTCGAGATCACATAGGCCGGGCCGCTCAGTTGCAGCCAGTCGGCAAGGAAGTTCGCCGGGGCGCTGAGTTCCTGTTGCTGGTAATCGTAGTCGCCGGGGAACTGGTGTTCGCGCAGGTAATGGGCGATGCCGCGACTGGCCTCGTCGATGCCCGAGGTGCTGGTGCCGAGCACAACGCCGACCCGCGACGGGCCGTAGGTGTGGATCGCCTGGCGAATCTCGCCCTCGATCTGCAATGCCGCCTCCAGCAACAACTGGTTATTGCGGCTGCTCTGCTGGCCCAATTCCAGCGGGATGGCTGCCAGTTCGCCGTGCACGCTGCCCACCGGCAACACGCGTTCGGGCACCCAGCCGCTTTCGGCGCGCATGCCCGAACAGTCACCGGCAAACAGGCTGCGGCTGACTTCGGCCTGGCCACGGCCGAGGGCGCAGATCACGCCGAGGGCATTCAGGTAGGCGGTCATTGGGCGGCTCCGAGCGGGGTGATGCGGTAGCTCAACGGCTGCCCGCTGATGTTCACGCTGAAAGCCTCGGACGACTGGTAGATGATCTGCCAATGCCCCGGCAGTGTGCGCGTCAGGTCCATGGCCTGCGCGCTGGGGTACAGCGTGCGCACCTCATCCGCCGAAGCCAGGGCAAACAGCAACGCGGCAAACAGCTCGCGGGCCTGGGGATTGGGCGGCAGCAGGCCGTCGGCCTGCCATTGGCCATTGACCAGTTTTTGCCGGGCCTGGGGAATGCCCAGCGGGTCCATCATCGACCAGCGGATGCCAGCGCCTTCGCGCTGGATCACCAACAGCCAGTCCTGGCTCTGGCCGTCGGCCAGGCGCTGCACATGCAATTGCAACGGCAACGCCAGGGCCGGGGGATTCTTCGGCAGCGGCGGCTGGCTGGCGCAGGCGCCCAGCAGCAACAGGCAACCGATCAGCAACAGACGCATCATGGGGCGGTGCTCGCCAATGGTTTGCGAGCCACACAGTTGACCAGGGTTTCTTCGCGCTGCCCCACCGGCGGCGCCTTGCGCAGGCCCCAGCGTTCGAGCAGGCCGAAATCGCTGGAACGGCTCCACCACAGATACGGGTACGAGACGTTCTGCGGACCGAATTCAAAACCCTGCTCGCGGAGCATCTCCAGATATTGCTCGGCGCTTTTCTGCACATGCATCGGGTGGCGGAACAGCCAGCGGATCACCCAGGTGTCGATATAGGCTTCGGTGGACTCGGCAAACAGCAGATAACCACCCGGCTTGAGCACGCGGTAGAACTCTTTCAGCGCGCGGTGCTGCTCGACCAGGTGGTGGAAGGTCTGGTGGCAGAACAGGATGTCGACGCTTGCGTCCGGCACATCGAGGGTGGCGCAGTCGCTGCCGATCAACTCGACGGACAGGCCCTGGCGCGCCGCTTCGGCTTGGCTCAGTGCGAGGCTGTGAGGGTCGGCATCCAGGCCGATCAGGCGCTCGGGCGCAAACACCTGCTGCAAGTACTGGAACGACTTGCCCTGGCCGCAGCCGGCGTCGAGCAACACCGGCGCGGGCGGCAAGGGGTCGCTGAACAGGCTGCGCAGGTCGTTGATCGCCACGCGCAACACGTGGTGCTGCCAGGTGTGGCTGCGCAGGAACCAGAAGCCGAACTTGGTTTCTTCGACGTAGTTTTTACTCAGGTACTGACTGCTCATACCGGCTCACTCGCACAGATTTCCGACAACATCCGCAGGCGCCGCTTGGGCTCGCTGACAAACGGGTTACGATCATCCCACGCGTAACCGGCGAGGATCGAGCAGATCATCCGACGGATCTCCGGCGAGCTGTCCGGATGGTAGATCACGTCCTGGAAAGTCCCGGCGTACCAGCCTTCGACATAGCAGCGGAAAGTGTCGACACCGCGCTTCAATGGCTCGGCGAATTCGGTTTGCCAGTCCACCGCCTCGCCCTTCAATTGGCGATGCAACAGGCCGGCAGCCATGCTCGCCGAACGCATGGCGATGGTCACCCCGGAGGAGAACACCGGGTCGAGGAACTCCGCCGCATTGCCCAGCAGCGCGAAGCCCGGGCCGTGCAAGGTCTTGACGTTGGCCGAGTAGCCGCCGATGGTGCGCGCCGGCGTATCCCACACGGCGTTCTGCAGTACGGTGGACAGGCTTGGGGTTTCCTCGATAAACCCACGCAGGCAGGCATCGAGGTCGCCGTCGCGGCCGTCGAAATGCTCCTTGGCCGCGACCACGCCCACCGAGCAGCGGCCGTTGCTGAACGGGATGCTCCAGAACCAGATGTCACGCTGGGTCGGGTGGGTGGTGATGAGGATTTTGGTGCGGTCGAAACCGGGGTGTTCGATGCGGTCTTCGATATGGGTGAACACCGCCTGGCGCACCGGGAAATCCGACGGTGCTTCCAGGTCCAGCAGGCGCGGCAGCACGCGGCCGTAGCCGCTGGCGTCGAGCACGAACTTGGCCTTGAGGTGGTACTCGCTGCCGTTCTCGCGGCGCACGTGCAGGTAGTGGGTCTCGCCTTTGAAATCGACGCCGACGATGGTTTCGCCGTAGCGGATGTCCACGCCTTGCAGCGCTGCCTGATCGGCCAGCAACTTGTCGAACTCGCCGCGCTGCACCTGGAAGGTGGTCGGCTTGCCCTGGCTGAACGTGTCGCTGAAATCAAACGCGCTGTAGCGCTCGCCCCAGGCGAACGCGGCGCCGGTCTTCACCTGGAACCCGGCGGCCTGCACGGCGTCGAGCATGCCGGCTTCTTCGATGAAGTCGATGCAGTGCGACAGCAGGCTTTCGCCGATCGAGAACCGCGGGAAATGCTGGCGCTCGATGATCAATACATCATGCCCTTTGCGCTTTAGCAGCGCGGCGGCGATGGCCCCGGACGGACCGGCACCGATCACCACCACCTGGCGACGTTCCATTTCAACTATGGGCACGAGGGCTCCTTGCCACTTTGGCGATAATCACATTCATAAGGCGTGCTTCTGTTGCCCGGCCCAGGGCGCCAGCATAAAGCTGAATGCCAGGCCGAGGCTGACCGATAGGCCGAAATTACTCACCGCCGGCGTGCTGGACACGGCCAGCAGGCCGAACGACAACCAGGTTGTCAACGCCGCCAGCAGCGTGCCCAACAGGCTGACCGCCGGGCCGCCGATCTGCTCGCGCATCAAGATCGCGTAATCGACGCTGATCGCCGTGACCAGTAGCAGGCCGAACAGGCTGAACAGGGTCAGCGGCTGGCCCAGCCAACCAAGGCTGGCCAGGCTGCACAGCGCGGCGAGCAACGGCAGCGCGACGATGCGCAAGGCGCCGCCGAAGCCGAACGGCAGGATCAGCAACAACACGATCAGCACGCACGACATCAATTTCAATTCGGCCGCGCTGATCTGTGTGTCGGCAAATACCCGGTTCAAATCGCCGAGGCGATCGACCAGTTGCACCCCTGGCAAATCCACGGCCTGCACGCGCAGCAACGCCGGGTTGTTCAGGCCCTGCAGGCTGACCATCGCTGCCACGCCGCCGTCCACCGGGCCCAACCACAGCGTGCGCCAAGGCTCGGCCAGGGGCCCGGCCAGTGCGGCGTCGATGTCTTGGGTGGGCAGCGCTTGCAGTTGTGCGACTTCGGCCTGCAGGGCGGCGACGGGGACGCCGAGGTCCAGCAGCGGTTGCCAGTGTTGGGGCAGGTTGTTCAGCGCATCGCGCACCCGTTGTTGCTCGGCGGGCAGGCTGACCAGTTGATTGAGCGCCAGGTAGCCCTGGAGCTTGTCCATGTTCACCAGTTGATCCAGGCGTTGGCCCAAGGCACTTTCACGCTCCAGCAACTGCTGCTGGTTCTCGGCGCGCACCAGGAAGAACTGGCTGGTGGGCTGGAACCCGGTGATCCGCGCCACGGCCTGGGCCTCTTGGAGCAATTGCGGCGGCGCACCGATCCACTGGCGAATATCGTTTTTGCTGTCGAGCTGCCACAGTCCACCGGCGCAAAACAGCAACAGCAGCGCCAGCAATGCCGGGCTGGGTACGCGCTTGAGCAACGAGGCACGCACCAGCCACAGGCATTCGGCGATGCGCAGCGGCCACTGCGCCGGGCGCAGTTCCACACCCTTGAGCAGCGCCGGCAACAGGCACACGGCGGACAGGTAGGCACCGACCAGGCCGGCAGCGGAGAACACCGCGATCTGGGTCAGCGCCGGGAACGGTGTCCAGGCCAGGGCCAGGTAGCCGATGCAACTGGTGGCCAGGCTCAGGCTCAGCCCCGGTAGCGTCAGGCGCAAGGCCGGCCAACTGCGCCAGGGTTTCAGGCTCCAGCTTTTTGACAGGTAGTGCAGCGGGTAATCCACCGCCACGCCGATCAGGCTGGAGCCCAGCACCAGGGTCATCACATGCATGTGGCCGAACAGCGCCACACAGGCCACCGCGCCAAACAGCATGCCCACCAGCACCGGCACAAACGCCAGCAGCACGCGCCAGCGGCGAAACGCGAGCAACAGCAACAGCAGGATGCCCACGGTGGCGCCACCGCCGACCCAGGTGATCTCCCGCGTGGCTTGCTGCTGACCGTTGGCCGCATAGAGCAGGCCGCTGGCGGCGAGTAGCTGGGCGCCTTGCTCGCCGGCCTGTGCACGGCTGGTTTGGAGCAGGTCCGCCACTTGCAGCGGCAATTTCATGTCGAAGGCATTGCCGGTGGTGCGCGCACGCAGCAGCACCCAGCTCTTGCCGTCGGCATCGGCGATCAACGCGCCGCTGCCAATGTCCAACTGCACCGCGCCGTGCTGCGGTTGGCTGTTCTGGATGCGCCCGGTCAGGCCCAGCCAGTCATCTTGGCTCGGCACCAGGCTGAAGCCGGTGAAGGGGTCGAACAGCGCTTGCACACGTTGCTGGATAAACGCGTCGGGCTGTTCGATCAGTTGTTCGCGGTCCTTGGCCGAGAGCATCGCCAGGCGCCCGCGCAGCAGTTGCTCGCGCAGCGCCGGCAGGTCCGCTTGCAGGTTCCACTGGACCTTTTCAAACAGCCCGCTGGCCTGCCAGCGCTCGCCCAACTGTTGCGCCACGGCCACCGCTTGCTGGCGGTCGGCATGCCCGACCAGCACCAGCATTTCGCGGTTCAGCGGCTCTTGCATGCGCTGTTCGGCTTTTTGTTCGAGCGCGTCCGGCGTGTTGCCCGGCACCAGTTCCATCAGGTTGGCCGACAACGGCGCGCCATGGCGCCACTGCCAGCCGGCCAGGGCCAGCACGGCCACCAGCAGGATCAGGAACAGGCGCGGCAGCAGGCGCTCACTGGGCAAAGTCATGTCGCTCCGCGTCGCTCAGGGGCAGGGCTGCGGTGCTGTCTTGCATGCGCAGTAGGGTGCTGTCGCCCTGGGTTTCCAGCAGCTCGATGTTTTGCACCAGCTCGCCACCGTCGATATTGATCTGGGTGAAGACTTGTTTTAACAGCAGCGAGCGTGGGATCAGCGTCAGTTTCCAGTCGTTGGCTTCGCCTTGCAGTTGCAGTTCGAAGTCGCGTTGCAAGCCGCTGCTGTCGCCCTGAAGCACGGCGAGGAACAGGCGATTCTGCTCGGCACCGGCGCTCTTGTTCGGCAGCGGCTGCCAACCGTTGGCGTCGCGGCGGGCAATGCCCTGGGCGCTGATGCGGTAGTCCTGTTGCAGCGGGGTTTTGAGCCGCCATAGCAGGCCGTGGTCCTTGGCGAGCACAAAGGTGCCTTTGCTGACCAGCGGCTGGGGCAGGGCGCGCAGGTGTTTTTCCTGGGTGAAGTTGCCGTGGATCACCGAGGGTTTGGCGAGTTGGTCGCTGAGTTGCTGCAAGTCGAAGGCACGGGCCAGACTTGGAATACTGAACAGCAAGATCAGCGCGATCCATGTGGGAGCGGCGGTGCGACGATTCGACTTGCTCGCGAAGGACCTGAGGACGCCGCGTAGTGCCAGGCGGGTTGCAATATCGTTGACGACCTTCGCGAGCAAGCCCGCTCCCACAGGGGACCTCATTTCAGGGCTCTCTCTACGGCGTCTGTGAAGACTTTTGGCGAGGCCAGTTGCATCTCGCGGCTGGCGATTTCCACCGCCACTTGCACAGTGCTCGCGCGGGTCAGGCGCTCGCCGCTGGCCAGGTCGGTGATCAGGTAATTGACCTTCAAACGGTTTTCCCACTCCACCAGGCTGGCACGCACGTTGATGGTCTGGCCAAACACGGCGCCACGCACGTAGCGCAACTGCATGTCGATCACCGGCCACGCATAGCCCGATTCCAGCATCTGCGTGTAGTTGTGGCCGAGCTTGTCGAGCAGCGCGCAGCGCGCCACTTCCAGGTACTTCACGTAATGCCCGTGCCAGACGACGTTCATGGTGTCGACGTCGAAAAACGGCACGAGGATTTCGGTGTCGCAGTGCAGCACGCCGGGGCTACGCATGCAGCCTCCAGTGTTGTGCGGCAATGCGCTGCAGGCACAGGCGCAGTTCGCCTTCGAGGGCACGGTCTTCGATCACCGGCGGGAAGTCTTGGGCCAGTTGTTCGTGCATCGCGGCCAGGGCTGGCGGCAACGGCCGGGCGTCTTCGGCCTGGGCGCGTAGCCATACGCCCTGGTTGGCGGCGAGCAAGGTGGCGGCGGCGACCTGTTCGGTCAGCTCCAGCACGCGGATCGCATCGCGGGCGGCGATGGTGCCCATGCTCACTTTGTCTTGGTTATGGCATTCGGTGGAGCGCGAGAACACGCTGGCCGGCATGGTGTTTTTCAACGCTTCGGCGGTCCAGGCGCTGGTGCCGATCTGCACGGCCTTGAAGCCGTGGTTGATCATCGCGCGGTCCTTGGGGGCGCCGGACAGGTTGCTCGGCAGGCCGTGGTTGTAACGCACGTCCACCAGCAGTGCGAGCTGGCGGTCGAGCAGGTCGGCGACGTTGGCCACCAGGGTCTTGAGGCTGTCCATGGCGAAGGCAATGTGGCCGCCGTAGAAGTGGCCGCCGTGCAGCACGCGCTCCTCTTCGGCGTCGATGATCGGGTTGTCGTTGGCACTGTTCAGTTCGATTTCGATGAACGAACGCAGCCAGTTCAGGCTGTCGGCCAGCACGCCCAACACGTGGGGGGCGCAGCGCAGCGAGTAGCGGTCCTGCAAGCGATGCAGCGGTGCAGTCGGCGCGTCGATCGCCAGGTCCTTGCGCAGCCAGGCGGCGACTTGCATCTGCCCCGGATGCGGCTTGGCGGCGAACAGGCGTTCGTCGAAGTGTTCCGGGTTGCCTTGCAGCGCCACCACGTTCAGCGCGGTGATGCGCGTGGCCAGTTGCAGCAGGTAGTCGGCGCGGGCGAAGGCCAGGCAGGCGAGGCCGGTCATCACGGCGGTGCCGTTCATCAGCGCCAGGGCTTCCTTGGGGCGCAACACCAGCGGGTCCCAGCCCAGCTCACGGTGCACGTCGGCGGCCTGGCGGCGTTCGCCACGGAACATCACTTCACGTTCGCCGGACAAGGTCGCGGCCACGTAGGACAGCGGCGTCAGATCACCGCTGGCGCCCACCGAACCTTCTTCCGGGATCAGCGGCAGCACGTCGTGTTCGAGGAACGCATGCAGGCGCTCCAGCAGTTCCACGCGTACCCCGGACACGCCGTGGCACAGCGACTGCAAACGCGCGGCCAGCACGGCGCGGGTGGCTTGGGCGTCGAGTAGCTTGCCCAGGCCGCAACCGTGGAAGGTGTACAGGTGGCGGGGCAACGCTTCGACGTGCTGCAACGGCACGGCCACCACGCACGAGTCGCCGTAGCCGGTGGTCACGCCGTAGATCACGCCTTCCTTGTCCAGCAGCGAGTCGAGGAACTGCGCGCCCTTGGCGATGCGCTGGCGATAGGCGGCATCGCACTGCAATTGGGTGGGCGCCTGACGGTTGGCCAGGGCCAGCACGTCTTCGATGCGCAAGGCGCGTTCGCCAAAGGTTACCGGCTCAAGATGCGTCGTCATCGGTCTTCCAGAAAGGGTAAAAGTTGAACCATTGTTGGGGCGCTTCCAGGCAGAACTGACCCAGGCGTGCGGCGTAACGCGCGGTCCATAGGGCTATGACCTGCTCGCGGGTATTACGTTTCCATTCGATCAACGGCGTGAACGGCTCGATGGTCAGGCGATAGCGGCTTTGGTGCTTGAGGCACATCAGCAGGTTCACCGGGCATTTGAGCAAGCCGGCCAGCAGCCACGGGCCTTGGGGGAAGGCGGCATCGTGGCCGAGGAAGTCCACGCGTACCGTGCGCCCGCCATGCAGGGGCACGCGGTCGCCGGCGATGGCCAGCCACTCGCCGTCATCCAGGCGCTGGCTGAGCAGCAGCATGGTGGCCGGGTCCAGCTCGCTGACCTGGATCAGGCGCAAGTGGGTCGCCCCGGCTTCCCCGAGCAGGCGGTTGAATTGTTCGGCGTGCTTGGTGTGCACCAGCACGTTCATGGTCACTTGCTCGCCGATTTCGGCGAGGGCGCGGCACACTTCGAGGTTGCCCAGGTGTGCGCCCACCAGCATTTGCCCGCGCTCGCCGCGCAGTTGCCCGCGTAACTTGGCCGGATCGTTGATCTCGATCTGCTCCAGGCGCAGCTTGCCGTTCCATACGTCGAGCTTGTCGAGCAGGGAGTCGGCGAAGGCCATGAACTGGCCGAAGACTTTGCGCTGGGTCGGGCGCAGCTCGTCACGCCCGCTCCAGTCGGCCAGGCGCTGCTGGTATTGCCAGGCGCTCTGGCGCGCAGTGCGGCCGAACAAGTAGAAGTACAGGACGATGGCGTACAGCAGCGGGCTCAGCACGCGGCGGCCAAGAACCTTGGCGGCGAACGCGGTGAGTTTCATCAGCAGGAAGCTGCCGCGCTCCTCGCGGTCGGCCCAGTGCTTGGCGCTGTCGCTCATGCCTGCCACCGTCGCCACAGGATCATCGGCGCACGCACCAGCATGCCGAAGAACAAGCGGGTGTGCATCGCCGAGATGCGTACGTTGTCGCGCAGCAGGCGGAAGTGCGACAGGCCATCAGCCGGGTAATGCACTTGGGTCGGCAGCCAGCGCATCGGCTGGTTGCGCCAGGCCAGACGCACCAGGATGTCGGAGTCGAAATCCATGCGCGTGCCGATGTAGGCCGAGTCCATCAGTGCCAGCGTGGGGGCCAGCGGGTACACGCGAAAGCCGCACATCGAGTCGCGGATCTGCAGCGACAGGGTGTTGATCCACACCCACACGTGGGTCAGGTAGCGCGCGTACAGCCGTCCCTTGGGCACGCTCTCGTCGTATTCGGGGTAGCCGCAGATGACGGCGTCGGGGTGGGTGCGCGAGGCGTCGAGGAAGGTCTCGACTTCACGCAGGTCGTGCTGGCCGTCGGCGTCCACTTGCAGGGCGTGGCTGAAGCCCAGGCGTGCGGCTTCACGGAAACCGGCCATGACCGCGCCGCCCTTGCCCTGGTTGTTCGGCAAGGTCAGCAAGGTGACGTTGTCCAGGCTTGCCAGTTGTGCCAGCACCGCCGCACAGGCCGGGCTGCTGCCGTCGTCCACCAGCAGGCAGGGCAGGCCGCTGTTCAGCAGGCTCTGGACCACGGCGGGCACGGCGGCTTCGTGGTTGTAGACCGGGATCAGGGCGCAGGGGTTATGCATGGTTTGCCCACAGAAGCTTATTCACTTGGTTTCTCCAGCAAAATCCGCCCACTGGAGCAGGCCGCCTCGCCATTGCGGTAGGCGAAGTACAGCTTGCTGCGCTCCTGATCAAAGCGCAGGTGCAGTTGGATGTGGTCGCCCGGCCGTACGAGTTGCTGGAACTTGAGCACTTCCATCCCGGCAAAGGTCGCGGGCAGGTCGAGCAGTTGCTGGCCGAGGTTGAACGCCCATTCGATCTGCACCACGCCCGGCAATACCGGCGTGACCGGGAAGTGGCCGCTGAAGTAGGCCAGGTCCGGCGGGATGCTCAGTTGCAAGGTCCATTCGCCGTCGGCTTCGATTTGTTCCAGCACTTGTGGGGCTTTTGGCCGTGGGGCCAGCAGCAACGCCTCGACGTGGGCCTGGGGCAGTTTGCCTTGGCTGTTGAGGGGTAACTGGCGCAGCACACGCCAGCGACGCGGCAGCGCCAAGGCTTCGCAGTGTTGGCTCAGGTGCTGGCGCAGGGCTTGGGTGAGCGCACGACGGCCTTGATTGCGCAGGGCATGCAGGCCTTCGGCGCTCAGCACCACCAGCGCGCCGAGGGAGGCGCGGTTTTCCTGGACCACGCCCAGGCGGGTTTCGGCGACCCACGGGTGGGCCATCAGCGCCTGTTCGAGCATGGGCAGGGAGATGCGTTTTTCTTCCAGCTTGACGATGCGGTCCAGGCGCCCGAGCAGTTCGAAGCGGCCATCGGCATGGATGCGCGCGGCGTCGGCGGTCTGTTCGACATGCCCGGCGGGCAAATAGGGCGAGGCGATGCGCAGGGCACCGTCGGCGTCCTGGCTCAGCGCCACGTCGGCGAACGGCTGCCAGGGCTGTGCGCCCTGGCGCCAGGCGATGCCGCCGGTTTCCGAGCTGCCGAGGATTTCCGTCGGCCATTGCTGCAAGCGGTCGTACAACTCGCCAGCGGCCTCGATGGGCAAGGCACCGCCGGAGGAAAACACCCGCGCTACCTGGCTCAGCGCCGGCCAGTCGAGGTTGTCGCCCATGCGCTTGAGCAGCGCCGGGCTGGCAACCCAGGCGAATTGTGGGTGTTCGCGGCTGGCGCGCTGCAAGTCCTCGGGAAAGGCCAGTTGCTTGCGCACAAAGGTACGCCCGGCACACAGGGGCCACAGCACGCGGAACAGCAACCCGTAGATATGCTGGGTGGCGACGCTGCCGATGATGCAGGCGTCTTTCAGGTCTGCGCCCCACAGGGTTTCCAGGGCGTCGACTTCGTTGGCCAGTTGGCGCAGGGTCTTGTCGATGCGCTTGGGTTCGCCGCTGGAACCGGAGGTGCACAGGCTCAGTTGACAGGTGTCCAGATCCAGCGCCGCAGCGCTCAACGGCGCCTGATACAGGGCGTCGAGGTCCGCGACTTCGGTCAACCAGGCGTCGACGGCTGCGTCCCAGCGTTGGCGGGTTTGCGGTTGCAAGTCGGCGGGCAGCAGTACGCCGACACCGGCTCGCCAGGCACCCAGCAGGGCGATCGCCAGCAGGCCGGCGTCTTCCAGGTGCACGGCGACGTGCTGGATACCACGCGCTTGCAGGCCCGCGGCCAGGCTCAGGGACTGCTCCCACAGCTGGGCGTGATTCATTGCAGGTTCGGTCGTGACCGGACGCTGTTCCAGCGGCTCAAGCAGCAACTGCTCAAGTTTCAACCCATTCATACGCGGCCTCGAACCCTTTGTCGTACCAGCCATTCCACGGCAAACAATAGCCCCATCAACCCGTAGGCGATCAGGCCGTTGTACAACGTCCACCAGCTCAGTGGCGCCCATAGGGTGAGGGCGGCGGCGAGCAGGCCATTACATAGAAAAAACGCGCTCCAGACCACGGTGACCTGGCGCGTATACACAATCGCATGGGGTGGCAGTTGCGGATCGGTCATGCGCGCCAGGCGCTCGACCATCGGCGGGCCGTATTTCAGGCTCAGGCCGAACAGCGCCAGCATGAATGCGCTGACCAGGCTCGGATACCAGCGCAGCAAGTGCGGGTTGTCGAACCAGGCCAACAGCAGGCAGAACACGATCACCGCCAAGGCCATCCAGCGGCTGCCGGGACGCCGCGCGCCGGTCATTGCGCGCAATAGCCACAGGCTGCCCAACAGCAGGCCGAATTGCCACGGTGCAAAGTGCTCGGTGCCGTAATACACCGCAAAGGGGTACAGCAGCCCCGCCAACAACAGGCCAAGGCCGATCAGTCGGCTCATGCGGCGGGCTGGACCAGACGGTACACCGCCTCAACCACGTCGTTCACGGTGCGCACCGCCTTGAACTCTTCGGCAGCGATTTTCTTGCCGGTCTGGCGCTTGATATGGTCGATCAAGTCCACCGCGTCGATGCTATCGATTTCCAGGTCCTGGTACAGGTTGGCGTCAAGGGTGACGCGTTCCGGCTCCAGTTCAAACAGTTCCACCAGGGCATCGCGCAAGGTGTTGAAAATATCGTCACGAGTTTGCATGGTACGGTCTCAAGCTGCCTGTCGGGCCGTGACGAACGCCGCAAGGCTGGCCACGTCGGTGAAGTGATTGCGGGTGTCCTTGGCGTCGGCATCGATCTTGATGCCGTACTTTTTCTGGATCGCCAGGCCCAACTCCAGGGCGTCTACCGAGTCCAGGCCCAGGCCTTCGCCGAACAGGGTTTGGTCGCTACCGATGTCGTCGACGCTGATGTCTTCAAGGCCCAGGGCCTCGATGATCAGCGCCTTTATTTCTTGCTCAAGGCGTGTGTCTCGGTTGCTCATCTTCGGCGAGCTCCTTAATAAAATAGTCGTGCAGGTAATCGTTGAGCTTGCGTGAAGCCTGGGGCGCGGGCCCCAGTGTGGCGAACGCCTGTGGTTCTATATCGGCACCCACGCGCAAACTGAAGTGAAAGCGGCGTTTTGGGATGCGATACCAGGGTTCGGCCTTGGTCAGGGTCGTGGGGCTGACCTTGATCACCACCGGGGTGACGATTGTCGCACCGCGCAGGGCAATGGCGGCGCCGCCGCGATGAAAGGCGGGCGCGGCACCGGGTGTGGTGCGGGTGCCTTCGGGGAAAATGATCAGGGTCTGGCCGTCGCGCAGGGCGTCGGCGGCGGCGTCGAGCATGTCGGCGCTGCCGTCATTGCTGATGTAGCCCGCGTCGCGCACCGGGCCACGCATGAACGGGTTCTGGAACAGGCTCTGCTTGACCACGCAGTTGGTCTGGCGCATCAGGCCGATCAGAAACACCACATCGATCAGCGACGGGTGGTTGGCGACGATCATCTGGCCTGGGCGGCCGAGTTTTTCCGCACCTTCGACGCTGTAGGTGAGGATGCCCAGGCGGTACATCAGGCGAATGAAAAACCAGAACAGGCAACTGATGGTGTGGCGGGCGCGCCGTTGATGCTGCTTGGCATCGCCCGGCAGGCAACTGAGCAGCGGGAATACCAGCAAACGCAGGCACAGGCCGCCGATGCCAAAGGTCAGGAAGCTGATGGCGGTCGCGAACAGGCGCCAGTAGTAGGCCTGCCGTGGCTTGTCGGTCATTACTTGCGTTGCCAGTTCCATACGCGGTTCTTCCAGGCATGTTGGCAGGCGCCCTGCTCGGTGAGCAGGGTGCGCAGCAGGTTCAGGGCGTGGGGCCACTGGGTTTGAGTGGGTTGGACAGTGCCGGTGTGCAGTTCCAGCTGCCACTCGTCGCCCGGTGTCAGCAACAGACCGAGGGCGTAGGGGAATGGCACGTCTTTGATCCAGCTGGCGTAGGCGGCGGGCGGCTGTTCTTCGGTGATCACCAGCAACACCGCCGGGGCGCCTTCGTTGAGCAGCGCGGCGGCTTCGAGCACGCCGTGCTCCAGGCCATCGCCGGCGGCGGCGAGGGCGGTCATTTCGCTGGTTTCATTGCGCAGGATCGACCACAGGCCAATCACCGCGTTATGCACCGACAGGCTGAACTGGGTCGGCGACAGGGGCTGGTCGTTGGCCAGGTCGCTGAGGATGTCGAGGGTGCGCGGGGTTTCGCCATGCCGGGAGATGAACACCAGCGGCAGATCCTGCAGGCCTTCGGCCAATGGCCAACCGACGCTGAACGCCATGCGCGCCAGGCGGCTGAGGCGACGGCGCTGCATGGCCGGCAGGAACGACACGTCGGGGGAGGCTTCGCTGGCTGGCAGCAACACCGGGGCCTGGCACCAGGTGTGCCAGTCCTGCGCGCTGTCGAGACCTGGGGCCCAGGCACGCCATTGGGCGATATTGAAATTGATCACTGAGAGGTTATCCCGCCCCTGCGGGCTTCCATGTGCGGCCGTTGGCCCCGAATACCGGGACAGGGAGCAATGGCCGAATGGCGCGCATTATCCCGGTGCCGTGGGGTTCTAGCAAACTTTGGTAATGAATTGTTCAAGGCTGATTACAAATGTGTTGGAAAGATTTACAGATTGTCCGTTACCGCAGGTCCGGTTGGATTGTCGGTTCGTTCTGTTTCATTTGTCGGCGATGGATGACAGTCCGCGCGCCAATCGCCCGTGATGCAGCAATGCATGGATGAACGAGGTAGCTAACAGGCGCTTTTGCCCTCTACACTCGGACATTCATTGATACACGGAGGTTTTTCCATGCGGCGTGTGGTGTTCAATCAGAAAGGCGGTGTGGGCAAGTCCAGCATCGCCTGCAACCTGGCGGCAGTCAGCGCCAGCGAAGGCTATCGAACCCTGTTGGTGGACCTCGATGCACAAGCCAATTCAACCCAGTACCTTACCGGGCTGACCGGCAACGACATCCCCATGGGGATCGCGGATTTCTTCAAGCAGACCCTGTCTTCCGGGCCGTTTTCCAAGAAAAACCAGGTGGACATCTACGAAACCCCCTTCGATAACCTCCACGTGATCACCGCCACCGCCGAGCTGGCTGACTTGCAGCCCAAGCTTGAGGCCAAGCACAAGATCAACAAGCTGCGAAAGTTGTTGGACGAGCTGAGCGAAGACTACGACCGGATTTACCTGGACACACCGCCAGCCCTGAATTTTTATGCGGTTTCAGCGCTGATTGCCGCTGATCGCGTACTGATCCCCTTCGATTGCGACAGTTTCTCGCGCCAGGCCCTGTACGGCCTGCTGGCGGAAATCGAAGAATTGAAGGAAGACCACAACGAAGGCCTTGAAGTGGAAGGCATCGTGGTCAACCAGTTCCAGGCCCGGGCGAGCCTGCCGCAGCAGATGCTCGACGAGTTGATTGCCGAGGGCCTGCCGGTGCTGCCGGTGTACCTGGCCAGTTCGGTACGTATGCGCGAATCGCACCAGGAGAGCAAACCGCTGATCCACCTGGACCCACGGCACAAGCTGACCCAGCAGTTTGTGGAGTTGCATAACCTGCTGGAAAACGCCTGATCTGACAGATCACTGAAAATCCCTGTGGGAGCGGGCTTGCTCGCGAATGCGGTGTATCAGTCACAAATATTTTGACTGGCCCACCGCATTCGCGAGCAAGCCCGCTCCCACATTTGTTTTGCATTCCGGCAGAGGGATTTGGATTTGTCCCACAGAGGCTGTAGGACAGGTCTGGCAATAGGGCATGAGCCTTGTATCGTTGCCTACGCGTACGCCAGAATCCGCCGGCTTGTGCGTCTGGAGGGGTGTCTCTTAAGGTTCGCCGGTCGCTGAATGTTCAGTGATCGGGTTTAGTAGCCCGTGTTGAGGCGTACAGCAATTCTCCATTTTATGGTGGCTGTACGGAGGGCGCTTTCGAGCGCGCCGGTTGCGTCTCCCGGTCTACTAACCTGCGTACAGCTGCCACCCTCTGTTTAGTAGCGGTCGGTTGCAGCTCCATTTAGGAGACGATCCATGGCTAATGTTTATTGCGTCACCCCCAACCTCCCCACCGAAACCCTCGTGCTCAACAGCTACGAAACCTTCTCTTCCGTGCGCACCCTGCTGCTCAACCTGTCCAACGACCTCACCGGCGAACACCGCGACGTGGCCTTGGCGATCCACCAATTGAGCGAACTGGGCGTGCTGCTGGTCGGCCAGATGATGGACCGCGAAGCCCCACTGGCCTGAACCTGCAATGCGATCAATGTGGGAGCTGGCTTGCCTGCGATAGCTGTAGTGAATTCAACACTGTCATCGCAGGCAAGCCAGCTCCCACATTTCGACCGAGTTACACGCCCTGGCTGCGCAGCCAGGCCATCAACTGCGGCAACGGGAACGCCCCGCTCTGGCGCGCCACTTCGCGGCCGTTCTTGAACAGGATCAAGCTAGGAATCGAACGAATCCCCAACTGCGCCGACAGCTGCTGATTGGCCTCACTGTCCAGTTTGGCCAACCGGCACTTACCCTCCAGTTGCCCCGCCGCCTGCTCAAACACCGGCGCAAAGGATTTGCAGGGCCCACACCAGTCGGCCCACACGTCCACCAGCAGCGGCAAGTCTCCTTTGATCTGGCTGGCGTAGTCGCCTTGCTTCAGCTCGAAAGGCTTGCTCAGTAAGACTGGCTGCTTGCAGCGCCCGCACTTGGGCGCGTCGCCCAGGCGTTCGCCGGGGATGCGGTTGAGGCCGTTGCAGTGAGGGCAGGGGATGACGAGAGGGTTGGACATGAGGGCTCCTACAGTAATTGAAAGGTTACGACGAACAACTAATCTCCAAATGTTTACCCCAATCCGGCGGCCGCTGCGCGTATTGCTCCATCCCCGGCTGTTCTTCAAACGGCTTGCTCAGCACCTCATGCAGCCGCTGCACTTCACTGTAGTCTCCGGACTCGGCAGCGGTGATGGCGTTCTGCGCCAGGTAGTTGCGCAGGAGGTACAGCGGGTTCACCGCGTGCATCCGTTCGCGGCGCTGTTCCTGGCTGTAATCCCCGTCCCGTTCAACGCGGGCCTTGTACAGGTCGGCCCAGGCATCAAACCCGGCCCTGTCGACAAAATCATCACGCAGCTTCGCCACGGCCAGCGCCGCCGACTCATCGCCAAGGCGGCGGAAGAACAGGGTGTAATCCACGCCGCTGTTCTGCATCAGCTTCAGCAGGCGCTCCACCAGTTTCTGGTCGTCATCTTCAGCGGTAGTGAGGCCCAGCCGGCGGCGCATCAAGTCCAGGTAGTTTGCCTGATACAGCGGCAGGTACAGGCCAAGCGCTTCTTTCAACGCATCCACACTGATAAACGGCGTCAACGCCTGCGCCAATGCGCTCAGGTTCCACTGGCCGATCGGCACCTGGTTGCTGAAGGAGTAACGCCCTTCATGATCCGAATGGTTGCAGATGAAGTGCGCGTCAAAATCATCCAGGAAGGCAAACGGCCCAAAGTCGAAGGTGATGCCCAGGATCGACATGTTGTCGGTGTTCATCACCCCGTGGCAGAAGCCATAGGCCTGCCATTTGGCAATCAGCTCGGCGTTGCGCTCGACGATTTCACGGAACATCGCCAGATACGGCTCAGGCTGTTCGCGGCATTCAGGGTAGTGAAGATTCAGTACGTGCTCGGCCAAAAGCGCCTGCTGCTCGGGCTTTTTGGTGTAGTAAAAGTATTCGAAATGCCCAAAGCGGATGTGGCTGGGCGCCATGCGCAAGACCATCGCGCCACGTTCCTGTTTCTCGCGCCACACCGGGGTGTCGGAGCCGATCACGCACAGTGCACGACTGCTCGGGATGCCCAGCGCATGCAGCGCTTCAGAGGCGAGGAATTCACGAATCGAAGAGCGCAGTACCGCACGCCCATCGCCCATGCGCGAGTAGGGCGTTTGCCCGGCGCCCTTGAGGTGCAAGTCCCAGTGCTCGCCGGCGGCGTTGTACACCTCGCCCAGCAGCAAGCCCCGCCCATCACCGAGTTGCGGGGTATAGCCGCCGAACTGATGCCCGGAATAGACCATCGCCCGCGGCTCCGCTTCTGCCCACAGCTTGTGCCCGCCGAACAGTTCGGCGAACACCGGTGTTTCGGCCACGGCCGGGTCGAGGTCGAGTAGCGCCATGGCGGCAGGGCTTGCGACCACCAGTCGGGGGGCATCGAGGGGTTCGGGCAAAACGTGGGTTGAGAACGCGTCGCCCAAGCGTGCGAAGCGATTGTCGAAGGTCAGTTCGTCGAGGGCTTTCACCGGCCATCTCCAGCAGAATGTCCGAGCATTCTGCTGGGGATAACGCGGTTAGTCGAGTTTGCTCGGCGGCGGTTCGATGACGCCGCCGTCATTGGCGGGCTTGGCCGGGCTGTCGACTTCCACCAGTTTGTATTCCTGGCCGTGGAGGTTCTTGAGGTAGACCTCCATCTGGCGGAACGAGATGTTGATGTGGTGGTTCTTGAACTCGCGGTTGATAAAGCGGTTCACCTCGTCGATCACCGGGTTACGGTCACCGAGGTCGCGCACGTGCATGCGCAGTTCGTGGTCGAGGGTGCTTTCGCCGAAGTTGAGGAAGTAGACATGAGGTTCCGGTTCCTTCAGCACCCGTGGGTTTTCCCGGGCGGCCTTGAGCAGCAATTCCTTCACCAGATCCAGATCCGAGCCGTAGTCCACGCCCAGTTTCAGGGTCACACGGGTGATGGTGTCGGTCAGCGACCAGTTGATCAACTGCCCGGTGATGAAGGTCTTGTTCGGGACGATGATGTCCTTGCGGTCAAAGTCGGTGATCGTGGTGGCGCGAATGCGGATCTTGCTCACCGTGCCCGACAGGTTGCCGATGGTGATGGTGTCGCCGATCCGTACCGGGCGTTCGAACAGGATCATGATGCCGGAGATAAAGTTGGCGAAGATCTCCTGCATGCCGAAGCCCAGCCCCACCGACAGCGCCGCCACCAGCCATTGCAACTTGTCCCAGCTCACGCCGAGGGTGGACAGCGTAGACACAAAGCCGACGCCGGCAATCACGTAGGAGAGCAATGTGGTGGTTGCGTACGCGCTGCCCTGGGCCAGGTCCAGCTTGGACAGCACCAACACTTCCAGCAAGCCCGGCAGGTTGCGTGCCAGGGCAAAGGTAATGCCGACAATGATCGACGCCCCCAGCAAGTCGCCGATACTGATGGGCACCATGCTGATATTGGCACCTGTGCCGCTGGTGTATTCGTAGAGGGTCACGTTGTCCAGGTAGGAGAACACCGTGATCAGGTCCTTCCACACCCAGTACAGCGCCGCGATGAAGCCGCCGAGCAGGGCCAGGCGGATCAGGCGCATCGACTGTTCGTTGACCTGCTCGATGTCCAGGGTCGGTTCTTCGATCACCGCTTCGCCGTCGCCGGCTTCCTTGGCCGCCTGGCGTTTGGCCAGGGCGCGGGCATAGGCCAGGCGCCGTGCGGCAACGCCCAGGCCACGGACGAAAGTGGCTTCGATCACCAGCCAGAACATCAGCAGGTACAGGGTGTTGATCAAGCGGTCGCTGAGCTTGAGCGCGGTGTAGTAGTAGCCGAAGCACACGGCGATAAACAGTGCGATGGGCAGCGCGGTAAACAGCACGCCCACGGCTTTGCGGAACAGCGAGGCCTTTTCGTGCGCGGGGCTATGCAGCAACAGGCGGCCCAGCAGCCAGGCCATCAAGGCGTAGCACAGCAACACCACGCCGATGCCCAGTACATCGTCGGCCAGCGCCGCCGGTTGGTGCTCGGCGATGGCCACCACGGCCACCAGGGCCAGTACCACCAGGCCGAGTTTGCGCACCCAGCCTTGCAGGAACTCGACCTGGGGTTTCTCCCAGCGGAAGTGCAGCTCCGCCACGCCGCCGGGCGCCAGGATGCGATAGGCGGTGTAGAACACCATCCACGCCTGGGCGATCTGCAACAGCGCAGCGCCCAGGTTGGCGTTTTGCCCACGGGCGTCGATCTGCAAGGCATAGCCGCACAGCGCCAGGCCCAGGGATACCGGCATCGCCAGCAGGATATTGATCAGGATCGCCTGGGGCGTATGCCACTGGCTGTCGCGCTTGAAGTGGCCGATGTCCTGATGGACTTTGTTCAGGCGCTGATACAGGTTTTTACGCCGCCACAGCAGCGCGCCGATCAACAGCAGCAACGGCAGGAACAGCAGCGGCCGCTGGGTCAGGCCGTCATACAACTCGCTGACGCTGGAAGCCCAGGGCAGGGTGGTGATTTGCTTGCTCAGGTTCGCCGGTACGGTTTCCAGCCACTCGGTGTCCAGCGGCTTGTTGCTGGGGATCCAGAACATCTGCTCATCCAGCGTCGCGCGCAAGGTGGTGGCGGTGCTCAGCAGTTGTTTCTGGTTGAGTTGCAGGGTGATCGATTCATTCAGCAGCGCACTCAGCTCACGGCTCAGGCGCTCCAGCAGGTCGCTGCGGGTGATCGCCAGTTCCAGCAGGGTGCGGCGCAGTTGCGGGGTGACGTCTTCCGGCGACTGGTTCGCCAGCAGGTTATCCACATACGCGCTCGGGGAACTGATCAGCTCACGCTGTTGATTGACCTCGAACTGGTACAGGCGAATGTTGGCGATGTCGTCCGCCAAGTCGCGGTCCACGGTGAGGCGCGGCAGGGCCTGCTTCTGTTTGTAGAGGATCTTGGACAGCAGCAGGCTGCCCTTGAGCACGTTGATCTGCTCGTCCAGGGCGGCATCGCTCTGGGTCACGGTGTCCAGTTGCTGCTTGGTCTGCAGGTTCTTCTGGGTCAGGTCGTTGAGGCGGTCGGTGCTTTTGAGCAGGTAGTCGGACAGCTTCAGGTTGGCCGCGCTTTCGGTGGCCAGCAGGCTGCTGCCCCCGGCTTTCTGCGCTTCGATGGATTGCTGGGTGACGGTCTGTTGCGACTGTGCCAGGCGTTTCTGGTTGATCAGGGTTTGCAGGTCCTGGATCTCTTGTTCCAGGCGCGCGGTCTTTTCCATCACCAGGTCATGCTGGCTGTTGCCCAGGTCTTGCAGTTGGCTGTTGCCGGCCAGTTCCTGGCGGCGCAGCGGGATCAGCGCGTTGAGCGCGGCAAGTTCGGCGTTGAGCTGGTTGCGCTGGTCGGCGCTGAGGGTCTTGCCGTTGTCTTTGCCAGCCTTGAGGGTCGAGTTGATCTGCAGGATGCGCGTCTGGCTGTTGCTGATTTCGGTCTGGGCGCGCTCGGGGCGGGTCTGGGCGGCGATGCTCAGGCTGTTGGCGTCGGCCAGCTCTTTTTGCAGGTCGCCTTGCTGGGTGGTGCGCTGCACCAGCAATTGTTCGAGCTGCGGCACCGGCAGGCTGGCGTAGCGCTGGGCCACCGGGATGACCTTGGTGGCCTTGAGCCGGGTCAGTTCACGCTGGTTTTCGGCGGTCTGGCGCGGCGCATCGCCCAGCTGGCGCTTGAGGTCCACCAGGCGCTGCTCGTAATCCTGCTTGTTGCCCAGGTACGTCAGGGTCTGTTGCAGGATGGTCTGCAAGGCCTTCATGTCGGCGTCGGGCAGCTTGCGGTCGGGCAGCTTGTCCAGGGTTTGCTGGATGGCGTCGGCGCTGGGCGGGTCGGCCGCGTGAACGGTGCCGACACAAAGGGTCAGGCCCAGCAGGGCAGTGGCGAGAAACGAGCGCAGGATTGGCATAGAGACCGGTCGAGCAAGGTGAAGAATCGGGGGTGTTGTCGCCCCGCAGTTTAGAGGAAGAGTCCGGGGCCCGGGCGACTTCCTTCGGGGAATCTGACGCCCACTTTGCCGATCTTGTTCCCGTCCATGACCGCGACGGTCCAGATGGTGTTGTTCCATTCCACTTGGTCGCCGACGATGGGCGCGCCGCCGACTTTCTGGGTGATGAAGCTGCTCAGCGGCATGTCCGGGTCGATGCCTTCCAGTTTCAGGCCGTACAGGGCGGAAACCGCGCCCAGCTGGGCGTCGCCTTCGAGGACGAAGTCGCCGAAGAAGCGCAGGTCGAGGCCGCGTTGCGGCGCCTGGCTGAACAGTTTGCCCAGAGCCGGCAGGTTGTGTTCGTGGCCGATCACGCAGAGCAAGTCGCCGACTTCCAGCACCGTACTACCCGACGGGTGGAGCAGTTGCTGGCCACGGAACAGCGCGGCGATCCGCGTGCCCTCGGGCATTTTCAGCTCGCGCAGGGCGGCGCCGATGCACCATTTCTCGGCACCCAGGCGGTAGACGAACAGCTCCCACTCGCTGGTGACGTGCACTTCCAGAGCCGCGCGGGAAATCGGCGCCGGGTCCGGTGGTACGGTGACCTTGAGCAGCTTGGCCACCCACGGCAGGCTCGTGCCCTGCACCAGCAGCGAGACCAGCACGATAAAGAATGCCAGGTTGAAGTACAGCTGCGCGTGAGGCAGGCCGGCCATCAGCGGGAACACTGCGAGAATGATCGGCACCGCGCCGCGCAGGCCTACCCAGGCGATAAAGGCTTTTTCGCGGCCGTGGAACGCCTTGAACGGCAGCAGGCCGACGATCACCGACAGCGGCCGCGCAAACAGGATCATCCACAGCGCCAGGCCCAGAGCCGGCAGGGCAATCGGCAGCAGGTCATGGGGTGTGACCAGCAGGCCCAGCACCAGGAACATGCCGATCTGTGCGAGCCAGGCCATGCCGTCGAGCATATGCAAAATGCCATGACGGCTGCGCACCGGCCGGTTGCCGATCACCAGGCCGCACAGGTACACGGCGAGAAAGCCGCTGCCGTGCAGGGCGTTGGTCACGGCGAAGACGAACAGGCCGCCGGCGATTACCAGGATCGGGTACAGGCCGGTGGCCAGGTTGATGCGGTTGACCATTTGCAGCATCAGCCAGCCGCCCCCGAGGCCGACGACGCCGCCGATGCCGAATTCGCGTACCAGGTGGGTCAGCAGGCTCCAGTGCAGGCCGGTCTGGCCGCTGGCGAGCATGTCGATCAGGGTGACGGTGAGAAACACCGCCATCGGGTCGTTGCTGCCGGACTCGATCTCCAGGCTGGCGGTCACCCGTTCGTTGAGGCCCTTGCCGCCCAGCAGCGAGAACACGGCGGCGGCGTCGGTCGAGCCGACAATCGCGCCAATCAACAAGCCCTGGATGATATTGAGGTCGAACAGCCAGGCCGCGGCCATGCCGGTGAGGCCGGTGGTAATCAACACCCCCACCGTGGCCAGCGACAATGCCGGCCAGAGTGCCACGCGGAAACTCGCCACCCGGGTGCGCAAGCCGCCGTCGAGCAGGATCACGGCCAGTGCGAGGTTGCCCACCAGGTAGGCGGTCGGGTAATTGTCAAAGATGATGCCGCCGCCATCGACACCGGCAACCATGCCCACGGCCAGGATGATCACCAGGATCGGAATCCCCAGGCGGGACGAAAGAGAACTCACCAGAATGCTCGCACTCACCAGCAACGCGCCGATCAAGAACAGGCTGTTGATGGTCGTCGCATTCAAAGGCAGTACTCCATGGGCAAACAAGACGGGGCGCAAACTGACCATGCAGTCTGCGTGCCAGCGATTCTAACCTGTTGAATTGCTGCGCTGTCAAAAAGCTTTTGCAGGTTGGCGAAGATCCAATGGGGGAGCGGGCTCGCTCGCGAAAGCGGTGTGCCAGTCGATACATCTGGCGACTGATACACCGCTTTCGCGAGCAAGCCCGCTCCCACATTTTTGGCCGAGGTGTGTCAGTTAGAGGCGGAAACGGCCGACCATCCCATTCAAATCCACCGCCAATCGCGACAACTCACTGCTCGCCGCACTGGTCTGGTTGGCGCCCGTCGCCGATTGCACCGATAGATCGCGGATGTTCACCAGGTTGCGGTCCACTTCCCGCGCCACCTGCGCCTGTTCTTCCGCGGCGCTGGCGATCACCAGGTTGCGCTCGTTGATCTCGACAATCGCAGTGTTGATGGTATCCAGCGACATCCCCGCACCTTTGGCGATGTTCAGCGTCGATTCCGCACGCTCGGTGCTGTTGCGCATCGAATCCACTGCGTGTTCGGTGCCGGCCTGGATGCTGCCGATCATCCGCTCGATCTCGCTGGTGGATTGCTGGGTACGATGGGCCAGTGCGCGCACTTCATCGGCGACCACCGCAAAACCACGTCCGGCTTCACCGGCGCGGGCGGCTTCGATGGCGGCGTTGAGGGCCAGCAGGTTGGTCTGGTCGGCGAGGCCGCGAATCACGTCCAGTACCTTGCCGATGTCCCGCGACTCATTGGCCAGGTCGCCAATCAATGTGGCGGTGGCTTGCACATCACCGCTCATGCGTTCGATGGCGCTGACGGTTTCCTGCACCAGATCACGCCCGTCACCAGCCGAGGTGGTGGCGTTGCGCGAGGCTTCGGAGGTGCTCACGGCATTGCGCGCGACTTCTTCGACGGCGCTGGTCATTTCATTGACGGCGGTGGCGGCTTGTTCGATCTCGTTGTTTTGCTGGGTCAGGCCACGGGCGCTTTCGTCGGTGACGGCGTTCAGCTCTTCGGCGGCCGAGGCGAGTTGGGTGGCGGACCCGGCGATGCGTTGCAGGGTGTCGCGCAGTTTGTCCTGCATCTTGGCCATGGCGGCCAGCAGGCGGCCGGCTTCGTCATTGCCGTCGACCTTGATCGGGCGCGTCAGGTTGCCTTCGGCGACTTCTTCGGCGGCTTCCAGAGCCTGGGCGATAGGCACGGTGATGCTGCGGGTCAGCAGCCAGGCGAACAGCACAGTCAGCGCGGTGGCCAGTACCAGCAGGCCTACCACCAGGTCGAAAGCCAGGTCGTATTGATCCTTGGCTTGCTGATTGGTGACCAGGGCCATCTTGTTGTTGATGTCCAGCAGGCGCGCCAGCACGGCGTTGACCTGCTCGGAGTTGCTCAGCAGCTCGGTGTTGATCAGGGTGCGCAGGGCTTCCACCTGATTGGCCTGGGACAGGCTCTTCATGCGCGTTTCGATCTGACGGTACTGGCCCAGCAAGGTGACGTACTCGTCATAGGCGGCGCGCTCTTCGCGACTGTCGATGAGTTTTTCGTAAATGCCCTGGGCGGCGCGGATCTGCTGGTCGCGCAGTTCGAAGGTTTCCAGGGTCTTCTGCTGCACGTCCGGCTCGCGGTTGGTCAGCAAACGGTAGGACAGGACGCGCAGGCGCAGGGTCAGCTGGGTGAACTCATCCAGTGCGCGAATGCTCGGCACGCTGGACAGGGTGATGTCTTCGGCGGCGCCACGGATCTTGCTCATCTGGTTCAGGGCGAACACGCCGAGAAACAACATGAGTGCGCCGATAAACGCGAAGCCAAGAAAGGCGCGCGGCGCGATATTCATATTACGAAGGGACATGCTGGAATCCTGGGGGAGAAGCGCGATCCGTGCGGGCGTGATACGGGGTGTGCCTCTCTATCGGTCGTACGACTAAAGTCTAAAGGGGGCTGTGCGTTTTTGTCGCATCCGACGAGGTTCAGGAACCAGATGGGGGAATTGCAGTCACTAAGGCTCGAAAGCGCGGCCCGGCCCTGAATAATCGGGCTGCGCGCCGGGGATAACCCTGGCATCCGAGGTGAATTTTCTTTATCGTCACCGCCCTTTGAAAAAGCCCGAGAAATCAAAATGTTAGAAGCATCCCTCAGCCAATTGGAACAACTGGTCAGCGACCTGGTACAGCAGAACCAGGATCTGTTGGGCAGCAACGAATCCCTCAAGGCCGAACTGGCTCGCGCCAAGGATGAGAACGACAGCCTGCAACTGAGCCTGATGGAACAGGAAGAAAAACAAGGCGCCACCGCCGCCCGTATCCAAGCGTTGGTTGAGCGTGTGAGCGCAGGTCCGGTCGGCGCATGAATGAAGGGATAAAGGTCGTTTCGATTCTCGGCGAGGATTACTCGATCAAGGCGCCAGCCGGGGAAGACAAAACCCTGATGCACGCCGTGACCATGCTCAAGGCCTCCCTGGCCACCACCAAGAAAAAGTACCCGACCCTGATCGGGGACAAGTTACTGGTGCTGGCGGCGTTGAACCTGTGCGCCGAACAGATCGAAATGCAGCAGGCGCACCAGGAGGAACTCGACCGTTACCAAGAGCAAGTCAGCGCCACGGTCGAGGTGATTTCCAAGGTAATCGGACAGCCTTAGAACCACGCGTCCTGCATCGCGAGGCACGTATCATCCCGCGCCTCCAGAATCGCCAGTTCATGATGGCAGCCCGGTACTTCCCAGGTCAGGAAATACCGGGCGGCCTGGAACTTGCCTTTATAGAAGGCGACATCCGCCGCATTGCCCTTGGCCAACCCCTCTTCGGCGCGAATCGCCTGTTCCAGCCAGCGCCAGCCAATCACCGTATGCCCAAATACCTTCAGGTACAGCGCCGAATTCGCCAGGCTGCTGTTGACCTTGCCGTGGGCCAGATCCGTGAGCAGGCCAATGGTGACGCTTTGCAAGCGGTTGACCAGTTGCTCCAGGGGTTCTCTCAGGGCATTGAGTGATGGATATTCCTGCGCCCGGGCGCCGGTTTCGGCGATCAGCCGGATCAGTTGTTTCAAGCCCGCGCCGCCGTTCTGCGCCAGCTTGCGTCCCAGCAAGTCGAGGGACTGGATGCCGTGGGTGCCTTCATGGATCGGGTTCAGGCGGTTGTCGCGGTAGTACTGCTCCACCGGGTATTCGCGGGTGTAGCCGTGGCCGCCGAGGATCTGGATCGCCAGTTCGTTGGCCTTGAGGCAGAACTCCGAGGGCCAGGATTTGACGATGGGGGTGAGCAGGTCCAACAGTTCGTGGGCCTGTTTACGCTCGGTTTCAGTCTCCAGGGTGGTGGTGTCGTCGAACAGGCGTGCGGCGTACAAGCCAAGGTCGAAGGCGCCTTCGACGTAGGCTTTTTGCGTCAGCAGCATGCGTTTTATATCCGCGTGCTGAATGATCGAGACCGGCGCCGTTGTCGGGTCCTTGCTGTCCGGCAGGCGACCTTGCGGGCGTTCACGGGCGTATTCCAGGGAATACAGGTAGCCGGCGTAACCGAGCATCACCGCGCCCATGCCCACGCCGATTCGCGCTTCGTTCATCATCTGGAACATGCAGCTCAAGCCCTGGTGCGGTTTGCCCACCAGATAGCCGACACAGTTACCATTATCGCCGAAGTTAAGCGCCGTGGACGTGGTGCCGCGCCAGCCCATCTTGTGAAACAGCCCGGCCAGTAGCACGTCGTTGCGTTCGCCAAGGCTGCCATCGTGGTTGACCAGGAACTTGGGCACGATGAACAGCGAAATGCCCTTCACCCCGGCGGGCGCGTCCGGCAGCTTGGCCAGCACCATGTGCACAATGTTTTCCGACAGCGGGTGATCGCCGCCGGAGATAAAGATCTTGTTGCCCTTCAGACGATAAGTGCCGTCGGCCGCCGGTTCTGCGCGGGTACGAATATCCGACAGTGACGAGCCCGCGTGGGGTTCGGTCAGGGCCATGGTGCCGAAGAAGCGGCCATCGATCATCGGTTGCAGGAAGCGTTGTTTCTGCTCCTCGGTGCCGAAGCTCTCAATGAGGTTGGCGGCGCCCATGGTCAGGAACGGGTAGGACGTGGATGCGGCGTTGGCCGATTGGAAATGCGCAAAGCATGCCTGGGAGAGCAGGGTGGGCAACTGCATGCCACCGGCTTCGAAGCTGCGCGCGGCGTTGAGGAAGCCGGCTTCCAGAAATGCATCGACGGCCGGTTTGACCTCGGGAATCAGGATGGCTGCGCCATTTTCGTAGCGCGGCTCGTTTTCGTCGTTCTTGCGGTTATGGGGGGCGAAGTACTTTTCGGCGATGTTTCGAGCGGTGCTGATCGCCGCATCGAACGTTTCCCGATTGTGCTCGGCAAACCGCTCGCGCCTGGTCAGGCTCTCGGCATCAAGGACTTCGTACAGCTCGAAAGCCAGATTGCGGGAACTGAGCAGCGTCTCGGACATGGCGGATCACCTATGTGGGAATAGGGCCGAGTCTAAGTGCGCAAATAGAGGCTGGATAGCAAGATTGATTTGGGTGATGGAGGGGCAGAACACGGACGGGTGAGAGATACGCAGTCCAAATGCGGGAGCGGGCTTGCCCGCGAAGACGGAGTGCCAGTCACTGAATTAGTTGACTGACCCACCGCTTTCGCGAGCAAGCCCGCTCCCACAGGTTTAGCCGATGGTCATCAGGCTCGCGTTACCGCCCGCGGCTGCGGTGTTAACGCTCAGTGCCCGCTCGATCACCAGGCGTTCCAGCGCAATCGCCGTCTCGCCTTGGGACAAACCATGCACCCCGACAATCGCACCACTGCGCTGCGCCACTTGCTGGCACACCGCACGCAGTTGGTCGGAGTCGCCGTGGTGCACAACGGCGTCGAATACCACTTCGTCCTTGGTCCAGTCAGTCACGCGCTTGATCTTCGCCTGAATTTCTTTCGGCAGGCGTGGGAGCAACGCCTTGGTCAAGTCAGTTTCCGGCCATACCGCCGAACCGCCTACCGCCAGCACTGCCGCCAGTTGCGTCAGCAGGTCGCCTTCTACTTCCGCCAGGCACAATACGTGCTCGCGGGGCAGGATGGCGTAGCTGTTGCGCTCGCCGGTCGGGCCGGCCAGTTGGCGGGTGATACCGCTTTGCGATTGCGCGGCGAACTGGCTGCACAGGGCGCTCAGCTCGCTGAGCTTGTTGCCGTCGGCCCAGGTTTTCAGGGCGGTCAGCGGCTGGCTCATGGCATCCCGCAGACGTACATCTGGAGCGGCCAGGGCATCGCCACGTACGAAGGACTGCTCGATGGCATCCGTAGGACGAGTCGACAGCAGGCGATACAGGTACAGCGGACCACCGGCTTTCGGGCCAGTCCCCGACAAGCCTTCGCCACCGAACGGTTGTACGCCAACCACGGCACCCACGATGTTGCGGTTTACGTAGACGTTACCGGCGTGGACGTTGTCGATCACCTTGGCGATGGTCTCGTCGATACGGGTGTGCACGCCCAGTGTCAGGCCGTAGCCCGACGCGTTGATCTGGCCGATGAGCTGATCGATCTCTTTGCGCTTGTAGCGCACCACGTGCAGTACCGGGCCGAAGATTTCGCGTTGCAGTTCGTCGAAGCTTTCCAGTTCGATCAGGGTTGGCATCACGAAGGTGCCGCGCTTGATCTCTTCACCGTCGGCGATTGCCACCTGGTACACATTGCGGCCTTTGTCACGCATGGCCTGGATGTGTTTCTCGATACCCGCCTTGGCTTCGGCGTCGATCACCGGGCCGATGTCTACCGACAGGCGCTCCGGGTTGCCCAGACGGCATTCGGCCATGGCGCCCTTGAGCATTTCGATGACGCGGTCTGCCGAATCTTCCTGCAAGCACAGTACACGCAGGGCCGAGCAGCGTTGACCGGCACTGTCAAAGGCCGAGGACACGACGTCGATGACCACTTGTTCGGTGAGTGCCGAGGAGTCGACGATCATTGCGTTCTGGCCGCCGGTTTCGGCGATCAGCGGGATCGGACGGCCCTGGGCATCCAGGCGACCGGCGACATTGCGCTGCAGCAGGCGCGCAACCTCGGTGGAACCAGTGAACATCACGCCTTTGACGCGATCATCACCCACCAGGCGGGCACCCACGGTTTCGCCCTGGCCCGGCAGCAGTTGCAGCACGCCTTGCGGAATACCGGCTTCCAGCAGGATGCGCACGGCTTGCGCGGCGACCAGCGGGGTTTGCTCGGCAGGCTTGGCCAGTACGGGGTTGCCGGCGGCCAGTGCAGCGGCGACCTGGCCGCTGAAGATCGCCAGCGGGAAGTTCCACGGGCTGATGCACACCACCGGCCCCAGTGGGCGGTGGGCGTCATTGGTGAAGTCGTTACGTGCCTGCACCGCGTAGTAACGCAGGAAGTCCACGGCTTCGCGCACTTCGGCGATGGCGTTGGCGAAGGTCTTGCCGGCTTCGCGGGCCAGCAGGCCCATCAGCGGTTGGATCTCGCTTTCCATCAGGTCGGCGGCGCGCTCCAGGATCGCGGCACGCTCGGCGGGCGGGGTGGCCTGCCAGATGGGACCGGCGCCGATGGCGCACTGGATGGCGTTGTCGACGTCTTCGACCGTAGCTTCTTGTACGTGGCCGACCACGTCGCGCAGGTCGGACGGGTTCAGCACCGGTGCCGCCGGCTGTTCACTGGCGGCGCAGCCGAGCATCGGCGCGGCCTTCCAGTTGTTGTGGGCAGTGGCCAGCAGGGCGCAGGACAGCGATGCCAGGCGATGTTCGTTGGCCAGGTCGATACCGGCCGAGTTGGCGCGGTCGCTGCCGTACAGGTCACGGGGCAATGGAATGCGCGGGTGTGGCAGGCCGAAGCCGCCTTCCAGCGTGGCCATTTGCTCGATGCTGGCCACTGGGTCGGCCACCAGCTCCTGAATCGAGATGGACTGGTCAGCGATGCGGTTGACGAACGAGGTGTTGGCGCCGTTTTCCAGCAGGCGACGTACCAGGTAAGCCAACAGTGTTTCGTGGGTGCCGACCGGAGCGTACACGCGGCACGGACGGTTCAGCTTGCCATCGGAAACCTTGCCTACAACCTGCTCGTACAGAGGTTCACCCATGCCGTGCAGGCATTGGAACTCGTACTGGCCCGGGTAATAGTTCTGGCCGGCAATATGGTAGATGGCCGACAGGGTGTGGGCGTTGTGCGTGGCGAACTGCGGGTAGATGACTTCCGGCACCGACAGCAGTTTGCGTGCGCAGGCGATGTAGGACACGTCGGTGTAAACCTTGCGGGTGTACACCGGGTAGCCTTCCAGGCCTTCGACCTGGGCGCGCTTGATCTCGCTGTCCCAGTACGCGCCTTTTACCAGGCGGATCATCAGGCGGTGACGGCTACGGCGCGCCAGGTCGATCACGTAGTCGATCACATACGGGCAACGCTTCTGGTAAGCCTGGATCACGAAGCCGATGCCGTTCCAGCCGGTCAGTTGCGGCTCGAAGCACAGGCGTTCCAGCAGGTCCAGCGACAGCTCCAGGCGGTCGGCTTCTTCGGCGTCGATGTTCAAGCCGATGTCGTATTGCTTGGCCAGCAAGGTCAGGGACAGCAGGCGTGGGTACAGCTCGTCCATCACACGCTCGTACTGCGCACGGCTGTAACGCGGGTGCAGTGCCGATAGCTTGATGGAGATGCCCGGGCCTTCATAGATCCCGCGGCCGTGGGAGGCTTTGCCGATGGAGTGAATGGCTTGTTCGTACGAGGCCAGGTACTTCTGCGCATCGTGTTCGGTGAGTGCGGCTTCACCGAGCATGTCGTAGGAATAGCGGAAGCCCTTGGCTTCGAACTTGCTCGCGTTGGCCAGGGCTTCGGCGATGGTTTCACCCGTGACGAACTGCTCGCCCATCAGGCGCATGGCCATGTCGACGCCCTTGCGGATCATCGGCTCGCCGCTCTTGCCGATGATGCGGCTCAGGGATGAGGTCAAGCCCGCTTCGTTGTGGGTGGCGACCAGTTTGCCGGTCAGCAGCAGGCCCCAGGTGGCGGCGTTGACGAACAGCGACGGGCTGTTGCCCAGGTGCGGCTGCCAGTTGCCGGTGCTGATTTTGTCGCGGATCAGCGCGTCGCGAGTGCCCTTGTCCGGGATGCGCAGCAGTGCTTCGGCCAGGCACATCAGTGCCACGCCTTCCTGGGACGACAGGGAGAACTCTTGCAGCAGGCCCTGAACAATACCGGCACGGCCGCCGGCACTCTTCTGGTTACGCAGTTTTTCAGCGATCGACGCAGCCAGCTTGTTGGTGGCTTCGGCCATTGGTGCTGGCAGACGAGCCTGTTCGATCAGCATCGGCACCACTTCCGGCTCAGGGCGGCGGTAGGCGGCGGTGATCGAGGCGCGCAGTACGGATTGCGGCAGGATGCTCTCGGCAAATTCGAGGAAGCACTGGTGCGCGTGGTCGGTCTGGACCTCGCCAGCGTCGTCGCCGTCCTTGCTGCTCAAGCCATTGAGTTCGGTCAGGGTTGCACCACCCTCCAGTTTCTCCAGGTAATTGAAAATCGCCTGCTTGATCAGCCAGTGTGGCGTGCGATCAATGGAGGTCGCGGCCGCCTTCAGGCGTTCGCGGGTCGGGTCGTCGAGTTTGACCCCAAGGGTGGTCGTAGCCATTTTCTTATCCTCATGGGTGCCACTACCGAGTGGCATCAGCTGGCGGCAAGATTAGCTTCGCCCATGAAGAGGTGCAACCGGGTGCAACCCTTTTTATGCATGAAATTTTTGAAGGAGGGCATGAAAAAAATCGGCCCTCAACAGAATCCGCTTCACGGTGGTGCATTTGCTTCTTAGATCGGCTGTGCTTGCTCCGAAAAGGAGCAAAAACGGGGTGTTTTCTGGAATTAACATCAAGGTGCAACTTATTCTCGAGAAACTGGTTGCACCTTATTTAGTTTGTTGAATAGGATTCGCGCCCTAGGTGCAACCACCGCAAGGTTTGGTTCATCGGCTGACGGCTTTCCTGGGGAAACGTCAGTCATAAATGCGCGGCACGCAGTTACGTCTACCTACTTTCAGTGGGTGGCCGTCTGACAGACCGTCGCTACATAAAAACAAAGCCAGGGCGTCACTCATATGAGCGTTAGCAATCCAACCCTGATCACGTTCGTGATCTACATCGCAGCAATGGTGCTGATCGGCTTCATGGCCTATCGCTCCACCAATAACCTTTCCGATTACATCCTCGGCGGTCGCAGCCTCGGTAGCGTGGTCACGGCCTTGTCGGCCGGTGCGTCCGACATGAGTGGCTGGTTGTTGATGGGCCTGCCCGGCGCGATTTACATGTCCGGCCTGTCGGAAAGCTGGATCGCCATCGGCCTGATCGTTGGTGCCTACCTCAACTGGCTGTTCGTGGCCGGTCGCCTGCGGGTACAGACCGAACACAACGGCGACGCCCTGACCCTGCCGGACTACTTCTCCAGCCGTTTCGAAGATAAGAGCGGCCTGCTGCGGATCATCTCCGCCGTGGTGATCCTGGTGTTCTTCACCATCTACTGCGCTTCGGGCATCGTGGCTGGCGCCCGTCTGTTCGAAAGCACCTTCGGCATGTCCTACGAGACTGCGCTGTGGGCCGGCGCTGCCGCGACTATTGCCTACACCTTCGTCGGTGGTTTCCTGGCAGTGAGCTGGACAGATACCGTACAAGCCACCCTGATGATCTTCGCGCTGATCCTCACGCCGATCATCGTGCTGCTGGCCACCGGCGGCGTCGACACCACCTTCCTGGCCATCGAAGCCAAGAACCCTGACAACTTCAACATGCTGAAGAACACTACCTTCATCGGCATCATCTCGCTGATGGGCTGGGGCCTGGGTTACTTCGGCCAGCCGCACATCCTCGCGCGTTTCATGGCGGCGGATTCGGTGAAGTCGATTGCCAACGCGCGCCGCATCTCCATGACCTGGATGATCCTGTGCCTGGGCGGCACCGTGGCCGTAGGCTTCTTCGGCATCGCTTACTTCTCGGCGCACCCGGAAGTGGCCGGCCCTGTGACCGAGAACCACGAGCGTGTGTTCATCGAACTGGCCAAGCTGCTGTTCAACCCGTGGATTGCGGGCGTGCTGCTGTCGGCCATCCTGGCTGCCGTGATGAGCACCCTGAGCTGCCAGTTGCTGGTGTGCTCCAGCGCCCTGACCGAAGACTTCTACAAGACTTTCCTGCGCAAAAACGCTTCCCAGCGTGAGCTGGTATGGGTTGGCCGCCTGATGGTGCTGCTGGTTGCCCTGATCGCCATCGCCATGGCCGCCAACCCGAACAACCGCGTGCTGGGCCTGGTGAGCTACGCCTGGGCCGGTTTCGGCGCGGCGTTCGGCCCTGTGGTGCTGATCTCGGTAATCTGGAAAGGCATGACCCGCAACGGCGCGCTGGCCGGCATCCTGGTCGGCGCGATCACCGTGATCGTGTGGAAACACTTCGAACTGCTGGGCCTGTACGAAATCATCCCGGGCTTCATCTTCGCCAGCCTGGCGATCTACTTCGTGAGCAAGCTGGGCGCACCGACTGCAGGTATGGTCGAGCGCTTTGATGCGGCGGAGAAGGACTACAACCTCAACAAGTAATTGCGCTGGGCGTTAAGCGCCTGTCGAGTTGAAAAGAGCGGCCCGCGTCCTTTGGATGACGGGCCGTTTTTTTGTCGGTCTGGAGGTGAAAACGTGCTGGATTACAGGCTTGGTTGATCGCTGAAATGAAAAAACATCGCACCCACTGCGCCGACCAGACCGATAAGAGCTGTTCCGTGAAGGGCGAATTTCAGGCAGCGGGGAAACTCTGCGACTTGTTTTGCGTTGATGACGCCTCGTCTTGTGTTCCACTTCGGCAGTGCAATTGCTACATAGACCGCGCACAGTCTGGTCAATCTTCCTCGTAGGCTGTTGCCCCACAGGTGCTTGTAATTATCCAGCAGACTGCATTGGTCCAGGCGTTGCTCCATCGACTCCAATTTGCGATAGGCCAGGAAGATGTCGAGCGCGACCGCCAGAAGCATTGAGGCTGCCGAGCCCAATGCTATTTGGTCTTTGGCAGGGAGGTTGAGTATGTACTCAATACTCATACAGTACCTCTCCAGTGACCGCGCCAATTTCGCTGCCCCAACTGCCGAACGCCGCGCCCATGGCGCCGCCAGCGATCAAAAGACAGCTCAGGGCGCCCGGCCCGGTTGTCGGAGCCATTACCGCTATACACAAGCCCATTCCCATCTGGCCTCCAATGATTCCTCCCGCTACACCAAAGGTTAATTTACCCGCTTCCACATACTTCGCTTTTCGGCATTGTTCCCCTCTGCCGGTAGAACACGCCTCCTTGATCTCCAGCGCCGTCGCTGTCGTACTCAGCGCGATCCCCAACGGCGTGCCGTGTTTAAGCAGCTTCGCCGTCTTGGAAATTTTGGCAATCGTTTCTGCGTATCGATTGATCTCCCCTGTATGCAAATAGCTCCTGGTCGATATCCCCAGCATTTTCTTGATCGATCCTTCATTGCGCAGGCCCGTGCCGTAACGCGCAAAGCTGCGCATTTGCGCTTCCAGTTTGGCAAACAGCACTTTGCGCCGAGCCAAAAAATCATCTCGCGCAGCGCCACCGCCTCGGCGCAGCGACTGTTTATGCAGGGCCTCGATTTCATCGAGAGTTTTCACGATTTCCTGCAAATGCCGGCTCCAGGCATCCCCTGCGGTACCTATCCCCAGCGAAGCGTATCCGAGTAGTTTTTGCAGCAAATCATAATTCTGCAGCGCAAAGGCAGCCCCGCCATGGGCCGTCACGCTATGGCGGACATCCCAGGCGGCGCGCACCAGGCATGACTCCTCTGCGGTGCAGGCTGAGGTGGTGTGGTCACCGATGATCACCAGGTGTCCCGGCAGCACCACCACATTGCGGATATGCGTATTCAGCGCGTCGAACTTGGCTTCGGCGTGTCGGCTCATGCACAAGCTCGCCTTGAGTTCCACAGACGTCAGTGGCCGCTCATTGATAAAGGCATAGGGCTGAGGCATTACAAGTCCCTCAGCGATTGGGTGTCGAGATGTCCCGCCATGAATGCATTCCTTTGGAGTGAACATGGCAGCGAAATTTAATCAGTTGCCTGGAAAACGTCGTGGTTATGCAGGGGGGAATTGGGGGTGGTTTTTTCAGTTTGGGAAACGGGCTACGCGGTGACGAAAAGCTTCCGTCAGATGCCTGCTTTTTTGCGCTGAAAACCCAGGCAAACGTGAACGGGCGAAAAGCAAACCCGTGACGTAAGGAATTACTGATTTGTTGGCGCTGTGATCAGTACGGCAAGTGGCTGAGGCACTATCCCCGGCCCACCCCTTCGCAGAGAAACACCGGATGTTCGCTCCTGCCAATCAAAGTGCCTTCACCCTGACCCTGGATGGGCTTGCCAGTGACTTAAAGGTCTTGAGCTTCACGGGCACCGAAGCCCTCAGCCAACCCTATTGTTTTGATCTTGAATTGGTCAGCGAACAGCCTGATCTGGATCTCGAAGGCCTGCTGCATCGTCAGATGTACCTGGGTTTCGACGCGCAGGGTCATGGCATTCACGGCGTGGTCTATCGCGTGGCTCAAGGTGACTCGGGGCGCCGGCTGACGCGTTATCAACTCAGTCTGGTTCCACAGTTGGCCTACCTGGCCCACAGCAGCCACCAGCGCATCTTCCAACACAAGACGGTGCCGCAGATGGTTGCGCAGGTGCTGACGGCGCAGGGCATTCAGGGCGATCGTTTTGAGTTCCGCCTCAGTGGTACGTATCCCGAGCGTGAGTATTGCGTGCAGTTTGGCGAGACCGACCTGGCGTTCGTTCAGCGGCTGTGTGCCGAGGCTGGCATCCACTATCACTTCCAACATTGCGTCGAGCGGCACCTGCTGGTGTTTGGCGATGACCAGACGGTGTTTGCCCAGCCTGACCGGCCCAGCCCTTACTCCCCCGGTTCCGGGATGGTTGCGCACGCCCCGGCGATCAAGCGTTTTGCGGTGCAATTGGAGACGCGTACTACAGCGCTGAATCTGCGTGATTACGACTGGCGCAAGCCGCGTCTGACGCTGGAAAGCACGGTGGCCGGCGAGCAGCTTCCCCACCTTGAGGCGCAGGACTACCCCGCGCACTTCAGCGACCGCGCCCATGGCAAGTACCTGGCGCAGCGTGGCCTGGAGCGCTATCGCAGCGACTATCGAATCGCCCGGGGCAGTGGCGATGAACCGGCGTTGGTCACCGGCGGGTTTCTCAAGCTGGCCGGGCACCCGCGCGAGGAGTGGAATGATTTGTGGCTGGTGACCCATATCGTCCACGAAGGCAAGCAACCCCAGGTGCTGGAAGAGGCGGTCACCGAGGTGCCGGGCGGGGACTTTCGCCAGGGGTATCGCAATGAATTTGTGGCGGCACCGTGGGATGTGATCTTTCGTCCACCGTTGCCTGGGCGCCCGAGTATTTCGGGGTATCAGAACGCGGTCGTCACCGGCCCCGCCGACAGCGAAATCCATTGCGACGAATACGGACGGGTCAAGGTGCAACTGGCCTGGGATCGCAACGGCGAACACAACGACCATTCCAGTTGCTGGCTGCGGGTGGCCAGCGGTTGGGCCCATGACCGCTATGGCGCGGTGCTGATCCCGCGAGTGGGCATGGAGGTGTTGGTGGGCTTCGTCAATGGCGACATGGACATGCCGTTGGTGATGGGTTGCCTGCCCAACGCGGCGACGCCGCTGCCCCTCGACCTGCCGGCGGACAAGACCCGCAGCATCTTGCGCAGCCACAGCAGCCCCGGGGGTGGTGGCTACAACGAGTTGCGCATCGAGGACCGCAAGGGCGCCGAGGAAATCTACCTGCGTGCCCAGCGCGATTGGACCCAGCATGTGCTGCATGACCAGCAGGTGCAGGTCGACAACCGGCGGCGGATCACGGTGGGCGGCGAGTCGCACCACGAACTGCAAGGCGAGGAGCAGCGCATCACCCACGGCAATCGCCTGATCGAACTCAAGAGGGATGATCATCTGCTGGTCGGCGGTTCGCAGCAGATGCGGGCCGCAGGCACCATTCAGATTGGCGCCGGGCAAAGCGTGGTGATCGATGCGGGCGCGAGCGTGACGATCCAGGCCGGGGGGCAATCGATCACCTTGTCAGCCGGCGGGATTTTCAGCAGCGTGCCGATCCAGCCCGGTGGTGCACCCACTGTGGTGTCGGCGCCGTTGCGGCCTGGGCTGAAGGAGGCGTTGCAGACGGTGGTTCCTGCACCGTTGAGCCGCGTACAAGTCGCCAGCCTCAAGCGCAGTGCGCCGTTCTGCGAAGAATGTGAGCGTTGCAAGAATGGCCAGTGCGCCGTTGCCTGAAAAGGAGCCTACATCGATGCATCAATCCTTGCGTGCGGGTGAACAGCTCTTCGCCATACTGGGCGCCGCCAGCGACGCAAAGCCAGTGGACGCCTGGCGAGCGCTGGCCGCCGGAACGCCTCTGCAACCCGTTTGGGCCGGCACGCCCTATGGGACATGGAGCGAGGTGATGCCCTACGTCGCCATTGTCGAACCGGGCAGTCCGTTCCTCGACTGGGTAGCCGCCACCGAGTCCACCGACTGGGGTTGGCTGGCGGTTTCGTCCAGCCCGCTGGAAAGTGTGGTCGCGTACCTGCAAAGCCTGACCAAGGTCTTCCTGCCGGATGGTCAGGAGGTGTTCTTGCGGTTCTGGGACGGGGTGCAGTGGTGGCCGATCGTTCAGCAGTGCGGCGCGGAGCTATTGCCCGTGTTCCAACGCTACCTGATCAACGGTCAGCCGCTGAGCGTGGCGACCGGCCCGGTGGCGGTTGCCAACCCCGGCCCGTGGTGGCACGTGCCGGCGTCGCTGCTCGAACAGCTGGCCGGGCGATCGCGCCGAACCCTTATCGATAACCTGTTGCAAGGGCTCGAAGAGCAATGCCCGGACCTCCATACCGCCTTCCCGCCGGCGACCTTGCGGCACAAGGTCGCCTACTTCGCGCGCGGGCGGCAGATCAGCCATGCGGGGTTGGCCGGTTACCTCGCCTCAGAGCTGGGTTGAGCCCAACGCCTGCTGCAAATCCTCGATCAGGTCTTCAATCGCCTCGATGCCCACCGACAGGCGAATCATCTCCGGCTTGACCCCGGCCTTGGCCTGTTCTTGCTCGTTCATCTGCCTGTGGGTGGTGGAGGCCGGGTGGCAGGCCAGGGATTTGGCATCGCCGATATTCACCAGGCGCTTGAAGATTTGCAGCGCGTCGTAGAAGCGCACCCCGGCTGCGTAGCCGCCCTTCAAGCCAAACGACAGGATCGCCGACGGTTTGCCTTGCAGGTATTTCTGCGCCAGCGCGTGGTGCGGGTGATCCGGCAGGCCCGCGTAGCTGACCCACTCCACCTCGGCATGGCCTTGCAGGAACTGCGCAACTTTCAACGCGTTCTCGGTGTGGCGCTCCATGCGCAGGGCCAGGGTTTCCAGGCCTTGCAGCAGCAGGAACGCGTTCATCGGGGCCAACGCCGCGCCGGTATTGCGCAGCGGCACGGTGCGGGCGCGCGCGATAAAGGCGGCGGGGCCGAATTTCTCGGTGTAGACCACGCCGTGATAGGCGGGCTCGGGGTTGTTGAGGCCGGGGAATTTCTCCGGGTAATCGCTCCAGGGGAAGGTGCCGCTGTCGACTATCACGCCGCCCAGGGAGTTGCCATGGCCGCCGATGTACTTGGTCACCGAGTGCACCACGATGTCGGCGCCGAAGCTGATGGGCTTGCACAGGATCGGCGTGGCCACGGTGTTGTCCACCATCAGCGGCACGCCTCGGGCGTGGGCGACGTCCGCCAGGGCTTGCAGGTCGACGATATTTCCCGCCGGGTTGCCGATGCTTTCGCAGTACACCAGCTTGGTGTTGTCGTCGATCAGCTCGGCGATGGCTTGCGCGGAGTCGTCACGGGCGAAGCGTACGTCCACGCCAAAGCTCGGCAGCAGGTGCGCAAACAGGGTGTAGGTGCCGCCGTAGAGCTGCGGCGTGGTGACGATGTTGTCGCCGGCGCGGGTCAGGGTCTGGATCGCATAGTGGATCGCCGCGCTGCCAGCCGACACGGCCAGGGCCGCAATACCGCCTTCCAAGGCTGCGATACGTTGCTCCAGCACGTCGTTGGTCGGGTTCATGATGCGCGTGTAGATATTGCCGGGCACGTCCAGGTTGAACAGGTCGGCGCCGTGCTGGGCGTTATCGAATTCGAAGGCGACGTTCTGGTAGATCGGCACCGCGACGGCCTTGGTGGTGGGGTCCGACTTGAAGCCGTGGTGCAGTGCGATAGTGGCGTCTTTCATGATTGTTATTGACCTCCTTGGACAGTGTGGGAGCTGGCTTGCCTGCGATAGCATCACCGCGGTGTGCAGGTAATACCGCGTCGCCTGCATCGCGGGCAAGCCCGCTTCCACATAACGGGCTAGATCATTTTCAGCGAGGTTCCTGCGCTTTAAGCATAAGCACCGCACTGCACCTGAGCCCGCGTAAAAGGTAAACTTCGCCCCCTGCGCAGGAGCAACCATGAATTATCGTCACGCCTTTCACGCCGGCAACCACGCCGATGTCTTCAAACACCTGACCTTGACCCGCCTCATCGCCCTGATGTCGCGCAAGGAGCAGCCGTTCGCCTACCTCGACACCCATGCCGGTATCGGTCTGTACGACCTGCAGGGCGACCAGGCCAACCGCACGGGTGAATACCTGGAAGGCATCGCGCGCCTGTGGGGCCAAAGCGACCTGCCGCCACTGACCGCCGACTACATGCGCGTGCTGCACGAGATGAACCCGGATGGCCAGTTGCGCTACTACCCGGGCTCGCCGGAGCTGGCGCGCCGCCTCACGCGGCCGCAGGATCGGGTGTTGCTCAACGAGAAGCACCCGGAAGACGGCCTGCTGCTCAAAGACAATATGAAGGGTGATCGCCGCGTCAAAGTGCATTTGGGCGAAGGCTGGCACGTGCCGCGTGCCCTGTTGCCGGTGCCGGAAAAACGCGCACTGATGCTGATCGATCCGCCGTTCGAGAAACTCGACGAGATGCAGCGCTGCGCCGCTTCCCTCAAGGAAGCCGTGAGCCGCATGCGCCAGACCGTCGCTGCGATTTGGTATCCGGTGAAAGACCAGCGCATGTTGCGCCGCTTCTACCAGGACCTGGCCGGCACTGGTGCGCCGAAGTTGCTGCGCGTGGAGTTGTTGGTGCATCCGCTGGATACGCCGAACACCCTGACCGGCTCGGGCCTGGCGATTGCCAACCCGCCGTGGGGTTTGGAGGAGGAATTGCGTGAGCTGCTGCCGTGGTTGTCCAAGCAGCTTGGGCAGACCCAGGGTGGGTGGCAGATGGATTGGCTGATTGCTGAGTAATCAGCTCTAAGGCCAGACACAGAACCAAATGTGGGAGCGGGCTTGTGTGGGAGCGGGCTTGCTCGCGAATACGGAGTGTCAGTCACAGAGTCAGTTGACTGATCCACCGCTTTCGCGAGCAAGCCCGCTCCCACATTTGAACTGTGTAAGCCTTAGATCGGGCAGGTCACGCCTGTGCCGCCAATCCCGCAATAGCCCTGCGGATTCTTTGCCAGGTACTGCTGGTGATACGCCTCGGCGAAGTACACCGTCGGCGCTTCGTCGATCTCGGTGGTGATCTCCCCCAGCCCGGCCTTGGTCAGTTCTTGCTGATACGCCTGCGCACTGGCTTGCGCCGCGTCCAATTGCTCCGGCGTGGTCGCATAGATCACCGAGCGGTATTGGCTGCCAATGTCATTGCCCTGGCGCATGCCCTGAGTCGGGTTGTGCAGTTCCCAGAACATCTTCAGCAAGTCTTCGTATTTCACCTTGGTTTGGTCGTACACCACCAGCACTACTTCGCTGTGGCCGGTCAGGCCCGAGCAGACTTCTTCGTAGGTCGGGTTCGGCGTGAAGCCGCCGGCGTAGCCGACCACCGTGCTGACTACGCCGTCGCGCTGCCAGAATTTACGCTCGGCGCCCCAGAAGCATCCCAGGCCGAAGATCGCGAAACCGACGTCATCCAGGAAAGGGCCGAGCAACGGGTTGCCGTTGACGAAGTGGGTTTCGGGCAGCGCCATCGGGGTTTCGCGGCCAGGCAAAGCTTGTTCTGCAGTAGGAAGCACGTTTTTATTCACCAGAATTTCCGAGCGCAAGACCATGATCAGTCCTCTCGTCAGGTTGGGTTAGCGGTAAAGAGTCAGACAGCCAGTGTGCCCGAGTGTTACCACGCTGTCAGGCGACAGGTCCGCGTGGGTAGCGCTTGAGCATAGCAAACAGCTCTGCGCCGGGGATTGGCCGGTCGAACAGGTAGCCCTGGCCGACGTCACAGCGATGCCGGCGCAGGAACGCCAGCTGTTCGGCGGTCTCGATGCCTTCGGCCACGACCTTGAGCTTGAGGTTGTGGGCCATGGCGATCACCGCCGAGGTGATTTCCATGTCGTCCTGGTTGTCCGGGATTTCGTGGATGAAGCTGCGATCGATCTTGATGATGTCGATCGGGAATTTTTTCAAGTAGCTCAGCGACGAGTAACCGGTGCCGAAATCGTCCATGGCCAGGGTCAGGCCGAAGCTTTTCAGCTGGTCCAGTTGCAGGCGCGTGTCCTCGGTGGCTTCCAGCAGCAGGCCTTCGGTCAGCTCCAGCTCCAGCAGGTTGGCCGGCAACTGTTCTTCTTTGAGGATGGTGGCAATCGAGGCTACCAGGTCCGGGTCGGAGAACTGTTTGGGCGACAGGTTGATGGCGACCTGCAAGTTGCCCATGCCAGCGGCGCTCAGTTGCTTGCTCATGCGGCAGGCCTGGCGCGCGATCCATTTGCCGATGGGGATGATCAAGCCGGTCTCTTCGGCCACGCTGATGAACTGGTCGGGGCGGATCATGCCCTTTTCCGGGTGGTTCCAGCGCAGCAGCGCTTCCATGCCCAGCAAACGCCCGCTGCGCAGGCACAGCTTGGGCTGGTAGAACACGTCCAGCTCGTTCTGGGTCAGGGCGCGGCGCAGGTTGTTTTCCACAAACAGCTTGTAGCTGGCTTCGGCGTTCAGCGCTTCGGTGAATACCTGCACCTGATGTTTGCCATTGGCCTTGGCCTTGTGCAGAGCCAGGCCGGCGTTGCGCATCAGGGTCTGCGGGTCGCGACCATGCAGTGGTGCGCAGGCCAGGCCCACGGAGCCGGTGACGCTGATCAGTTGGTTGTCGACGAACATCGGTTTGTCGAGGGTCGCCAACAGCTGGCCGGCGACTTGTTGGCCGGTTTCCAGGTCGGTGTCGTCGAGCAGTACCGCGAATTCGTTACTGGCAAACCGCGCCAGGCTGCCGCTGGCGCTGAGGCTGTTGCGCAGGCGCCGGGCCAGGCTGATCAGCAGTTTGTCGCCGGTCTGGTGGCCGAGGCTGTCGTTGATCCGCTTGAAGTTGTCGATGTCCACCAGCAGCAGGCTGATCGGGCTGTCGCTGTCGCGGGCAAACCGTTCGTCGAGATTGCGAATAAACGCCGGGCGGTTGCCCAGGTTTGTCAGATTGTCGGTGTAGGCCAGGCGCTCGATGCGCTGCTGGGCCAGCTTGCTCTGGGTGATGTCTTCGTAGATGCCGATGTAGTGCGTCAGCTCGCGGTTGTCGCCGTACACCTTGGAAATCGACAACTGGCCCCAGTAGGGTTCGAGGTTTTTACGCCGGCTCTTGAATTCGCCCTGCCAGCTGTTGCTCTTGGCCAGGCTGGAGGGGGCGTCGAACAGCAACTCGCTGAGGTTCTCCAGCGCCGGCAGTTGTGCCAGGCGGTGACCATGGACTTCTTCGGCGCTGTACTGGGTAATCGCGGTAAAGCTCGGGTTGACGTATTCGACCACGCCGTCGCAATTGACCAGCAGAAAGGCGTTGGCGCTTTGCTCGACCGCACGCTGGAACAGGTGCAGGGCGCTGGTGGCGGTGCGCCGGTTGTGGTTGTTGATGACCTGGGCGAACTGGTCCGCCAGCTCACCGGCAAAGGCGATTTCGTCGGCCTGCCAGATACGCGTGTTGCGACCTTGCTCCAGGCAGAGCACGCCGACCACCTGGCCATCCACACGAATGCTGGCGTCGAGCAGGGCCTGGATGTCCTTGGCGCGCAGTTCTTCGGCCAGCTCGCGGGTGCGCGGGTCGCGCAGGGCGTTGGTGGCGTCGATGGCGCGGCTGCTGTGCAGGGCTTCCAGATAATCCGGAAAACCGCTGGCATCGATGGGCTCGGGCAGATAGTGCTGCTGCTCGGCACGCAGGTAGGCGGCAATCGGCACCAGGCGCTGGTCTTCGAGGTGCCAGATGCGCGCACTGTCGACTTGATAGATCTCGCAGGCGCTGCGGGTGATCAGCTCGGCGGCTTCCTGCAACGAATTGTTGGCGGTGTAGCGCTGGCGGGCCAGCAGCAGGATCAGCTCCTGCTGGGCGCGTACGCGCTCCAGATGTTGCAACTGTTCCTGTTGCGCGCGCTGGTTGAGCTCCAGGGCGATTTGCAGGCGGCTGTTCTGGCTTTCCAGGTCGGCCGTCGGGGCTGTCGTCGGGATTTCGTTGAACAGGCCGTCGACCACCATCAGGTAGCCGCGCAGCAGGTGGCGATTGTGTTGTTTGTAGGCTTCACCCATCTCCAGCAGGCTCAGTGGACCGTCGCTGGTGTGCAGGGTGTAGCGCACCAGGTAGTGGGGGCTGTGGCTGAGTTGTTGCTGGATCGCGTCATGCAGCTGATAGCGCGCTTGCGGCTCCATCAGGCTGGCGTAGGGGGTGCCGAGCAGGGCGCACAGCTCAACGGCCGGCAGGCCGAACTGGCGTTCGCAATTGGGGTCGAGGTACAGCAGGGCCCAGCTTGCCTCATTCAGCCGCTCGAAACGCAGCATACCGAGGCGCGAAGGCACCGGTAACTGCGTCACTACCTCGGCCGCCATACGGGCGACATCGGGTTGGCTTTTCATGGGGGAAACTCGCTTGGGAAAATGCGCACGGCGCCGGGCTCACGCCCTCTTTTCTGTCGCCTGCAAGCAAGGTTGCATCATGCAGCACGCACTGACAAGAGAGGATGAAGGCTAAGTGCTATATGGGTGTTATCGGCCGCGCGGGGGATTTCTGAAATGGTACTGACGGAAGGTGTACAAACCTGTTTTGTCTGTCCAATTTTCACCTGAAAAGCGGGCAAAAAAAGCCCCGCCAAGTGGCGGGGTTGAGGTACGAGCGTGGCGCTCGGAAATCGATGCATCCAGGCCTCCCCGGTGAAAGGGAGGCCTGTGGAGATTTACAGCAGGATGGTGCGGATGTCGCCGAGCAGTTGCCCCAGGCGCTGCGTGAAGCGTGCAGCAGCGGCGCCGTTGATCACACGGTGATCGTAGGACAACGACAGCGGCAGCATCAGCTTCGGCTGGAACGCTTTGCCGTCCCACACAGGCTGGATAGTGGCCTTGGACACACCCAGGATCGCCACTTCCGGCGCGTTGACGATTGGCGTGAAGCCAGTGCCGCCAATGTGACCGAGGCTGGAGATGGTGAAGCACGCGCCCTGCATGTCGTCCGGAGTGAGCTTCTTGTCGCGGGCCTTGGCGGCCAGCGCAGCCGCTTCGGCAGCGAGTTGCAGCAGGCTCTTCTGGTCGACGTTCTTGATGACCGGTACCAGCAGGCCATCCGGAGTGTCGACGGCAAAGCCGATGTGCACGTACTTCTTGCGGATGATCGCCTTGCCGCTTGGTGCCAGCGAGGCGTTGAAGTCCGGCAGCTCCTTGAGCAGGTGCGCGCAGGCCTTGAGCAGCAGTGGCAGCACGGTCAGTTTCACGCCAGCCTTCTCGGCCACGGCTTTCTGCGCAACGCGGAAAGCTTCCAGGTCGGTGATGTCGGCCTGGTCGAACTGGGTCACGTGCGGGATGTTCAGGTAGCTGGCGTGCAGGCCGGCCGCGCCGATTTGCATCAGGCGGGTCATCGGCACTTCTTCGATTTCGCCGAAGCGGCTGAAGTCCACGGTGCGGATCGGCGGAATGCCCGAACCGCCAGTAGCGCCGCCGGAAGCCGGAGCTTCCTTGGCTTTCTGCATCATGGCCTTGACGTAAGCCTGCACGTCTTCCTTCAGCACACGGCCGTGAGGGCCGGTAGCCGCGACGGCGCTCAGCTCGACGCCGAACTCACGGGCCAGCTGACGAACGGCAGGGCCGGCGTGAACCTTGGCACCGCTTGGCGCAGGTGCGGCAGCCACAGGGGCCGGAGCGGCCTCGGCTTTTGCAGCAGGTGCAGGCGCGGCAGCAGCCGGAGCCGGAGCCGCTTCAGCCTTGGCCGCTGGAGCAGCCGGGGCTGGGGCAGCAGCAGGCGCAGCGCCTTGTACTTTGAGCTTGAGGATGAAGTCGCCAGTGCCGACTTCGTCTTCCAGCTTGACTGCGATGCTTTCCACCACACCGGCAGCCGGCGAGGGGATTTCCATGGAGGCCTTGTCGGACTCCAGGGTGATCAGCGACTGGTCGGCTTCGACGGTATCGCCGACCTTGACCAGCAGCTCGATGATCTTGGCCTTGCCCGACGAACCGATGTCCGGCACGTGGATGTCCTGGACCGAAGCGGCGGCCGGAGCAGCAGCCGGGGCCGCAGGGGCCTCGGCTGGCTTTTCGGCAGGCGCCGGTGCAGCAGCGGCGGCCGGAGCAGCCGCTGGAGCAGGGGCCGCATCAGCGGCACCTTCGATTTCCAGTTCCAGCAGTTCGTCGCCTTCTTTCAGGCGGTCGCCCAGCTTCACTTTCAGGCTCTTGACCACGCCGGCCTTGGGAGCAGGGATTTCCATGCTCGCCTTGTCCGATTCCAGGGTCAGGATGCTCTGGTCGGCTTCGACGGTGTCGCCGACCTTCACAAACAGCTCGATTACTTCACCTTCACCGCTGCCGATGTCAGGTACGCGAATGAGTTCGCTCACAAAAAGTCTCCTCAGCAGTCCAGTGGGTTGCGTTTGTCCGGGTTGATACCGAACTTGACGATAGCGTCTGCTACCACCTTGGGTTCGATCTCACCGCGGTCAGCCAAGGCTTCCAGGGCTGCCAACACCACGAAGTGACGGTCGACTTCGAAGAAGTGACGCAGCTTCTTGCGGCTGTCACTGCGGCCGAAACCGTCGGTGCCCAGGACTTTGAATTCCTTGGACGGGACCCACTGGCGAATTTGTTCAGCGAACAGCTTCATGTAGTCGGTAGAGGCAATGACTGGACCCTTGCGGCCGGCCAGGCACTCTTCGACGTAGCTCTTCGCAGGTTTCTGACCAGGTTTGAGGCGGTTGCTGCGCTCTACGGCCAGGCCGTCGCGACGCAGTTCGTTGAAGCTGGTAACGCTCCACACGTCAGCGCCGACATTGAACTCTTCACGCAGGATCTTCGCCGCCTCACGCACTTCGCGCAGGATGGTGCCGGAGCCCATCAGCTGTACGTGGTGCGCTGCTTCCTTGGTGTCTTCTTCGAGCAGGTACATGCCCTTGATGATGCCTTCCTCGACACCGGCCGGCATGGCTGGCTGCTGGTAGGATTCGTTCATCACGGTGATGTAGTAGAAAACGTCCTGCTGCTCTTCGGTCATCTTCTTCATGCCGTCCTGGATGATCACCGCCAGCTCGTAGCCGTAGGTTGGATCAAAGGTGCGGCAGTTCGGGATGGTGGCAGCCAGGATGTGGCTGTGACCGTCTTCGTGTTGCAGGCCTTCGCCGTTCAGCGTGGTCCGGCCGGCAGTACCGCCGATCAGGAAGCCACGGGTACGGCTGTCGCCGGCTGCCCAAGCCAGGTCGCCAATACGCTGGAAACCGAACATCGAGTAGAAGATGTAGAACGGCAGCATTGGCTGGTTGTGGCTGGAGTACGAAGTACCGGCAGCGATGAAGGAGCTCATGGCGCCCGCTTCGTTGATGCCTTCTTCGAGGATCTGGCCCTTCTTGTCTTCCTTGTAGAACATCACCTGGTCTTTATCGACTGGCTCGTAGAGCTGGCCGACGGAGGAGTAGATGCCCAACTGACGGAACATGCCTTCCATACCGAAGGTACGGGCTTCGTCCGGGATGATCGGGACGATGCGCGGGCCGATTTCCTTGTCCTTGACCAGCTGCGCCAGGATACGCACGAAGGCCATGGTGGTGGAGATTTCACGGTCGCCCGAACCGTCAAGGATTGCCTTGAGGGTGCTGAGGTCCGGTGTCGGTACGCTGAAACTCTGGGCACGGCGCTGTGGCACGAAACCGCCCAGTGCAGTACGACGCTCGCTGAGGTAGCGGGCTTCGGCGCTGTTTGGCTCTGGCTTGAAGAACGGCAGGTTTTCCAGCTCTTCGTCCTTGACCGGGATGTCGAAGCGGTCACGGAACAACTTCAGGCTGTCGACGTCGACTTTCTTGGTGTTGTGCGCGGTGTTCTTCGCTTCGCCGGCACCGGTGCCATAACCCTTGATGGTCTTGGCCAGGATGACGGTCGGTTGTTCCTTGTGGTTCACCGCTTCGTGGTACGCCGCGTAGACCTTGTACGGGTCGTGGCCGCCACGGTTGAGTTTCCAGATCTCGTCGTCGGACAGGTCTGCAACCATCGCCTTCAGTTCAGGCGTGTTGAAGAAGTGTTCACGTACGAACGCGCCGTCTTTGGCTTTGTAGTTCTGGTACTCGCCGTCGATGACTTCGTCCATGCGACGTTGCAGGATGCCGTCGACGTCTTTGGCCAGCAGTGGGTCCCAGAAACGGCCCCAGATGACTTTGGTCACGTTCCACTGAGCACCGCGGAACACGCCTTCGAGTTCCTGGATGATCTTGCCGTTGCCGCGAACCGGGCCGTCGAGGCGCTGCAGGTTGCAGTTGATGACGAAGATCAGGTTGTCGAGCTTCTCGCGGCCAGCCAGGGAGATGGCGCCCAGGGATTCCGGCTCGTCACACTCGCCGTCGCCCAGGAAGCACCAGACTTTCTGCTTGCCTTCAGGGATGAAGCCACGGGCTTCCAGGTACTTCATGAAACGTGCCTGGTAGATCGCCTGGATCGGACCCAGACCCATGGAAACGGTCGGGAACTGCCAGAAATCAGGCATCAGCCAAGGGTGCGGGTAGGACGACAGGCCCTGACCGTCCACTTCCTGGCGGAAGTTGTTCATTTGTTCTTCGCTGATGCGACCTTCCATGAACGCGCGGGCATAGACGCCTGGCGAGGTGTGGCCCTGGAAGTAGATCAGGTCGCCGCCGTGTTCGTCGGTCGGGGCCTGGAAGAAGTAGTTGAAGCCGATGTCATACAGGGTTGCGCTGGAAGCGAAGCTGGAAATGTGACCGCCCAGGTCCGAATCTTTCAGATTCGTGCGCATTACCATCGCCATGGCGTTCCAACGTACCAGCGAGCGAATGCGGCGTTCCATGAACAGGTCGCCAGGCATGCGTGCTTCGTGGGTAACGGGGATGGTATTGCGGTATGGCGTGGTGATGGCGTAAGGCAATTGCGAACCGCTGCGGGTTGCGAGTTCGCCCATACGGGTCATCAGGTAGTGAGCACGGTCTTCGCCTTCTTTGTCGAGAACCGATTCCAGGGCGTCCAGCCATTCCTGGGTTTCGACGGGATCGAGGTCTTGCATGGCTTGCTCCAGGGCGGAAAGGCTACCAGAATCGGTTGCCTGAAGTTTGCGACTGGCCTTGTGGGCAGACGACATAAATTCTTGGATGGCCGAAGGTTGCTTCGGCGTCCTGTAGTTTTACTACAAATCGTCGGCCATTTCAGCCTTTCGAATGTATATACGAGTAGTAAAACTACACAAGACAGAGCGGATTGCTCGGTCTGGCTGGTGAGCATAATCGTTAATGTTGATCTTTTGCAGACAAGAAAAGGTAGAAGTTTAATGTTGCCTGCCAAAAAATATGAATTTTCAGCTATTTATAACCTTTGTTCGACAGTTCGTCGCCGCGTGGGGTTCTTGTCGGCACCGCAATCAGTCAATTACGCGCCGATCAAGGATAGACCATGAGCCTTCCAACGCTGGCCAACCTGCCGGCCATCCTCCTGCCTTACGCCAGCCGGGCCGAGCAGTCATTTCGTGACGCAGTGGCCGCGCTGGGCGACGATAATGGCCTTTCTGCGTGGTCGCCGCAACGCTGGGCCGACTTTGCCCGTGTGTGCGCCGCCAGTGATTTCGTGATTGAACAGAGCGTTCGTGACCCTTTGATGTTGCTGGAGCTGGTGGCCTGGGGCGAGCTGGACCGCGGTTTCGCCCCCGGCGAGCTGTGTGGGCAGATTGCTGGCGCTGTGCAACAGGCTGAAACAGAAGATGAGCTGGGCCGCGTCCTGCGCCGCCAGCGTACCCGTCATCAAGTGCGCATTATCTGGCGCGACCTGACCCGCCAGGCGGACCTGGTACAAACCTGTCGCGACCTCTCCGACATGGCCGACGCCAGCATCGACCAGGCGTACCAATGGCTGTACCAGCGCCACAGCGCACAATTCGGTACCCCCACCGGCCGGCGCAGCGGTGAGCCGCAGCACATGGTCATCCTCGGCATGGGCAAGCTCGGTGCGGTGGAGCTGAACCTGTCATCGGACATCGACCTGATCTTCGCGTACCCCGAAGGCGGCGAAACGGTGGGTGTGAAGCGGGCGCTGGATAATCAGGAGTTCTTTATTCGCCTTGGTCAAAAACTGATCAAGGCCCTCGATCCGATGACCGTCGACGGTTTTGTGTTCCGCGTCGACATGCGCCTGCGTCCTTATGGCTCGTCGGGCTCGCTGGTGCTCAGCTTCAACGCGCTGGAGCAGTATTACCAGGACCAGGGGCGCGACTGGGAGCGCTACGCCATGATCAAGGCGCGGGTAGTCGCGGGCGACCAGGTGGCCGGTGCGCAGTTGCTCGACATGCTGCGACCGTTCGTCTATCGGCGTTACCTGGACTTCTCCGCCATCGAAGCGCTGCGCACCATGAAGCAGTTGATCCAGCAGGAAGTGCGGCGCAAGGGCATGGCCGACAATATCAAGCTGGGCGCGGGTGGCATCCGCGAGGTGGAGTTCATCGCCCAGGCCTTTCAGCTGATCCACGGCGGCCGCGACCTCAGCCTGCAACAACGGCCGCTGCTCAAGGTCCTTGGCACCCTTGAAGGCCAGGGCTACCTGCCGCCGGCGGTGATCGCCGAGTTGCGCGATGGCTACGAATTCCTGCGTTACACCGAACACGCGATCCAGGCGATTGCCGACCGCCAGACGCAAATGCTCCCGGACACCGGGGAAGATCAGGCGCGTATTGCCTTCATTCTGGGCTTTGATGATTGGGCGGCCTTCCATGAGCGCTTGATGTATTGGCGCGGTCGAGTGGACTGGCACTTCCGTCAGGTGATCGCCGACCCGGATGAAGAAGAGGGCGAAGAAAGCGAGTTGGTCGTGGGCGGCGAGTGGTTGCCGCTGTGGGAAGAGTCCCAGGATGACGAGGCCGCTTGCCGTCAGTTGGCCGAAGGCGGTTTCAGTGACGCGCCCAAGGCCCTCAAGGCCTTGGCCGGCCTGCGCAGCAGCCCGCAATTGCGGGCGATGCAGCGCCTCGGTCGCGAGCGTCTGGATGCGTTTATCCCGCGCCTGCTGGCTCAGGCCGTCGAGCATGCCAACCCGGACCTGGTGCTGGAACGCGTATTGCCGCTGGTGGAAGCCGTGGCCCGTCGTTCCGCCTACCTGGTGCTGCTCACGGAAAACCCCGACGCCCTGCGCCGCCTGCTGACCCTGTGCGCCGCCAGCCCGTGGATCGCCGAGCAGATCACGCGCTTCCCGTTGCTGCTCGACGAATTGCTCAACGAAGGCCGTCTGTTCAAGCCGCCGTTGGCCCCTGAGTTGGCGGCCGAACTGCGCGAACGCCTCACGCGCATCCCCGAGGACGACCTCGAGCAACAAATGGAAGCCCTGCGCCACTTCAAACTGGCCCACCGCCTGCGCGTTGCGGCCTCGGAAATCGCCGGCAGCCTGCCGTTGATGAAGGTCAGCGACTACCTGACCTGGCTCGCCGAGGCCATCCTCGAACAAGTACTGGCCCTGGCCTGGCGCCAGACCGTGGCGCGCCACGGCTCGCCGCAGCGGGTGGACGGCACCCTGTGCGATCCTGGGTTCATCATTGTCGGTTATGGGAAAGTCGGCGGCATCGAACTGGGGCATGGTTCGGATCTGGACCTGGTGTTCATCCACGACGGTGACCCCCAGGCCGAAACCGATGGCGCCAAGCCGATTGATGGTGCGCAGTTCTTCACGCGCCTGGGCCAGCGCATCATTCACTTGCTGACCACCCAGACCAACTCCGGCCAGTTGTACGAAGTCGATATGCGCCTGCGTCCGTCCGGCGCCTCCGGGCTGCTGGTCAGTTCGTTGGGCGCGTTCGAGCGCTATCAGGAAAACGAAGCCTGGACCTGGGAACATCAGGCTCTGATTCGCGCGCGGGTGCTGGTGGGTAGCCAGGATGTCGGCCATGCGTTCGAGCAGGTACGGGCCAAGGTGCTGGGGCGTGAGCGCGACCTGACGACGCTGCGCCAGGAGGTCAGCGAGATGCGCGCCAAGATGCGTGACAACCTGGGCACCAAGGGCACGGCGGCCGGTACCGGCGCCAATGCCTTCGACGCCACGGTGGCGTTCGACCTCAAGCAGGACGCCGGAGGTATCGTCGATATTGAATTTATGGTGCAATACGCGGCTTTAGCGTGGTCTGCGCAACATCCATCGTTGCTGCGCTACACCGACAATATCCGCATTCTGGAAGGTCTGGAGCAGGTGGGGTTGATGCCCGCCGCCGATGCCCATCTGCTGCGCGAGGTGTATAAGGCCTACCGTTCCGCCGCGCACCGCCAGGCGTTGCAAAACGAGGCGGGGACGGTGACCGGCGAGCAGTTTGCCGACGAACGGCGCCAGGTGATGCGAATCTGGCAGGAGCTGGGCTTGAGCTGAAACACTATTAGGGCGGGGAGGCATAAGCCTCCCCGCATCGTTTGTGGAAACTACATGAATATTTTGATCGTTGGGCCCAGTTGGGTCGGTGACATGGTGATGGCGCAGACACTGTTCCAGTGCCTGAAACAACGTCATCCCGACTGCCATATCGACGTGCTCGCCCCCGAGTGGAGCCGACCGATCCTTGAACGCATGCCCGAAGTCCGCCAGGCCTTGAGCTTCCCGCTCGGTCACGGGGCCCTGGAGCTTGCGACCCGTCGTCGCATCGGCAAATCCCTGGCCGGCGCGTACGACCAGGCGATCCTGCTGCCCAACTCGCTGAAGTCCGCGTTGGTGCCGTTTTTTGCCGGTATTCCCAAGCGCACCGGCTGGCGCGGCGAGTTCCGCTATGTGTTGCTCAACGACGTGCGCACGCTCGACAAGGCACGCTACCCGCTGATGATCGAACGCTTCATGGCCCTGGCCTACGAACCGGGTGCCGAGCTGCCCAAGCCGTATCCGCGCCCCAGCTTGCAGATCGACCCGGTGAGCCGCGATGCGGCCCTGGCCAAGTTCGGCCTGAGCCTGGATCGTCCGGTGTTGGCGCTGTGCCCGGGGGCTGAGTTTGGCGAGTCCAAGCGCTGGCCGTCGGAGCATTACGCCAAGGTTGCCGAGATGAAAATCCGCGAAGGCTGGCAGGTGTGGCTGTTTGGTTCGAAGAAGGACCATCCGGTCGGCGAGGATATTCGCCAGCGCCTGATCCCTGGCCTGCGTGAAGAAGCGGTCAACCTGAGTGGCGACACGTCCCTCGCCGAGGCTATCGACCTGCTGTCCTGCGCCGATTCGGTGGTGTCCAACGACTCCGGCCTGATGCACGTCGCCGCCGCGCTGAACCGCCCTCTGGTGGCGGTGTACGGCTCCACGTCCCCTGGCTTCACCCCGCCGCTGGCCGACAAGGTCGAAGTGGTGCGCCTGGGCCTGGAGTGCAGCCCGTGTTTTGATCGCACTTGCCGCTTCGGCCACTACAACTGCATGCGCCAGTTGCTGCCGCAGCCGGTGAACGAAGCCTTGCAGCGGTTGCAGGACTCTGCGGTCGAGGTCCGATAGTTTGCGCGTACTGGTAATCAAGACCTCATCCCTGGGCGACGTGATCCATGCGCTGCCGGCACTCACCGACGCCGCGCGGGCGATTCCCGGCATCCGGTTCGACTGGGTCGTGGAAGAAGGCTTCGCCGAGATTCCGACCTGGCACCCGGCCGTCGACAAGGTGATCCCGGTGGCGATCCGCCGCTGGCGCAAGAACCTCTGGCAGACCATCAAGAGCGGCGAGTGGCGGCGCTTCAAGCAGCAAGTCCAGTCGACCAGATACGACTTGGTGATCGACGCCCAAGGCCTGTTCAAAAGTGCCTGGCTGACCCGCTACGTGCGTGCGCCGATTGCCGGTTTCGACAAAAACTCCGCCCGTGAGCCCATCGCCGCACGCTTCTACTCGCGCCGCCTGGCCGTCGCCCGTGGGCAGCACGCGGTGGAGCGCTTGCGCCAGCTGTTTGCCGTGGCCCTCGGTTATGACCTGCCCAAAGGCTTGGGCGACTATGGTCTGAGCGTCGACAAGCTGCTCGGTTTGCCGCCGAAAAAGCCTTTCGTCCTGCTGCTGCACGGCACCACCTGGGACACCAAGCACTGGCCCGAAGCCTACTGGCGCGAACTCGCCGAGCGCATGGGCCGCCTGGGTGTGGACGTGAAGTTGCCGTGGGGCAACGCCGCCGAAAAAGCCCGCGCCGAGCGCCTGGCCCAAGGCCTGCCAAACGCCGAAGTGCTGCCCAGGCTGAACCTGGCCGGCATCGCCCGCGTATTGGCCGGCGCCCGCGCCTGTGTGGCGGTGGACACCGGCCTCGGCCACCTGGCCGCCGCGCTGGATGTGCCGACCATCTCCCTGTTCGGCCCGACCAACCCCGGCCTCACCGGCGCCTACGGCAAGGGCCAGATTCACCTGGGCAGCGACTTCCCGTGCGCGCCGTGCCTGCAAAAACAATGTACCTATCAACCGACGGCCGACGACCAGCGTCGGTTCGACCTCAAGCGCGAGTCGCCCCTGTGTTTCACGCGCCTGAACCCTGAGCGTGTGGCCAGCCGACTGAGCACGTTGTTATTGGCTGAGGAGCTGCACTGATGCAACTGGCTTTCGTTTTGTACAAATACTTCCCCTTCGGCGGCTTGCAGCGCGACTTCATGCGCATCGCCCTGGAGTGCCAGCAGCGCGGCCACCAGATCCGTGTCTACACACTGATCTGGGAAGGCGACATCCCGCCCGGCTTCGAAGTGCTGGTGGCGCCGGTCAAGGCGTTCTTCAACCATCGACGCAACGAGAAACTCAGTGCCTGGATGGCTGCCGACTTGGCCAAGCGCCCGGTGGACCGCCTGATCGGGTTCAACAAAATGCCCGGCCTTGACGTGTACTACGCCGCCGACGGCTGCTTTGAAGATAAGGCGCAGAACCTGCGGCACTCGCTGTACCGCTACTTTGGCCGCTACAAGCACTTCGCCGAGTACGAGCGCGCGGTGTTTGCCAAGGACGCCAATACCCAGGTTCTGATGATCTCCGAAGTGCAGCAGCCGCTGTTCATCAAGTACTACGACACCCCGCTGGAACGCTTCCACCTGCTGCCGCCAGGCATTGCCCAGGACCGACGCGCACCGCCGAATGCCGCCGAAATCCGCGAAGGTTTCCGCAAGGAATTCAACCTCGCTGATGACGACCTGCTGCTGGTGCAGATCGGCTCGGGCTTCAAGACCAAGGGCGTCGACCGCAGCCTCAAGGCCGTGGCCGCGCTGCCAGCGGAGCTGAAAAAACGCACGCGCCTGTTTGTAATCGGCCAGGACGACCCCAAGGTATTCCAGCTGCAAAGCGCGACGCTGGGCCTGGGGGATAACGTGCAGTTCCTCAAGGGCCGCAGCGACATCCCGCGTTTCCTGCTGGGCGCCGACCTGTTGATCCACCCGGCGTACAACGAAAACACCGGCACCGTATTGCTCGAAGCCCTGGTCGCCGGGCTGCCGGTGCTGGTCTCGGCGGTATGTGGTTATGCCCATTACATCGCCGAAGCCGATTGCGGCCTTGTGCTGGATGAGCCATTCGAACAAGCCCAGCTCAACCGCTACCTGACGCAAATGCTCAGCGACACTGCACAGCGCGCGGCCTGGGGCCGCAATGGGTTGGCCTTCGCCGAGACGGCCGACCTCTACAGCATGCCGCAGCACGCTGCGGATGTGATTCTGGCGGAGCCGAAACGATGAAGTTGATTCTTGCCGAACCGTTCAAGACGTTGTGGGCCGGGCGTGACGCCTTTGCCGAAGTCGAGAAACTGCAAGGCGAAGTATTCCGCGAACTGGCGGCGCGGCGCACATTGCGCACCGTGGTTGAGGGCCGTCCTTATTTCGTGAAGATCCACCGTGGCATCGGCTGGGGCGAGATCTTCAAGAACCTGATCACCGCCAAGCTGCCGGTGCTCGGCGCGGGCCTTGAGTGGGCGGCCATTCACCGCCTGCAGGATCTCGGCGTGCCGACCATGACCGGCGTGGCGTTCGGCGAGAAGGGCAACAATCCAGCGGATCAGCACTCGTTCATCATCACCGAAGAACTGGCGCCGACCCTCAGCCTCGAAGACCTGACCCTCGACTGGGTCGCGCAACCGCCGGCACCGGCGTTGCGCCATGCGCTCACCTTTGAGCTGGCGCGCATGGTCGGCGATATGCACCGTGGCGGCGTGAACCATCGCGACTGCTACCTGTGCCACTTCCTGCTCGACACCTCGCAACCGATCGACGCCAACAACATCAAGCTGTCGGTGATCGACCTGCACCGCGCCCAATTGCGCGCGCATTTGCCGCTGCGCTGGCGCGACAAGGACCTGTCCGCGTTGTACTACTCGGCGCTGGACATCGGCCTGACCCGACGCGACAAGTTGCGCTTCCTCAAGGGCTATTTCCGCCAGCCGCTGCGCCAGGTCCTCGCCGAGCAATCGGCGTCGCTGAACCTGATGCAACGCAAGGCCGACAAGCTCTACGCACGCAAACAACGCTACGGAGATGCGATCTGATGGCGGGTTGGAACCTGGAGCCGGCCTACGCCAGCCTGGCGCATGATTTTGGCAGCCTTGAAGCGGTCTTCGCCCTGCAAGGCGAGCAACTGACCCACGACCCGCTGTCGGAAGTGATCCGCGTGGAGCGTGGTGGGGTCAATTACTATGTCAAGCGCTACACCGGCGCCGGCAAGGGCCTGCGCCGCTACCTCGGCAAGCCGCGGGTCAAGTCCGAATGGCAGAACCTCAAGCGTTTCGCCAAATGGGGCATTCCCACCGCCGATGTGGTCGCCTGGGGCCTGGAACGCAACGGCCTGGCCTATGACCGTGGCGCGATGATCACCCGCGAATTGCCGCGCACCGAAGATTTGTCGGTGCTGGCCGAGCGCGACGATGCACGCCTGCACGATCCGAAGTGGGTCGATGCGGTGAGCCGTCAGCTCGCCGAATACACGCGCACCATGCACGATCACCGCTTCACCCATAACGACTTGAAGTGGCGCAACCTGCTGATCGACGACCAGTCGACCCTGTACCTGATTGATTGCCCCAACGGCGACTTCTGGCGCGGGTTCTGGCTCAAGTACCGCATCACCAAGGACTTGGCGTGCCTGGACAAGGTCGCCAAGTATCACTTGTCGGCCACCCAGCGCCTGCGTTTCTACATGCAGTACCGCCAGCGCCGGCACCTGAGTGCATCGGACAAGCAGCGGATTCGCCACGTGGTGAAGTTTTTTGAGGGGCGCGAATGACTGACTTCCTGGCAGCTGAAGACCGTGCGCTGCTGGAGCGCCATGGTCTCGCCACGTTTGATGCGTTGTGGGCCAAGCAACTCGATGCGGTGGACGAGCCGAACACCAGCCGTGGTGGCTGGAGCAGCGTGTTTCGCCTGGAACTCGACGGCCACGGCTACTACCTCAAGCGCCAGAGCAACTACCTGACGCGCAGCCTGCACCGGCCGTTTGGCGAGCCGAGTTTCTCCCGCGAATTCCGCAATATCAGCCGTTACCGCAAGCTCGGTATCCCGGCATTGCAGGCGGCGTTCTACGGCGAGCGCAAGGTCGCCGGTGAGCATCGTGCAATGCTGCTGACCCGCGCCCTCGACGGCTGGAATGACCTGGATTCACTGCTCGACGAGTGGCCGCAACTGAGCGACGCCCAGCACGGCGCCATCCTGCGGGCCTGCGGTCAATTGGCGCGGCATCTGCACAGCGTCGGCCAGGTGCACGGCTGTTTTTACCCCAAGCATATTTTTTTGCAGGCCACCGGCGACGGCTACGCTGCGCAGCTGATCGACCTGGAGAAGACCCGCCCGCTGCTGTTCGGCTGGCGTGATCGGGTCAAGGATCTGGAGCCGTTGCTGCGTCGCGCGCCGCAATGGTCGGATGCCCACGTGCGCCAACTGTTGGCGGCGTACCTCGATCAGCCTGAGGACAGCGCGTTGGTCGCCACTTGGTATCAGCGCCTGAATGCCCGTCGTAGCCACAAGGAAAACCGTTGATGCGTTTGTCCGAGCTGAAAACCGCCGGCCGTACCCCCGACTTGCCGCTGACCCTTGAGCTGGCCGACGCGGCGGGCCCCGGCCAACTGCAACTGCTGAGCCTGTTGCGCGTGTTGCCGGGCGAGCGCTATGTGGGCGCGGCGGTTTGGCGCGGGCGTCCGGTACTGGCCAAGTTGCTGGTGGGCAGCAAGGCGGCGCGGCATTTTCAGCGCGAACTCAACGGCGTGCGCCTGCTCGCCGCACAAGGCCTGACCACGCCGGCGTTGCTCGCCGACGGTTTGCAGGAAGGTGAGGGCGGCTGGCTGCTCTTTGAGTTCATCGACGGCGCCGAAAGCCTGGCCGATGCCTGGCAGGCCGTCGAAGACCTGCCACCGTTGGCCGACGAACAAACCGCCGTCCTCGCCGAAGCCCTGGGCGTGATTGCGCAAATGCACGCCAAGGGCCTGTGGCAGGAAGATCTGCACCTGGACAACCTGCTGCGCCAGGACGGCAAACTGTATTTGATCGATGGCGCCGGGATTCGCGTGCAAGAGGCGGGCAAGCCGCTGTCGCGTGACCGCGTGCTGGAAAACCTCGGGGTATTTTTCGCCCAGTTGCCGAAAAACCTCGAGCCGTTCACCGAAGAGTTGTTGGTGTATTACCTGCTGAGCAACGGTGAGCACGCCTTGCCGCTGCAAGCCCTGGAAAAACAGGTGCGCAAGGTCAGTGCCTGGCGCCTGAAGGATTTCCTCAACAAGGTCGGCCGCGAGTGCACCCTGTTCAGCGTGCTGCGTGGGCCGTTTGCCTTGCGCGCGATCCGTCGCGAAGAAGAGGCCGCGATGCTGCCGGTGCTGGACCAGGCCGACGCGTTGCTCGACAGGGGTCACCTCTTCAAGACCGGAGGCGCGGCCACCGTGGCCAAGGTCGACGTGGCGGGCCGCCCGCTGGTGATCAAGCGCTACAACATCAAGGGTTTCGTCCATTGGCTCAAGCGCTTCTGGCGCCCGAGTCGCGCGTGGCACTCCTGGCGCGAAGGCAATCGCCTGGCGTTCCTCGGCATTGCCACACCCAAACCGCTGGCGGTGCTGGAGAAGCGCTTTTTCTGGCTGCGCAGCCGCGCTTACCTGATCACCGAGCACCTGTCGGGCCCGGACATCATCGAGCGTTTTGCGCCCTATGTTGAACGCGGTGACGCCCCGGAAAGTGAGTTGCTGGCCCTGGATCATTTATTCGCCGAACTGATCCGCGAGCGCATCAGTCATGGTGATTTCAAGGGGCACAACCTGTTCTGGGATAAGGGGCGCTGGTCGCTGATCGACCTCGATGCAATGCGCCAACACAGCAGCAATGCCAGCTTCGCCCCGGCCTACGCCAAGGACCGCGCGCGGTTTATGCGCAACTGGGCGCCGGACAGTGCGTTGTACAAACTCATCGACCAGCGCTTGCCAGTGCAGGTCTGACCGCGCTCAAAAGGTGGAAGCAGATCAATGTGGGCGCGGGCTTGCCCGCGAAGGCGGCGTGTCAGTTTGCACATCAGCGCCTGATGCACCGCTATCGCAGGCAAGCCAGCTCCCACACAAGCCAGCTTCAACAGTTGATTTTTGGCGGTTTTAGAATTGGTATTCGGCGCCGGCACCGGCGTACCACGAGCGGCCGGGGGCGGCTTCGTAGTAGCGGTTGTTGCTGTCGCCGACGATCACCGAGCCGACGTATTGGCGGTCCAGCAGGTTGTCCAGGCGCAGGGTCTGGTGGAAGGTCCAGTGTTCGACCTTCTGCTCGAAGCGCGCACGCCAGTTGAACACGCTGTAGGCCGGCGCGGCGCGTTGGCTGTTGGTGTCTTCGACGTAGACCTTGCTGCGGTACAGGCCTTCGATGGCGGTGCTGACCCAGTCGCGGGGCTTCCAGTTGAGTTCGGCGAACAGGGTGGTTTGGGGCACGCCGGGGAGGTAGTTGCCCTTTTCAATAGCCTTTGCGTTGTTGGTGAAGTCACTGTCGTAGGTGGCTTGCAGGCGGGTGTAGGCGAGGTTGGTGCTCCACTGTTCACTGAGCTGGCTTTCGATGCCCAGTTCGAAGCCGCGGCGCAGGGTGCGGCCGGCGTTCTGATAAGTGCTACGACCGCCGTTGGATTCGCTGACCACCAATTCGTCTTCGGTAGTGATCTGGAAGACTGCCGCATTGACGCGAGTATCCTGGCCGACGCGGGCTTTCAAACCCACTTCATATTGCGTGCTGACCGATGGCTTGAGCGCGAAGTTGAAACCGTTTGAGCTGTTGGAGTACGCCGATTCAGCCTGGGTCGGGGTTTCGAAACCTTTCCCTGCGCTGACGTAGCCATGCAAGTCCGGCGTGAACGCATACATCACGCTGACCGACGGGGTGTTCTTCTGGTAGGTCTTGCTGCCGCTGTCGTCGCCGTCTTTGTCGGTGATGAAGTGATCGTCCACGTCCATCTTCATGGTGCTGTGGCGCAGCCCGGCTTGCAGGGTCCAGTCGCCGAGCAGCCAGTTGGCCTGCACAAACGGGTCGAGGCTGGTGGCGGTGTCGATTTCATCGCGGCCCAGGGCGCCTTTCACGCCGTGTACGCCGTTGACGGTGTTGGAATAGCCTTGGCGATCATCCTCGCTGCGGTCGTAGTCGAGACCTGCGATCAGGGTAAGGTCGCCGGGAGCGCTGGTGATCGGTTGCAGCCAGTGGATCGAGCCGCCGTAGAACTTCCGGTCGAAGGCCACCACGCCGCCGCGTGCGTTGGCGGGGTTGGGTAAGTTTTTGATCTTATCTGGAATCGACAAGTACTGAATCACACTCCGCCGCCCCGTATACGCATTCACTTGCAGCGTCGCCTCGCCGAAATACCGCTCGTAATTCATCCCCAACTGCTGATGATCGATGCTTTTGCGTGTGTTGTACGTCAACGCCCCGGTGGCTACCGAGCGCGGATCAGCCTTGTACGCTTCCCACGTCTGTCCCAGCGGGTCCTGCGTGCCGTTCTGCTCCAAACTGCTGTAGATGAGCGCCAACTTGCTGTCGTCATCCGGCTGGAAATTGAGCTTGGCGAACGTCTGGTCACGCCGTGCGCTGCTGTGGTCGCGGTAGCCGTCGGTGTCCATGCGCGAGGCGTCGAGGACAAAACCGGCGCCGTTGGTCGCACCTTCGGCGCTCAGGTGGTTTTTGCTCAGGCCGTCGCTGCCCACCAGGGTTTCGGCGCCGATGCGCGGCGGGCCTTCGCCGTTGCGGGAGAACATCTGGATCACGCCACCGGCGTTGCTGCCGTACAGGGTGGCCGCGGGGCCGCGCAGCACTTCGATGCGCTCGGCGGTGTCGAGGTTGAACGTAGCGGCCTGGCCCTGGCCGTCCGGGGTGCTGGCGGGAATGCCGTCGGCGATCAGCTTGAGGCCGCGGACTCCGAACGCCGAGCGGGCGCCGAAGCCACGGGAGGAAATCTGCAGGTCCTGGGCATAGTTCTGGCGGTTCTGCACCACCAGGCCGGGTACGCGGGAGAGGGCTTCGGAAGCGTTGATGCCGAGCTGGCCGTTACTGATCTGCTCGCGGCTGATGGCGTCCACCGAATACGGCAGGTCAAACGTCGGGCTGGCGCTGCGTGAGCCGGTGACGACGCTGGGGTCGAGGACCAGTGGCAAATCGTCGCCCATCGCGAGGCCGCAAAAACCGAGCAAGCCGGCAATAAGAGGGAGGTGAGCAGGACCAGCAATTTTCATCAGATAACCAGGCAAAGTGCGGCAAACGCGGGATTCTAGCGATTCTTTCACTGTTTAACGAATCCTCTGGCTGCGCCTTTGGCTCCGTCTGACCTGACTCTAGACGCAATCCTACAGACTGCCCCCATCAGCTTGGCGCTTGCCGCTAACAGCTCCCCACTGGTTTTAAGCTATAATCCCGCCCTTTAGCTGTTTCCTGCCCAGGCGGGAAGCACACTTTTTTCAGGCGCGACCCGCCTGCATGCAGACTAAAAGAGGCTAGACCCCTGTGGCATTGACGATTCTTGGCCTGTCCGGCGCCCTTAGCCATGATCCTTCCGCAGCCCTGTATATCGACGGCAAGCTGATCGCGGCCGCCGAAGAAGAGCGCTTCGTACGCGACAAACATGCAAAGAACCGCATGCCCTACGAATCGGCGAAGTTCTGCCTGGAACAAGCCGGTATCAAGCCCTCCGACGTTGACGTAGTGGCGATCCCGTTCGCCCCGATCAGCCTGTTCGGCGAGGCGCGCTGGCACTACGCCAAGCGTTACTGGTACGCCCCGGACCGCGCCCTCGACGCGATCCTGATGGGCAACCGTCGCTACAAGCGCTATCGCAACAAGATCGTCTGGTGCCTGGAGCAACTGGGCTTCGATCCGAAGAAAATCAAGATCGAGCCGGTTGAACACCACCTGGCCCACGCTTCCAGCGCCTACCACTGCTCCGGCTTCCAGGAGAAAACCGCGATCCTCGGCATCGACGGTAAAGGTGAGTACGCCACCACGTTCTTCGGTTATGGCGAGAACGGCAAGATCCACAAGATCAAGGAATTCTACGATCCGGACTCCCTCGGCGGCCTGTATGGCGCGATCACCGAGTTCCTCGGTTTCGAGATGCTCGACGGCGAGTTCAAGGTCATGGGCATGGCGCCGTACGGCGACGCCAGCAAATACGATTTCTCGCGCCTGGCCTCGTTTGAAAACGGCGAGCTGGTGATCAACACCGACTACGCCAACGTCATCGGCCTGCGTCGCTACAAAGAGAAGGGCAAGGGTTTCTACTTCTCGCCGAAACTGATCGAGTGGCTGGGCCCGAAACGCGAAGGCGACATCGCCGACGAGCCTTACATTCACTACGCCGCCAGCATGCAAGCACTGTTCGAAAAGCTGGCCTTGCAGATGATCGACCACTACCTGGGCGACATCCTCAAGGACACCGGCAAGCTGGCCTTCGCCGGCGGTTGCGCGCTGAACGTCAAGCTGAACCAGAAAATCATTGCCCGCGACGACGTGAAAGAGCTGTTCGTGCAGCCGGCGTCCGGCGATGCCGGTACTGCGGTGGGCGCGGCGGCCTACGTGTCCCACGCCCGGGGTGTGCCCGTGGAGAAGATGGAACACGTCTACCTCGGCCCGTCCTACAGCAACGAAGACGTGATCGCGGCGTGCGCCAAGCACGCGAGCAAGCCGGTATGGCGCAAGATCGAGAACATGCCTAAACGCATCGCCAAGATCATGGTCGACGGCAACCCGGTGGCCTGGTTCCAGGGCCGCATGGAGTTTGGCCCGCGTGCCCTCGGCGGTCGTTCGATCATCGGTTGCCCAAGCGCAACCGGCGTGGCTGACCGTATCAACCACCAGATCAAGTTCCGCGAGCGCTGGAGGCCTTTCTGCCCGTCGATGCTCGACACCGTGGCCCCGCAGATGATCAAGGTCGATCACCCGGCACCGTTCATGACCTTCACCTTTGAAGTGTCGGAAGAGTGGAAGACCCGCGTGCCGGAAGTGGTCCATGAAGATGGCACTTCCCGCGCCCAGGTGCTCAAGCGCGAATACAACCCGCGCTACTACGACATGATGAAGGAGCTGGAAGTGCTGACCGGCAACGGCGTGTCGCTGAACACCTCGCTCAACCGTCGTGGCGAAGCGATGATCTGCTCGCCGAAAGACGCGCTGGACATGTTCTTCGGGTCCGACCTGCAGTACCTGATCATGGAAGACATCCTGGTGGTCAAGGACGGCGTGGACCCTTATGACTCGCTCGGCTGATCGCCACGTCCTGCAGTTCTGCCACGGCTATGACGGGCCGTTCCTGGACTGCGCGCGGCAGTACGCCAGTTTGTTCGCAGGCTCCGGCTACAAGGTGACCACGGTGTTTCTCACCGGGGTCGCCGACCCTGAGGTCGCGGCCGGTTGCGCCTCTGATGAAGTGTTGTTCATGGAGTTCAGCTCCAAGGCCATTCGTGGCTTGAAGCTGGGCGCTATCGCCGAGATGCGCAAGATTGCCGCATCGCGCAACTTCAGTTTCTGTATTGCGCACCGCGCCAAGCCGATCTACGTCGCCTTGCTCGCCACGCGTTTGCAGGTGATCGGCGTGCATCACGCCTTTGGTGACTACCAACGCCGTGGCCGCCGCCTGTTCGCTTCGATTTTCCGCAAGCGCCTGAGCTTGCTGGGTGTCTCCGACGCCGTGCGCGACGACATCCGCCGTTGCCTGCCGAACTGGCCGGCGGCGCGCATCCAGACCTTGTACAACCGCATCGATGTCGAGGCCATGCAGGCCCTGCAAGTCTCGAAGGACGAGGCGCGGGACGCCCTCGGGCTCTCGCCGGATGAGTGGGTGGTCGGCAACGTCGGCCGCCTGCACCCGGACAAGGACCAGGCCACGCTGCTCAAGGGCTTCGCCCTGGCCTTGCCTCGGTTGCCCGCCGAAAGCCGCCTGGCGATCCTCGGCACCGGCCGCCTGGAGCAGGACCTCAAGGAACTGGCGCGTGAACTGGGGATTGCCGACAAGGTCCTGTTCCTCGGCCAGGTGCCGGATGCGCGTCGCTATTTCCGCGGGTTTGACGTGTTTGCCCTGAGCTCCGACCACGAGCCGTTCGGCATGGTGCTGCTTGAAGCCATGGCCGCCGGTGTACCGTTGCTGGCCACCGCTTGTGGCGGCGCCAAGGAAGTGGTCGAAGGCGTGGGCATCCTGTTCCCCTTCGGCGACGCCGAGCACCTGGCCCAAGGCCTGGAGCACCTGGCCGCGATGGATCAACACCAGCGACGCCAGTGCGCCGAGTTGATGCTGGAGCGTCTGCACGCGCGCTTCTCGGATCAGGCGGTACGCACTGCTTTCTGGCAACTGCCACACGTTATTGAACTGACCGCGAGGGCTTGATGCTCAATCGATTCCAAGGCTGGCGCGAGCGCGGCTGGACCGTCGTCGATGCACCTGCCTACAGCCAGGCCTGGCAGCGTTTTGGCGGCAGCGTCGCGACGCATCCGCAAGTGATCGAACGCCTGGCCGGGCTGGCGGCTATTCCGGTGCGCTACCTGGCCTGGGAACAGGCCGGTGAACTCAAGGCGTGCATTGCCACCTGGGGCCGCGACTTGGCCTTGTCCAAGGACGTGCTCAAGCGCCGCGGCAAGAAAGGCCTGTTCGACCTGGGCAATGCCGAGATCATCCTGCCGGCCGCTGCCGATGCGCAGGCGCCACTGCGCCAGCGTGGGCGTTACCTGTCGGGGCTCAATGAAGGCCGTTTCACGGGGCTCAAGCCCCAGGCCGAGCAGTTGGCCATGGCGCGCACGCCCGAAGACTTGTCGAAGAAATTCCGCTACAACCAGCGCCGCGAACTGCGCCTGTTGGAGGAGGCGGGCGGGGTGGTGCGGCCGGTCAGCGAGTTTTCCAGCACTGAGCTGGCGTCGATCTACTGCGACCTGTTCCTGCGCCGCTGGGGCTTTGTCGCAACGGGGGCCGAGCGTTTGGCCGAGGTGATCGAATTGCTGCGCGAGTGGTTGATCGGCTCGGTGATCTTCCTCAACGATGCGCCTATCGCGATCCAGTTGGTGTACCGGGTCGAGTCGCCAGAGTGGATCAGCGTGGAGTACGTCAACGGCGGGGTCGACCCTGAAACCCGTGCCTTCAGCCCCGGCAGCGTGTTGAGCTTTCTCAACACCCAGAGCGCCTGGGAACAGGCCCGCGAAGTCGGCAAGCCGCTGCGCTTTTCGTTTGGGCGTGCCGACCGCGAGTACAAGGACCGCTGGTGCAACCCTGTGCAGGTGTTCAGCTCATGACTCGCAAGCAGCAATTGCTCAAGCGCCATCGGCGCAACAAGCGCATGGCGCTGTTGATTGGTGTGTTGCTGCTGGTGTTGATCGGCATCTTGGTGGCCTGGTGGTTGCCGTTGCTGTTGGCCGCGCTGGCCTGGGTCGCTCACGAAGCGTGGTTTGCCGACCACCTGTTTTATGCCCCCAACGAAGACTATCAATACCGCTTCTCGGCCGATGCCGAGTTACCCGGCGTGCGCCTGGAGAACGGGCGCTTGTTGCTTGATCAACCGGTCGCCGCAGACGCCACGCTGGTGCTGGCGATCACAGTCAAAAGCACCTGGCTGGGACGCTTTCTCGACCCGAACATTGCCCTGGGTGACGACCGCCAAACCTTTGAGCGTGGGGTCAACGGCGTGCGTTATCTCAACCTCAGCGGATTGGCGCTGGATCAGTTGCAGCTGCGCGGTCGCCATTGTCGCCTGCTCGGCACACCGCGCCTGTGGGCCTGGACCCAGCCGGATTACAGCACCCAGCGTGTGATGGTCATCGCGCCCCACGCCGACGATGCCGAACTGGCAGCTTTCGGGCTCTACAGCCAGGCGCAAAAGCCGTGGATCGTCACCCTCACGGCGGGTGAAATCGAAGCCGAACACTATCAGCAGATGGGCCTGGACACGGTCGAAGCCGCGCGCATCAAGGGTCGCCTGCGCGCCTGGGACAGCATCGCCGTGCCGCTATGGGCGGGCGTACCCCAGGCGCACTGCGTGCAACTGGGTTATTTCTGCCTGCAATTGCAAGCCATGCAGGCCGCGCCAGCCCAGCCCTTCGCCTCCCGTGAAGCCGAGCTGAGCGATGTGCGGCCGTTTCGCCAGTTCAATCCGTTCCCGCTGCCGTCGGATAGCGACGGCTTGCCGACCTGGAATAACCTGCTGGCCGACCTGCGCGCGGTGCTGTTGATGGCGCGCCCTGAAGTAATCGTGCTGCCGTACTCGGCGCTGGACCCGCACCCCGATCATATCTGCGCGCAGAACGCCGTCATGCAGGCCTTGCAAGGCCTGGAGTGGCAGCCAACCACGCTGCTGGGCTACGCCAATCATCTGCATGACAATGACCGCTGGCCCATGGGCGACGCTGGCAGTGGCATAGCCTTGCCGCCGCTGTTCGATGCAACCCAGGAGCTGCATCCGTGCAGCCTGCCGCTGACGTTGGCGCAACAGCGCGACAAGGCCATGGCACTGGGCATGATGCACGACCTGCAACCCGCGCCACCCTTCAAGCGGCGTCTCCGGCGGTTGTTGCAGCGTGTACTGGCCGGGCGCGCGCGTTCGCCTTACGGGGAGAACGAGTTCTTCCGCAAGGCGGTGCGGCGACATGAGTTGTTCTGGCGTTTGTCACCTGTGAAAGGAAGAGCATGAAAGTTTTATTTCTGGTGCAGAAAGAACAGCGCGCCATCCTCGATCGTCTTTACGAAGGCATCGCCGAGCATTGCGAATGCGATACCCGCTGGCTGAGCAGCGCCGAGCAGCGCAACCTGCGCGGCTACTTTCGCCGTGAGGTCGATGTGACCCGCTACGACCGTATCGTGTTCTTCCTGCGTTTCAAGCAGGAAATCCGTCAGGCCGGTTTTATCCGTACGATCCCCAATCTGGTGATCCTCGAACACGATGCCTACCAGAACTACATTCCCTGCAAATACACCGGAAAATTCAGCGCCCATTACCGCCGTTTACCCTGGGCGCGGGTGATCAGCTCGGGCTTCATGGTGACCGAGCGCCTGCGTGCGGAAGGCTTCGACGCGGTGTTCGTGCCCAAGGGCTACGACCAGGCGCTGTTGCAGCCGCAGGCGCGTGAGCGTGACATCGAGCTGGCGTTTGTCGGTAGCACCAATAGCGTGGCCTACAGCGGGCGCAAGGCGTTGCTTGATGAGCTGGCACGGGTCGAGCCGCTGGTGGTGACGCGTACCAAGTCGGGTGAGGAATACTGTGCGACGCTCAACCGGATCCGCTTTTTTGTCAGTGCCGACGTGGGCATGGGCGAATACATGATCAAGAACTTCGAAGCCATGGCCTGTGGTTGCGTGCTGCTGGCGTTTGACCAGGGCGAGGCGGAAAACCAGGCCCTGGGTTTCAAGGACAAGGTCAACGTAGTGTTCTATAAAGACATCCCGCAATTGCAGGAAAAACTCGCCGAGTTGCGCGCCAACCCTCAGTTGGCGGCGGATATTGCGCGTAAAGGCCAGGAGCTGGCTGTCAGCCAGTTTAGCTTTGCACGTATCGGCCAGCGTATTGTCGAAGTGCTGCAGCCGCCTCTGCGGCCACGTGCGCCGTTGAGTTTGCTGGAAACGCTGCGCCTGAAACTGGGCGTGTAACCTCTGTCAGGCCGTCGATTGCGGTCATTTTATTGTTGGTGCCCACGTGCGATTTTCCGAACAGAGCGACATCACCCTTGTAGTGACCAGCTGCGGTCGCTTTGATCTGTTAAAGCGCACGCTTGAAAGCTTCGACGTGTTCAACACGGCTGACATCCGCGAGGTGTTCATCACCGAGGACTCCGGTGACGACGCGGTACGCCAGGCGATTCCGGCCCATTGGCAGGAACATTGCACTTTCTTCGTCAACCGCCCGAAGCTGGGGCAGTTGGCATCCATCGACCTGGCCTACGCGTCGGTGAAGACACCCTATATTTTCCATTGTGAAGATGACTGGGAGTTTTACCGCCCGGGGTTTGTCGAGGACTCCAAGACGGTGTTGGAGCTGCGCCCGGATGTGCTCCAGGTGTGGTTGCGCAACTTTGTCTATGACTTGCAGGTGCACAGCCCCTATATCCATCTGGGGCCGCGTGAGCTGATCGGTGGGGTGCCGTGCTACCCGCTGATCTCCGACAAGCCGGAGTGGCAGGCGTTTTCCCTGAACCCCGGTTTGCGCCGCCTCAAGGAGTACGCGTTGTGCGCGCCTTATGCCGGGTTCGAGGGCGAGAAGGGCTTGTCGCGGCGCTATGCGCAGTTGAACTTGATGGCCGTGACCCTTGAGGGCGATGCGGTATTGCACACCGGCTTCGGCTTGCATGTGTCGACCTCGGCCGAGCGCTTGAACAAGGCCAAGCGCAAGCGGCGCGAGCGGATCAAGCTGGTCGCCATGCTGTTGTTGGGCCTCGCCATCGGCTGGCTGGTCAATTGAGTTGCATGCACGCCTCCAGAACACCGCAGAAGGTTCGTATTATTCAATGAGCATCCTCAACGTCATGTGGGCCGGTGGTACTGCATTCGCTTCCGTGCAGAAGGTTCATCAGCAAGTGCTTGGCAGCGTCGACTGCGGTGCAGCCGTGCATACCTGGCTGCTTCAGGGCGGTGCACAAGCTGGAGATGGGGCGCTGGAATGGAATCTCTCATCGGCTCAGCTCAAGGGCCGTCACCTGTGGGCGTTGCTGCTGCCGCGTATGCGCGCGCGTTTTCGACGGGCGCTGCCGCAGGACGTGAAGGTCGTGCTGCTCGATGGCGTCGGCGTTGCGCGGGTGTTGTTGCCGGTGCTCAAGACCGTACCCGAGGTACGTGCTGTGGTGCTGTTTCACGGCATGACACGCCTGCGTCGCACGGATCGCAAGCTGTTCGAGCAATTCTCCGAGGCCCGACTGACCGTGGCAGCTGTGTCGCAGACCCTGGCCGACTCGTTGCAACGCGATTTGCATCGCCCGGTGGCAGTGCTGCGCAGCGCCTTTGACCCCAGCGCGTTTTGCGCCGCGATGCTGTCCCGCGAGCAGGCCCGCGCGCAGTTGGGCCTGGCCGCAGACAACGCGCCGGTGCTGGGCGCCGTGGGGCGCCTGGTGGGTAGCAAGGGCTTTGCCTGTTTGCTGGATGCGTTTGCCGCCGTGACCTCGCGTCGGCCCGGGGCGCGCTTGGTGATCATTGGCGAAGGCACTGCGCGTGCGGAGCTTGAAGCGCAGATCGAGCACCTTGGCTTGCGCGGCAAAGTCTTCATGCCGGGGCACCTGGCGGACGCGGCGACCCTGTATCGCGCATTTGATTGGGTGGCGATACCGTCTTCGGAGGAGGGGCTTGGGTTGATCGTGCAGGAGGCCGTGATGGCCGGTGTGCCGGTGCTGACCAGCGAGCTGGCGGTGTTCCGCGAGCAATTGGCGGACGCTGGTTGGTATGCACCGGCTGACGCTGTCGACGCCTGGACGCAACTGCTGGAGCGCGCTTTTTCAACCAGCCCGCACGTCGCCGTGGCGGCTCAGTTGGCGGCGCTGGCGCCGGAACAGGCCTGGCAGGACTTCACCGCCACCGCCCGCCGGCTGCTCTCACCCCGGTAGTACGGCTTGTTCGAGCGCTTGCATCGGAAAGCGTTCGTTCAGCTTCTCGCGCGCAATATAACGGGCGAAGTGCTGCAGGTTGCGCTTGACCAGCGCCGGACTCAGCGGCGCGCGCAGGAAGCGCAGGTCGGCCACGTCGATCAGGCCCATCTGGTTGTCCGGTGTCACGACAATGTTGCCCAGGTGCAGGGAGCGGAAGTAGATCCCGGCGCCATGCAGGCGGCGAATCAGCGTCACCAGCGGTTCCAGGTTCTGCTCCCAGTCAAAACCTTCCTTGTTGGCGATCTGGCGCAGCGTCTCGCCCGGTAGCGGGCGATACAGCACGGCGGTCATGCCGGGCGCGTCCAACTGGAAGCTGTCGAGTACGGTGAGGGTGGGAATGCCGCGTTGTTGCAACCCGAGCGCGTTATCGATGAAACGCTTGGAGTACGGGCGAAACAAGGCGGAAGAAAAAAACCGCTTGCGACGAAACAGTTTAAGGATGTTCCCGTCCGTCAGCAGGTAGACTTTGGGCCCATAGCTGTCCTTCTCCAGGATTCTGGCGCCTTCAATCATCGTGTTTAGAGCGGCTTGGGGAAGCCTTGAACATTGCATCGTCAGGAAGCCTTGTGGGAGTCGCGGGCACATGAGTCGGCAATGATGCCGAAAGTTTTGGGTTTTAACCATGCCGGGGTGGCAGGTTGGCCGTAGTATTAGGAGCGGATGATGCAGGCAAGTCGTTGGGCGCAAGTATGGATGGGGTTCGGGTTGCTGTGGTTTTTACTGGCAATCGCCTTTGCGCCGACCAATAAGATCTATCAACAGGGGCTGACGCTGTTCTTGTGGCTGCCGGCCATGGTGTTTGCCTGGTCTGCCCGTGAGCAGCTCAAGCAGGTCTGGCAGGCTCAGCGTTGGGTCTACCTGGCGCTGGGCGTAATGGCGGCCTGGGGCTTGATCAGCCTGCTGTGGACCAATGCCGAGGACCCTTCCCGCGAAGCCAAGCGCCTGCTGTATATCGGCGTATTCCTGCTGTTCTTGCCGGTGCTTGCCCAAGGGCGCACCGAGCAGGTGGTTCGCCTGATGCAGTGGGGCGGCTTTGGCCTGGCGTTGTCGTCGCTGCTGGCGATGGTCAAGTTCTATGGCCTTCAAGGCAATGCCTGGGACGCTCGTCTTGAAGGGTTGGGGCAGTTGTCCCATCCGATCCTGGGCGCGTACGTCATTGGTCTCGCGGCTGTGTGGATGCTGCACTGGATGCCCCGTGGGCGCTGGATGCAAGTGGCCTTCCTGGCGGCGATCGGGCTGCTCGGCCTGTTTGTCGTGGCGAGCCAGAGCCGTGGTGCCGCGCTGGCCTTGCTGTTGAGCGTGGTGGCGATGCCGCTGTGGAGCCGCGACCGACGCAGTACGGTGATCGCGATCGCCGCAGCGGTGGCGGCGGTGGTGGTATTCGTGTCGATGCAATCGTTGATGCTGTCCCGTGGCGTGTCGTTCCGGCCGCAGATTTTCATGGCGGCGCTGCAGATGATTGGCGAGCACCCTTGGACCGGTCTGGGCCTGGGTGGTAATTACAACGTGGTCTGGAATGAATTCCGCTTCGACCATTCCCACAACCTGTTCACCCACGTCGCCATCGAACTGGGCCTGCCGGGCCTGTTGCTGTGGTGCGCGGTGTGGTTCGGCGTGCTGTGGCAAGCCTGGAAAGTGCGTGACACCCATTACGGCAAAGGCCTCATCGGCATGTGGGTGTTCTCCACCCTGGCGATGCAGTTCGATGCGGCCAACCTCACCGGCACCCCGCGTGCCGAGTGGTTTATCACCTGGCTGCCGATCGCGCTGGTCAGCGTGTCGGTCTGGGCTCGGGCCAAACCCGGCGCTTGTGATAAAGTTGCCGCCCTACCTAATCAGTGAGCTCAACAATGAGTGACGCACCGCCTAAAGCGGAACAGGAATCCAGCCTGAAAATTTATTTCAGGCTGCTGGGATACGTGAAGCCGTACATCGGCATGTTCCTCGTGAGCATTATCGGGTTTGTGATTTTCGCATCCACCCAGCCCATGCTGGCCGGGATTCTCAAATACTTCGTGGATGGCCTGAGCAACCCGGACGTGGTGTTTTTCCCCAGTGTTCCGTACCTCAAGGACCTGAAACTGCTGATGGCCGTGCCGCTGCTGATCGTGCTGATCGCCGCGTGGCAGGGGCTGGGCTCTTTCCTGGGCAACTACTACCTGGCCAAGGTCTCCCTGGGGCTGGTCCACGATTTGCGGGTGCAGTTGTTCAACAAACTGCTGGTCCTGCCCAACCGCTATTTCGATACCCACAGCTCCGGGCACCTGATTTCCCGCATCACCTTCAACGTGACCATGGTCACCGGCGCCGCCACGGATGCGATCAAGGTCGTGATTCGCGAAGGCCTGACGGTGGTGTTCCTGTTCGGTTACCTGTTGTGGATGAACTGGAAGCTGACCCTGGTGATGCTGGCGATCCTGCCGATCATTGCCATGATGGTCGGCAGCACCAGCAAGAAATTCCGCAAGCAGAGCAAGAAAATCCAGGTGGCGATGGGCGACGTGACCCACGTGGCCTCGGAAACCATCCAGGGTTATCGCGTGGTGCGCAGCTTCGGTGGGGAGACCTACGAAGAGCAGCGTTTCGCCAAGGCGAGCATGAGCAACACCGAAAAGCAGATGCGCATGACCAAGACCGGTGCGGTCTACACGCCCATGCTGCAATTGGTGATCTACACCGCGATGGCGGCGCTGATGTTCCTGGTGCTGTTCCTGCGGGGTGACGCGACCGCCGGCGACCTGGTGGCCTATATCACGGCTGCGGGCCTGCTGCCCAAGCCGATCCGCCAGTTGTCGGAAGTCAGCTCGACGATCCAGAAGGGCGTCGCCGGTGCCGAGAGCATCTTCGAACAGCTGGACGTGGTGCCTGAAGTCGACACCGGCACTGTGGAAAAAGAGCGGGTCAGCGGCCACCTTGAGGTGCGCAACCTGAGCTTCACCTACCCCGGCACCGAGCGCGAAGTGCTCAAGAACATCAGCTTCATCGCAGCGCCAGGCCAGATGGTCGCGCTGGTCGGGCGTTCGGGCAGTGGCAAGTCCACCCTGGCCGCGCTGATTCCGCGTTTCTATCATCATGAAGTCGGCGAGATCCTGCTCGATGAAGTGGAAATCGAGGACTACCGCCTGCGCAACCTGCGCCGCCACGTGGCCCAGGTGACCCAGCACGTGACGCTGTTCAACGACACCGTGGCCAACAACATCGCCTACGGCGACCTGGCCGGCGCGCCGCGTGAAGACGTCGAAAAAGCTGCCCGTGATGCCTACGCCATGGACTTCATCGCCGAGCTGCCCAAGGGCTTGGACACCGAAGTCGGCGAAAACGGCGTGCTGCTCTCCGGCGGTCAGCGTCAGCGTCTGGCGATTGCCCGTGCCTTGCTGAAAAACGCACCGCTGCTGATCCTCGATGAGGCGACCTCGGCGCTGGACACCGAGTCCGAGCGGCATATCCAGGCCGCCCTGGACAAGGTCATGAAGGGCCGTACGACCCTGGTGATTGCGCACCGCTTGTCCACCATCGAGAAGGCTGACCTGATCCTGGTGATGGATCACGGTGAAATCGTCGAGCGTGGCACCCATGCCGATTTGTTGGCCCTGGGTGGCTACTACTCGCGTTTGCACGCCATGGGGCTGGACGAGCCGGCAACGGCCAACATCGTCTGACCGACCGGGGCGCGCAATGCGCCCCGTTTTTGTTCAAAAAGTGAGCAGTTGCGCGGTCGGATGTCTTACAGATAAAGCTCTCGAACTAGGCAGCGCCCACCCTGTGCTAATATCGCGCCCCTGTTCATTTTGTATGTGGGTTGCTCCATGAAGTTGTCCATGCCGCGATTCGATCAAGCCCCTGTCTTGGTGGTCGGCGATGTCATGCTCGACCGTTACTGGCATGGTGGTACCTCACGGATTTCCCCTGAGGCGCCGGTACCGGTAGTCAAGGTCGAGCAAATCGAAGACCGTCCAGGCGGCGCTGCCAACGTTGCCCTCAATATTGCCGCCCTCGGCGCCCCGGCCTCCCTGGTCGGCGTGACCGGCGATGACGAAGCCGCCGACAGCCTGGCCAACAGCCTGCGCGGTGCCGGCGTGCGTGCGCTGTTCCAGCGCATTGCCCATCAGCCGACCATCGTCAAGCTGCGGGTCATGAGTCGTCACCAGCAATTGCTGCGGATCGATTTTGAAGAACCCTTCGCCACCGACGCCCTGGCCCTCAGCGGTCAGGTCGATGCGTTGCTCGAAGGCATCAAGGTGCTGGTGTTGTCCGATTACGGCAAAGGCGCCTTGAAGAACCACCAGGCACTGATCCAGGCCGCCAAGGCCAAGGGCATTCCGGTGCTGGCCGACCCCAAGGGCAAGGATTTCTCGATTTATCGCGGTGCCAGCCTGATCACGCCGAACCTCAGCGAGTTCGAAGCCATCGTCGGCGGCTGCGCCGATGAGCACGAGCTGGTGAGCAAAGGCGCGGCATTGATGGCCGACCTCGACCTTGGCGCCTTGCTGGTGACCCGTGGCGAGCACGGCATGACCCTGCTGCGTCCGGATCATCCGGCGATGCACCTGCCGGCGCGGGCCCGTGAAGTGTTCGACGTCACCGGCGCCGGCGACACCGTGATCTCCACCCTGGCCGCCTCGATTGCGGCCGGCGAAGAACTGCCTCACGCCGTGGCCCTGGCCAACCTGGCGGCGGGCATTGTGGTCGGCAAGTTGGGTACGGCGGCCATCAGTGCACCGGAACTGCGGCGCGCCATCCAGCGTTCCGAAGGTTCGGAGCGTGGCGTGCTGGGGATCGAGCAATTGCTGCTGGCGATCGACGATGCCCGTGCCCACAACGAAAGCATTGTGTTCACCAACGGCTGCTTCGACATCCTGCATGCTGGCCACGTGACCTATCTGGAACAGGCGCGCGCCCAAGGCGATCGCCTGATCGTCGCGGTCAACGACGACGCGTCGGTCAGCCGCCTCAAAGGCCCGGGCCGTCCGATCAACAGTGTCGACCGTCGTATGGCGGTCCTGGCTGGCCTGGGCGCGGTGGACTGGGTGATCAGCTTTGCTGAAGGTACCCCGGAAAACCTGCTGGCCCAGGTCAAGCCGGACGTGCTGGTCAAGGGCGGCGATTACTCCGTCGACCAGGTGGTCGGTGCCGACATCGTCAGCGCCTATGGCGGCACGGTCAAAGTGCTGGGGCTGGTTGAAAACAGCTCGACCACGGCCATCGTCGAGAAGATTCGCAACAATGAGTAAGTGTGTCCTGATAACCGGCGGTGCGGGCTTTATCGGCTCGCACCTGGTCGATGCGTTGTTGGCCAAGGGCTACGGCGTGCGCGTGTTGGACAACCTGTCCACCGGCAAGCGCAGCAACCTGCCGTTGGATAATCCGCGGGTCGAGTTGCTGGAGGGTGATGTCGCCGACGCCGAGCTGGTCGCGCGTGCCGCGGTCGGCACGGCGGCGGTGGTGCACCTGGCGGCGGTGGCCTCGGTGCAGGCATCGGTGGATGACCCGGTCAGCACGCACCAGAGCAATTTCGTCGGTACGCTGAACGTGTGCGAAGCCATGCGCAAAGCGGCGGTGAAGCGCGTGGTCTTCGCCTCCAGCGCGGCGGTGTACGGCAACAATGGCGAGGGTGCTTCGATTGACGAAGAGACCACCAAGGCGCCGTTGACGCCCTATGCGTCCGACAAATTGGCCGGCGAGCATTACTTCGACTTTTACCGTCGCCAGCACAGTCTGGAGCCGGTGATTTTCCGCTTCTTCAATATCTTCGGGCCGCGCCAGGACCCGTCCTCTCCGTACTCCGGAGTGATCAGCATCTTCAGCGAGCGCGTGCAGCAGGGCGTGCCGATTGCCGTGTTTGGCGATGGCGAGCAGACCCGTGACTTCATGTATGTGGAAGATCTGGTTGACGTGTTGGTGCAAGCCATTGAGGCGCCGGACGCGCCGTTGGGCGCGATCAATGTGGGCTGGAATCGAACGACGACGCTCAAGCAGGTGTTGCAGGCGCTGGAAGAGATTGTCGGCAAGTTGCCAGCGGTGACTTACGGGCCGGCACGTTCGGGGGATATTCGTCACTCGCGGGCGAATAATCAGCGCTTGTTGGCGAGCTTCAAGTTGCCCGAGCCTACGCCTCTGAAAGTCGGCCTGGAGCGCTTGCTCAACGGCTGACGCGATTATAAATGTGGGAGCGGGCTTGCTCGCGAAGGCGGTGTACCAGTCTCTGCCTGTGCGGGCTGATCCACCGCTTTCGCGAGCAAGCCCGCTCCCACATTTGGATTTGCGCCGGGCTTGGCATTGGAGTGGAGCCGCTAGCTGCTGGCCTTCTTCTTCGGCGTAATCTTGCGCAGCACCCGCTGGGCCAAACGCTTCAATTTCGATTCTTTCTCCGGCTCCGCCAAGCCTTGCTGGCGCAGCCAATCCTTCCAGCGAATCCGCTCCTCACGCACCAGCCAGCCTTCCTGCTGGGCGAAGCTCTCCGCGAGGAATAAACCCCGGGTGCTGGCCGGGTACAACTGGTCTTTCTTCACGGTGTAGAGCTCAGCGACGGGCTGGCCATCCTTGAGTGGCATCAGGTACAGGTCCGGGCGCTGGCGGTCGAGGCGCGCCACCAACTGGTCGCCTTCCAGGCGCTCGTCCACATGGAACAGGCTCAGGGACTTGGCTTCCTTCGGCACTTCCAGGCGCAAGTCGTAGATCAATTGCAGTGACGCCGTGGGCAGGTGCACATAGGCCCGTGGGCGTTCGATCAGCTGAGTGGTCGCGCAACGCACCGGGCGAGCTGCGCCGGACAGCGGGCTGAGGCGAAACGGCAGTGCTTCGCGGTAATGCAGCGCGGCGGAGTAGGGCGCCGGCAGCCAGGTGTCGTTGAAGCGCCCGCCGAGCCAGCCTTCGGGCGTTTCCAGCAGGCACTCTTCGGCGATTTCCTGGATGGCGGTGTGCAGCGGCAGGTTCAGTTCGTGGGCGGGGACGTAGCCGGAGATCAGCTTGAGTACCACGTCGCCACGGTCCTGGCGTCGCTGGCGTACCAGCACCCAGTAGTCCTTGTTTTGCCAGTGCAGGGTCAGTCGTACCGACACGCCGAGGTTCGCCAGTTCCAGCACGAAACGCTCGGGGTCGGCCACCTCCACCGGCTTGCGCCGTTGCAGGGTCTGGGCGAAGTTGAGCGGCATGCCGACGCTCTGGTAGTTCAGTCCTTCGGGGGTGGCTTCGACGTGCAGCGGCAGTGTCTTGAAGTTGCTGGGGTTTTTTCGTATGAGCGTGCGCGCCATGTCGGCTCCTGCTTGCGACTGGGTCGGCCGCGTCGGCGGCATCAGAGTTGACGAATAACCTGGGCAGCGGTCGCCACGTTATGGGCCAGGTGCAGCGGATTGATGGTCCCGACAATAGCACTGGCAACGCCCGTTTGCGCAAACAACAGCATGAAACTGGCACGTATTGGATCCATTCCAGGCTCCAGGCAAACGTGGCCACTGGCCAGGGCTTTTTTCACCAGGATGCCTTTGCCGTGGGCGGCCGCATAGTCAATGACGGCTTTCTCGGCCTGTTCGTTCAAATTGTAGGTGACCATCGCGCAATCGCCCTGCTCCAGAGCCTTCACGCCGCCTTCGACGGTTTTCCCGGAAAAACCGAAACCGCGGATCTTGCCTTCCTGTTTCAGCTCGGCGAGGGTCTGGTAGACCTCGCAGTCGTTGAGGATATGCAGGTCGTTGCCGTCGGAGTGCACCAGCACCAGGTCGATAAAATCCGTTTCCAGTCGTTTCAAGCTGCGTTCAATCGACAGTCGAGTGTGGGCCGCGCTGAAATCGTGGCGGGACACGCCATTGTCGAATTCCTCGCCGACCTTGCTGACAATCACCCAGTCCTTGCGCTGGCCGCGCAGCAGCGGGCCCAGGCGCTCTTCGCTGCGGCCGTAGGCGGGGGCGGTGTCGATCAGGTTGATGCCCAATTGCTGGGCCTGACGCAGCAGCATCCGGGCTGCGTCGTCATCTGGAATCTGGAAGCCGTTGGGGTATTTCACCCCCTGGTCACGGCCCAGCTTGACGGTGCCCAGGCCCAGCGGCGACACCAGCAGGCCGGTGCTGCCCAGGGGGCGATGCAGGTCGTGCAAGGTCGGCAGGCTCATGGCAGCAGTTGCTCCCAGGCCGGTACGCCGATAGCGGGCTTTGGCAGCTCGGGCAGCGGCTCGCTGGCGGCTGGACGGATGCCATCACGTTCGAAGCTGTTGATCACCCGGTCGGCGAAGTCCGGCGCCAGTGCCAGTTTGGTCGGCCAGCCTACCAGCAGGCGGCCGTCCTCAAACACGAAGGCGTTGTCGGGGCGGCTCAGACCCGTTTGCAGCGGCTCGGCGCGGTCGACGCGCAGGGTGGCCCATTGGGTCTGGCTCATGTCGATCCACGGCAGCAATTGCGCCAGTTCTTTTTGCGCCGTTGCGATCTGTTCTTCAGGCGTACGTGCCACGCCATCGGCCTCGGCAATGTCGCCGCCCATGTACCAGACCCAGTTGCCATCGGCGGCCGGGTGGGTGGTCACGGTGAGGCGCGGCTTGGTGCCGCCGCCCAGGCAGTGGGCGTACAGCGGCTTCAGGCCGGGGCCTTTGGCGATGATCATGTGCAGCGGGCGTTTTTGCATCGCCGGCTTGCTCAAGCCCAGGCTGGTCAGCAGGTCGGCGGTGCCGCCACCGGCGCTCAGCACGATGCGCTGGGCGCGGATCTCGCGGCCATCCACCTTCAGGCCCACCAGCTTGTTGCCGTCCAGCAGCGGCTCGATGTGCTGCCCGGCGAGCAAGCCGTCGCCGGCCAATTGGGCCAGGCGTTCGATCACACTGGGGACGTCCACCACGAGTTCGGCCAGGCGATAGACCTTGCCCTTGAAGCGGCGATCTTGCAGGGCTGGGGGCAGGTCGTCGCCCTTGACCTGGTCGACACGGCCGCGCACGGCCTTGCTGGCGAAGAAGCTGGTGAGGTTGCCGGCGAGCGTGCCGGGGGACCACAGGTAATGGGCCTGGGAGAGCACGCGCACGCCGGTCAGGTCCAGCTCGCCATTGCCCGCCAAGGCTTCACGCCAGCGGCGCGGCATGTCGGCGATGGCTTCGGAGGCGCCGGTGAGGGCGCCGTGCAGGGCGTATTTCGCGCCGCCGTGGATGATCCCTTGGGACTTCACGCTTTGCCCGCCACCCAGGGTAGCGTTTTCCACCAATACCGTGGAAAACCCCTGGCGGCGCAGGCGCGCATTCAGCCAGAGGCCGGCAACCCCGGCGCCGACAATCAGGACGTCGGTGGAAATAACGGATGGCATGGGCGACCTCAGTGTTCAAGACAAGAGGCGCAGTATACAGGCTGTTGCGTGGTGGTCAGTGCCCGGCGGTTTTCGAAAACAACTGGATCACCACCACACCCAGCACAATCAGGCCCATGCCGAGCATCGCCGGCAGGTCGAGTTTCTGCCCGTAGATGAACAGCGCTGCGACGCTCACCATCACGATGCCCATCCCGGCCCACACCGCGTAGGCCACGCCCACCGGCACGGTGCGCACCACCAGGGTCAGCATCCAAAACGCCACGCCGTAGCCGACGATCACCAGTAGCAGTGGGATAGGTGTGCTCCAGCCCTTGATGGCTTTCATCGAAACAGTGGCGATCACTTCCGAGCAGATGGCGATGGCCAGGTAGTAGTAGGCAGGGTTCATGGGTAATCCTCGGTGTGAAGCGCGTTTGATAATGTCGCCATTTTAGGGCTTGGCCAGATGGGGTAAAGTCATTACCTATCTGAATTGGAGATGGGTTGAAGCATGAGCGTGCAATGGAACCTGGAACAGATGCGCCTGTTTGTCAGCGTCGCCGAGCAGCGTTCGTTTTCGGCGGTGGCGCGCGGGCAGCGCAAGGCGCAGTCGGCGGTGAGTAATGGGGTTGCGCTGCTGGAGGCCGACCTGGGCGTCAGCCTGTTCGAGCGTAGTAGCGGCCGCCAACCGCGCCTGACCGAGGCCGGCACGGTGTTGCTTGAAGAAGCCCGGGAAGTGCTGCGCCAATGCGAGCGCCTCAACGGCCGGGCGCTGTCGTTGATGCGCGGCGAAGAAGCCTGCCTGCGCCTGGCCCAGGATGAGGCGATGCTGTATCAGCCGGTGCTGGACAGCCTGGATGCATTGGCCGGGCAGTTTCCCAACCTGGAAGTGCAGATTTCCAGCGCCGCCCAAGGCGATGTCGCACGCAAGCTGGTGGAGCGCAAAGCCGACCTGGGCATGTTGTTCTATCACGATCAGATCCCCGAGGCGCTGGAGCGGCGGGTGGTCGGCAGTGTGGAAATGGTCACCGTCTGCGGGCGCAATCACCCGTTGGCTCGGCAGAAAACCGTGGACTGCCAGGGCCTCGCGCAATACCGCCAACTGCTGATGTCGACCCAGACCAGCGTCTACCCCGGCAGCGAAGCTGCCAGCCCACAGGTGTGGCGTGCCGACAGCTTTTACGTGCTGGCCGAATGGCTGACCCGTGGCCTCGGCTGGGCCTGGCTGCCGCGGCATGTGGTGCAATACCCGACCTACCAGAACCAGATGGTCGAACTCGACAGCGAATGGACCCCGCCAGCGTTGGTGGTGGAGTTGGTCTGGCGCCGTGACGAGCCCCTCGGCCCGGCCGCACGTTTTCTGGCGGAACGTTTTGCCGAGTGTCTACGGGCGATTGACTGAAAAAGCCGATAAACTCCGCCGCCATGAATAGAACTCTCTACAGCTGTCTGTTTTACCTGGCGCTGCCGTTGGTGGCTTTACGTCTGTGGCTGCGCGCGCGCAAGGCCCCGGCCTATGCCAAGCGGGTGAGCGAACGTTTCTCCTATGGCTTGCCGGTGTTGCAGCCGGGCGGGATCTGGGTGCATGCGGTGTCGGTGGGCGAGAGCATCGCCGCCGCGCCCATGGTGCGCGGGTTGCTGGAGCGTTATCCGACGCTTGCGATCACCGTGACCTGCATGACGCCCACGGGTTCCGAGCGCATCCAGGCGCTGTTCGCCAACGAGCCGCGCATCCAACACTGCTACCTGCCCTATGATTTGCCTTGCGCCGCCAAGCGCTTTCTTGATCGCGTGCAGCCGAAGCTGGCGGTGATCATGGAAACCGAGTTGTGGCCCAACCACATCCACGCCTGTGCCCTGCGCGGTATTCCCGTGGCGTTGGCCAATGGGCGGCTGTCGGCACGCTCGGCCAAGGGTTACGGGCGTTTCGCCAAGCTCACCGCGCCGATGCTGGCAGAGATGAGTCTGTTGGCCGTTCAGACGCAAACCGAAGCCCAGCGCTTTTTAAGCCTCGGTGCGCGTCCGCAAGCCGTTGAAGTGACCGGCTCGATCAAGTTCGACCTGACCATCGACCCCGAACTGCCGCAGCGCGCCGCCGCTTTGCGCGAACAATGGGGCGCCAGTGAGCGTCCGGTGTGGATCGCCGCCAGTACCCACGAAGGCGAAGATGAAGTGGTGCTCGCCGCCCATCGCCAGTTGCTCGACAGCTATCCCAATGCGTTATTGATCCTGGTGCCGCGCCATCAGGAGCGTTTCGGGTCAATGTTCGAGTTGTGCGGGCAACAGGGATTCGCCACGGTGCGCCGTTCCACGGGCGAACCCGTCACCTCGCAAACCTCGGTGTTGCTCGGCGATACCATGGGCGAATTGCTGTTTCTGTATGCCTTGGCCGACAGTGCCTTTGTCGGCGGCAGCCTGGTGGCAACCGGTGGGCATAACCCGCTGGAGCCGGCGGCGTTGGCCAAGCCGGTGATCATGGGGCCGCACGTATTCAACTTCCTCGAAATCACCGCGATGATGCGTGAAGGCGGGGCGTTGCGGCAGGTGGATGATGCCGAAGGGTTGGCTGAGGCGGTGCGGCAGTTGTTCGAGTTGCCGCAGGATGCGCGCAGGATGGGGCAGGCGGGGCTCAAGGTGATGCAGGCGAACCAAGGTGCTTTGAAGCGTTTGCTGGATGGTTTGAGCAGACTCATCACCCACTGACAATAGAGGTCAAATGTGGGAGCGGGCTTGCTCGCGAAAGCGGTGGGTCAGCCTGCACATGTGGCGACTGATACACCGCCTTCGCGAGCAAGCCCGCTCCCACACAAGCCAGCTCCCACATTGGTTTTGCAGTGTTATCAATATCCCGGTCGGGCTTTTAGCTGCTCGGCGGCTGCCTTGGCCAAATCCGGCGGCAGGAAGTCGCGGTCCGGGTTGTAGTCCGCCTTCAGATAACGCGCCAGATCCTGCAAATCCCCCGGGTTCAACGTCCCCGCCGCCTGCTTCAAGCGCAGGTTGTCGAGGATGTAGTCATAGCGGCTGTTGTTGTAGTTGCGCACCGACGAGTACAGCTGGCGCTGCGAATCCAGCACATCGACGATATTGCGCGTACCCACCTGATAGCCGATCTCCGTGGCTTCCACCGCGCTCTGGTTGGAGATGATCGACTGGCGACGCGCCTGCACCTGTTCCACATCGGTGTTCACCGCGCGGTGCAGGTTGCGTGTGTTTTCCACCACCTGGCGACGCAGGCCTTCGCGTTGCTGCTCGGTCTGGTCCAGGCGCGAATAGGATTCGCGCACTTGCGAGCTGGTCAGCCCGCCGCTGTAGAGCGGGATGCTCAGGCGCAGGCCGATGGTGCGTTGGGACACATCGCCGCCGTACGGCACCGGCAACTGGTTGGGGTTGCTGAAGCCGAGCGCATCGTTATCGCCTTTTTCGTACTGCGCCACGGCGTCGAGGGTCGGCGCGTGGCCGGCCTTGCGCTGCTTGAGGGTTTCTTCGGCGGCGGTGACAGCGTAGTTGCTGGCCAGCAGGTTCAGGTTTTGGCGCCCGGCGGTTTCGACCCAGGATTTGGCGTCGTTCGGCAGCGGCGGCAGTACCGGCAGGGTGTGGACGATGCCCTGAATCGAGTTGTACTGGCGATTGGTCAGGGTGATCAGGGCTTCGAACGCGTCTTCTACCTGGCGCTGGGCGAGGATGCGGTTGGCGCGGGCAGTGTCGTAGCTGGCCTGGGATTGCAGCACGTCGGTCTTGTCCGACAGGCCGACGTCGAAGCGTTCGTTGGACTGGTCCAGCTGGCGCTTGAAGGCATTTTCTTCGGCCTTGGTGGAGGCCAGGTTGTCCTGGGCGCGCAGCACGGCGAAGTAGTTTTCGGCGCTTTGCAGGATCAGGTTCTGTTCGGTGGCCGAGAGTTGCAGCGCGGCCTGTTCGTTGACGGCTTCGGCGGCTTGCAGCTGGAACCAGCGGTCGGCGCGGAACAGCGGCTGGCTCAAGGTTGCGCGCCACGAATGCGCATCGCGATTGGCAGTGCCTGATGGCTGCGAGAGCTGGGTGCGCACGTTGTTGCTGTCGGCACCGGCCGACAGGTTCGGCAGCAAACCGGCGCGGGCCTGTGGCACCACTTCTTTTTGCGCGCCGTATTGGGCGCGGGCGGCCGCCAGGTCAGCGTTGTTGTTTACCGCTTCCTGGTAGACGCTGACCAAGTCAGTGTTGGCGGACAAGGGCGCTTCTGCTGCCCAAACCATTCCATTGGTCGCACAAGACACGGCAAGAGCCAGTGAGAGTTTGCGCAGCATGAGGCGTTCCCTGATCAAATATTACGGCGATAATTTGTCGGCCAAGGCTACGGCCGCAGCTTCAGAGCGTCAAGCCTTGGAGCCGTACCGAGTGTAGTGGCGCGATCACGGCACAACAATCCTGCAATTGCGCCATTCATCATGCTGAATGCACCGCCATTGGCAATTTGCCTACGCCATGGTCTAGACTGGCCGCGTTCTTGTCGGGGTGCCTTGTTGGAAGGCTGAGATCGGTAAATACCGGATCCCGTTGAACCTGATCAGGTTAGCGCCTGCGTAGGGAACAAGATTTCTCGTCACCCGGCGAGTCCTCTTGTGCTTCGTCCGGGATGCTGTTCGACAATCGAACAGCCCTTGTGCGCCAAGCACAGCACTGGTTCCAGTGCGTCCATCCGTCACAGGTTCGCTCCGACAAAAATCCACCGCCTGGATAAAGAGTTGGAGAGCCCGTGATGAGTACAAAACCAAAAAACACCGTGCACCTGAGTGAATCGGCCAAGGTTGATTCCGGCTCCGTGCAACCCTTTACCCGCTCGCAGAAAATCTACGTACAGGGCTCCCGCCCGGACATCCGCGTGCCGATGCGCGAGATCAGCCTGGACGTGACCCCCACCGATTTCGGCGGTGAGATCAACGCGCCGGTCACCGTCTACGACACCTCCGGCCCCTACACCGACCCCAACGTGATCATCGATGTGCGCAAAGGCCTGGGCGACGTGCGCTCGCCGTGGATCGAAGTGCGTGGCGACACCGAACGCCTGCCGGGCCTCAGCTCGCACTTCGGCCAACAGCGCCTCAGCGATGCCGAGCTGACCGCACTGCGCTTCGCCCACGTGAAGAACCCACGCCGCGCCAAGGCCGGCGCCAACGTCACGCAGATGCACTACGCGCGCAAAGGCATCATCACCGCCGAGATGGAGTACGTTGCCATCCGCGAAAACATGAAGCTCGAAGAAGCCCGCGCCACTGGCCTGCTCGACCAGCAACACGCCGGCCACAGTTTCGGCGCCAGCGTGCCGAAGATCATCACGCCTGAGTTCGTGCGCGAAGAAATCGCCCGTGGCCGCGCGATCATCCCGGCCAACATCAACCACACCGAACTGGAACCGATGATCATCGGCCGTAACTTCCTGGTGAAGATCAACGGCAACATCGGCAACAGCGCCCTGGGTTCGTCCATCGAAGAAGAAGTGGCGAAACTGACCTGGGGCATTCGCTGGGGTTCGGACACCGTGATGGACTTGTCCACCGGCAAGCACATCCACGAAACCCGCGAGTGGATCATCCGCAACTCGCCAGTTCCAATCGGCACCGTGCCGATCTACCAGGCCCTGGAAAAAGTTGGCGGTGCCGCCGAGGACCTGACCTGGGAGCTGTTCCGCGACACCCTGGTGGAGCAGGCCGAGCAAGGCGTCGATTACTTCACCATCCACGCCGGCGTGTTGCTGCGCTACGTGCCGCTGACCGCCAAGCGTGTCACCGGCATCGTCTCCCGTGGCGGCTCGATCATGGCCAAGTGGTGCCTGGCGCACCACAAAGAGAACTTCACCTACACGCATTTCGACGAAATCTGCGAAATCATGAAGGCCTATGACGTCAGCTTCTCCCTCGGCGACGGCCTGCGCCCAGGCTCGATTGCCGATGCCAACGATGCCGCGCAATTCGGCGAGCTGGAAACCCTTGGCGAGCTGACCAAGACCGCCTGGAAGCACGACGTGCAAACCATGATCGAAGGCCCTGGCCACGTGCCGATGCAGTTGATCAAGGAGAACATGGACAAGCAGCTCGAATGCTGCGACGAAGCGCCGTTCTACACCCTCGGCCCGCTGACCACCGACATTGCGCCGGGTTACGACCACATCACCTCGGGCATCGGTGCGGCGATGATCGGCTGGTTCGGCTGCGCGATGCTTTGCTACGTCACGCCGAAGGAGCACTTGGGCCTGCCGAACAAGGATGACGTGAAGACCGGGATCATCACCTACAAGATCGCCGCGCATGCGGCTGACCTCGCGAAAGGCCATCCGGGCGCGCAGATCCGTGATAACGCCCTGAGCAAGGCGCGCTTCGAATTCCGTTGGGAGGACCAGTTCAACCTCGGCCTGGACCCGGACACCGCGCGTTCGTACCACGATGAAACGCTGCCGAAGGATTCGGCCAAGGTCGCGCATTTCTGCTCGATGTGCGGGCCGAAGTTCTGCTCGATGAAGATTACCCAGGAAGTGCGTGAGTACGCGGCCAACCAGCGCATTGACGCGGTGGATGTGGAGGTGGCCAAGGGCTTGGCGGAGCAGGCCGAGCGGTTCAAGCAGGAAGGTAGCCAGTTGTACAAGAAGGTCTGATCCGGGATTGGAGGTGCCTGTACCGGCCTCTTCGCGAGCAAGCCCGCTCCCACATTTTGAATGTATTCACAGTTCAAAATGTGGGAGCGGGCTTGCTCGCGAAAGCAATCTCCCAAACAAAAAATGCCCCTCAGAGATAACACCCTTGAGCATTCAACCGAGTACCTACTCCCCTGATATAGCCGTGCCGAGCGACAAACGAGTCTTCGGCGCCCGCGACCTGTTCTCCCTGTGGTTCTCCCTCGGCATCGGCCTGATGGTCCTGCAAACCGGCGCCTTGCTCGCACCGGGCCTGGGCCTGTCCGGCTCGCTGCTGGCGATCTTCCTCGGCACCCTGGTTGGCGTGTTGCTGCTGGCCGCCGTCGGCGTGATCGGTAGCGACACCGGCCTGTCTGCCATGGCCGCGCTGAAACTCAGCCTCGGCGCCAAGGGCGCGAGCCTGCCGGCGTTGCTCAACCTGCTGCAACTGATCGGCTGGGGCTCGTTCGAAATCATCGTGATGCGCGACGCCGCCAGCCTGTTGGGCACGCGGGCGTTCAGCGAAGGCAGCCTGCTGGCCAGTCCGTTGTTGTGGACGCTGTTTTTCGGTGGCCTGGCGACCTTGCTGGCCGTCAGTGGGCCGCTGACCTTTGTGCGCCAGATCCTGCGCAAATGGGGCATCTGGCTGCTGCTCGCCGCATGTCTGTGGCTGACCTGGAACCTGTTCGCCAAGGCCGATCTTGGCGCACTGTGGGCCCAGGCCGGCGATGGCTCGATGCCGTTTGCGGTGGGTTTCGACATTGCCATCGCCATGCCGCTGTCGTGGCTGCCGCTGATTGCCGATTACTCACGCTTCGGCAAGCGCGCCAAAAGCGTATTCGGCGGCACCGCGCTGGGCTTTTTCATCGGTAATTTCTGGCTGATGAGCCTGGGCGTGGCCTACACCCTGGCGTTTGCGCCAAGCGCTGAAGTGAATGCGCTGCTGTTGGCCTTGGCCGGTGCGGGCCTGGGGATTCCGCTGTTGCTGATCCTGCTGGATGAGTCGGAAAACGCCTTTGCCGATATTCACTCGGCGGCGGTGTCCAGCGGCATCCTATTGCGCCTGAAAGTCGAGCACCTGGCCCTGGCGATTGGCGTGATCTGTACGCTGATCGCCTGCTTCGCGCCTTTGGCCCAGTACCAGAATTTCCTGCTGCTGATCGGTTCGGTGTTTGCGCCGCTGTTCGGCGTGGTGCTGGTGGATCACTTCATTCTGCGCCGTCGTGGCCCGGGTCTGGTCGCCGCTCTGCGTTGGCCGGCGCTGCTGGCGTGGTTGGGGGGCATCGGCACTTACCACCTGCTGGCCAACCTGTATCCGGATCTCGGCGCAACCCTGCCGGCGCTGCTGCTGGCAGGGCTGTTGCAGTTCATCCTCGGGCGCGTGTTCAGCGGCGCGCAGGCACCCATTCAGGCTTGAGGATACCGTCCAGGCGCGAGTAGGGGATTTGCAACTCGACGTGGCCCAGGGCGTAAGGCGCGATGGTGGAGGTGGGGTACTTGAGGATCACCCCACCGTAGGTCAGTGCCACGTTCGGGGTTTTCTGGAAGGGGTAGGTCTTCACGAACTCCGGTTCCAGGCTCAGGCGGGTGCTGATCAGCCAGCTGTTGTGGGCTACCTGGGCGGCTTTCCAGAACGCGTCCTCTTTGCCGGGCAGCAGCATGTCGGTCAACGTCAGGGCCTTTTGTTGCTGGCGCGAATAGTTGATGAACCCGCGGCCCGGCTCGCCGTGGGTAACGCCCTGGTCCAGGTAGCTGGACAGCTCGATGATCACCAAGCCGTCATGCTGCTCACGTACCTTGGCCTGCAAGTACATGCTGTTGCGCGGCGCGGCGGTGCGCAGGAATTGCTCGCGATAGGTCTCAAGGCTGGTCGGCAGCGGGTCGTTCGCGTTGGTGCGGGTCATTTCCAGCAGGCGCTGTTCGATCAGGGCGTCCAGCTTGGGCTCCTTGGCGAAGTGCACGGTGTCGATGTTCACCAGTGGGCAATCGGCGCTGGCACAACCGGCCTGGCTTTGCTCGGTGGTGTCGCGGGTGGCTTCCAGCGGCGTGCGCCAGCTGGGTTGGAACAGGCTTTGACAGGCGCCGAGGGTCAGTGCGATGCAGGCCACGGAGGCGATTTTTAAAAGCGACATGGATGTCCTTCGTCTATCGATAAGAGCGAAATTGTGCAGGTTCGACTACCGGCATGGCCGTCAGTTCGCCACTAAGCTGAATAGAGTGAGTTTGACGTTCGCCGTCTATCCCGGCAACTGGAAAGGGGCTGCACCAACGGGCGCGAGCGCGTTAGGATGGCGCGAATTGCACAGGCTTAACGAGGCAGGATATGACGGATACAGCGAAATCGACGCCGAGCGCGGTCGAGATTGTTCAGCGCGACAATGCCTATCAGGGCTTCTACAAGCTTGATCGGGTGCAATTGCGCCATGAAAAATTCGACGGTGGCATGAGCCGTGTGATCAACCGCGAAGTTTTCGTTCGTCATGACGCCGTGTGTGTATTGCCCTACGACCCCCAGCGCGACGAAGTGGTGTTGATCGAACAGTTCCGCGTCGGCGCCCTGGGCCGTACCGACAACCCCTGGCTGATCGAGATGGTCGCTGGCCTGATCGACAAGGATGAGGAGCCGGAGGAGGTTGCACACCGCGAAGCCGAGGAGGAAGCTGGGCTGACATTCTCCGCGCTGTGGCCGATCACCAAATATTTCCCATCGCCTGGCGGCAGTACCGAATTTGTCCACTTGTTCCTGGGCCGTTGCGACAGCTCGGGCGCCGGTGGCGTCCATGGACTGGAAGAAGAGGCAGAAGACATCCGCGTCACCGTCTGGGCTTTTGAAGACGCCCTGCAAGCGGTGCGCGACGGCAGGATTTCCAACGCAGCCAGCATCATCACCCTGCAATGGCTTGCGCTTAATCGCGCGGAAGTGAGGGGGTTATGGCAGTAAAGGCACGGGAACGTTATCGCGTCGACCTGATCGGGCTGCAAGCAGCCTGCGAGGCCAACTATGCGCGGTTGATGCGTCTGCTCCCCGACATGCGCCACGCCCCGGCGGCCAGGCGCATCGGCGTGACCCATGGGGACCAGATGCTTGGCGTGCTGACCCTGGAAGTCATCGTCAATTGCCCGTACACCACTACCCTGCGCGTGCGCCAGGAGCACAGCCTGCCGTGGCTGCCGGTGCCGCAACTGGAAGTGCAGGTGTACCACGACGCACGCATGGCCGAAGTGATCAGCGCCGAACATGCGCGGCGCTTTCGCAGCATCTACCCTTACCCGAACGTGTTCATGCACCAGCCCGATGAGAAAGCACAGCTCAATGTGTTCCTCGGTGAATGGTTGAGTCACTGCCTGGCCCTGGGCCATGAGTTCGAAGCGGTGCGGTAGATGTGAACTGCGTCTGCTTCCCCTGGTTTCCTCTTTGTGTCCTGCCCAGCATAATCACGCCAACTGTCCATTTCTGTGATTGCCTTGGGAGAGCGCCTTGCCGAGCGTATCCACCGTGAACCCCGATGCGCCGGCGCTGCTGGTGCAACTGTCCGACAGCCACCTGTTTGCCGAGGCCGACGGCACGCTGCTGGGCATGAACACCCGTGAAAGCCTGCAACAGGTGATCGCGTTGGTGCGCACGCAACAACCGCAGATCGACCTGATGCTGGCCACTGGCGATCTGTCCCAGGACGGCACGCTGGCGTCGTACCAGCAATTTCGCGACATGACCCGGCAGATCGATGCGCCGGCACGCTGGATTCCCGGCAACCATGACGAACCCCAGATCATGGCCCACGCTGCCGTGCACAGTGATCTGTTGGAACCGGTGGTCGATGTCGGCCACTGGCGCATCATCCTGCTGGACTCCGCCGTGCCGGGCTCGGTGCCCGGTTACTTGCAGGATCAGCAACTGCAACTGCTCGTCCAGGCGTTGAGTGAAGCGCCGAATCGCCATCATTTGGTGTGTTTCCACCATCACCCGGTGTCCATTGGCTGTGCCTGGATGGAGCCCATCGGCCTGCGCAATCCCGACGCGCTGTTTGCCGTGCTGGATCGCTTCCCGCAGGTCAAGGCAGTGCTCTGGGGGCATGTGCACCAGGAAATCGACCGCGAGCGCAACGGCGTGCGGTTGTTGGCCTCGCCGTCGACCTGCATCCAGTTCGCGCCGGGCAGCGAGGATTTCCAGGTCAGCGAGCAGGCGCCGGGGTATCGCTGGTTGCGATTGCATGCCGACGGGCGGTTGGAAACTGGCGTGGAGCGGGTCCAGGACTTCGAATTTACGGTGGATTACGGCAGCAACGGCTATTAAAAGCTGCAAACACTGATCATAAATGTGGGAGCTGGCTTGCCTGCGACAGCGGTCTGCCAGCAATCAATGTGTGGCTGATACACCGCTGTCGCAGGCAAGCCAGCTCCCACATTGGTTCTTCTTATGTCCTGTAGATACCACCCCGATCCCTGTAAACTGCGCCTCTTTGGCCCAAGTCACGGAGAGCCCGGCATGTCCGCTTCGATCCTGTATATCCACGGTTTCAACAGCGCGCCGGCGTCCAACAAGGCCAGCCAGTTGATCACCGTGATGGACGCCCTCGGCCTGGCCGACCAGTTGCGTGTGCCGGCCCTGCATCACCACCCGCGTCAGGCAATTCCCCAACTGGAAGCGGCGATCGCTGAACTGGGGCGGCCACTGCTGGTCGGCAGCTCACTCGGCGGCTACTATGCAACCCATCTTGCCGAACGCCATGGCCTCAAGGCGCTGCTGGTCAACCCGGCGATCAGCCCCCATCGGATGTTCGACGGTTACCTGGGCACCCAGAAGAACCTCTACACCGATGAAACCTGGGAATTGACCCACGACCACGTCGCGGCCCTGGCCGAGCTGGAAGTGGCGGCGCCCCAGGACGCCGCGCGTTACCAGGTGTGGTTGCAGACCGGCGATGAAACGCTGGACTACCGCCTCGCCCAACAGTATTACCGTGCCTGCGCCTTGCGCATCCAGGCCGGTGGCGACCATGGTTACCAGGGGTTCGCCAGGCAATTGCCGGCGTTGTTGAGCTTTGCCGGGATTGGCGCAGATCAGTATCAATCCTTCGATTTTTCGTCATTGTAAAAATCGCAGGTCATTTTTTAATCGAACGACTCACGACGAGACACCATGGCCACTCCCAGCGCTAGCTCTTATAACGCCGACGCCATCGAAGTCCTCTCGGGCCTCGACCCGGTGCGCAAACGCCCCGGCATGTACACCGACACCAGCCGGCCGAACCACCTTGCCCAGGAAGTCATCGACAACAGCGTCGACGAAGCCCTGGCCGGTCACGCCAAGTCGGTGCATGTCATTCTCCACGCTGACCACTCCCTGGAAGTGTCCGACGACGGCCGCGGCATGCCGGTGGACATTCACCCGGAAGAGGGTGTGCCAGGCGTCGAGCTGATCCTCACCAAGCTCCATGCGGGCGGCAAGTTCTCCAACAAGAACTACCAGTTCTCCGGCGGCCTGCACGGCGTGGGCATTTCGGTGGTCAACGCCCTGTCCACGCTGGTGCGGGTCAGGGTCAAGCGCGATGGCAACGAATACGAGATGACCTTCGCCGATGGCTACAAGGCCACCGACCTGGCAGTCATCGGCACCGTCGGCAAGCGCAACACCGGCACCAGCGTGTACTTCGCGCCGGACCCGAAATACTTCGATTCGCCGAAATTCTCCATCAGCCGCCTCAAGCACGTGCTCAAGGCCAAGGCCGTACTGTGCCCGGGCCTGCTCGTCACCTTTGAAGACAAAGGCACCGGCGAGAAGGTCGAGTGGCACTATGAAGACGGCCTGCGCTCCTACCTGGAAGACTCCGTCAGCGATTTCGAACGCCTGCCCAACGAGCCGTTCTGCGGCAGCCTGGCCGGTAATAAAGAAGCCGTCGACTGGGCGCTGTTGTGGCTGCCCGAAGGCGGCGACAGCGTGCAGGAAAGCTATGTCAACCTGATCCCCACGGCGCAGGGCGGCACCCACGTCAACGGTTTGCGCCAGGGTTTGCTGGATGCCATGCGCGAATTCTGCGAGTACCGCAGCCTGCTGCCGCGCGGCGTGAAGCTGGCGCCGGAAGACGTGTGGGAGCGCATCGCGTTCGTGCTGTCGATGAAGATGCAGGAGCCACAGTTCTCCGGCCAGACCAAGGAGCGCCTGTCGTCCCGCGAGGCGGCCGCGTTTGTCTCCGGCGTGGTCAAGGATGCCTTCAGCCTGTGGCTCAACGAACACCCGGAACTCGGCCTGGCCTTGGCCGAACTGGCGATCAACAACGCCGGCCGTCGCTTGAAGGCCAGCAAGAAGGTCGAGCGCAAGCGCATCACCGCCGGCCCGGCACTGCCGGGCAAACTGGCCGATTGCGCCGGGCAAGACCCGATGCGCTCCGAACTGTTCCTGGTGGAAGGTGATTCCGCAGGCGGTTCCGCCAAGCAAGCGCGGGATAAAGAGTTCCAGGCGATCCTGCCGTTGCGCGGCAAGATCCTCAACACCTGGGAAGTCGATGGCAGCGAAGTCCTCGCCAGCCAGGAAGTGCACAACATCGCCGTGGCCATCGGCGTCGATCCCGGCGCGGCGGACATGAGCCAACTGCGCTACGGCAAGATCTGTATCCTCGCCGACGCCGACTCCGACGGCCTGCACATCGCCACCTTGCTGTGCGCGCTGTTCGTGCAGCACTTCCGTCCGTTGGTGGATGCCGGTCACGTCTATGTCGCCATGCCGCCGCTGTACCGGATCGACCTGGGCAAAGAGATTTTCTACGCCCTCGACGAAGCCGAGCGCGATGGCATCCTCGACCGCCTGGTGGCCGAGAAGAAGCGCGGCAAGCCGCAGGTCACGCGATTCAAAGGCCTGGGTGAGATGAACCCACCGCAGCTGCGCGAAACCACTATGGACCCGAACACCCGGCGCCTGGTGCAGCTGACCCTGGGCGATGACTTCGCCGCGACGTCGGAAATGATGGACATGCTGCTGGCGAAGAAACGCGCGCCAGACCGCAAGTCCTGGCTGGAATCCAAGGGCAACCTCGCCGAGGTCCTGGGCTGATGCGCACAGGTTTCGCCCTGGCGATCCTGGTGTTGAGCGGGTTGGCGGCTGCCTCGGTGGCTGCTGCGCCCGTGGCTGAACTCAAGTTGGTATCCGAACACCCGGTAGACGGCATGCGCGGCGGCAACCTGTCGGGCCTGGCGTTGTGTGGCAAGGAGCTGTGGACCGTTTCTGATCGCGACGACGACCAGATCTATCGCCTGGACATCAGCGCGCCGACCTGGAAGGCCGAGACGGTGAAGATCGACGTGCCGCCGGTGCCGGAGTCCGGTTTGCCTTGGGGGCTGCGTTCGCGCACCAAGGCCGCGTCGTTCATTCGCGGTGGCGACCTGGATTTTGAAGGCATCAGTTGCGACGCCGCGGGCAACCGCTACATTGTCAGCGAAGCCCATGCTGCGGTGCTGCAAGTGCCGGCCAGTGGGGCGCCCGAGTGGTTGCGGATCGCCCCGGGCATGGTGCGCGAGGCGCGGGCCAGTGGCCTATTGCTGCACTTCAATGCGTTGTTTGAAGGCTTGGCGATAAATCCTGAAGGCAATCAGATTTGGCTCGCGGCCGAGCGCGAGCGGCGCGGCCTAATCTCGATCAAGCGTCCGCAAAGCCTGTGGGATTGCGACGGCCCGTGTGTGTTGCTGAGCGAGGCCGGCCAGGAAGTGCAGCCCGCCCAGTTCTCCAATGCCAAGGCGGTGTCCAAGGACTTTTCCGACCTGGCGCTGTTCAATGGCAAGCTGTTTACCCTTGAGCGCAATGCGTTCCAGATCTGCCGGCGCGATGCGGTCACGGCCAAAGTCGAGCTGTGCTGGTCGTTTGCCGACGAGACCCTGACCCCAGCGCGGCGCTACCCTCAGGCCTATGGCCTGGCCGAAGCCCTGGTGGTGGATGCCGACGGTGCCTGGTTGGGCATCGACAACAACTTCGGCCCGCGTGCCGATGGTGAAAAACGCCCGGTGGTTTATCGTTTCGCCGCCCCGGCCGGTGGCTGGAGTGCCCAGCCATGATTTTTGATTATTTTGAATTGACCCGGCGCCGCGGCATTTCCGCTGTGCCTTACCCAATGATGAGGCCCGCATGAGTGACATCCTCGCAGACAGCTTAGATGGCGTAGAACGCCGTTCGCTGGCTGACTTCACCGAAAATGCCTACCTCAACTACTCCATGTACGTGATCATGGACCGTGCCTTGCCGCATATCGGCGACGGCCTGAAGCCCGTACAGCGGCGCATCATTTACGCCATGAGTGAGTTGGGCCTGGACGCTGACTCCAAACACAAGAAGTCGGCGCGTACCGTCGGTGACGTGCTCGGTAAGTTCCACCCCCACGGCGATTCGGCCTGCTATGAAGCCATGGTGCTGATGGCCCAGCCGTTCAGCTACCGCTATACGCTGGTGGACGGCCAGGGTAACTGGGGTGCGCCGGATGATCCGAAGTCGTTCGCCGCCATGCGATACACCGAGGCACGTTTGTCGCGTTACTCGGAAGTATTGCTCAGCGAACTGGGGCAGGGCACCGCCGACTGGGGCCCGAACTTTGACGGTACCCTCGACGAACCCCTGGTATTGCCGGCACGTTTGCCGAATATCCTCCTCAATGGCACCACCGGCATCGCCGTGGGCATGGCCACCGACGTGCCGCCGCACAACCTGCGCGAAGTCGCCACGGCCTGCGTGCGCCTGCTCGATGAGCCAAAGGCCACGGTCGAGCAGCTCTGCGAGCATATCCAGGGCCCGGACTACCCGACCGAAGCGGAAATCATCACGCCGCGCGCCGACCTGCTGAAGATGTACGAAACCGGCAAGGGCTCGGTGCGCATGCGCGCCGTGTACCACGTCGAAGATGGCGACATCATTGTCACCGCGTTGCCGCACCAGGTGTCCGGCGCCAAGGTGCTGGAGCAGATCGCGGCGCTGATGCAGGCCAAACCGTCGAAGCTGCCGCAGGTTGCCGACCTGCGTGACGAGTCCGACCACGAAAACCCATGCCGTATCGTGATCATTCCGACCAACAGCCGGGTCGACCATGAAGTGCTGATGCAGCATCTGTTTGCCAGCACCGACCTGGAGTCGAGCTACCGGGTCAACGTCAACATCATCGGCCTGGATGGCAAGCCGCAGCTGAAAAACCTGCGCAACCTGCTGGTGGAGTGGCTGGAGTTCCGCGTGCAGACCGTGCGTCGCCGCCTGCAATTCCGCCTCGACAAGGTCGAGCGCCGCCTGCACCTGTTGGATGGCTTGCTGATTGCCTATCTCAATCTGGATCGGGTGATCCACATCATCCGCACTGCCGAACATCCCAAGGCAGAGCTGATCGCCGAGTTCCAACTGAGCGAGATCCAGGCCGATTACATCCTTGATACTCGCTTGCGCCAGTTGGCACGCCTGGAAGAAATGAAGCTGCGCGACGAACAGGACGCGCTGCTCAAGGAACAAGCCAAGCTGCAAGCCCTTCTGGGCAGTGAAGCCAAGCTGAAGAAGCTGGTGCGCACCGAGCTGATCAAAGACGCCGAAACCTATGGCGACGACCGCCGCTCGCCCATCGTGCAGCGCGCTGAAGCCAAGGCGCTGACAGAGACCGAGCTGCTGCCAAACGAGAAGATTACCGTCGTTCTGTCGGAAAAGGGTTGGGTTCGCTCCGCCAAGGGGCATGATATTGACGCCACCGGCCTGTCGTACAAAGCCGGTGACGGCTTCAAGACCGCTGCGGCCGGGCGTTCCAACCAGTTTGCGGTGTTTATCGACTCGACCGGGCGCAGTTATTCGGTGCCGGCCCACACCTTGCCGTCTGCTCGGGGCCAGGGCGAGCCGCTGACCGGGCGTCTGACGCCGCCGCCAGGGGCGAATTTCGAGTGTGTGCTGCTGCCGGAGGATGATGCGCTGTACGTGATCGCGTCCGACGCGGGTTACGGTTTCGTGGTCAAGGGTGAAGACCTGCAGGCCAAGAACAAGGCGGGCAAGGCGTTGTTGAGCCTGCCGAACAACGCCAAGGTGATCCTGCCGCGATCGGTGGACGATCGTGAGAGCAACTGGCTGGCGTCGGTGACCACCGAAGGCCGCCTGTTGGTGTTCAAGATCAGCGACCTGCCGCAGCTGGGCAAAGGCAAGGGCAACAAGATCATCGGGATTCCTGGCGAGCGAGTGGCCAGTCGCGAAGAGTACGTGACCGACATCGCGGTGATTCCGGAGGGCGCGACGCTGGTGCTGCAAGCCGGCAAGCGCACGCTGTCGCTGCGCCCTGACGACCTTGAGCACTACAAAGGCGAGCGCGGCCGGCGCGGTAACAAACTGCCACGGGGCTTCCAGCGGGTGGATGCTTTGCTGGTGGAAGCGCCGGTTTAACGCGCATTAGAGCCCTCGATCTACGATTTAACGCGTAGATCGACGCTTTGGCGCTGGAGTCATAGCGCATATTCACGGATGATATGGCCTTTCCAGCGCCGGCGTGGCCGCGCGTGTTTAGGGTATTTTTAGTATTAGTTGTGGTTAGCCTTGTGGCAGCCACCTGGATGGGATGATGACCGCTCCACGCGTGCCTTTATTTTTGATGCTCGCTGGCCTTTTGGGGCTGGCGGGTTGCAGCACACACCAGCCGGTGTCGCTGTACCAGCTGGACAGCGGAAGTCCGGCGCAGCCCGCCCAGGCTGCCGGTATGGCCGTTTTGCTCGGCCCTGTGGTCGTGGCTGACTACCTGCAACGCGAAACCCTGCTGCAACGTCAGAACGACGGCAGCCTGCAAGGTTCCATCGATGGTCGTTGGGCGGGCAGTTTGTCGTCCGACATCAACCAGCTGATGCTGCGCCAGGTGGCGGGTCACCTGGACAGCCAGCGCGTGGTGCTGTCGCCGGCACCGACGGGCTTCAGCCCGGATGTACAGGTGTTGTTGACCATCACGCGCCTTGACTCCGGCAAGTCGCAGCCAGCGATCCTCGATGCGCAGTGGCGCTTGATCGACCGTCGTGGCCAAGTGCGTGACAGCCGCATCGTGCACTTGCAGGAAGAACATGCCGGCACCACTGCGTCCCAGGTCCAGGCCCAGGGCGTGTTGTTGCAGCATTTGGCCGAGCAGTTGTCGGTGGCCCTCAAGCCATTGGCCAACCAACCGCCGATTGTCGAGGCGCCGCGCAAACAGGCGCCGGTGCAGGCGGCCAAGCCGGCAGAACCGCAGAAGCCAAAGATGCCGATGGCAACGCCGATCCGTACGGATATGGAAGTGTTCAGGTTCTGAGCTGAATCACCGACACAAAAAAAGGCCCGCTGATTCAGCGGGCCTTTTTGTTTGTGCGCGATGTGGGGAGCACTGAAGATCAATTGTGGGAGCGGGCTTGCTCGCGAATGCGGTGATTCAGTCATTGATGTATCGACTGACACTCCGCATTCGCGAGCAAGCCCGCTCCCACACAAGCCCACTCCACAGTGGATGTTGCAGTGTTGCCTAGGGCTTGCGGGTCTCGTGCATCCGGGCCAACTGGCGCTCCAGCATCGACGGATACGGCTCCATCAACCGCTCTACACAGCTCGCGCCTTCAGGGCTGGCAATCGGGCGGATACGTGCGCGCTGGCGGATCAGCGTGTCTTCGCTGATCTTGCGCTCCACCAGCAGCAGGTTGCGGCTGTGCTGCGACAAGGCCAGGGCGTCCTGGGCGATTTCGGTGAGCAGCAGGTCGATCTGGCTCATGCCGAACAGATCATCACCCACCGTCAGGCCCAGTTGCAGTTGCAAGGTGATGCCGCTGTCCGCCACTTCGATCTGCAAGGCATGGCCCAGGGCACGCAGCAACTCGCCGCAGCAGATGGCGTTGGTCAGGTAGTCTTCGCCGCTGTCTTCGCTATGGAACAGCATCAGCGTGCTGCCGTCGTTCAGGGTGTGCAGTTCGCTCTGGTACAGCGACGCGGCCTGGTCGAGGCAGTCGCGGTAGCGTTCCAGCAGTTCCGTCAGGCGGGTGCGGGGCAGGCGGCGCAGTTGATCCTGGGAGCCCAGTTGCACAGCCAGCACCGCACTGTGCTGGGGTTCGGCGTTTTTGACCGGGGCAGGCTTCGGCGCGATGGCCGGGCTGTCGGACGCCGTGTCGCGCAGGTCGGCGAACGGGTCTTCGTCGTCCAGTTCGTCTTCTTCGGCCCGGATCGCCTTGCGGGTGGCAGGCTTGAGGCCGGCGACCGGTGCGCTTTCGGCAAAGCCTGGCTCGCCCACGTCGAACTCGGGCTCGTCGTCGTATTCCGGCTCGGGCTCAGGTTCGCGTACGACCGGCTCCGGGGCGAAGCTGGCATGCAGTTGGCGGGCAAGGTCACCGATTTCATCCTGGCGGTCGGTGGCCGGGGTGTGTTCGTCGATGTCCCGCAGCCAGATGCGCAGTTGCATCAGAGGCGTGGAGATATGCCGACCCAGGCGCAGGCTCAGGGCCAACGCCAAGGCCAGCAGGATCGCGCTGAGGATGCCCATGCTTTGCAGGCTGATGGTCATTGGCTGCTGGAATTGCTGCATGTCCAGGCTGATGCGCAATTGGCCGGCCTTCACGTCCTGGAACGTGATGTTGCTCTGGTACAAGCCTTCGGCCTCACCCAGCAGGCCATTCTTCGGGCGCTGCCCGGCTTCGGCCATGATCCGGTTGTCCACGCTGTAGATGGCGGCGTGGGCCACCAGCGGGTTCTTGGTCAGGTTGTTGAGCAGCACGTTGAGGCTGAGGATGTCGTTGGACACCAAAAGCTCAGTCGCCGAGGTGGCGGTTTGCGTGGTCAGGCTCTCGCCCAGGGCGTCGGCTTGCTCGTGCATGGCCTGCTTGAACTGCAAACCCATCACGCAGGCGTAGATCACCAGGGCCAGGGCGACCAGGATCACGTTATGGCTGGCGATGCGTAATGCGATCGGTACACGGCGATGGCGCAGTGCCCGGAAGATCAGCAGGAAGAAGT